>NZ_JBNCKO010000017.1:0-167881 GCF_049841595.1 Micromonospora sp. DT228
CGGGTTGCCACCCGACCCGGTCGTGACCACCCGTGACCTGCCGGCCATGTGGAAACGCGCGGGCCTCGCCGCCCTCGCCATGGCGGCGGCGACCGTCGCCGCGTTCGTCGGAGGTTCCTCGTGAGCGCGCAGCGCCCCGAAATGGGTGACCGCTTCCGCCGCTTCCGCGACCGACTCACCAGCGCCGGCCCCGACCCGTCGGCCGCCGCCGGCACCGACCCATCCGCCGCCGGCAGCGACCGGTCGGGTGGTCCGGGGGTGCGGCGGGAAGCGGTGGGCGCGGACTCTCGGGCGGAGCTGACCTCGCCGCGGCGGGGGTCCGCCGGCCGGCGGGGCGGGCGACGCGGCGGCGAGGAGCTGCGGGTGCCGGAGGCCGAGTTCACGTCGTACTACGGGCGGCCCATCCTCAAGGCGCCGGTCTGGAAGTGGGACATCGCGGCGTACCTGTTCACCGGGGGGGTGGCCGCCGGCTCGTCGCTGCTCGCCGCGGGTGGGCAGCTCACCGGGCGGCCGGCGCTGCGTCGCGCCGGTCGGGTGACCGCGTTGGCCGCGGTCAGCGCCAGCGCCGTCTTCCTGATCAGGGACCTGGGCCGACCGGCGCGGTTCCACCACATGCTCCGGGTGGCCAAGCCGACCTCGCCGATGTCGATGGGCACCTGGATCCTCACCGCGTACGGGCCGGCGGCGGGTGTCGCCGCGATCGCCGAGGCCGCCGGCGTGCTGCCCCGGCACGGCCTGCTCGGGCTGGCCGGCCGCGCGTTGCCGCCCATCGGGCACGCCGCCGGGTTGCTCGCCGCCGGCACCGCGCCGGCGCTGGCCACGTACACCGGGGTCCTGCTCGCCGACACGGCGGTGCCGTCGTGGCACGAGGCGTACCCCGAGTTGCCGGTGATCTTCGCGGGCAGCGCGCTGGCCAGCGGCGCCGGCGTGGGTCTGCTCGCCGCGCCGCCGGCCCAGGCGGGGCCGGCCCGCCGGATGGCGGTGGCCGGCGCGGCCCTGGAGCTGTACGGCGCGCACCGGGTGGAGACCCGCCTCGGTCTGCTCAGCGAGCCCTACCGGCGGGGCCGGCCCGGTCGGCTGCTGCGCGCGAGTCGGCTGCTCACCGCCGGTGGGGTCGCCGGTGTGCTGCTCGGCCGGCGCAGCCGGGCGGTCAGCGCGCTGTCCGGCGCCGCGCTGCTGGCGGCGTCGGCGCTGACCCGGTTCGGCATCTTCTACGGCGGCGTCGCCTCCGCCCGCGACCCTCGGTACACGGTGGTGCCGCAGCGCGAGCGGGCCGACGCCCGACGAACCAGCATGGATCTTCCAGCTGATCGGGCGGCCCCGCCCACGGTGTGATCGAATGTCCGGTGGAGGCGTTCAGGCGGCTGGTGCCCCTCCCGGTCTTCAAAACCGGAGTGGTCCGGGACCCGGGCCAGGCGGGTTCGATTCCCGTCCGTCTCCGCCAAACCGCAGCAGGAGATGACGCGATGGGCGACGGGCCGGTGGACCCGCGACGCCGGGTGCCCCGCACCGACACGCTGCTCGCCGACCCGCTGCTGGCCGCGGCCAGCGCGACGCTGGGCCGCGACCAGGTCAAGGCGGTCGTCGTCCGCGCCCAGGAGCGGGCCCGCCGCGGCGAGATCAACCCCGACGAGGTACGCGACGCGGCGGTCGCCGCGTTGCCCGCGCCCGGCCCCCGCGCGGTGCTCAACGCCACGGGCGTCGTGCTGCACACCAACCTGGGCCGGGCGCCACTGTCGCCCGCCGCGGTCGCCGCGGTGGTGGCCGCCGCCGGGCACACCGACGTCGAGTTGGACCTGAGCACCGGCCGACGGGCCCGCCGTGGCCGCGACGCGCTCGACGCCCTGGCCGCTGCCGTGCCCGACGCCGGGGCCGTGCACGTGGTCAACAACGGCGCCGCCGCGCTGGTGCTGGCCGCCACCGCCCTGGCCGCCGGTCGGGAGATCGTGGTCAGCCGGGGTGAGTTCGTCGAGATCGGCGACGGCTTCCGCCTGTCCGACCTGCTGGAGAGCACCGGTGCTCGCCTGCGGGAGGTGGGCACCACCAATCGCACCACGCTCGCGGACTACGCCGCCGCGCTCGGCCCGCAGACCGGCTTCGTGCTCAAGGTGCACCCGTCGAACTTCCAGATCACCGGCTTCACCTCGGCGACCCCGGTGCGTCAACTGGCCACCCTCGGCGTGCCGGTGGTCGCCGACATCGGCTCCGGCCTGCTCACCGCGGATCCGCTGCTGCCCGACGAACCGGACGCGACGAGCACTCTGCGCGCCGGGGCGGCGCTTGTCACCGCCAGTGGCGACAAGCTGCTCGGCGGCCCGCAGGCGGGGTTGCTGCTCGGCGACGTCGCGGTTGTCGACCGGCTGCGCCGGCACCCGCTGGCCCGGGCGGTGCGGGTGGACAAGCTCACCCTGGCCGCGCTCGCCGCCACCCTGCACCGACCGGACACCCCCACCCGGACGGCGTTGCACGCCGATCCGGGCGCCCTGCGCGAGCGGGTGGAGCGGCTGCGCGACCGGCTCGGCGCGGACGGCCGTAAGGCGGAGGTGGTGCCGGCCGTCGCGGTGGTCGGCGGCGGCGGGGCCCCCGGTGTCGAGTTGGACTCGTGGGCGCTGAGCCTGCCCGAGCGCTACGCCGCTCCGCTGCGCACCGGTGACCAGCCGGTGCTCGGCCGGGTGGTGCGGGGCCGACTCCTGCTCGACCTGCGCTGTGTGCCCGCCGACGCCGACGAGGCGGTCCGCGTGGCCGTGCTGCGCGTGCCCGGGGACGACTGAGGGTGTTCGTCGTCGCGACCGCCGGACACGTCGACCACGGCAAGTCGACGCTGGTCCGGGCGCTGACCGGGATGGAGCCCGACAGGTGGGCCGAGGAACGCCGCCGGGGCATGACCATCGATCTGGGCTTCGCCTGGACGACGCTGCCCTCCGGCGCCACCATCGCCTTCGTCGACGTGCCCGGCCACGAGCGGTTCGTGCCGAACATGCTCGCCGGGGTCGGCCCGGTGCCGGCGGCGCTGATCGTGGTCGCCGCCGACGAGGGGTGGATGCCGCAGTCCGCCGAGCACCTGGCCGCGCTCGACGCGCTCGGCGTCGGGTACGGCCTGCTCGCGGTGACCCGCGCGGACCTGGCCGATCCGGGGCCGGCGACGGCCCAGGCCCGCGCTGAGATCGGCGCGACAAGTCTCGGCGCGGTGGAGGCGGTGGCGGTCAGCGGTCGCACCGGCGCCGGTCTGCCGGAGCTGCGGGCCGCCCTGGACCGGCTGACCGCCCGGCTGCCGGCGCCCACGGTGGACGACCCGGTGCGGCTCTGGGTCGACCGCAGCTTCACCGTGCGGGGCAGCGGCACCGTCGTCACCGGCACCCTCGGCGCCGGTCGGCTGCGGGTGGGTGACGTGCTGGAGTTGGCCGGTGCCGACGAGCCGGTCCGGGTCCGTGGCCTGCACTCTCTCGGCGAGGCCCGACCGCAGGCCGCCGCGGTGGCCCGGGTCGCGGTCAACCTGCGCGGTACGCCCCGCGACCGGCTCGGCCGCGGCGACGCGCTGCTCACCCCGGGCCGGTTCCAGCACACCGACCTCGTCGACGTCCGGCTCGCCGGCGACGCGGCCGCCGACCTGCCGGCCACGCTCACCCTGCACGTCGGGTCGGCGGCGGTGCCGGTCCGGGTCCGACCGCTCGGTGTGGACACCGTGCGGCTGCGCCTGTCGCGCCCGCTGCCACTGCTGGTGGGCGACCGGGCGCTGCTGCGCGACCCGGGCCGGCACCACGTCGCCGGCGGGGTACGGGTGCTGGACGTGGCGCCGCCGCCGCTGGCCCGCCGTGGTGCCGCGGCCGCCCGCGCGCAGGTTCTCGCCGGGATGGACGGTCGACCCGACCTGGCCGGTGAGCTGCGCCGCCGGCGGCTGGTCCGGGCCGGCGCGTTGATCCGGATGGGCGTGCCGGTGCACGCCGCGCCGGTGGCCGGTGACTGGCTGGCCGACCCCGAGCACTGGCGGCGCCTCGGCGACCAGGTGACCGAGGAGGTCGCCCGCCACGCGCGGGAGCACCCGTTGGAGCCGGGGATGCCGGTGGACGCGCTGCGCCAGCGCCTCGCCCTGCCCGACCGGGTGCTTGTCGAGGCGCTGGTCCGGCCGCCGTTGCGGATGCACGCCGGGCGGGTCGGCGCGGCGGGCGCCGACGCGTTGCCCGAGCCGGTGGCCCGAGCCGTGCGGCGGGTCCGCGACGAGTACGGCGACCGGCCGTTTCGCGCCCCCGAGGCGGACCGTCTCGTCGACCTCGGCCTGGGTCCCCGGGAGATCGGAGCGGCGGTGCGGGCCGGCGCCCTGCTGCGGTTGGCCGACAACGTGGTGCTGCTGCCCGACGCGCTCGACGACGCGGTCCGGGTGTTGGCCGGGCTGCCGCAGCCGTTCACGCTCTCCGCGGCCCGGCAGGCGTTGGACACCACCCGCCGGGTGGCGGTGCCCCTGCTGGAGTTGCTGGACCGTCGCGGTGCGACCCGACGACTGCCCGACGACGCCCGGATCGTCGTCACCTGAGCCCGCGACACTCCGCCCTGGTCTGGAGTCCAGGTCGGACATGTCGAGGACGAAGCGGGTAGCGGACGTCGCTTCGCTTGAGGCGGTCGAGTGCCGTGGCCACCCGCGCCGGCCGGGGCTGACAGGACCGTCCCGGGGTGCGACGGTAGAGCGATGGTCGAGCTGATCCCGACCCGGTCGCGGCGCGCCGGCGGCCGATGGCGCGAGGCCCTCCCGGTGGCGCTGCGCTGGGGGCTGCCGGTGCTCTGGGTGCTGTGGGCATCCCTGGCCTGGTGGGTGGAGCCCCGCGAGTCGACGCAGGCCCAGCTCGACCGGGATCTCGCGGCCGGCCGGGTGGTGACCTTCCAACGGGCAAACGGCTGGGTCGACGACGACGCCTACTGGGGCAGCCGTCCGCGGCCTCAGTACGCGGTGAACGGCTGGATGCTCGCCTGGACCGTGCCCAGCGGCCAGACCCGGTACGCGTACGTCGACCCGCCCGCCCCGGAGTCGTCAGGCGTCGAGCCGGACCCGTCGCCGAATGCGGGGTGGGACGCGCGGCTCGCCGCCGTCGCCGATCCGTGGCACGGGGTGGGCGCCGCCGCACACCGGATCACCGACGCCGCCGCCGTGCTCGCCGGCGTGTTGACCGTGCTGTGGCTGACCAGGCTCGTCGACGGCACGCCACCACGAGCCGGCACCCGATGGTTCTGGTTCTGGATCGGGCTGCTGCCGTTCGGGCTGGGAGTGCTGGCCTGGTCGTACCGGGAAGTGTGGAGACCGCCGGCAGCGCCGGCCTCCGACCGTGGCTCGGGCTGGCGTGGCCTCGGTTGGCTGATCCTCGCCGGGATCGGGATCGCCATGCTGGTGTCCATCGCCCAACGGCTGCTCGGCACGACGGTGGTGCCGGGCTAACCGGCCCCCGGGTCGGCGGCGGTCACCTACGGTGACGCAATGGACCCTTCGGCGGTCTGGCGGGACCGGCAGCACCGGTGGCGGATCGAGGCGTACCGCGCGCCCGATCTGCGGTTCGCCATCTACGCCACCAGCGGGCCCACCGAATCGGTGCCGCTCTGGCTGTTCGGCATGTCGGCGCTGGCCCGCTGGTTGATGACCCACGCCATCTCACTCGACGACCTGGAGGTCGACTGAGCGGTGGCGCGGGCGCAAACCGGACCCGGGACCGGCTCCGCTGCGGTTGAGTGACCTGAGGCGGCGGACGGGGGTGCGCGATGGGTAATCAGCTCGTGCAGGTGGCGCTGGTGGCCGTACTGGTGCTTGTCAACGCCGCGCTCTCCGGCAGCGAGATGGCGTTGGTGACGCTGCGCGAGGGGCAGTTGCGGCGCCTGGGGCGACGGTCGCGCGCCGGGGACCGGTTGGTGCAGTTGTCCCGCGACCCCAACCGCTACCTGGCCACCATCCAGCTCGGCATCACCCTCGCCGGGTTCCTCGCCTCGGCGGCGGCCGCGGTGTCGCTGTCCGAGCCGCTCGTCGGTCCGTTGGGCTTCCTCGGTGGCGTGGCCCGCCCCGCTGCGGTGCTGCTGGTGACCGTGCTGCTGACGTTCGTCACGCTGGTGCTCGGCGAGTTGGCGCCCAAACGACTGGCGATGCAGCGGGCGGAGCGCTGGGCGTTGCTCAGCGCCGGCCCGCTGGACCTGCTGGCCCGGGTGTCCCGGCCAGCGGTGTGGCTGCTCAGCCGGGCCACCGACACGGTGGTACGGCTGGCCGGCGGTGACCCGCGGGCCAACCGCGCCGAGATGACCGAGGAGGAGCTGCGGGAGATGCTGGCCAGCCAGCGCGGCCTGTCGGCCCAGCAGCGGGAGATCCTGACCGGTGCGTTCGACATCGCCGGTCGGACGTTGCGGGAGATCCTGGTGGCCCGTCGGGAGGTGATGACGCTGCCGGCCAGCCTGACCGCCGACGAGGGGGTCCGCCGGCTCGCCGCCGCCGGACGGTCCCGCGCCCCGGTCACCGGCCCCGGTGGCCTGGACGAGCTGCTCGGGGTGGTGCACATCCGTGACCTGGTGCAGGCCGGCACGGCGTCGGTGGGGGATCGGGTGCGCTCGCCGGTGCTGCTGCCGGTGACCCTGCCGGTCGCCGACGCGTTGCGTCAGCTCCGTCAGGAACATCAGCAACTGGCCCTGGCGGTCGACGAGCACGGCGGCATCGACGGCCTGGTCACCATGGAGGATCTGCTGGCCGAGGTGGTCGGCGAGTTGTACGACGAGACCGACCGGGACGTGCGCGGGGTGATCCGGGAGGAGGACGGCGCCCTGCTGGTGCCCGGTGACTTCCCCCTGCACGACCTGCCCGACCTGGGGGTGCGGTTGCGCTTTCCGTTGTCCCGCGACTACACCACGGTGGCCGGGTTGGTGCTGGCCCGGCTGCGGCACCTGCCCGGCCAGCCGGGGGAGATGGTGCGGCTGCCCGGGCTGACCCTGGAGGTGGTGGAGGTCGCCGACCGGGCGGTACGCCGGGTGCGGTTGCGCGGGTTCACGGCCGACAGGTGACCGGGTCGCCCGGACGGGGGACAAGAGCGCCGAAAACGCTCACGGCGGACGCGGGGCTGCCTACGGTGCGATTCGTGAAGGACCGAGGTTTGCGTACGTTCGTCACGGTGCTGGCCGGCCTCGCGGTGATCTATTTCGGCAGCGCCGGCCGCAGCCCCGAGGAGGGCCGCGGGATCTCCGGTGGGGTGGTGGTCCTGGCGTTGCTCGCCGCGCTGCTGGTGTGGCACCTGACCCGGCCGGGGGACAAGACGGTGAAGTGAGCGGGTCAGCGGGCGGCGACCCGGGTGACCTCGCCGGCGGACTCCTCGCCGAGCGCCACCCGCACCAGCGCCGAGGCGAGCCGGCCGAAGTCCGGTTCGTCGACCAGGCCGGCCAACCCGTCCGGGGAGCCCGGCAGGCCCAGCCGCTTCGCCCCGGCGAGGGCCCGACGGTCGGCGTACGGGCGCAGGTCGGACCAGACCGTCTGCGCTTCGCGCAGGTAGATGTCCGCGCCGGTGGGTCCGATGCCGGGAAACTCGGTGAGGCGTCGCCGGAGCCCGGCGGGGTCACCCGGGGCCTCGCGGTGTAGTCGGCGCAGGTCGCCGTGCCAGCGGTCCAGGCACAGGCGGGCGCCGGTGCCGAGCATGGTGGCGGTCCGCTCGTCGTAGCGGCGGTAGTGACCCCGGCCCAGCGCGTCGACGCGTTCCTGCCAGCTGGCCGCCTCCATGGCCTGCGGTGTGCGGTAGCCCGCGGCGAACAGCTCCCGCGCGGCGTCCACCGCCAGGCACGCCCGGATCCGGGTGCTCAGCAGGGTGGTCAGCACCAGCAGTTGGTAGAGCGGGCGGGGACGGTCGGCGAGCTGGATGCCGGCCTCCTCCGCGTAGGTGCGGCCCCGCCGGTCCAGCAGGACCCGCACCACCGTTCGATCGTTGCCCACACCGATCGGGTACCCGATCGGCGTCCCGCTAGGCCTTGCGCCGGCGACCGCTGTCGGAATGCCGCCGGAGCGGGCGGGTATGCCGACGGTGGAAGGCGGTCGATGCCGCCCGCCGTACCCGGAGGGAGACACCTGTGGTCAACCCGCAGCAGGAAGAGTTCCGGCGCAACGCCAGGGGCGCCACCAGCCAGGACAGCAAGGGGCCCACGCCGACCGGGCACCCGCGCAACCGTGGCTCGTCGCGCGGGGACGAGGGCCGGCCGGTGCCCAAAGGGCAGGTGTCGCCGTACGGCCCGGCCGGTGAACCGGTGGCCGAGGACGACAGCGACACCCGGTAACTAACGACTGCGCCCGGACGGCCGCCGCAACCTGTTCCAGGTCGCGGCGGCCGTCAGCCCGTAGGCGAGGTGCGGGATGATGTCGGAGATCCAGTCGGAGCGCCGCCAGGTGCGCGGATCACTGATCCCGAGCACGGTGATCGACCCGTCGGTCATGGTCATCACCGCGGCGCCGAGCAGGCCGGTGGCCACCGGTAGTGGTTGCCGTCGACCGCCGGCGTAGAGCGCGAACGCGACGCCCGCGGCGATGCCCAGCCCGTAGCCGATCAGGGGCCCGAGGCCCGAGCGGCGGTTCGCCGCCCGGCCGTCGGACCCCAGGCTGACGTGCGCGATCCCGGCCAGCCGGTCGACGGTCTCCTGCGGGACGTCGCTCTCCGGCCGTCCCCGCAGGGCCATGTCCAGGTAGCTGACCACGTTCAGCGCGGTGCTGCCGACGGCACCAGCGATGGCACCGTCGGCAAGGTCGACCCTTCTCACTTCGGGTCGCCCGGTTCGCGCTCGCTCTTGGGGCCGTACGCGCGGTCGCCGCGTACCACGCCCCGCTGGCCGCGATCCTCCTGGAGGATCCGGTTGGCGACCTGGTTGGCCTTGCCGTCGGGCACCCGACGTCCGGAGTCGTCGATCGCGTTGCGCAACCGCGCCCGCTGCTTGTCGTAGGCGTTACTGCCCGGCCGTGGTCCTGGCATCTGGTGCCTCCTTCGTCGGTCTGGGCATCTGCTGTCGCCCTCGTCGCCGTCGGCGTACCGCGGCCGTCTACCCGTCTGGCGGCCGGTGAACCTCAGGTCCTAGCGGGGGCCGTGCACCACGGCGACCGGGCACCGCGCGTGGTGCAGCATCGACTGGCTCACCGACCCCAGCAGCAACCCGGTCACCTCGCCGCGCCCCTGCCCGCCCACCACCGCCAGTTGCGCGGAGCCGGACGCCTCGGCCAGCACGGCGCCGGTCCGGCCGTGGATCGCCCGGCAGGTCAACCGCAGCTTTCGGTGCTGCTCGGTCAGGCCGGTCAGCCACTCGGCGAGCATCCGTTCCTGTTCGCCGTGCAGCTTGCCCTCGTCGTACACCAGGGGTTGCATGTCGCCGGGGCCGCTGCTGCCGGGGTGCCGGTAGGCGTGCACCGCCAGCAGCGGCACGCCACGCGACACGGCGGTCTCGGCCGCGAAGTCGGCCGCCAGCCGGGAGGCCGGCGAGCCGTCCACCGCGACAAGCACCGGCTCGTCGGGTCGTTGCGCGCCGCGGGCCACCAGCACCGGGCAGTCGGCGTACGCGGCGACCTGCACCGCGACCGAGCCGACCACGAGCGCCGAGAAACCACCGAGCCCCCGGTCGCCGAGCACGATGAGCGCGGCGGTGGGGGACTCGCCGACCAGCACCGCGGCGGCCTCACCGTCGATGATCTCACCGGAGATCGACAGCTCCGCTACGGTCGCCTCGGCCTCGGCCACCGCGGCCTGGACCAGCTCCTCGGCCCGGTGCCGCAGCCCGCCGCCGGGTGGCGCGCCCGGGGCGGGGGCGATCGGCACGTGCAGCAGCGGCCAGACGAACCCGTGCACGATCCGCAGTGGCCGGTGCCGGCGCGCCGCCTCGGTGGCGGCGAGGCGTACGGCGCGCAGGGCCGGCTGTGAGCCGTCCACGCCGACCACCACCGCCGCGCTGTTCGCCGAGTTCACCGCCCACCTCCCGCTCGGGGCCAGTATCGCGGGCGGGACCGTCCCCGCGCCGCGATACCGCTGAGCGCGCCGAGGTCGGTACGCTGACGGCGACCGGTCCGGAGGGGGGATTGTCGATGGGTGCACCGGACCAGCCGAGCACCGGCCGCATGATCGACTATTGGCTCGGTGGGGAGCACCACTTCCCGGTCGACGTGGCTGCTGCGAGCGCGTTCGAGCAGGCGTACGGGCCGTGCGCTCCGGTGTTCCGGGAGCTGCGGGCGTTCCTGGGGCGGGCGGTGCGGGCCATGGCCGACCGGGGCGTGGACGGTTTCCTGGTGTTCGGCGCCGGGGTGCCGACGATGGGCAACGTGCACGAGGTCGCCGTCGACGCGACGGTGCTCTACACCGACGTCGACCCGGTGACCATCCGGTTGGGGCAGAGCATCCTCGCCGGCAGCGACCGGGCCGGCTACGGCTTCGGTGACGCGACCGACATCGGCACGATCGACCCGGCGCAGCTGCACCGCTTCGTGCCGGGCTGGGGCCGCCGGCCGGTCGGGGTGGTCTTCCTCGGGCTGGCGGCGTTCCTCGACGACGCCACGCTGACCCACACCCTCGACGAGCTGTACGCCGGCGCGGCGCCGGGCAGCCTGCTCGTGGTGGACTTCGACACCGAGGAGCTGGCGGGTCACCCGCAGGCGCTGGCGATGATGGGGCCACAGTTCCGGATGCGCCCACCGGCGGCGTTCGGGCCGCTGCTGGGCCGCTGGGCGCCGACGGCGGACGGGATCGTGCCGGTCGCGCGGTGGCGGCCGGTGGGTCCGCCCGCCCCGGTGCCCGACGCGTTCCACGGCGTGCTCGCGACCCGGGGCGACGACTGACCGCAGCGGTTCGCCGTCCGGGGGTGGTCCGTATGATGCTTGCCCTACCGCAAGCTTCTGGAGAGGACGAGCATGGTGGACCCGCCGGAGGTGGTGTCGCGCGCGCTGCGCGAGGCCCCGCCCGACCAGTTGGCCGAGGCGGCGGACCAGGCGATCAGGTCGACGCTGGGCGCGCTGCGCACCGACGTCTTCGTCGCCGACTATCGGATCAGCGGGCTCTGGCCGGTCCTGGACCCGGACCTGCCGGCGGCCGGGTTCCTGGCCTGCCACACCATGGCGCAGCGGTGTTTCAGCAGCCAGCAACCGGTACGCGACGACGCCGGCGAGGGATCCTGCCGGCTCTACCTGCCGTTGACGCTGTGGGGGGAGCGGCTGGGCGTGCTGTTGATCGAGCTGCCGGCCGTACCGAATCCGACAGTGACCGGCCAGGCGACCGACATCGCCGACGCTCTCGCGGTGGCGATGCGTGCGGCGGATCGGGGGACCGACAGGTACCGGCGGGCCCGTCGCCGGGAGCGACTCACGATGGCCGCCGAGATGCAGTGGGATCTGCTGCCCGGTCGCAGCGTGGCGCACCACGCGTTCGAGTTGGCCGGGCAACTGGAGCCGGCGTACACCGTGGGTGGGGACCACTTCGACTGGTCGCTGGACGGCGACCAACTGACCCTGACCGTGCTCAACGGCGAGGGCAACGGGCTGGCCGCGTCGATGCTGACCGCCGTCACGGTCAACGCGATGCGCAACGCCCGTCGCTCCGGTGGCGGCCTGGTGGAGCAGGCCGAACTGGCCTCGGACACGGTCTTCTACCAGCACCGGGGCCGCCGCTACGTGGCCACCCTGCTGCTCGACGTCGACACCCGCACCGGTCGGGTCCGGGCGGTCGACGCGGGGTCCCCGCACCTGCTGCGGATGCGCGGGGCGACTGTGGAGCGGATGAAGCTGGATCAGCAGTTGCCGTTGGGGATGTTCGCGGAGACCCGCTACGAGGTGCAGGAGTTGCACCTCGAGCCGGGTGACCGCCTGTTCGTGGTCAGCGACGGGGTGTGGGCCGCCGAGCCGCCGGGCCAGGAGCCGTACGGGGATCGGGTGATGGCGCGTTCGCTGCGCGCCACGCGGTTGCAGCCGGCGGCCGAGGCGGTTGGTACGGTGATGCGCGAACTGCACGCCTACCACGCGGACTCCGACCTACGCGACGACGCCGTCGTGGTGTGTCTGGACTGGCACGGTCCGCGCGAGCGGGGCAGCAGGTGAGGGTCGCCGCCGTTGCGTCTGGCGGGCAGCAGCGCGACGACGGCGGGGGACATCGGGTGGAGCGACCTGGGGATCTCGCCGCGGCGATCGCCGCGGCCGCCGGGACACTGATCGCCGTGCTCGACTCGTCCGCGTCGGGGCATCAGGTGCCGCCCACCCAGTTGCGGGTGTTGGCGCTGATCACCAGCCGTTCGGAAACCAACGTCAACGGGTTGGCGGAGCTGCTGGACGTGGTGCCGTCGTCGGCGAGCCGCCTCTGTGACCGGCTGGAGGCGACCGGGTTGTTGCGCCGGGTGCCCGATCCCCGCGACCGGCGTGAGGTGCGGCTGGTGCCCACCCCGGCGGCGCTGACGCTGTTGGGGGACCTGGCCGAGCGGCGGCGGCGGGCGGTGCAGGCGGTGCTGGATCGGATGCCGGCGCGCACGCAGCACGATCTGTTGCTGGCGCTTGTCGCGTTCGGTCGGGCGGCGACTCAGGCGGTGCCCGAGCAGCAGACCGATCCGGCGGCACAGACGGCCTGAGTCGCCGCTCCCACTAGTATCCTAGGACGCTCTACGCGTGGTGATCCACGCCACAGTGCGACAACACCGCACCGAACGACCCGCGACGGCGCCGGGCAAGCGGACGCAGGCCCGATATAGTGACAGCGCACTTACCCGGCCCGTGATCTTCGAGATCGCGGGCCGGATCAGGGAAAGAGGCCCCACCCGGGGCCGCAGGGGGAGCCGGCGCGGGCCGGCCCGACAGCGCGTACGACCCTCCGCCGCGCCCGACGTCGGCCGAGGGTCCGTGCCGTGGAGGAGGATCGGTGTCGCGTCCGGCTCGGGCAGAGCAACCGCGGGACACCGGTGAACAGGCCCCCGGCAACCAGGTGCTCACCCTGCCCAACCTGATCAGCTTCGTGCGGCTGCTGGGCGTGCCCCTCTTCCTCTACCTGTTCCTGGTCGAGCGGGCCGACGTGGCGGCGATCGTCGTCCTGGCCATCGGCGGCACCACGGACTGGGTCGACGGCTGGATGGCGCGCCGTCTGCACCAGGTGAGTCGGCTGGGGGAGTTGCTCGACCCGTTCGCCGACCGGCTCTACATCCTCGCCACCCTGGTCGCCTTCACCGCGCGGGAGGTGGTGCCGTGGCAGTTCACCGCGGCGCTGCTGGCCCGTGAGCTGCTGCTGCTCGGCTCGCTGGCGGTGCTCCGCCGCTACGGGTACGGGCCGCCGCCGGTGCACTACGTCGGTAAGACCGCCACGTTCCTGCTGTTGGCGGCGTTCCCGGTGCTGCTGTTGGCCACCGAGTGGAGTGCGGCGGCGACGGCGACGGCCGCGATCGGCTGGGCGTTGGCGTGGTGGGGGCTGGTGCTCTACTGGGTGGCCGGCGGGATGTACGTGGTGCAGGCGGCGCGGCTGGTGCGCGCGGCACGTGGGCCGGGGGCGGCGGCAGCATGAGCGCGCCGCAGCCGGGGAAGCCCCGCCCGGATCGGGTGTACGCGCCGGACTTCCTGACCGAGTTGTTTCGCAACCCGCTCGATCCGGGGTACGCGGATGCGGCGGCGGCGCGACGGCGCTCGGCGTCCACCGGGTCGGCCCGGGGGTGGCGGGCCTGGCCGGCGCGGTCGGTCAGTCTGGTCGTGGTGGTGCTGCTCGGTTTCCTGTTCGCTGTCGCGTACCGGCAGACGATGGCGGACGAGCCGGGGCGGGCCCAGGCTCGTTCCGGTCTGGTGGCGCAGATCAAGGAGCGGGAGGGTCAGACCGACCGGTTGTCCATCCGCGCGGATCAGCTGCGCGAGGAGGTCAGTCGGCAGCGGGACGCGGCGTTGAGCGGGTCGGCCGCGGCACGGCTGCGGGACCTGGAGGCGAGCACCGGCCTGGGTCGGGTGCGCGGCGACGGTGTGGTGGTGCGGTTGGCGGACGGGCCGGAGAACGCGGACGCGGTGACGGGTGCCGGTGCGGGGCCGTCGCGGGTGTTGTACAGCGATCTGCAGGGTGTGGCGAACGCGTTGTGGAGTGCCGGCGCGGAGGCGGTCGCCATCAATGGGCAGCGGTTGACCTCGACGTCGACGATCCGTACGGCGGGTGACGCGATCCTTGTGGACTTCCGGCCGGTGATGGGGCCGTACGAGGTGTCGGCGGTCGGGCCGGGTTCGCTGCGGCGCAAGTTCGAGAACAGCCGCAACGCGGACGTGATGCGGGAGGTCGCGCAGAAGACCGGGTTGTCGTTCGGTGTGCGGGAGGCCGATGACCTCACCCTGCCGGCGGCTCCGGAGCCGCAGCTACGCTACGCGAAGCCGTCGGTCAGTCCGAGCCCTTCCGCGTCGGGTGTCCGGTCCGGCAGTCCTGGGTCGTCCGGTCCGACGACGACCGTTAGCCCCTCCGGAGGTGGCCGATGATCGCGGTGCTGGCGTTGCTTGCCGGTGTGGTGCTGGGTGTGTGGCTTGATCCCACGGTGCCGGCGGCGTTGCAGCCGTACCTGCCGATCGCGGTGGTGGCCGCGTTGGACGCGGTGTTCGGTGGGGTGCGGGCCCGGTTGGACCGCATCTTCGACGACAAGCAGTTCGTGGTGTCGTTCATCTCGAACGTGTTGGTCGCTGGTCTGATCGTGTATCTGGGTGACCAGCTCGGGGTGGGCGGGCAGTTGTCCACGGGTGTGGTCGTCGTGTTGGGTGTCCGCATCTTCGGCAACGTGGCGGCGATCCGTCGGCACCTGTTCCGGGCGTAGGTTGACAGCGATGAGTGATGAGCAGAGCGACACGGGGACCGGGTGGCCGCAGCCGGGTGGGCCGACGCGCCCGGGTGGGCCGGCGGGTGAGCCGGATCCTCGTCCGGACGCGCCGGATCCGGACGAGTTGAGCCCGTTGGCGCCGCAGGAGCCGGCGGCGCCGCAGGAGCGGCCGGACGATGAGCCCGCGGTGGAGGGGGTCGACGACGGCGCGACGGTGGACCTGAACGCGGTGTCGCGGTCGGGGGAGCCGGTGGCGGTGTCGCGGTCCGGAGGGCCGGAGCCGGTGTCGGACGGGTTGGCCGAGCCGGCCGGGGAGCCGGTGGCGGCGCGACCGGTGGCGGCGGGTCGGTTCCGGTGGAGTACGGCCGGTGTGATGATCGTGGCGTTGTTGGTGCTGCTGGGTTTCACGTTGGTCGTGCAGTTGAAGACGACGTCGACGGATCCGACGTTGGGGGCGACGCGCCAGGAGGACCTGGTGCGGATCCTGTCGGATCTGGATGCGCGGGAGAGTCGTCTGCAGCAGGATATTCGGGCTCTGGAGGACAGTCAGCGGCAGTTGGCCTCGGGTGAGCAGGGTCGTCAGGCGGCGTTGGACGAGGCGACGCGGCGGGCGAACGAGTTGGGCATCCTGGCGGGTACGTTGCCGGCGGTGGGGCCGGGGTTGACTGTGCAGTTCGACTCCGGTGTCAAGCCGATCACGGCGACGCGGGTGCTGGACGCGGTGCAGGAGTTGCGGGGTGCGGGCGCGGAGGCGATGCAGATCGCCGGTGGTGACCGGGCGACGGTGCGGATCATCGCGTCGACGTACTTCCTCGATGGGGACAACGGGTCGTTGATGGTGGAGGGGCGTCGGTTGACGGGGCCGTACACGATCACGGTGATCGGTGATCCGGCGACGATGCGTACGGCGTTGAACATTCCTGGTGGGGTGGTGGCGTCGGTCCGAGGTGTCGGCGGTAACGTGACGTTTGGGGAGCGTGAGGTTGCCGAGGTTTCGGCGCTGCACGCGCCGATCAAGTTGGAACACGCCCGTCCGGTCTCCTGACCGGCGCGGCCGCGCCGGGCCCGGGTGGCTCGGGGCACCGATGGATGAAGGACGCGTCTGGTGATTCCTGAGGATCTGCGATACACCGCCGAGCATGAGTGGGTGGCGGGTGACGGCACGGCTTCGATCCGGGTCGGCATCACGCACTTCGCGCAGGACGCGCTGGGTGACATCGTGTACGTGCAGTTGCCCGAGGCGGGTGCGGTGGTCGCGGCCGGTGACTCGTTGGGTGAGATCGAGTCGACCAAGAGTGTGTCGGAGATCTACGCGCCGGTCGCCGGTACGGTGGTGGCGTCCAACGAGGCGTTGGGTGACACACCGGAGCTGATCAACACTGATCCGTACGGTGCGGGTTGGTTGGTGGAGATCACGCCGAACGATCCGACGGCGACGGATGGGTTGCTGACGGCGGCCGCTTATCAGAAGATCACCGAAGGCTGAGTGTGCGTGATCCGGTGCGTGGGCTGTGTGCGCGCGTCCGGTTGCCCTGCATTTCGGCGCTGGCTAGGCTCGCCAAGTCGACCGAGAACCCAAATAGTTGAGCGTTGCGGAATTGCCTTCCCGGGCACGGGGAGCCAGCCGCCGGGTGTACAAGTGCCCGGCGGCCAGACCCGCCATTACCCGACGCCGACCGAACAGATCCGTGAGGTGGTCCCATGACGCGGCCAGACGACGAGTTCCCCCCGCTCGACGTCACTTCGACGCTCAATCTCGGTTCGCTCGACGAAGTGCTGGAAGGGCCGGACACCGATGTGGTGCCGAGCCGGATGTCCGGCTCGTTGCCACCGGGTATGGCGTTGCTGGTGGTTCGTCGAGGCCCGAATGCGGGTGCCCGGTTCCTGTTGGACCACGATGTGACGACGAGTGGCCGGCATCCGGACAGTGACATCTTCCTCGACGACGTGACGGTGTCGCGTCGGCACGCGGAGTTCCACCGTGATGGTGGGACGTTCACGGTGCGGGACGTGGGTAGCCTGAATGGCACGTACGTGAATCGTGAGCGGGTTGAGGCGGCCACGTTGAGCAATGGTGACGAGGTTCAGATCGGTAAGTTCCGGGTGGTGTTCATCGCCGGTCCGCGCCCGGAGGAGGAGGCCGGCCGGGGGTGAACGAGCCTGCTGCCTCCATGTCACCCGGAGCGGCTCGGTCTGAGCCGCTGATGAGCATCGGTGAGGTGCTTGGGCAGTTGCGGGTGGATTTCCCGGACACCACGATTTCGAAGCTGCGGTTTCTTGAGGCTGAGGGTCTGGTCGAGCCGCAGCGGACGGCTGCGGGTTACCGGAAGTACAGCTGGGACGATGTGGCGCGGTTGCGGTTCGTGTTGACCGCGCAGCGGGACAAGTACCTGCCGTTGCGGGTGATCCGTGAGCAGTTGGCGCAGTGGGATTCGTCTGGTGAGCAGCCGGGGCGGTCGCGGCCTGCGTTGGTGGCGGTTGGTCCTGATGGTGCGGTGCCGGGTCGTGAGTCGGTGGAGCCGGCCGAGTCGTCGCAGGTGCGGCTCGGCCGGGCGGATCTGGTGGCGCGCAGTGGGATCGACGAGTCGACGTTGGTGGAGTTGGAGCGGCTCGGTGTGCTGGTGTCGGATCCGCCGGGTTGGTATGACTCGGATGCGTTGATCATCGCTTCGGCGGTGGCGGGGTTGGCGTCGTACGGGTTGGAGCCGCGGCATCTGCGGGGTTACCGGACGGCGGCGGACCGTGAGGTTGGTTTGTTCGCGCAGTTGGTGGCGCCGTTGGCGCGGCAGAGTGATCCGGCGGCGCGGGCTCGGGCGGCGGAGACGGCGCGTGAGTTGGTGGCGTTGTCGGAGCAGCTGCACGCGGCGTTGGTGCGGGTGGGTTTGCGCTCGACGTTGGGTCGGTGAGGGTGCCCGGTGGGTGGTGGCTGAGCGGAAAGATCTCTTCCGGGAAGCGTGCCGTAGGCTTGCCGGGGTAACCCCTTTCTGGCGCGGGCGTGGTGCGGTAGCGCACGGGACGACCGTGTCGCGGTCCGTGTACCGTGCAGGGAAGGGCGCGGTGCGGCGTAGGTGACAACGACACGGAGGCGGCGGTGCGCGAGCTGAGCGTGGTCGGAGTTCGGGTGGAGTTGCCTAGCAACCAGCCGATCGTCCTGCTCAGGGAGGTCGAGGGGGACCGCTATCTGCCGATCTGGATCGGCGCGGTCGAGGCCACGGCTATCGCTTATGAGCAGCAGGGGGTCAAGCCGGCTCGGCCGTTGACGCATGATCTTCTGCGGGACGTGTTGGCGGCGTTGAAGGCGCCCTTGCAGGCGGTGGAGATCACGGAGCTCAAGGAGAACGTGTTCTACGCGGATCTGTTGATCGGTGATGGGGTGCGGGTGTCGGCGCGGCCGAGCGATTCGATCGCGTTGGCGTTGCGTGTCGGTGCGCCGATTCGTTGTGCTGAGCAGGTCCTCAGCGAGGCGGGGATCGTCATTCCTGATGAGCAGGAGGACGAGGTGGAGAAGTTCCGGGAGTTCCTGGAGCAGGTGCGTCCGGAGGATTTCGCGGGCTGAGGTGGGCCGGGGGCTCTGCTCCCGGGTGTCGCTGGGGTGCTTCCCCGGTGCGGTTGGTGATCTTTCTCGGTGGCTGCGCGGCGTGTCGTGTCGGTTCCTCCGTGGTAACCCCTGAAGGTGGCTATAGGGTTGCCGTGTCGAGGGGTGCGCGTCGAAGGAAACGACGCGTCGCCACACTGACGGGGGAGGTTGTCCGGATGCACGAGCCGCAGGATCCCGATCCAGGTAGGGAGTTCGACGAGCCGGGTGCCTCGTCGCCAGGTGTGGCGGCTGAGGGTGACGGTTCGGTCGGCTACCGGGGTGTGACGGCCTGCCACGCGGTGGGCATCAGTTACCGGCAGTTGGATTACTGGGCGCGGACGGCGCTTGTGGTGCCGAGTGTGCGGGATGCTTCCGGTTCGGGGACGCAGCGGTTGTATTCGTTCCGGGACCTGGTGGTGTTGAAGGTCGTGAAGCGGTTGTTGGATGCGGGGGTGTCCCTGCAGAACATCCGTAAGGCGATCGAGGCGCTGCGGTCGCGTGGTGTGGAGGATCTGGCCGGGATCACGTTGATCTCCGATGGGACGACCGTGTATGAGTGTCGGTCCCCGGAGGAGGTGGTCGACCTGTTGCAGGGTGGCCAGGGTGTCTTCGGGATCGCGATCGGTGGGGCGTTCAAGGAGATCCAGGGGTCGTTGTCGCATCTGCCGGCGGAGCCGGCGACGAGCGCTCCGGTGGAGTCCGTGGTGGCGTCGGGGTCGGATCCGGTCGGTGACGAGTTGGCGGCGCGGCGGGCGCGGCGGCGGGCTGGCTGAGCGCGGAGCGTTCGGTTTTTTCGGTTGGTTTTTTCGCGACCGTCGGTGACGGCGGGTGGCGTCGGTGGGTGACTTCTCTCCACTGTGGACACACTGGGTGTCGTTCTCGTTGCCGACTGTGGAGATACTCGTCGGTAGTGGTGACGCTGCGTTTCGGGCCGTTGTCGGGAACGCGATAGGGGGGCAATGACCCCGGGCGATTGACACGCTATGGTCCGTCACGGTTATCGACCCTTCCCCCCCCGGAGGAACGACCGTGACGGTTACCGAAGAGGCTGCTCCGAAGTCGCACTACGACCGTATTGGTGGTGCCAGCTCGGTCAAGGCGGCTGTTGATCTGTTCTACGACAAGGTGTTGGCCGACCCGGCCGCTGCGGGCTATTTCGCCGATGTGGACATGGTGGGTCAGCGGCGGCACCTGACGTTGATGTTGACCACGGTGTTGGGTGGTCCGGACGAGTACACCGGTCGTGGGTTGGCCGAGGCGCACCAGCCGTTGGACATCCCGGTGGAGCACTACGTGAAGGTGGGCGGGTACCTCCTGGCGACGCTGACGGAGCTGGGTGTGCCGGCGGACATCCTGGCCGACGTGCAGACGGTGCTGGGTCAGGTGCAGGACCAGGTGGTGGCCTCCGGAGACCGGTCGGGCGCCTGAGCGTGGACGCGGCCCAACTCAAGCGGAGCTGGTCGGTGGTCGCCGAGCACGGCGATCAGGTGCCGCTCTATTTCTACTCGACGTTGTTTCTCGCTCATCCTGAGACGCGGCAGATGTTCCCGACGAACATGGCCGGGCAGCGGGACCGTCTGGTGACCGCGTTGGGGCACATTGTGTCCAACGTGGACCAGGTGGACCGGCTTGTGGGGTTCCTGCAGGATCTGGGCGCGGACCACCGTAAGTTCGCGGTCCGCGCGGAGCACTATCCGGCTGTCGGTGAGGCGCTGTTGGCGACGTTGCAGCATTTCCTCGCCGAGCAGTGGACCGACGAGTTGGCCGCGGACTGGGCGGCCGCGTACGGGTTGGTGGCTCAGGTGATGGTGGAGGCCGCGCAGGCTGCCGAGGCGGTGAACCCGCCGTGGTGGGTGGCGGAGATCGTGGCGCACGAGCGGCGGGCGTTCGACGTGGCGGTGTTGACGGTGCGTCCGCAGTATCTGCTGCCGTTCACCCCGGGTCAGTCGATCGGGGTGTCGCATCCGTCGGTGCGTTCGTGGCGGTACTACTCGCCGGCGAACGCGCCGCGCGCGGACGGCACCCTGGAGTTGCATGTGCGGGCCGCGCCGGGTGGCGCGGTGTCGTCGCGGTTGGTCTACGGGTCGGCGGTGGGGGATCGGATCCACCTGGCGGCGCCGGTCGGGGAGCGGCTGGGGTTGTGGTCGGCGGGTTCCAGTGACCTGTTGCTGCTGGTCGCCGGGACCGGGTGGGCGCCGGTGAAGGCGCTCGTGGAGCAGGTGGCGGCGGAGGGTTCGCGTCGGCGGGTGGATCTGTACGTGGCGGCCCGTTCCCGCAGTGAGCTCTACGACAGCGATGCGATCGACAAGTTGGCGTCGTCGTATCCGTGGTTGACGGTGACCTATGTGGTGGGCGCCGATGTGAACCGGCCCGGGGAGTTCGTGCACGCGGTGGATCGGGCGTTGGCCGACGGTGACTGGCGTTCCCGGCACGTGTTCGTGTGTGGGTCGGACGAGATGGTGTCGTACGCGGTGCGGGCGTTGCTGCAGGCGGGTTTCCACGCGGGTCAGGTGCACCACGAGGGCCTGGGTGAGCAGTGGTACGGCCCGGCGTGGCGTACGGCGGTGCAGCAGTCGCCGGTCGGTGACGTTTCGGGAGGTGGGCACAGGTGAGCGCGACCCCGATCAGCCGGTACGACGGGATGCAGGTTTCCGGCGCGGTGCAGGTGCGGATGACCGCCGACCGGGTTCGGCGGTGGCAGTTCGGGGCGGCGTCGTTCGCGCGGCGTGGCTACGACAACGCCGACGTGGACCGGTTCCGGATGCAGATCGCCGACGAGTTGGACGTGTTGGCGACGCAGATCGCGACGTTGCGGGCGGAGAACGAGCGGCTGACCGACCGGGTGGAGTTGCACCGGCACGGGGTGATTCCGAGCACGGGGGCGGCGGGGAAGGTCCCGGCGGCGCGGGAGGTGAATCTGCTGTCCGCGGCGCAGCGGGAGGCGGAGCAGATCATCGCGCAGGCGCATGACTACGCGCGGCGGGTCGCCGAGTACGCCCGGGTGCAGTATGAGAGTTACCTGCACGCGGCGGAGGCGGAGGCGAAGCAGGAGGCGGAGCGGGCCGTGGCGGAGTACCGCAGCGCGGCGGGGTCGAGCTTCGACGACACGGTGGCGACCCGGGAGGCGTTGCGGATCTTCGGGGAGATGATGGTGTCGCACCTGCAGGCGGCGGCGCGGCATCTCGATGACGGCAGTGAGCAGTTGGCCCGGACGATGGATCGGATCGCGGCGGAGACGCCGGGGGCGCCGTTCGTCGGCGGTGTGGTGGGTCAGTCGGCGTTGCCGCGCCACCAGCAGCGGTGAGCGGCCCGGGTGGGGTGCGACCCCCTGCCCGGGTGCTCAGCTGAGGCGTTGGGAGAGTTAGCCCGGATTCGGCCGAGGTGACGTTGGGGTTGTTGGCTGCACGAGGAAGGCTTGGTCCAAGGCTTCGGTGCACGGTGCACGGTGCTTGAGCTGGCCTCGGCTCCGTCGTCCACGTCCGCCAGCCCGCCGAGAATGCCGCGGCAAAGCCCACTGTGGGTTGGCCGAATCCATTATCCGGCGCCTCGCGGCCAACTCCCGGTACGACAGCTTCGACCACAGGCCCAGAGCCTGCAGGGCTGCGACAGACTCTCCGACGTTCATGAATGGATTAGGTTCCGGCGTCCGCAACGCAGAGCCTCCCTCGGTGCGAAGGCGCTTTGATTCGGGGGAACCGACATTCTTCAGTCAGCCGCGCATTCACCCGTCGAGATATCGGACCTTTCGCCTCGTTGTGATCGCCGTCACTGAGCCTGTGCAGGTGGCCGGTAGCTGTCGAGGCCACCTGTGCGGAACTGTTCCGCACAGTTCAGACCCTTGTTTGTCGAAGCGACCGCTGGCCAGGATTACGGTCAGATCGAGGTAATAGTCCCTCGATCAGTTCCGCACCAGAGGAGGAGCACATGCAGAAGCTGAAGCGGCGGGCGCTCGCGGCGGGCACCGCCATCGCGCTCGGCGTTGCCTCGGGGGCAGCACCGGCCAGCGCCTCGACGAACCAGGCACCGAACTTCACACCGTCGAACGCCTCCATCGGCACCACGGAATTCTGCTTCGGTTGGAGTCCCTGGGCCAACGGTGACGGGGGCGCCACCGTGACGAAGTCCATCCCTCTGCGGGACTTTCCGAGCCAGCGCTGTGACAACGTGAGCAGCTACCTCTTGGTGGGCCAGCGACTCGGCGGCAGGTGCAAGTTCCAGAACTCGGCGGGAAACTGGTGGTACTACGTGAGCGTCGGAGGGGCGGCGCCGTACGGCTGGATCTACGGCGGGAACATTTCGGGTGAGCACACGATCACCATGAGGTGTAAAGAGCTGCCGTGAGTCGAACGATTCGGTGAGCTGGCGAGGATCCGTTCGAGGTCTGTCCAGTTCTGCGGGGCAGACCCCGAACGGCGTGGTGGACATGCACCTGGCGCGACGACAACCGCGACACCAGTCGCACTCGACCGCCGCCGAGATGACCCCGGCCCGATGAACCGTTGGCCCAGCCGGGGGTTTGCCGATCGCCCATAGCCGACGCGAGGAGGATGGGCACGTGGGGCTGGTGACGATCGGGGTGTTCGCCCGGGCGGCGAGGCTGACGCCGAAGGCGCTGCGCCTGTACGAGCAGGTGGGGCTCCTGCTGCCGGCCGCTGTCGATCCCGAGTCCGGGTATCGGCTCTACGATCCGGAGCAGTTGCCGGTGGCGCGGTTGGTCGCCCAGCTACGGCGTATCGGTATGCCGCTGGCGGCGATCCGCGTCGTGTGTGCCCTGCAGCCCGCGGCGGCGGCGGAGGTGGTCGCCGCGTACTGGCGGGAGGTCAGCGTCGACACCGCGGCCCGTGCCCGGCTCGCCACGGTCCTCGTGGAGAATCTCCTGGAAGGGGACGTCACCGTGTCTCGATCGAATCCCGACCTTGCCGTTCGCTGTGCCGCCGGGTGTGCCACCGGGGCGGGGCGCGACAGCAACGAGGACGCCGCGTACGCCAGTGAGCGGCTGTTCGCCGTCGCCGACGGTATGCGGGGGCCTGGTGGGGCTGCCGCCAGTGCCGCCGCCATCGCCGCCCTCCTGCCGTTGGCGCTCGCCGACGCCCCGGCGGTGGACCTGCTGACGATGCTGGCCGGTGCGGTCACCGACGTCGACCGCACCGTGTGGGCGTTGGCCACCGACGAGCACCAGCCGGTCACCACGTTGACCGCGTTGTTGCGCAGCGGCTCCCGGTTGGCTCTGGTGCACGTCGGTGACACCCGGGCGTACCTGTTGCGCGGCGGGGAGTTGTCGCTGCTGACGCAGGATCACACCTGGGTGCGGACCCAGGTGGATCAGGGTCGTCTCGACTCCGGCGAGGCCGCCGCGCATCCGCAGCGGGCGGTGCTGGTGCGCGCGCTGGGTGGGGGCCGGCAGGTCGAGGCTGATCTGGCGCTGCGGACCGCGTTGCCCGGTGACCGGTACCTGCTGTGCTCCGATGGGCTGTGGGCGGTCGTGGAGCGTGCCGATCTGCACGCGACGCTGGGTGCCGGCGGCGGTCCCGAGGACACGGTGGGTGCGCTGATCGACCTGGCGCAGGCGCGCGGTGGGCCGGACAACATCGCCTGCGTCGTCGCCGACGCCGTCGCGGTGTAGTCCAGCCCCCCACCCCCACCCCACCCGAGGGGTTGATCATGAGGTTGTTGTCACGACACGCCGCGACGGCCGACGACAACTCCATGATCAACGGGGTGGGGCGGGGGCCGAACCCCCGGGCTGGTCGGGGTTCGGCGCTGGGCGACTGGTTGAGGCAGCATTGAGGGGTGACGGACAGTTTCGAGGCGGTGCGCGCGCTGGTGGCCGATGGTGGGGTGGTGGTGCTCAGCGGGGCGGGCCTGTCCACCGAGTCGGGCATCCCCGATTACCGGGGGCCCAGTGGGGTGGCGCGGCGGCACACCCCGATGACCTACCAGGCGTTCACCACCGATCCCCTGGCCCGGCGGCGGTACTGGGCGCGCAGCCACCTGGGGTGGCGGTTGATCGCGGGCGCGGCGCCGAACGCCGGGCACCGGGCGGTGGCGGGGTTGCAACACGCCGGTCTGGTCGAGACGGTGATCACCCAGAACGTCGACGGTCTGCACGGTGCGGCCGGCAGCACGTCGGTGATCGAGTTGCATGGTCGCCTGGACGAGGTGATCTGCCTGGACTGCGGCAACCTGACCTCCCGGGAGGAGCTGGACCGGCGGTTGCGCGAGGCCAACCCGAACTTCGTGGCCCGCGTCGCCGCGGTCAACCCGGACGGTGATGTGGATCTCCCCGACGAGCAGGTGGCGGCGTTCCGGACGGTGGATTGTGCGATCTGCGGCACCGGGATGCTGAAACCGGACGTGGTGTTCTTCGGGGAGACGGTGCCGCCGCAGCGGGTGGCGCGGTGTTTCGCGGCCGTGGAGCGGGCCCGGTCGGTGCTGGTGCTCGGGTCGTCGTTGACGGTGATGTCGGGGCGCCGGTTCGTGATCCGCGCGGCGAAACGGGGCATTCCGGTGGCGATCGTGAACCAGGGGCCGACCCGTGGTGACGACCACGCCACCGTCCGCGTCGACGCGCCCCTGGGCGCGGTGTTGCCGCGGTTGGCCGCGCGGGTGGATGGGGACGCACCGGTCGGGGTGTGACCGCACCGGCCCGGGGGTAGGACATCTGCCTGTAACACCGTCGCTGGTAGCGTTGACCATGCCGGTAACACCCACGTGGGAGAGACCGCCCGACAGCACGCAGGGCGGCGCCGAAGGGGCAAATCCTCCCCGGAACCTCTCAGGCAAAAGGACCTCGTGGGCAGGCACTGTGGAGCGCCCCCGTGTGGGGTGCGACAGAGGGGGAGGCCGACACGTCGACCTCGCCCCGGGAGTGCCTCCATGACCGCAGAGCAGTTCGCCACCCGTCACATCGGCCCCGGCCCCGACGACGAGCGTCGAATGTTGGAGGTCGTCGGGCACCACTCGATCGACGAGCTGATGGACGCCGCGATCCCCGAGGTGATCCGCTGGCACGGCACCCTGGACCTGCCGCAGGCCGCCACCGAGGCCGAGGCGCTCGCCGAGCTGCGGGCCCTCGCGGCCCGCAACACCGTCGCCGTCTCCATGATCGGGCTGGGGTACCACGGCACGCACACCCCGGCGGTGATCCGCCGCAACGTGCTGGAGGACCCGGCCTGGTACACGGCGTACACGCCGTACCAGCCGGAGATCAGCCAGGGCCGCCTGGAGGCGCTGCTGAACTTCCAGACCATGGTCACCGACCTGACCGGCCTGGCCACCGCGAACGCCTCGATGCTCGACGAGGGCACCGCCGCCGCCGAGGCGATGACCCTCGCGCGGCGGGCCTCCAAGAGCAAGAGCCGCGTGTACGTCGTCGACGCCGACGCGTTGCCGCAGACCATCGCGGTGATCACCAGCCGGGCCGAGCCGCTCGGCATCGACGTGCGGGTCGTCGACGTCGACCGCGACGAGCTGCCGGGTGAGTTCTTCGGCCTGCACCTGCAGTACCCGGGCGCGTCCGGGGCGGTGCGCGACCACACGAGCCTCGTGGAGGCCGCGCACGCCGTCGGGGCGCTCGTCACGGTCGCGGCGGACCTGTTGGCGTTGACGTTGCTGCGGGCGCCGGGGGAGATCGGCGCGGACATCGCCGCCGGCACCACGCAGCGCTTCGGCGTACCGATGGGCTTCGGTGGGCCGCACGCCGGTTACCTGGCGGTGCGTTCGGGCCTGGAGCGGATGCTGCCCGGGCGCCTGGTCGGGGTGTCGCGCGACGCGGACGGCAACCCGGCGTACCGGTTGGCGTTGCAGACCCGCGAGCAGCACATCCGCCGGGAGAAGGCGACAAGCAACATCTGCACCGCGCAGGTGCTGCTGGCGGTGATGGCCGGCATGTACGCCGTCTACCACGGCCCGGACGGGCTGCGGGACATCGCGACGCGTACCCATGCCATGGCGGCGCGGCTCGCGGCCGGGTTGCGCGCCGGCGGCGTGGACGTCGCGGACGTCGCGTTCTTCGACACCGTCACCGCGCACGTGCCGGGCGGCGCGGAGCGGGTCGTCGCGGCGGCCGCGCAGCGGGGCGTGAACCTGCGACTGGTCGACGCCGACCGGGTGGGCGTGTCCTGCGACGAGACGACCACCGACGCGCACCTGCGCGCGGTGTGGGAGGCGTTCGAGGTGCCCGCCCTCGACGGGACCGTGGACGCGGCCCTGCCCGCCGCGCTGACCCGCGACAGTGACTTCCTCACCCACCCGGTGTTCCGCAGCCACCACTCGGAGACGGCGATGCTGCGCTACCTGCGGCGGCTGTCGGACTTCGACTACGCCCTGGACCGGGGCATGATCCCGCTCGGGTCGTGCACGATGAAGCTGAACGCCACCACCGAGATGGAGCCGGTCAGCTGGGCGGAGTTCGCGAACATCCACCCGTTCGCGCCGGACGCGCAGACCGTCGGGTACCGGGAGATGATCGGCCAGTTGGAGTCGTGGCTGGCCGAGGTGACCGGCTACGACGCGGTCAGCGTGCAACCCAACGCCGGGTCGCAGGGTGAGCTGGCCGGGTTGTTGGCGATCCGCTCGTACCACGCGTCGCGCGGTGAGTCGCACCGCGACGTGTGCCTGATCCCGTCGTCGGCGCACGGCACGAACGCCGCGTCGGCGGTGATGGCCGGTATGCGGGTCGTCGTGGTGGCCTGCGACGACAACGGCAACGTCGACCTCGTCGACCTGGACGCGAAGATCGACAAGCACCGCGACGCGCTCGCCGGGATCATGGTGACGTACCCGTCGACGCACGGGGTGTACGAGACGGGCATCGCGTCGCTGTGCGCGAAGGTCCACGACGCCGGCGGGCAGGTGTACGTCGACGGGGCGAACCTCAACGCCCTGGTCGGGTTCGCCAAGCCCGGCAGGTTCGGCGCGGACGTGTCACACCTGAACCTGCACAAGACGTTCTGCATCCCGCACGGCGGCGGCGGCCCGGGCGTCGGCCCGGTCGCGGTGCGCGCGCACCTGGCGCCGTTCCTGCCCGGTGACCCGCTGGGCGCGCACGCCGACGCGACACCGGCGATCTCGGCGGCGAAGTACGGGTCGGCGGGGATCCTGCCGATCCCGTGGGCGTACCTGCGGATGATGGGCGCCGAGGGCCTGACCCGGGCCACCGGCGTGGCGGTCCTCGCGGCCAACTACGTCGCGGCACGCCTGCGCGGGCACTTCCCGGTGCTCTACGCCGGCAACAAGGGCCTGGTGGCGCACGAGTGCATCCTCGACCTGCGGCCGTTGACCAAGGCGACCGGAGTGAGCGTCGACGACGTGGCGAAGCGGCTGATCGACTACGGCTTCCACGCGCCGACGATGTCGTTCCCGGTCGCGGGAACGCTGATGGTGGAGCCGACCGAGAGTGAGGACCTGGCCGAGCTGGACCGGTTCTGCGACGCGATGATCGCGATCCGGGCGGAGATCGAGCAGGTGGGTTCCGGGGCGTGGCCGCTAGGGGACAACCCCCTGGCCAACGCGCCGCACACCGCGGCGATGGTCAGCGGTGACGACTGGGCGCACCCGTACCCGCGGTCGGTGGGCGCGTACCCGGCCGGGGTGGACCGGGCCGGGAAGTACTGGCCGCCGGTGCGGCGCGTCGACGGCGCGTACGGCGACCGGAACCTGGTCTGCTCGTGCCCGTCGCCGGAGGCGTTCGAGGACTGACAACGGGCGATACGGGCCGCCCCGGCAGCCGCTGCGGCCTGGGCGGGGACGTCCCTTACCGGGGGACTAGCCTGGGCCGACGGCGGCTCAACGGTGACGCTGGGTGGTCGATCAGGCCACGAGGGCGTGGCGGGCGGGACCGCGGTGCGGTGCGATGCTGCTGCCGTCGGGAAGCAACTCGCCGGTGTCCTCGAAGACGATCACACCGTTGCAGAGCAGGCTCCAGCCCTGCTCACGGAAGCAGGCGAGGACTCGCGCGGCTTCCCGGTCGGTGGCTTCAGCGGAGGGGCAGGTCGGTTGGTGCTGGCACATCAGGGTCTCCGGACTGTGGGGGCACTGTGTCATGGTTCACATGACCAGTGACGCACAGTACCAAGCGAAAGTGTCCAGCAACGAGCAGGTGTCGGCCTGGCGCACGGGAAATCCACTGAACGGATGAGGAAGGTCGGACCATACGGCGTGGAAACGCTCCCACAGGTGTATGCCGCGTCCCGCGGCCCGGCTGGTCTGGTCGATGTACCCGCAGCACCCACCGCCTGCCGCGACGCGCTCACCGAACGCGCTCGCCTGCACTGGCACCGCCGCGACGGCGGCGACCCCGCCACCCTCGCCGAGGAGTTCCTCGCCGCGCACGGCCTGCCCCTGCACGACCTGACCCGACCCGCCCCCACCCACCACCACAACGGGGTCTGCGGCGCCGCGCTCTACCTGTCCGCCGCTGCCGGCGCGCACCTGGCCGGCGCACCCACCACCGCCCCCGAGCCCACGCCCACCCTGCCCGACCTCACCGTCGTCATCTACGAACACGGCCCCACCCGCGCCACCCCACCGGCCGCACCCACCCCCTGGTGGCTCGGCCCGTGGACCGAAAGCTGGACCCCCCGCCAACACGCCGAC
This sequence comes from Micromonospora sp. DT228, assembly GCF_049841595.1. Classification (NCBI taxonomy): domain Bacteria; kingdom Bacillati; phylum Actinomycetota; class Actinomycetes; order Micromonosporales; family Micromonosporaceae; genus Micromonospora; species Micromonospora sp. DT228. The sequence continues at coordinate 28,940 of NZ_JBNCKO010000017.1, forward strand.
GCCGTCGACGCCGTCCGCGCCGCCATCGGCCGCGGCGACGTCTACCAGACCAACCTCGTCGGACACGCCGCCGCCCCCTACACCGGCGACCCCCTGCCCGCCCTGCGCCGCCTCAGCGCCCTCCCCGGCGCCCGCTACGGCGGCGTCCTCACCGGCGACGGCTGGGCCATCGGCTGCGCCTCCCCGGAAACCCTCATCGAGGTCACCAACGGGCACCTGATCACCCGACCCATCAAAGGCACCCGCCCCGCCACCCCCACCGGCCACGCCGAACTGCTCGCCAGCGCCAAGGAACGCGCCGAACACATCATGATCGTCGACCTGGAACGCAACGACCTCGCCCGCATCGCCCGCACCGGCACCGTCACCGTCGACGACCTGTTCACCGTCCGCCGCTGGTGCGACCTGTGGCAGGCCGAGTCCACCGTCCGCGCCACCGCCGCCGACGGCCTCGGCCTCGCCGACCTACTCCGCGCCACCTGCCCCGGCGGCTCCGTCACCGGCGCACCCAAACACGCCGCCCTCACCCAGATCACCACCCTCGAACCCGTCGGCCGCGGCGCCAGCATGGGCGCACTCGGCTGGGTCACCCCCGGCCACATCGACCTCGGCCTCACCATCCGCACCGCCGCCGCCGACACCGACCTGCTGCACACCTGGGCCGGCGGCGGCATCACCTGGGACAGCGACGCCCACGCCGAGGTCGCCGAAGCCGCCGCCAAGACCGCACCGATCCGCGCCACCCTGGCCGGCCGCGAAACCCGCCACCACCGGCGATAAACTGCCCCCATGACCATGCGGCCCATCCGGATCATCGGCGACCCCGTCCTGCGCACCGGATGCGACCCGGTCACCACCTTCGACACCGAGCTACGGGCCCTCGTCACCGACCTGATGGACACCCTCCTCGGCGCCCCCGGCCGCGCCGGCGTCGCCGCACCACAGATCGGCGTCAGCGCCCAGGTGTTCGTCTACGACGCCGACGGGCACCGCGGCCACCTCATCAACCCCACCCTGGAACTCTCCGACGACCTCCAGGACGACGACGAGGGCTGCCTGTCCATCCCCGGCCTCTACTTCCCGACCGTCCGGGCCCTGCACGCCACCGCCCACGGCGTCGACCAGCACGGTGAGCCCCTCACCATCGCCGGCAGCGGATTCCTCGCCCGCGCCCTGCAACACGAAACCGACCACCTGCACGGCACCCTCTACGTCGACACCCTGCGCGGCGACACCCGCCGCCGCGCCCTGCGCGAGATCCGCGCCGGCCGCTTCGACTCACCCAGCCGCCGCGCCTGAAGCCGTCAACATCCACTCGTCATAGTCGGCGACCCGGCTGAAACCCACCCGCTCGTACAGACGCACCGCCGCCACATTGTCGGCCTTCACATTCAGCGTCACGTGCTCCACGCTCTGGAGCAGCCGCACACACAACGCCGCCACCACCGACGCGCCCAACCCCCGCCCCCGCCAGCGCGGATGCGTCGTGACGTTACCCAACGCCGCCACCCCGTACGCCGGGGAAAACACATGCACCCCCGCCACCGCGACCAGCGCACCACCGTCGCGGATCCCCAGATACTGCCCGGTGCGCACCATCCGCTCGTCGAACCAGTTCCCCGGGTACGCCCGCGCGTACAACTCCCGCACCTGCGGCAGGTCCGCCACACCGAGCACCACCCCCGCCGGAGCCACCGCACCCAGCCGCCCCGGATCGGTCAACGCCATCCGATGATGCCGGCCACCAGGCGTCAACCGGAACGACCCGGCCAGAGCATCGGCCAGGCCGGGGGACAGGTGCGCGTACAACCGCGCCGGCAGCACCGGCGCCACCTGCCCCAGCAACACCGACAACGCCGCCGTGTCCGCCGGCGCGCCGAACGCCAAAAACGTCGGCAGGTCACCACCGTGATACAGCAACACCACCTGATCATCACGGCGAAACCACGACGTGTACGGCCAGAAGAAATCGTCCAGGTCACCCAACTGATAGGCGTGCAACACCGGATCACGCCCCAACAACCGCGCCAGCACCCCCCGGTCGTGCTCCGCCCGCACCGACATCAGCGCGCCACCCACTGGTCGTGACCCAACTTCGCGACCAACGCCACCACCACCACCAACAACACCACCCGCACGAACCCCGACCCACGACGCAACGCCATCCGCGCCCCCACCACCGCCCCCGCGATGTTGCACACCGCCATCGCCGCCCCCAGCAACCACCACACATGCCCGGTCACCCCGAACACCACCAACGCACCCAGATTCGTCCCCGCGTTGACCACCTTCGCCATCGCCGAACCATGCACGAAATCCGCACCGACCAGAGCCGTGAACGCCAACACCAAAAACGTCCCCGTACCCGGACCGATCAACCCGTCGTACAGGGCAATGCCCACCCCCGCCACCGCGATCACCGCCACCACCCGCACCGGAGTCCGCCGCCGCGGCAACGCCACCACCCCCAACCGGGGACGCAGCAACACGAACACCGCCACCGCCACCAACACGACCAACACCACCGGCCGGTACGCCGACGCCGGCACCGCCCCGGCCAACGCCGCGCCCACCCCCGCACTCACCACCGCCAGCCCCGCCGCCGGCGCCACCACCCGCCAATCCACCTCGGTCCGCCGCGCGTACGTCGCCGCCGCCGTGGTCGTCCCGAAGATCGCGGCCAACTTGTTCGTGCCCAACGCGGTGGCCACCGGCAACCCCGGCGCCGCCACCAGCAACGCCGGCAGCAGCAACAACCCACCACCACCGACCACGGCGTCAACCCAACCCGCCATCGCGGCGGCGGCCAGCAGAGTACTCAGCGATACGGCGTCCACGGGCGGCAATTCTGCCCACCAGGGCAGGGCCGACCGGCACCGCAGTGGCCAGACTCACCCGGTCAGCGACCCCGAGAACGCCGCACCCACACCCCCAACGCGCCAACCGCCACGAACACCAGCACGGAACACAGCAACAGCTTCAGCACCCGGCAACCATGCCACGGACACGTATGGTGCAGAAGTGCGCCTGGCCACCTTCAACCTGCTGCACGGACGATCCCTGACCGACGGGCTCGTCACCTCCAGCCGCCTCACCGCCGCCATCCGCGCCCTCGACGCCGACGTGCTCGCCCTGCAAGAGGTCGACCGCGACCAACACCGCAGCGGCCAACTCGACCTCACCACCATCGCCGCCCACGCCCTCGACGCACCACAACACCGCTTCGCCGCCGCCGTCGTCGGCACCCCCGGCGAACACTTCCGCCCACTACGCCACGAAGACGACGGACACGGCGAACCCTGCTACGGCATCGGCCTGATCAGCCGCCACCCCGTCCGCAGCTGGCACATCACCCGCCTCAAACCCGCCCCCGTACGCTCCCCGGTCTACGTGCCCGGCCCCCGCGGCGGGCTCATCCTGCTGCACGACGAACCCCGCGTCGTCCTCGCCGCCGTCCTGGACACCCCCCACGGCCCCCTCACCGTCGCCGCGACCCACCTGTCCTTCGTACCCGGCTGGAACGCCCGCCAACTACGCCAGACCGTGCGCGCCCTCCGCGCCCTACCCGGCCCCCGCGTCCTGCTCGGCGACCTCAACCTGCCCGCCGGCCCGGCCCGGCTCATCTCCGGCTGGCACCCCCTGGGCCGCCGCCCCACCTACCCCTCCGGGCAACCCCGCGTCCAACTCGACCACGTCCTCGCCGACCGGCACGCCCTCGACCAACTCCCACCGGTACGAGCCGTCAGCGCGCCGGCGTCCACCATCTCCGACCACCGCCCCCTCCTCGTCGACCTCGGCTGAACCCGTCAGCCACCCGGCCGAGGATGCGTAGGTTGGACACCACCGCCGGCCACGGAGCTGACCATGAGCGACACACCCGACACCATCGTGCTCATCCACGGATTCTGGGTCACCCCCCGCAGTTGGGAACACTGGGTCACCCACTACCAGGACAAGGGCCTGCGGGTGCTCACGCCCACCTACCCCGGGCTGGAAGCCGAGGTCGAGGCGATAAACGCCGACCCCAGCCCCCTGGAGACACTCACCGCCCCGCAGATCATCGCGCACCTCAGCGCCGTGCTCGACGCGCTGCCCACGCCACCGATCATCATCGGCCACTCCGCCGGCGGAGCCTTCACCCAGGTGCTGCTCGACCGCGGCTACGGCGCCTCGGCGGTCGTGCTCAACTCCGCACCCACCGAAGGCGTCACGGTGACCCCGTTCTCGCAGCTGCGCTCCACCTTCCCGGTGCTGCGCAACCCCGCCAACCGGCACCGGGCCGTCGGCTTCACCTTCGACCAGTGGAACTACGCGTTCACCAACACCTTCGACGAGCGCACCGCCCGCGCCCTCTACGAGCGCTACGCCATCCCCGCCGCCGGCGGCATCCTCACCGACGGACTCCTGGCCAACCTGCTGCCCGGCCCGCAGGACATCGCCGTCGACTACCACAACCAACGACGCGCCCCACTGCTGTTCATCTCCGGCTCCGAAGACCACATCATGCCGCCCCGCGTGCAACACGCCAACGCCGCGCACTACCAGGGCGACACCATCACCGAGGTCGAACTCTTCGAGGGGTACGCCCACCTGCTACCCGCCCAGCACGGCTGGCAGCAGATCGCCGACCACGCCCTCGACTGGGCGCTGCGGCACGCCCGCTGACCGACGCGCTCACTCCCGGTCCACCGCCACCAGCGACGCCAACACCCGGTTGGTGCGGTTGGCCCGCACCGCCTCGCGCTGCTGCCCGGCCGTCACCTCGATGTACGTCTGCGACGACGCCAACGACGCGTGCCCCAACAACCGCATGATCTCCGCGGCGCTCGCCCCGTCCTCCGCCAGCCGGGTCGCGAACGTGTGCCGCAGCGCGTGCAACCGCGCCCCCCGCGGCACCCGGTCCCCGATACCAGCCCGCCGATAACACGACTCCACCAGATACTGCAGCCCACCACGGCGCAGCGGCTCACCGTGGCGATCCACGAGCAACGCCGAGTCGGGGCGCACCGACCGCGCCCCGAAACGCCGCCGCCGACTGTCCAGATAGTCGGCCACCACCCGGTCCAGATCGGCCTCGATCGGCACCACCCGGGGCCGCCCACCCTTGCCCGACACCTCGACACGCCGCTCGCCCGGCCGACCCGCCAGCGAGCCGACCCGCAGCGCCAGCAACTCCGACAGGCGCAGCCCGGCGCACAACGCCACCGCCAGCACCGCCACGTCGCGCTCCGGCCACGGGTCGCGCTGCCGACCGTCGTCGCGGGCAACCGACGCGAGCAGCACCTCGGGAGTGTCCGTGCCCCGCAACGGTTTCGGCTGGGGGAGTAGCGCCCGGGGCCGACCGACCGCCGGCATCGGGTTGCCCGCCAGCACCCCCTCGGCCACCAGGAACGTGAAGAAACTGTTCCAGGTGGACCAGGCGCGGTGCACCGACGCGGGCGCACGGGGCCCGGCGAAGCGGGCGAACGCCGACCGCATCACCCGGGGGGAGAGGTCGGTGATCGACAGCTCGGCCAGGGGGAGGGGAGTGGCGGTGGCGTCCTCGGCGATGAGGTCGCCCACCGTGTGCAGGTCCCGCCGGTACGCCGCCAGGGTGTGGGGGGAGGGCTTGCGGGTGGCCCGAGCGGTCAGGAACTCCTCGATCAGCACCCCGAGCGATTCGTCCTTTTTGTCATGCATAAGGGATATTATGCAGCATTTTCGTGTTCCCGGGAAGAGTGGAGGAGGGGGAGTAGTGCCCGAACGCAGGCGATCCGTCCTGCGTCGAGGGGCACGTATCGTGGCCGGCATGACGTCGCCAGCCGCGCACTGCTGCACCTGCGGTCAGCCTCGGATGCCGCGCACGTACACGGAGCACGGCGGCGACACGGATCGGGCCTGCCCGGTGGGGCACGGGTGGCAGCCCGCCGACCCGCCCGGCGGGGATCCGCACGCGGTGCCAACCGTCGTCTCCGACGAACGCGAGCCGGCGACCGGCGTCAACTCCGTCCGCACCGGCGACGGGCGGAGCTGGCCGATCGGCACGGCCAGCGACGTCGGCTGGATCGCCGGCCACACCACACCGAGCCTCTCGGTCACCGCGGCGATCCCGGCGGTCTTCGACGCGTACGCCACGTTCCATCCGCCCGGCGGCGTCAGCCTGCAGGCCCACGAACACGCCGTGGTCCGTGAACTCGCCGCGGCCACCCCGGGCCAGCCCTGGTGGTTGGGTTATCTCGACACCGGCGCCCACGACGTCGTCTTCCCGCACGCCGCGCGGGTGTCCCTCTACGGGGGCTGGTCCTACGTGCTCGTCGAAGCCGGCCCCGAGCAGGCCCTGACCTGGCGGACCGGTCACCTGCGCGGTGACGGAGCGCTGCCCGACCTGTTCTTTCCGGCGGATCGCTCCTGGCTCGTCTCCGCGCTCTGGGACGACACCTGGACCGACGTCGGCGCCAGCGGGCCCGTGCTCGCCGGGCTGCACCGCAATCCGCTTGTCAACGCGCGCCTCGTCGGACCCGACGAGGACGCCTGCCCGCCGGGCCTGACGCGCGAGTGAAGACTGCGAGGGGACCTGGTCCGCTCGCTTTGCTTTACATAATGTGCATTATCGAATCAGGATTCGGGTCGCGGGTCAAGCGGTCAGAACTCTTCGAGTGCGGTGTCGGCCCACCTGGCCCAGGCGTCACGCCAGCGCCAGTCGACGGCCTCGCGCTCGTTGATGGGCGTGCCCTGTCGGGGCATGAGGTGTTGCCGTTCGCGCCAGGCGCGTTGAGCCGGATGACTGGACACACCTTCACCCGGCCCGGTGCCGTACAGCAGGATTTCGTTGATGGCGCGGGCACGCAGTGTCGCGTGCTCATCGAACCAGGTGGTGCCATCGGCGATGCTGGTGACGTGGGCGACGATGTCGCTCACCGCACGGTCGGCGTCGGTTTCGTCCTGATCGGTGAGTTGCCTCTGTCGACGCACGGCGGCTTGCCAGAGCGTCGACCAGTACGGGGGCAGGTGCGGCGGTGCTCCCCCGTCGGCCATCCAGGCGTTGTGGTCCCGACGGGTGCGCAGGGCGGCGTCGATGAGCGCCCGGTGCGGTTCGCGGGCCAGGCCGGGCGGCAGGGCGACCGGTTCCGTGGGCGGTGTCTCCGCCGTAGGTCGGCTACCCAGTGCGTCCAGCAGTGGGGTGAGGTCGGTGACCGAGCCGAGGTGCACGGTGGCCGGGTGCCAGTCGCGGGCCGTCACGGTGATCTCGACACCATCGCGTTCGCAGCGGGTCGCCCACCACCGATGGCCGGCTCGTACCGTACGGCCGGGAACCGGCTGGTCGTCGACCAGGACAGTCGTGTCGTTCTCGGTCCATTCCACGTCGGAGAACCGGTCTCCGGTGAGTCGCATGCCGTGTTCGAGGTGCGTGCGTAACGGGCCGGCGTTGACCGGGAGGTCGGCCCGGCGGGCGGTGTCGACGGTCGCCCACGGTCCGGTGGTGGGGTCGCCGTGCACGATTCGGACGACGGTGATTGTGCCGTCGAAGGTTTCGGTGCCGGCGAAGCACTCGGTGGCCGGGCGGTCGGGGCCGGTGAGCGCGACGACCGGTGTCGCGCTGTCCAGCAGTTCCCGGCGGACGCGTTCGGTCTGTTGCACGAAGCGTTCGTCCGGGCCGGGCGACGGGTCGTGTTCCATCCCGGCCTCCTCGTCGGTGCGGGCTGTGCCCTGCTGCCGTTCATCATGGTGCCAGTGCGGTGTGGCAGCGCGCGAGGTCGGGCGAAGGTGCTGGCCGGGCTAGGTACGGCCCGATGCCCGAGTAGGAGCCGTCGTACTCGTCGTAGTGCTTGGTGGATGAGTACGGCGACTCATCCGGCGTGTGCGGCCAGCCAGCATCCTCGTAACCATGACTTCTCGTCGCCTGGCCAGGCTGGCAACGGCTGCAACTCTGGTGCTCGCGCTGACGGCGTGTGTGTCAGACGCACCCACGCGGGAGGAAGCGAGCCGGGAGGCGTATTCGGCCGCGGCCCGGCAGGCAAGTGCTTCGAGCCATGAGCGAATCAGCACCCTGCTCTCCGCCGTGACTCAGGCAGCGCCGCTCAGGTCGGTCGCGACGTCAAGAGAAGACATCTGCCATGCCGGCGACACCAACACCCTGTGGCCACACGACGACTACCGCATCAGGTGCGATCTTAGCGAGACCAGGTACTTCGGGGCCGACGGCGACATTTTGGATGTGCTGCGCGAGGTTGACAAGCGTGCCAAGGCTGCCGGGCTGATGCCGACCACCACCTCGGCCATCGAGGAGATCGAGAGGTACCTCGCGGCGAACGGCAGGACCGATGATGGGCTACTGCTGCCCGAGCCGGGCCTGAGCTACCTCGTACCCGGGCACGATTTGACGGTTGGGGTCGGGTGGACGCGAGACATCAGCACCTTGAGCAATCAGGCGGTCCCGCAACTCACCTGGCGGACCGTCTTCGTTGAGGCCAACCCCGTTGACTTCGACACGCTGCGGAGTGGCCTGCTGCGCAGGTCCGAGTATCTCGTCAGCGTCTCCTCGGGTACCACGTACTACGAAGTTCCCTGGCCTTCCTGACGACGCGGGACCTGGCCTGATCGTGCGGGACCGCGACGTGGAGTCGCGTCACACGCGAGCTGTAAACCTTGCTAAGGGTAGAGCGCCGTCGCTGTCGCCGACCTCACGTGCGCCCCTCGCCGGGGAATTCTCGCGGTGGGCCGCGCCGTTGTCCGTTCGGAAGATCAGGATCAGATCATCGAATGGAAGTGCCATGGACATGCGCTCTGACGCGGTAGTGCTGTTCGGCGTCACGGGGGACCTCGTCTCGAAGAAGCTTTTCCCGGCTCTGTACGAGCTGACCCGGCGCGGTCGCCTCGACGTCCCGGTGATCGGTGTTGCCCGCTCCCCCTGGGATGATCAGCAGCTCGTCACCACGGCTCGCAAGTCGGTCACCGAAGCCAACGACGAGGTCGACGACGAGACCTTCGACCGGCTGGCGGACAACCTTTCGATGATCTCCGGGGATTACGCGGACCCGGCCACCTACCGGCGGTTGGCCGAGCGCCTGCGCGGCGCCGAGCGGCCGGTCTTCTACCTGGCGATCCCTCCGGCGGTGTTCGGCGCCGTCGTCGAGGGCCTCGCGTCGGCCGGTCTGGCCGACCGCGGCCGGGTCATCGTGGAGAAGCCGTTCGGGCGCGACCTGGAGTCCTCCCGTGAGCTGGACCGGACGCTGCGCGCGGCCTTCGACCAGCAGCGGGTGTTCCGCATCGACCACTACCTCGGCAAGGAAGCCGTCGAGGGCCTCTACGCCTTCCGGTTCGCCAACCGGCTGTTCGAGCCGCTGTGGAACAACGAGCACATCGACAATATTCAGGTGACCCTCGCCGAGGGTTTCGGCACGCAGGGCCGGGCCGGCTTCTATGACACGGTGGGCGCCACCCGGGACGTGTTGCAGAACCACATCCTGCAGGTCGTGGCGCTCATCGCGATGGAGGCGCCCGCCGCCGACGACACCGACGCGTTCAATGCCGCGGAGGTCGCGGTGCTGCGCCAGATCGAGCCACTGTCGCCGCGGTCCACCGTCCGGGGGCAGTACGCCGGCTACCGCGACGAGCCGGGCGTCGCTGTGGACTCGAACACCGAGACGTTCGTCGCCACCCGGTTGACGATCGATTCCCCCCGCTGGTCGGGCGTGCCCTTCTACCTGCGGACCGGCAAGTCCCTGCCGGGCACGGCGACCGAGGTCGTGGTCGAGTTCAAGCAGCCGCAGCGGTCTTTGATCCCCGCCGAGGGTGGGGCCGAGGCGCCCGCGAACCTGCTGCGGTTCCGGCTCGGCCGCGGTGACGGCATCACGATGTCGATCCAGGCGAAGAGCCCGGGCGCCGAGGTGACCAGCCGCCCGGTGGACCTCTCCGTCGACTTCGGCGCGGCTCTCGGCCGCCGGCAGGAGGCGTACGAGCGGTTGCTCGACGACGCGATGGATGGTCAGCACCTGCGTTTCGCGCGCGAGGAGACGATCGAGCAGGAGTGGCGCGTCGTCGAGCCGATCCTGGATCTGCCGGCCGCCGTGCAGTCGTACGAGAAGGGCACCTGGGGTCCGGCGGACGCCGACGCGCTCGCCGGCGGCTGGCACACCCCGGACCTGCGGTAGCTGCTGACCGCCGCGGGCCCGCTGACTGACCGCTCAGCTCAGCGTGGCGACCGTCCGGCGATGGTGAGGTTTGCCGCCTGCGTGTGCTGTGGGCACGTAGTGCGGGACGTCCTTCGTCCTCGTCGGAGAGGAAGCAGCGCATGCTTTCCGTACTCGATCGTCGGCACACCGTCGCGCCGCCGGGCTACAGCCGGTGGCTCATTCCCCCGGCGGCGTTGGCCATTCATCTCTGCATCGGTCAGGTCTACGCGACAAGCGTCTACAAGAACTCGCTGATCGCCCACTTCGACACCAGCCAGACCGCGATCGGGGTCATCTTCAGCATCGCGATCGTGATGTTGGGGTTGTCCGCGGCGGTCGCCGGGACCTGGGTGGAGGCGAACGGGCCGCGCAAGGCGATGTTCGTCTCGGCGTGTTTCTGGGCGACGGGCTTCCTGGTGGGTTCGCTGGGTATCGCCACGAAGCAGTTGTGGTTGCTGTATCTGGGTTACGGGCTGCTCGGTGGTATCGGTCTGGGCATCGGTTACATCTCCCCCGTCTCCACGTTGATCAAGTGGTTTCCGGATCGGCCGGGTCTGGCGACCGGGTTGGCGATCATGGGGTTCGGTGGTGGGGCGATGGTCGCCTCTCCCCTGTCCCGGCAGCTGTTGTCGTTCTACGACCCCGGCTATGACCCGGCCAACGCGGGTTCGACGGCGTCGGGCAGCGCCCTGGTGTGGTTGTTCGTGACGCTTGGCCTGGGCTACTTCGTGATCATGATGTTCGGGGTGGCGAACGTGCGGGTGCCCGCGCAGGGTTGGCGCCCGGCCGGCTTCGACCCCGCCAGCGTGGCGGCGAAACCGCTTGTCACCACGGCGAACGTGTCGGCGGCGAACGCGGTGAAGACGCGCTCGTTCTGGCTGCTGTGGGTGGTGTTGTTCTGCAACGTGACCGCGGGCATCGGCATCCTGGAGCAGGCCAGTCCGATGATCCAGGACTTCTTCCGGGACAACGGCACGTCGGCGGTGTCGGTGGCGGCGGCCGGCGGGTTCGTGGGGCTGCTGTCGCTGTTCAACATGGCGGGCCGGTTCGTGTGGTCGTCCACCTCGGACGTCATCGGCCGCAAGCCGATCTACCTGGTGTACCTGGGGGTCGGCATGGTGCTGTACGCGCTGCTGGCCCTTGTCGGGCAGACCGCGACGGCGTTGTTCGTGCTGTTGGCCTGCGTGATTCTGTCGTTCTACGGGGGCGGGTTCGCCACGGTGCCGGCGTACCTGCGGGATCTGTTCGGCACGTTCCAGGTCGGTGCGATCCATGGCCGGCTGCTGACCGCCTGGTCGGCGGCGGGGATCGCGGGTCCGCTGATCGTCAACGGGTTCCTCGACGCGCAGGGCGAGCCGGGTTCGTTGACGGCGGCGGCGTACCGGCCGGCGTTGTTCACGATGGTGGGCGTGCTGGCCGTGGGCTTCGTGGCGAACCTGCTGGTGCGGCCGGTGCCGCGGCGCTACCACGAACCGTCGTCGGAGCACGGCGTGGATGAGGACACGATGGCGGAGAGGAGTGCCACGCGATGAGTGACGACAGCCGATCCGGGCAGCGGGCCCGGTTGTGGATCTCCTGGTCGGTGGTGGCGGTGCTGCTCGGCTACGGGGTGGTGCAGACCGTCATCACGGCGGCGAAGCTGTTCACCCAGTAGAGCGCGAGTCCGGTGGTCTCTGACCGGGCGAGCACCCGGTCAGAGCCCACCGGAGACCCGCAGGACCGTGCCGGTGGTGTACGAGGCGTCCGGGCTGAGCAGCCAGGCGATGGCGGCGGCGATCTCGTCGGGTTCGCCGGCGCGGCCCAGCGGGATGCGACCGGCGGCGGTGTCGGCGCGGTCGGGTACGCCGGAGTCGGCGTGGATGTCGGTGCGCACGATGCCGGGTGCGACGGCGTTGACGCGGATGCCCTTGGGGGCGAGTTCCTTGGCCAGGCCGACGGTGAGGGTGTCGGTGGCGGCTTTCACCGCGGCGTAGTGCACGTACTCCCTCGGGCTGCCGAGGGTCGCGGCGGCCGACGAGACGTTGACGATCGCGCCGCCGTCGGTGAGCCGGCGGGCGGCCTGCTGGGCGCAGAGGACGTAGCCGACGAGGTTGACGTCGACGACTCGGCGCAGGTCGTCGACGCGTAGTTCGGTGAAGGGTCCGATCGGGCTGGTGACGCCGGCGTTGTTGACCAGGCCGGTGAGGGGGCCGAGCTGGGTGGCCGCGTCGAACAGGTCGCGGACCTGGTCGGGGTCGGTGGTGTCGGCGCGTACCGCGATGGCCTGTGCGCCGGCGGCGCGCAGGTCGGTCAGGACGGCGGTGGCGGCGTTGTCGTCGCGGCGGTAGCACAGCGCGATGTGGTGACCGGCGTGGGCGAGGCGGCGGGCGGTGGCCGCGCCGATGCCCCGGCCGCCGCCGGTGATGACGGTGACGGGTGCCACGGTGCCTCCCGAGCTTCTCCACGGCTGCGTAACTGTCGCGCCGACGCTACCGTGCCCGGCGCGGACGCGTCGTGCGGGTCGTGCGGGCCGTGCGGGTCGTGGCGGTGGTGGACGAGGTGGCGGTGCTCTGGGTGTGATCGCTTACGCTCACCGCGCGTTCGATCGGACAACGGAGGTGCGCGGTGGCGGGTGTGGGTGTCGGCGACGAGGTGCGGGATTTCGAGTTGCCGGATGAGACGGGCACGCCGCGGCGGCTGTCGGAGTTCCTGGCGAGCGGGCCGGTGGTGCTGTTCTTCTACCCGGCGGCGATGACCCGGGGGTGTACGGCGGAGAGCTGCCACTTCCGGGACCTGGCGGCGGAGTTCACGGCGCTGGGCGCGTCGCGGGTGGGCATCAGCCGTGACCCGGTGGCGAAGCAGGCCGAGTTCTCGAAGCTGCACGGCTTCGACTATCCGCTGCTGTCGGACGCCGATGGGACGGTGGCGCAGCAGTTCGGGGTCAAGCGGCGGGTGCCGTTGGGTCCGTTGAGCATGAAGCGGATGACGTTCGTGATCGGCGTGGACCGGCGGGTCGTCGAGGTGATCCACAGTGAGGTCAGCATGAACGACCACGCGGACCGGGCGCTGCGGGCGTTGGGCGGCTGAGCGGGGTGTGAGCCCCGTGCGTCGGGTGTCGCAGCCGGCTGGTATCAAGACAGCAATCAAACAGGTGTACGGAAGAGGGTTGTGATGGATGCCGGCCAGGGTTTGTCCACTAGCGAGGTGCAGAGCATCCGGGAGGCGTTGGCGGCCGGGCGTAAACCGCGGGTGGTGTTCACGGCGGCGGCGGGGCAGATCGCCGGTCAGGTCGGTCAGGTCATCGAGTTGACCGATCCGGAGGTGTCCGACGAGTTCGTGGTGGTGCGGTTCGGTCGCGACGAGTTGCCGTTCTCCCCCGCCGACCTGGCGGTGGCGCCCAAGGGCGTGACGCGTCGGGTGGTGGAGCCGAAACCGGAGCCGGAGGAGCCGCCGGCGGTGGCGGCGCCGGAGTTCGTGTTGGACACGCCGCGGGTGCCCGCGCCGCGGCAGGAGGAGCCGAAGGTGGAGCAGACGGAGAAGCCGCCGGCGCGGCGGGCGGTCAAGGCCGTCAAGCCGAAGGGTCCGGCGGGGTTGACGGTGACCCTGGCGTACGCCGACGGTGAGTGGACCGTGGCGGCGCAGCAGGGCAGTAAGGCACTGGCGAAGCCGTACGTGGTGAAGCCGGCGGAGGCGTTGAAGATGGTGGCGCTTGTCGACGTGCCCGGGGTGCAGGAGGCGGTGGAGCAGATCCTGGGCACCGAGCGGGCCGAGGCGGAGCAGCAGGCGGAGAAGCTGCGCGCGGAGCTGGCCGAGATCGAGGCTCGGCTGGCGGAGCTGCGCGAGGCCCGCTGAGGCGGGTCAGGGCCGGCTGTGGTGCGCCAGCAGCCGGGTGAGCAGTCGCGTGAGCTGCTCTCGCTCGGTGCTGGACAGTGGGGCGAGCAGGTCGCGTTGGACGCGGTCGAGGGTCTCGCCCAGCCGGCGGGCCTCGGTGACGCCGGCGTCGGTGACGCTTATGACGTTGCGGCGGCGATCGGCCGGGTCGGGGGCGCGTAGGACGAGTCCTCGGCCGGCCAGGTCGTTGATGGCCGCGACGACGTCGCTGCGGTCGATGCCGCAGCGGCGGCCGAGGTCGGCCTGGCTGGCCGGGCCGTCCTCGCTGAGTGCGGTGAGCAGCCGGTAGTGGTAGCCGCGTAGGTCGTGCGCGGCGAAGCCCTCGGTGAGCAGGCGGGTGGCGTGGCTGGCGGTCTGGTTGAGCAGCCAGGTCGGGGTGGTGCGCAGCCCGGCGGGTGACTGCGGGGCTGCGGTGTCCATGGGGTGCAGCCTACCAGTAATCGTTGGCGCGACCCACGATCGGGTGTTACGTTGGTGCGGCCAACGTTGGCTCGGCCAACGTTTCGAAGGAGGCGTCATGTCCACCATCCCCACCCTCAACGGGCAGGTCATCGGTCTGGCCCACTACGCCACCCGCGCACTGCTCGAACGGGCCACCGAACCCCTCGGCGTGACGTTCCACCAGGTGCTCGCCCTCAACGTCCTCGCCCAGGGCCCGGTCGAGGCCGCACACCTCACACAGCGGGTCACCAGCACCCTCAAGGTCGACGAGTCGGCCGTGCGCCAGGTGGTCGACCAACTCGTCGACGCTGGCCTCGCGCAGGTCGACGGCGCGGCCGGCGAGTCGCTGGTGTCGCTCACCGACACCGGTCACGCCACCCGGCGCGGCGTCGCCGCCGCCGTCGCGGACCTCACCGCCCGGCTGTACGCGGACCTCCCCGCCGACGAGGCCGCCACGGCAGCACGGGTGCTCACAGTCGTCACCCGCCGCGCCAACGCCGAGCTGGCGGCGATCCCGGCCTGACCGGCGTTGGCGCGGTTGGCCGGGCGGCCGGCACCCGCGACGGGCTGGTGACCAGGACCGCACACCCGGTATCACCCGCGACTGTCGGAGCCGCAGGGGTAAGTTCACGAGAAGCAATCCCCGGCCGCGGGGTCAGAACGACCGCTGATCGGCTACCGGTCAGAAGTAGTCGAGCAGTTGGGCCGACCCCGCGGCGGCGAGCAGGTCGAGCGCGGCCGGATCGACGGCCGGGCTGTGGTGCAGCAGCCCGGCCTGCGCGACCGCGCGCGCCGGTGCGGCTCCGGCGTAGAGCAGGGCGAAACCGCGGACGTCCAGCCGCAGGTCGGTCTCGCCGCTGACCCGGGTCAGCTCGGCGGCGCCGTCGGCGACGGTCAACCGCCAGGTGCCGGTGTTCCACGCGGCGAGCGGGTCGGTGAGGCCGAAGTCGACGACACCCCGGACGTGGGCGGGCCACCCGCGCGCGCTCACCGCGCGGGCGACGTCGACAGGTCGGTGCATCCACAGGTCCCGCTCGTGGTCGCGGGCCGACTCCAGCGGCAGGACGGTGCTGACGGCGTCGCCGTCGAGCGGGCACAGCCGCAGCGTCGGCGCGACGCTGGCCCAACTGCCGAGCACCCCGACGAGCTCCCGGGCGGCCTCGGCGGTGACGGCCAGGGCCTCGTCGACGGTGAGCACCGAGTCCGCGCCGTAGCCCCGGCCCCGCTGCCAGGTGGCGTAGCCGACCAGGTCGCCGTCGTCCTCGACGAGGGTGAGACCGTCGCCGGGCAGGCCCCGGTCGGCGGCGAGGAAGTCGAACAGCTCACCCCGGCGGGTCAGCATGCCGTTGCGGCACCGGGCGACCCGTTCGTAGAGGTCGGCGACGGCGGGCAGGTCGGCAGGTGTGCCGGCCCGCACGATCAGGTCCGGGGAGGGCCGGTGCCGCGGCAGCGCGGCGGTGGCCAGATCGACGGTACGCAGCACACCGGCGGCCTCCCAGCCGCAGGCCCGGTACGGGGCGGCGACGGTCGGATAGAGGGCGCTGACCGCCGCCCCTCGTTCGTGGGCGCCGCGCAGCAGAGCGGTGAGCAGGGCACGGCCCACGCCTCGGCCCCGGGCCTCGGGGGCGACGGCCACCCCG
This sequence comes from Micromonospora sp. DT228, assembly GCF_049841595.1. NCBI lineage: Bacteria > Bacillati > Actinomycetota > Actinomycetes > Micromonosporales > Micromonosporaceae > Micromonospora > Micromonospora sp. DT228. The sequence continues at coordinate 45,042 of NZ_JBNCKO010000017.1, forward strand.
GCGACGTCGGCGGCCGACACCGCCCGGCCGGACCACCACTGGTCGTGATGCAGGTCGACGGCCTTGCCGACGAGCCGGCCGCTGTCGTCGAACGCGCCGTGGCGGGTCATGCCGGGCACGACGACGGTGGTGCTGGCGTGTCGCTCCGCGGTGGAGCCGAACGCGATCCGTCCCAACTCCCAGGCGGCGTCGAGGTCGTCGGTGCTGAGTTCACGGACGTGCACGGCGTCGGGCATCGGCACACCCTAGCGGCGCCGGAAGAATCCTGACCGCCATTTTCCCCGCGGGTGCGAGACCGGCCAAGCTGATTCGGCACGCGATCTTGCACTTTCTGCGGCGACGTAAGGGGCATTTCACGCATCTCGGCAACAGAAAGTGCAAGATCGACGCGATCCCGCTCGCCCCGGCGGTCAGTGCTGGGGGATGTTGGCCACGCCGATGCGCTTGCGGAACACCCAGTAGGTCCACCCCTGGTACGCCAGCACGACCGGCGTGAAGATCACCGCCACCCAGGTCATGATCTTCAGGGTGTACGGGGTGGAGGCGGCGTTGGTGGCCGTGAGCGTGCCGGCCGCGTCCAGGGTGGACGGGAGCACGTTCGGGAACAGCGCCGCGAACAGGGTCGCCACGGCCAGGCCGATCGCCACGGCGGTGCCGGTGAACGCCCAGCCCTCCCGGCGTACCCGGGCGGCGGCCAGCGCGCCGAGCAGGGCGAGGGCCGCGCCGACGGCGAGCACGACGGCCGCCGCGCTGGAGCGGATGCTCAGCGTCCAGGTCAGGAAGGCGACCGCGAGCACGGCGGCGGCGACGCCTACGCGTACCGCGAGCGTTCCTGCGCGCTCGCGAATGTCGCCGGTGGTCTTCAGGGCGAGGAACACCGCGCCGTGGGTGAGGAACAGGGCGAGGGTGGTCGCGCCACCGAGCAGGGCGTACGGGTTGAGCAGGTCCACGAGGCCACCGACGTACTCGTGGTCGGCGTCCAGCGGCACACCGCGCAGGATGTTGGCGAAGGCGACGCCCCACAGGATCGCCGGTAGCAGCGAGCCGACCACGATCGCGGTGTCCCAGCGGCGTTTCCAGGACGCCTCGGGGCGCTTGTGCCGGTATTCGAAGGCGACTCCCCGGGCGATCAGGGCCAGCAGGATCAGCAGCAGCGGCAGGTAGAAGCCGGAGAACAGGGTGGCGTACCACTCGGGGAACGCGGCGAACATGGCCCCGCCGGCGGTGATCAGCCAGACCTCGTTGCCGTCCCAGACCGGGCCGATGGTGTTGATCAGGACGCGGCGCTCGCGGTCGTCGCGGCCCAGGACGGGCAGCAGCATGCCGACGCCGAAGTCGAAGCCTTCCAGGATGAAGTACCCGGTGAACAGCACGGCGACGAGGAGAAACCAGATGGTGGTCAGTTCCACGATGGGCTCCGGGATCAGTAGGCGAAGGCGAGCGGGCGCTCGGCGTCGTCGGTGTCGTCGGTGGGGGGTTGTTCGGTGACGTCGGGTACGCCGGCCTTGGCGTAGCGCAGCAGCAGCTTCACCTCGATCACGGCGAGGGTGGCGTAGATCAGCGTGAAGGCGGTGAACGAGGTGAGCACCTCGGCCAGGGACACGCTGCGCGACACCCCGTTGCGGGTGAGCATCTCGCCGAAGACGATCCACGGCTGGCGACCCATCTCGGTGAAGATCCAGCCGAAGGAGTTGGCCAGCAGTGGCAGCACCGGCATGGCCAGCCCGGCGCGCAGCAGCCACCTGCTGCTGGGGGTGCGGCCCTTGCGCTGGCTCCACAGGACCAGCAGGGCGATCGCGCCGGCGGCCAACCCGAAGGTGATCATGAAGCGGAAGCTCCAGTAGGTGACCGGGATGATCGGGGTGTAGCTGCCCGCGCCGTACTGGGTGGCGTACTGGGCCTGCAGGTCGTCGATGCCACGTACGGTGCCGTGCGGGTCGCCGGTGCCCAGGAACGACAGCAGGTACGGGATCTTGAGGGCGAACACCTCGCGGCTGCCGTCGAGGCTGCCGATGGTGAGCACGGAGAACGAGGCGGGGCTCTCGGTGGTGTAGAGGCCCTCGGCGGCGGCCATCTTCATCGGCTGCACGTCCGTCATGATCTTGCCTTGGATGTCGCCGGTGAACAGCACGGCGGCGGAGGCGACCAGGACCACCCAGGAGCCGAACTTCGTGGCGAAGCGGTACGCGTCGGTGTCGGCCGAGTCGCGGTTGCGGATCACGTGCCACAGGCCGACCGCGACGATCAGCGACCCGGCGACCAGGAACGAGCCGGCCAGGGTGTGCGGGAAGGTGATCAGGGCGACCTTGTTGGTCAGCACCGCCGGGAAGTCGGTCAGCTCGGCGCGCCCGCTGTCCGGGTTGATCCGGTAGCCGACCGGGTTCTGCATGAACGAGTTCGCCGCGAGGATGAAGTACGCGGACAGGTTCGTGCCGATCGCGGCGGCCCAGATGCTGGCCAGGTGGGCTCGCTTGGGCAGCCGGTCCCAGCCGAAGATCCACAGGCCGATGAACGTGGATTCGAGGAAGAACGCGACGAGCGCCTCGATGGCCAGGGGCGCGCCGAAGATGTCGCCGACGAAGCGGGAGTAGTCGCTCCAGTTCATGCCGAACTGGAACTCCTGCACGATGCCGGTGACCACGCCCATGGCGAAGTTGATCAGGAAGAGCTTGCCGTAGAACTTGGTGAGTTTCAGGTAGCGCTCGTTGCCGGTGCGGTGCCACATCGTCTGCAGGATGGCTACCAGCACGGACAGGCCGATGGTCAGCGGCACGAAGAGGAAGTGGTAGACGGTGGTGACACCGAACTGCCAGCGGGCAACGTCCAACGCGTCCACCTGAAACCCCCATCCATCCGTACTACGAGACGTAGTAAATACTACTGCTCGTCGTAGAGGCTCGGCTGACCCGGACCCGCCCGGCGTCCATGACCCTGATCACCCGACCCGCCCTCGTGACCCCACCGGCGCGTGCGACGATGTCGCGCTGATGGACACCACGCACTCGACCTGGCAACCCCCGCTGATCTGGCGCACGGCCCAACTGCTGGCCCGCGCCCTCGTCGGCCTGCTGGCCCGCCTCGAGGTCACCGGCGACGTCGAGGCCCACCTGCGTCGCGGCCCGCTGGTGCTGGCCGCCAACCACATCAGCCCGTTCGACCCGCTGGTGCTGGCCGCCGCCTGCCAGACCCGCGGCATCGCACCCCGGATCATGGCGACCGCCGGACTGTTCCGCGCCCCGGTGCTCGGCGCGGCCATGCGCCACGCCGGGCACATCCGCGTCGACCGGGGCACCAGCGCCGTGCACCGCGCACTCGACGACGCCACCACCGCCGTCGCCCGCGGGTCGGTGATCCTCATCTACCCCGAGGGACGCATCGGCCTGGACCCCGGCATGTGGCCCGAACGCGGCAAGACCGGCGCCGCCCGCCTCGCCCTGGCCTGCGGCGCCCCGGTCGTGCCGGTGGCCCAGTGGGGCTCCCACGAGGTGCTGCCCTACCAGGCGCCCCGAGGCATGCTGCGCGGCATCGCCCGTGCGCTGTGGCGTCGCCCGGTGCTCCGGGTGCACTTCGGCGCACCCGTCGACCTGGGCGAGAGCACCGCCGACAGCCCCGGCGCCGCCCGCCGGGCCACCAGCCGGATCATCGACGCGCTCACCGACAGCCTCGCCCCGCTGCGCCCGGACGAACCGGACCTGCCCCGCCACGTCGACCCCGGCCGCCCCACCGACACCAGCCGCGCCCACCGCCGCCGCTCGGCCTGACAGCGACTCCGAGATCAACTCGGCTTCCTGGAACCGGCGTCTCCACAGCCGCGGACCCGGCGCTTTTCAGGAAACCGAGTCGATCACCGTCCGTGCCCGTAACCTGTTGCGGCGGGTCCAGGAGCGAGTCCGCCCGTAGCGCCCGCAACGAAAGGCCGACGCATGAGCGAGCAGACGGTGCTGATCACCGGCACGTCCACCGGCATCGGGTTGGAGATCGCGCTGGGCTGCGCGCGGGCCGGCTGGCGGACCGTCGCCACCATGCGCGACGTGGCCCGCGCCGACCGGCTACGCGAGGCCGCCAGCGCCGCCGGGGTCGCCGACCTGATCGACGTACGACGGCTCGACGTCACCGACGCGGACGCGGTCGACGGCTGCGTCGGGGACGTGATCGGCGCGTACGGCCGGCTCGACGCGGTCGTCAACAACGCCGGCGCCGGGCATGTGGGCACCCTGGAACAGGACACCGTCGACGACGTCCGGGCCGTCATGGAGGTCAACTTCTTCGGCGTCCTGCACGTCAGCCGCGCCGCCCTGCCCCACCTGCGGGCCAGCCGGGGACGCCTGGTCACCGCCTCCAGCGTCGGCGGGATCGTCGGGCAGCCGTTCAACGAGGCGTACTGCGCCGCGAAGTTCGCCGTCGAGGGGTACATGGAGTCCCTCGCCCCGCTCGCCGCGACCACCGGCGTACGGGTGACCCTCGTCGAGCCGGGTGCGGTGGCCAGCGAGTTCGTCGCCAACATCGGCATCGACGTCGACACCGCCAGCGCCGACGCCGGGGTGTACGGCCCGGCGCTGCGCGCGTACCTGGCCCGCACCGGGCAGGCGTTCGCCGCCGCGCAGTCCCCCGCCGACGCCGCGGCGGTGGTGGTCGCCACGCTGACCGACCCGACACCGCCGGTACGGGTGCAGACCTCCGACGGCGCCCGGCAGTTCGTCGGAGTCAAGCTCGCCGACCTCGACGGCGCCGCGGTGGCGCGGATGACCGGCGGCTGGCTGGCCTGAGCCCCCGGGGTCGGCACGACGCCGGGTCGGGCGACTGGAACAGTGATCACGTGTCGCGCCGTCGGATCATCCTTGTCGCACTGGTGCTCCTCGTCGTCTGCGGGGTCGGCTACGCCGGGCTACGCAGCGCGTACCACGACGACAAGGACCAGCGGGACCTCGCCGACCTGACCAGATCATCGCCGTGGCCCCGGGAACACCTGCTGATCCCCGACGACGTCACCCGCCCCGGCACCGTCGGCTGGGTCGATCGCGGCGGCCTCAACATCGCCTACGCACTGCGGACCGCCGACGGCCGGTCGGTGCCCGTGCTCTGGCGGCTGCGCGTGCCGCAACCCGCGACCGGGCTGCCCGAGGGCGTCGACTGCGCCGTGCCGCGGCTGCGCACCTGCACCGACCTGGGCGACGGGCGCACGCTTGTCGTGACCCACGACACCGACAACAGCGACCCGTCGATCGCGCTGTACCGCGCCGACGGAGCCACGGTGCGAGCCATCGAGGTGCAGGGACCGGACCCGGTCGGGGTCGACGACCTGAGCGCCGCGCTCACCCGGGTGCACCCGCCCACCGAGGCCGAACTGCTGGACCTGTTACGCCACGACGGCTACCAGACCGACTGGAGCTAGGGCCTGGGGGAAATCCCCCAGCGGAAGACGGCTGTCAGCCGGCTCCCGCCCGGACAACTGCGCGCCTACCGTGATCCTCCGTAGCCACCGACGACGCAAGGAGATCAGGTGACCGAGGCCCGGAACCTCACCAGGGGATCCGGACCGACGGTCGGCGTGCGGTGGCGAGGCGCCCGCGCGGCGGTCGTGGCTCCGTTCACCAAGCGTACGGCCCGTGAGCTGGCGTTCTGCCTCGCCGGGCTGCCCTTCGTCGTGGTCAACCCGGTGGCACTCTTCGTTGTCGCGGTGGACCTGAGCTGGTGGGTCAGCACCGGCGGGCGGAGCAACCCCGCCTGGACCGATGTGGTCATCGCCGTTGTCAGCGTAGGACTGCTGCTCGTGCTGCTGGTGTCGACGACGGCGGCCCGGAGGCTCGGCGCACTGCACCGCACGCTCGCGACCCGGCTGCTCGGGGTCCGGGTCGCGCCGCCGCCGGTGCGCGCCGGTCGGGCCTGGTCCGGGCTGCGCGACAGGGCCGGTTGGCGGGCCGTCGGGTACGTGCTGGCCAAGCTGCCGGCCAGCCTGATCGAGCTGTACGCCGTGTTCTTCTGGATCGGCGGCCTGGTCAACCTGAGCTACCCGCTGCTGTGGGGGGCGTTCCGAAACCACCCGCCGGGAGTCCGGCTGGACCCGGTGCCGGTGTTCACGCCGTTCGGGTTGTTCGGCGACGGCACGTTCCGCGTCGCGACCCTCGGCGGCACGTTCGCCGCCGCCGCGGCGGGCGCGGCGATGCTGCTGGCCGCGCCGTGGGTGACAAGAGCCGTCACGTCCGCCGACGCCTGGCTGATCCGAGGCCTGCTCGGGCCGGGGCGGCTGGCGCAGCGGGTCCACGAGCTGGAGCGGAGCCGGGCGTCGGCCGTGGACGACTCCGCCGCCCTGCTGCGCCGGCTGGAACGCGACCTGCACGACGGCGCGCAGATCCGGCTGGCCACGCTGGCCATGAACCTCGGCATGGCCCGCCGCAAGCTCGGCGACGGCGACGAGGTCGCGGACGCCGCCGCCGTCCGCGAGCTGGTCGACGCCGCGCTGCGCGGCGCCAAGGACGCGCTCGGCGACCTGCGCAGCCTGACCCGCGGGATCCACCCGCCGGTGCTCGACAACGGGCTGGCCGACGCCCTCGCCTCGCTGGCCGCCGACAGCGCGATCCCGGTCGAGCTGGAGATCGGCATCCCGGTCCGGCCCACCCCCGCGATCGAGAGCATCGCGTACTTCTGCGCCGCCGAACTGCTGGCCAACGCCGCCAAGCACAGCTACGCGACCACGACCGCCCTCCGGGTGGCCGGCGGGCGGGAAGCGCTGCGGCTCAGCGTCGCCGACGACGGCACCGGCGGCGCCGACCCGACCCGCGGCACTGGCCTGTTCGGGCTGGCGCAACGGGTCGCCGTGGTCGACGGCACGCTGAGCATCGCGAGCCCGCCCGGTGGCCCGACGACGATCACCGTCGAGCTTCCGCTGCGCGCATGAGGGTGCGCGTGGTGATCGCCGAGGACGCCGCCCTGTTCCGGGCGGGGCTGACCCGCCTGATCGAGGACCACGGCCACCAGGTGTGCGCCGCCGTGGGCGACGGCGACACGCTGCTCGCCGCGGTGACCGCGCATCAGCCCGACGTCGTGGTGGCCGACATCCGGATGCCGCCGACGCACACCGACGAAGGGCTGCGCGCCGCACTCGAGATCCGCCGCCAGCACCCCCGCACGGGCGTCCTGGTGCTGTCGCAGTACATCGAGACCACGTACACGGCCCGGCTCCTGCAGGGCAACGCGGCGGGCGTCGGATACCTGCTGAAGGAACGGGTGGCCGACGTCGCGGAGTTCGCCGACGCGCTGCGGCGGGTCGCCACCGGCGGCACGGCGCTCGACCCGGAGGTCGTCGGTCACCTGCTGCGCGTCAGCCGCCGCGCCGACGGGGTGGCCGCGCTGACCCCACGCGAGCGCCACGTGCTCGCGCTGATGGCGGAGGGGCGTTCCAACGCCGGCGTCGCCGACGCGCTCACGGTGACCGGCGGAACGGTGGAGAAGCACGTCGCGAGCATCTTCGACAAGCTGGGGCTACCTCCGGACGAGGCCGACAACCGCCGTGTCCTCGCGGTCCTGCGCCACCTGAGTCCGTAGGTCCGCGCCGGCCCCGCTGTCCGCCGGGTGCCGGGGGTAATCCCCCACGTCGAATCGGGGGTTCTCCGGTTGGTGCGGACATCGAGGCTCTTCGTAGCGTTTGGGCACAAATGTTGTCCCTGAAGGGAGCCTTCGGATGAGCGTGGTTGTCGCAGGACGGAAGGCCGTGCGCCGGCACGGCGTCGTGGCGGCCGCGACCGTGGCCGCAGTGCTGGCCGCCACGGTCGGCCCGGCGGCCGGGTCAGCCGCGCCGCCCACCCCGGATCACCGGTTGACGGCCACGGTGCTCACGCGCGGCCTCGACGACCTGCACGGCCTGGGCGTGTCCGGGACGCAGGGCCTGGTCCGCGACGAGGGCCGGGTGACCGCGGCGCGCAGCGGCGTGGCCGACCTGAACACCGGCGCGCCGACGCCTGTCGACGGGTACTTCCGGATCGGCAGCACCACGAAGACGTTCGTGTCGGTGGTGGTGCTCCAACTCGTCGGCGAGGGCCGGATCCGGCTGGACGACCCGATCGAACGCTGGCTGCCCGGCGTCGTCACCGGCAACGGCAACGACGGCCGGTACGTCAGCGTTCGCCAGCTCCTGCAGCACACCAGCGGCCTCTACGACCCCACCGGCGACCTCGCCGCCCTGCGGTCGGCCGACGAGTTCCGGACGCACCGCTTCGACCACCACACCGAGGCGCAGCAGGTGGCGACCGCGATGCGGCACTCGCCGCTGTTCGCCGCCGGCACCGGTTGGAGCTACTCGAACACCAACTACCTGCTGGCCGGGATGCTCGTCGAGCGCGTCACCGGGCATCGGTGGCACACCGAGGTGCGCTCCCGGATCCTGCTGCCGCTGCGCCTGACCCACACGTTCTACCCGGGTGACCAACCGACCCTGCCCCAGCCGCACGCCAACGGGTACCGGCAGTTCGCGCCCGGCGGGCCGCTGGTCGACACGACCGTGTTCAATCCGACGGTGACGGCCTCGGCGGGCGGCCTGGTCAGCACCCCCACCGACCTGGCCCGCTTCTGGCAGGCGGTCGGCCGCGGCCAGCTCCTGCGACCCGCGCAACTGGCCGAACTGCACCGCACCGTGCTGGCCGACGGGTTCCAGGGCATCCGGGCGGGCATCCGGTACGGGCTGGGGATCATGTGGATACCCAACCGGTGCGGTGGCGCCTGGGCGCACGTCGGTTCCATGCCCGGGATGAGCACCCTCGCCGCGGTCAGCCCGGACGGGCGCCGCGCGACGGTCCTGTACCTGGCCACCGAGCTGGCCGACCCGGGTCCGGCGGTGGCGGTCATCCAGCGGCAGATGACCCTGCTGGACGACCTGATCTGCGGCTGACGGCCAGCGCGGCGGCGCGAGCGGGCGACAGACGCCGGCCGGCCACCCGCCGGCCATCAACCGGGGGCATACTGCCTCGCGTGTTGACCCGATTCGGCTACCTGGACGCGCCCGCGCCGCTGGCGTTCGCCCACCGTGGCGGTGCCGCCGAGGGCGACGAGAACACCGCCGAGGCGTTCGCCCGCGCCGTCGGGCTCGGCTACCGGTACGTGGAGACCGACGTGCACGCCACCGCCGACGGCGTGGCGGTGATCTTCCACGACCCGACGTTGCGACGGGTCACCGGTGAGGCGGGGCGCATCGCCGAGCTGAGCTGGGCCGACCTCGCTTCGGTACGCGTCGGCGGCGCGGCCGTCGTACCCCGGCTCGACGAGGTACTGGGCGCCTGGCCGCAGGTCCGCTTCAACATCGATGTGAAGGCCGACGGCGGCGTCGCGCCGACGGTCGCGACGGTGACCCGGGCCGGCGCCGCCGACCGGGTGCTGCTCGCGTCGTTCAGCGACGCCCGCCTGACCCGGCTGCGCGCGCTCACGCAGGGACGGGTCGCCACCAGCCTCGGCATGCGGGGGGTCGCCCGGCTGCGGCTCGCCTCCCTGCACGGACGCCCGCTGCGGTTGCCTCCGTCGGTGGTCGCCGCGCAGGTGCCGCCGCGCTACGGGCGGGTGCCGGTGGTGGACCGCCGGTTCCTCAACTACTGCCACCGGATCGGCCTGCAGGTGCACGTCTGGACGATCGACCAACCCGACCAGATGCACGACTTACTGGATCTCGGTGTGGATGGCATCATGACCGATCACGTCGGCGTGCTGCGCGACGTCTACCGCAGCCGCGGCCACTGGGCCGCCTGAACCCGTCGAAGGACCCCCGGATGGCCGAGACCGTGACCCCCACGGTGGATGACACCCCGCCCCCGGCGAGCACCCGCCGCGAGCGCAGGGGCTGGTACATCTACGACTGGGCCAACTCCGCGTTCCAGACCACGGTGATCACCGTGTTCCTCGGTCCGTTCCTGACCACCGTCGCCGAGTTGGCCGCCGGCTGCGAGTTGGGCGCGGACACCTGCGACGGGTACGTGCACCCGCTGGGAATTCGGGTCGCGCCCGGGTCCTTCTACCCGTACCTGATCTCGCTGTCGGTGCTCCTCACCGTGTTCGTGCTGCCGGTCATCGGGGCGATCGCCGATCGGTCGGCGCACAAGAAGCGGCTGCTCGGCGGGGCCGCGTTCACCGGCGCCGGCGCCACCATCGCGATGGCCTTCGTCACCGGTGACCGCTACCTGCTCGGCGGGGCGCTGTTCCTGGTCGCGAACATCTCCTTCGGCGCGGCGATCGTGGTCTACAACTCGTTCCTGCCGCAGCTCGGCGGCCCCGACGAACGCGACGGCATCTCCAGTCGCGGCTGGGCGCTGGGCTACCTCGGCGGTGGTCTGCTGCTGGCGCTCAACCTCGTCGCGATCACCCTGCTCGACGAGGGCGACAACCCGCAACGCACCCTGGACCTGGCCCGCTGGTCGATCGTGTCCGCCGGCGTGTGGTGGGCGGTGTTCACCCTGGTCCCGCTGCGCTGGCTGCGTGAGCGCCCCAGCGTTGCGGCCCTGACCGGCGGCGGCAACGTGCTCATCGACGGGTTCCGGCAGCTCGGCCGCACCATGCGCGAGATCAAGGCGTACCCGTTGACGTTGTTCTTCCTGCTCGCCTTCCTGGTCTACAACGACGGCATCCAGACCGCCATCACCCTGGCCAGCCAGTACGGCACCGAGGAGTTGCGCCTGGAGCAGAGCACCCTGATCATCACGATCCTGCTGGTGCAGTTCCTCGCCTTCGGCGGCGCGCTGAGCATGGGCGCGCTGGCCAGGCGCATCGGCGCGTGGAAGACCGTGCTGCTCAGCCTGGTGCTCTGGACCGGTGTGATCATCGCCGCGTTTCGGCTGCCCGCCGAGGCGCCGGTGCCGTTCATGATCCTCGGTGCGGGCATCGGCCTGGTCCTCGGCGGCAGCCAGGCGTTGAGCCGGTCACTGTTCAGCCAGCTCATCCCGGCCGGCAAGGAGGGCGAGTACTACGGCTTCTACGAGATCAGCGACAAGGGCACCAGCTGGCTCGGCCCGCTCGCCTTCGGTCTGGTGTTCCAACTCACCGCCTCCTACCGGTTGGGCCTGGTCTCAATGCTGATCTTCTTCGTGGTCGGCTTCCTGCTCCTGGCCGCCGTGCCGATCCGCCGCGCCATCGTCGCCGCCGGCAACACCCCACCCCGGGTGCTCTGAGCACGCGTCCCGCGCGCGGCAGATCAGCCTCGGCCGATCGGCTAGGCTGCCCGACCGTGACAGACGACGCCGCCACCGCTCCGACCTGCCTGGCTCACCCGTTCCCCGGCCAGCCGCACGCCCCGGCCGGGTGCGCGGCCGCGCGCGGGCTCGACGGGCGTCCGGTGCACGCCGCGGCGTTGAAGTTCTTCTGGGGGCCGATGGACTGCGGCAAGTCGACGATGGCGTTGCAGATGAACTACAACCACGCCCGGCAGGGCCGCCGAGGGCTGGTCACCACCCGCATCGACAGGTCGTTGGGGCCGCAGGTCACCACCCGCATCGGCCTGGCCCACGAGGCCATCGAGGTCACCGACGACCTGGACCTGCGGGCCCTGGTGCGCGGCCGGTGGGCCGACGGGGTACGCGTCGACTACCTGATCTGCGACGAGGCGTGCTTCTACACCGTCGAGCACGTCGAGCAGATGGCCGAGTTGGTCGACAGCTACGACGTCGACGTGTTCGCGTTCGGCCTGGCCACCGACTTCCGGTCCTGCCTGTTCCCCGCCGCGCAACGCCTCTTCGAGTTGGCCGACGAGGTGGCCCGCATCCAGGTCGAGGTGCTCTGCTGGTGCGGCCGGGAGGGGCTGCTCAACGCCCGCGTCGCCGATGGGCGGGTGGTCCGCGAGGGCGCGCAGGTCGTCATCGGCGACACCGTCGACACCGCCGAGGTGCGCTACCAGGTGCTCTGCCGCCGGCACTACCGCAGCGGCGACCTCGGCCCCCGCGACTGAGACACCGGCCGCACCGACACCCAGCCGGCCACGATCACCGCGGCTGAGCCGTCCGGCGCCCAAACCGGTCGGCCACACCGTGTAGATCCACACCAACCAGACCATGCCCAGCAGGACGGCGGTCCGTCCGGCGCCCCGCCACCCGAGGTCCCTACTCAGGTAGTGCGACAACTGGGTGATCGTGAAGACGTACACCAGGTCGAAGAACAGTTCGGTGGACGTGGTCCGCTCGACACCGCGGCGCGGGCGCAGCAGCCGCGGATGCAGCGGATGGCCGTCCGACCCGGAGGGGGTCACCGCGCACCCGCCGGCCGGATCGGGCCGGCGGCGTGCGCATTGCGGGCATCCACGACTACAGACGGTAGAGAATACGGTCGCGCCGACGGGTGACAAGCCGCAAATCGATCCCGGCGCGGTGGCCGGCCGCCCCCGTGCTGGGGACGGCCGGCCGTGCGATGGGTGGTTCAGCCAACGCAGACCTGCTGCGCCCTGAGGTTCCACGCCCCGCCGAATGCGACGATCTCCCGTCCGGTCGCCTCGGCGGTGTCCAGCGTCGCCTTGGGTACCAGGGTCGTCACCGAGCCTGCCCCGAGGAGCCCGGTCAGCACTCCGCCGACCCCCGCGGTCTGCGACCCCGCCGGGCAGGCCAGCGTCGGCACGGGCTTAGGCGAGGTCGCGTCGGACGCGCTCAACGCATCCACCAGCGCCATCGCCGGCAACGGGTTGGCGCAGAACGCCTGAGTCTGCAACGTGAAGTTACCCGGCGCGCCGAACACGTACGCGGTGCTCGACACCGCGCCGAGCGCCGAGGTGAACGCCAGCTCGTCGACCGCCACCGCGGCGTTGGCGTTGTCGATCCGGTACCCGCCGCCGAAGGTCTTCTTGCCCGCCGGGCAGACGGCGGTGACGCCCACCTTGTCGAGGGCGTTGTTCGCCGACGTGGTCGTGACCAGTTGCAGGCCGGCCACCGTGCCGGCCGGTGCGCACACCGCGAACGCGCCCACCGACCAGGGCACATTTGTGGCGTTGGCCTCCACCCCGACCACGGTCACGGTGTGCAGGGCGGCGTCGGCGTACATGCGGGTCATCAGGACGTCGCCCTGACCGTCGTTGATCCGCCCGCCGGCACCGACGACCTGGTCCGCGCCGTTGCACGAGATGGGCATGGTCTTGGCGTTCGTCGCGTCCAGGACGCTTGTGGCGGCGACCCGGTACAGGCCGACCGACGCCTGCGCCGGGGTTGTCGGTGCGAGCAGCGTCGTGGCCGCCGCCATGCCGGTCAGCGCTGCCAGACCGGCCATTTTCCGCTTCATGGGATGTTCCCTCCGTACTGCCTCGTCGACTGTCGACGACGGCTGTGGACCCAGACTCGGCACGGTCGTCAGGAGGGCGTCAGCAGCGGCGTACTGACGCCACGATGACGGGCGGCTGCGACAGTGCCGGCGACGTCATCGCGGCGTCACCGGGCTCCGGCGGAGCCCACGAACGGGAGGTCTCATCATGCGTATCCGAGCGGCGGCCCTGGCCGCCCTCCTGGTCAGCGGCGCTGTGATCGGCGTCGGCGGTGGCGCGGCGTACGCCGACCCGGACGTGAATCCGTGCGCCGCCACCGACGGCGACCCGATCATGGGCACCGCCGGCGACGACATCCTGCACGGCAGCGGCGGACCCGACGAGATCTACGGGCTCGGCGGCGACGACATCATCTACGGCGGCGGTGGCGTCGACACGATCCACGGTGGCGCCGGCGACGACGTCCTGTTCGGGAACGGCTGCGGGGACACCCTCGTCGGCGGCGCGGGCGACGACGTGCTGGCCGGTCTCGACGGCGACGACTACCTCTCCGGGTCCAACGGCGCGGACCTGCTGATCGGGGTGGCCGGCGTCACCATCTGGGGCGTGGTCAGCGGCGGCGACAGCCTCGACGGTGGGGCCGGGGAGGACACCTGCGCGGAGGACGACGAGCCCAACAGCGACATGATCTTCTACTCGTACGTGGACAGCAGCGACGGCAACGAGAATCTCTACATTTGCTGACCAGCCGTCGTCCGCAGCACGCCCGGATCCGGGGGCGGTGCGTCGATCGCGCGCATCGCCCCGACCCACCTGTCGAACGCCCGGCGGGCCTCCCCGTGCCGGCCGGCGCCGACAAGCGTCCCGACCAGCGCGCGGTGCGCCCACTCGTCGTAGGAGTCGGCGTCGAGCAGCCGGACCAGTGTGGTGGCGGCCCGGTCGGCGTCACCGTCGCGGCGGTACCGGCGGGCCAGCTCACGCAACGCCCGCAACCACACCGAGCGGGCCTCTTCCCGCAGCCCGTCGGCCCAGTCCTCGTAGGGCTCGTCGGCGAAGGCGTCCCCCCGGTAGGCGGCGTCCACCTCGGCGAGCAGCGCACGGGCCCGCGCCGGGTCACCGTCGCGGGCGAGCCGCTCGGCGGCCGGGACGTCGGTGAGGAGCTTCTCCGCGTCGACGACCACCCGGGTCCTGTCGATGCGCACGCCGGTCAGGTCGGCGCGCACGTACCTGTCGACGGGCCACCGCCGGGGCGGGTCGAGCACGGCACGCACAGCGGACAGCAACACCGACAGGCGGTGCGCGGTCCGCCGCGGCTCGTCGTCGGGCCACAGCAGCTCGCACAGCTGCGCCCGCCCCACGGCACGGCCACGTCGGGCGACGAGGATCTTCAGCAACGTGCGGGCCTGCCGGGACCGCCACGCCGGCAGCGGGACCTCCCGCCCACCGACGATGACCTCGAACCGGCCGAGCACCCGCACCTCGACGGTGCCACCGTCGACTGACGGTTCGGACAACTGCCGTCCGTCGACCGTCTCGACCCCGAGCGCCAGCAACCGGTTGGCAGCCGCCTGCGCCGCCGAGCGCTGGGCGCCGTCAGCGCCCGGGACCCGACCCAGCAGGACGACTGTCTGTTCGGCGGCTGGTCCCGCGCCCGCCGCCCGCCAGATCGCGCCGGCCTCCAGCAGCGCGTCCCGGCTCGCGGCCGGGTCGGCGGCGACCGCGGCGGTGAGTTCCAGTGCCTCGGCCAACGCGTCGGCCTGCCGCCCGTTGCGGGCCGCCCGCACCGCTTCGGCCGCCCGCCGCCGGGAGACCTCCAGGTCACCCCCGGCGTACGCCACCCAGCCCGTCGCGGTCAGCGCGCAGGAGAGCAGGAACGCCGGCGCCAGTCGGTGTGCCTCGTCGGCGGCGGCACGGGCGGCGGTGAGGTCGGCGGCGGCGCCCTCGCAGCGCAGCCGGGCCAGGCCGACCAGCGCCGGGATGCGTACCTGCAGGTCCCCCACGTCCCGGGCCAGCTCCGCGGCCTCGGTGAAGGCCGCCAACGCCTCCTCCCGTCGGCCGAGGCGGCGACTGACCTCGGCCAACCCGTACACACCGGCGGCCGCCCGGTTGAGTCCCAACCGTTGGGAGACCAGTTTGGAGCGGGTGAAGTGCAGGGTCGCCTCGTCGTAGCGGCCCAAGCGCACCAGCGCCTCACCCGCGTTGTGCAGCGCGGTCACCAGCACTCCCGGCGGTCCGGCGAGTTCCGCCGCGCGCACCGCCCGCGCGGCGGTGGCCAGCGCCGGCGGGTACCGGGCCTCCCGCAGCAGGCAGTGCGCCTGATTGACCAGGACCCGCGCCTGCTGGACCAGGTCACCCGCACGTTCCGCCGCCGCCAGGGCCTCGGCCAGGTGCCCGTCGCGGCGAACGCCGGACGAGGTCAGCGCGGCCGCGATGTGCGCCGCCGCCAACGGCGCGTCCTCGTTGACCTGTCGCGCCGCGACGAGCGCCCGCGCTCCGGTGGTGACCGCCTCGTCGACCCGGCCGAGCTGGGCAAGGGTGCTGGCACGGCAGGCCAGCAGCAGGACGTCGTCGGGGCCGGGTGGGGTGACCGTCGGCGGCGCCCGGTCGAGTACCGCGAGGGCGCCGGCATAGTCGGTGCGCAGGTACGGCACCATCGCGGCCCGCCACAGCAGCCGCGCCGGCCAGCGGCGGTCGTGGTCCGACTGGGCCAGCAGCGGGGCGAAGACCCGCGACGCCCAGGTCACCGAGCCGGACATCCGCAACGCGTCGCCGAGGATCAGTTGGAGGTCGGGGTTCTGCTCGGCCGGCGGCAACGCGCTGATCAGGTCCACGACGTCCGGCGCCCCACCACCGGCGAGCATGTCCTCCCCGTGGCTGACGATCAGCTTCGCGCAGCGGGGGGTGTCGTTCGCGTCCCGCAGGGCTCGGGCGGCCGCCAGCGGGTACGCGTTGGCGAGGTACCAGTCGGCGGCGGCGGACAACCGACGGCGTCCGGAGGCGTCGGGCCGGCCGGCCTGCTGGGCCACCACCGCCGCGAGCACGGGCACCAGCTGCACCGTCGACGAGGTGGGGCCCGATCGTCGGCGGGGATGGGCGACCAGCAACCCGGTGCGGGTCGACCAGCGCAGCGCCTGCGCGGTGGCGGCTGGCGTGTCGGCGTCGATGGCCACGCACAGCGGCGCGGTGATCGGGTCGAGGTGGTGGACGCGGCCGAGCAGACTCGTGACCTGCGCGGGCAGGTCGGCGAGGATCTCGTCGCGGGCGAAGTGCCCGCCGGCGGTGCCGGGTTCGGTCAGGGCGGCGAGCAGTTCCCGCCGGCCGACGCCCTGCCGGCCGAGGGCGTCACCGGCGAGGTGTACCCAGGCGGGCCAGCCGGCGGTCAGCTCGTAGACCAGGTAGGCCAGGTCGCTGTCGGGCACCGCGTGTTCGTCGCGCAGGATCCGGGCGACCGCGTCCCGGCCGAGGGCGAGGGTTTCCGGCCCACGCTGCACGACGGGCCCGGCACAGGCGCTTCGCGCCGCGTCGGCAAGCGGTTGTCGGGCGGCCAGCGTCACCGCCGGCTGACCCGGCAGCGCGCCCAACAGCCGCACCAGGGCCAGTTGGTCGTCCTCGTTGAGAGCGGACACCTCGTCCACGGCGACCCGGGCCGGCGGGTGCGCGTCCGACGAGCTGGTGGGCTGCGACAACGCGTCGATCAGGTCCGTCGCCCGGTGCCAGGTCGTCGGACCGTCCCCGCCGATGGTTTCCAGGGCGGTGCTCTTGCCATAACCGGCGGCGGCCACCAGCAGCAGCCACCGCTGTGCTGGGGTGCGCCGGTCGGTTGCCATCGCGTCGCCTCCGCTCGTCCGAGCACCGCGGAAGGTCACCCGGAGGGCCGGTGACCCACGCTAACCATCCGGCGGCCCGCCCACGCTGGCGTTGTCCGAGAACCGACGCAGTGCCGGCGGCCGGTCAGGACGGCCCTCGGGCGGCGGACCGTGCCCGCGACCTGTCGATCACGATGACGGCGACGGTCACCGCCAACGCCAGCGCGGCGCACACCGCGACGGGCACGCCCAGCCCCACGCAGACCGGCACCAGCGCCAGCAGCACCAGCACGGCGGTGATCCGGCTGGTCGGCAGGCGTCGCCACAGCCACGCCTTGTAGGCGGCGTGCCCGGCGAGGAACAACGCCGGACCACCGAGGACGAACAGCGCGGCGACGGCGGTGGTGGGCGCGCCGGGGTCCCGCAGCAGCAGCTCGTCGCCCGCCGACGCGACGATCACCCCGGCAACGATCACCGGGTGCAGGTAGTTGAACGCGACCCGGCTCAACGCGCCGGTACGCTCGCCCGCCCCCGCGATCACCTCCGTCGCGGCCGGGGCCGACCGGGCGAAGTACACCCACCACAGCGCCACCGAACCGGCGAACGCCAGCAGGAACGCCCCTGCCGTGGCCAGGTCCACGTGCGAGGTGAACGTGCTGCCGGTGACCAGGATCGACTCGCCCAGCGCGATCAGGACGAACGCCGCGGACCGTTCGGCGAGGTGCCCACCCTCGACCATCCACCGTTCGGGGCGGCTGCGTCCCCGCCCCGGCAGCGGGTAACCGATCAGCAGGCCAACCACCTCGATCACGATCACCGCCGCCCACAACACCTCCCGGGCGACCCCGGTGGCCAGGCCGCCGAGCACCACGAGCACCGACGTCCCGGTGATCCACGGCAGCGACTGCTGGAATCCGGCGACCAGCCATGGGCTGCCCTGCACCGCCCACAACGCGAACAGGGTGCGGCCCACCTGCACGACCACGTAGACCACCGCGAAGAGCAGACCGGTGTCGGCGAACGCCTGCGGGATCGCCGCCGACAACGACAGGCTGCCCAGCGCCACCCCGATCAGCAGCACCCGCACCGGCCCCTGATCCGGTTGCAACCAGTTGGTCAGCCAGGTGGTGTAGACCCAGACGAACCAGACAAGCGCCAGCAACAGCGCCGTACGCCCGGCGCCGCGCCAGTCCGGGTGCTCGATCAGGTAGTGCGACAGCTGGGTGACGCTGAAGATGAAGACCAGGTCGAAGAGGAGTTCCGTCGAGGTGGTCGGCTGCACCCCCGTGCGCGGGCGTAACAGCCAGGGACGCACCGGGGTGATGGCCGGTGGCTCAGAAGGGGTCACCGCACACCCGCCAGTCCCCGCTCTCACGGACCACCGGCAGGCGTCGTTCCTCGCTGAGCCCGCCGTCGCGGGTCACCTTCACGGTGACCGTGCCGTGTGGTCGTCCGCTGCGGGTCGCGACCGACACGTCGGTGATCTCGTAGTCGGTGACCATCGGCGGTGTCCGTACCCAACTGGTGAAGCCGATCGCGCTCCACCGGCTGCGCGCGTCCGCGCAGAGCCGGTCGTACGCCCGGTCGCTGTCGCCCAGGGCCACCTCGCTGAGGAAGTCGTCGGCGGTGTCCCGGATCGGGCCGGCGGCCTGACGGACGGTTTGCAGGTTCCAGGCGGCCAGCCCGGCCACCCCGACGCAGCACAGCGCCACACCGAACCCGGCGAACGCGAGCCCGGTGCGCATCGGGCGGTTGCGCCGGGCCGGTCGGCTCCAACCCTGGCCGGCACCCACGACTACCGACCGTAGAGAACGCGATCGCGCTCACGTGCGACAAGTCGGAAATCGACCGAACCTGGGTGGGTGCGCCCGCCCTGTTCGGATCGGCCGCGGATCGTCTACCGTCGGCGCACACCCCCGAGCAGTGCCAGGAGCCGATCGATGAGCCGCTTCGTGCAGCCGGTACCACCTCCCGTCGACCCGTACGCCGGTGACGGCCTGCTGCGTTCCTGGCTGGAGCGACACCTCGGCCCGGATGGGCACGCCGCCGCGAAGGGACGCCTCGCCGACCTGGCCGCCGACGTCACCGGGCCGCTGCGCGCGGCGCACGCCGACGCGGAGGCGCACCCGCCGACGCTTGTCCGCTACGACCCGTGGGGCGCGCGGATCGACCGGATCGACACCTCCGCCGGCTGGCAGGCGCAGCGCGCCGCCGCCGCGCGGCACGCCGTGGTCGCGCTTCCCTACCTGACCGACGCGCGCGGCGCCTGGGGCGCCGCCGCGCGGGTCGTGCAACACGCCCTGCTGCACCTGTACGGGCCGGAGTCGGCGACGTTCTCCTGCCCGGTGGCGATGGCCGACGGGGCGGCGGCGCTGCTCAGCATGCCCGACGTGGACACCGGGGTCCGCGACGCGTGGCTGCCCCGACTGGTCGCCACGGACCCGGCCACGGCGATCACCAGCGGGCAGTGGATGACCGAGTCGCAGGGCGGCTCCGACCTGGGCCGGTCGAGCACAATCGGCCGACCCGCGGCGGACGGGTCCTGGCGGCTGACCGGGGAGAAGTGGTTCTGCTCGGCCGCCGACGCGGCGATGGCGGTGGCGCTGGCCCGGCCGGAGGACGCCGGGCGCGGCAGCCGCGTGCTCGCGCCGTTCCTGGTCCCCCGCTACGCGGCCGACTCGCCGTTGAGCATCGGCGGGGCGCCGGGCGCGCCCGCGTCGGGTGTCATCGTGCGCCGCCTCAAGGACAAGCTCGGCACCCGCGCGTTGCCCACCGCCGAGATCGGTCTGCACGACGCGTACGCGCTTCCGCTGGGTGATCCGGCGGTGCCCGGCCTGGTCCGGGCGATGACCCTGGTCGTGGTGACCCGGGTGCACAACGCCGCCGCGGCGGCCGGTGGGATGCGACGCGGGTTGGACTACGCCCGCGCGTACGCCGAGGCGCGGCACGTCGCCGGCGGGCCGCTGGTGTCCTCGCCGCTGCACCGGGCCACGCTGGGCACCCTCGCGGTCGACGCGGCGGGCGCGTTCGCCCTCGCCGGGCACGCGTTCGCCCTGCTGGGGCGCGTCGAGGTCGGCGCGGACCCGGCGGCCGCGGCGGAGCTGCGGATCGTGGCGCCGCTGGCGAAGCTGGCCACCGGACGGCTGGCCGTCAGCTCCGCCAGCGAGTACGTGGAGAGTTTCGGCGGGGCCGGTTACGTGGAGGACACCGGCGTGCCCCGGCTGCTGCGCGACGCGCAGGTGCTGCCGATCTGGGAGGGCACCACGAACGTGCTGGCCCTGGACGTGCTGCGCGCGTTGACCCGGGAGGACGCCGGGACGCCGGTGCTGGGCCGGCTCGCCGCAGCGGTCGACCTGGCCCGACCGCTGTCGCCGACGCTTGCCGACACCCTGGCCGCCGCCGCCGCGCGGTTGGGCGACACCATCACCGCGGTGACGGCCGATCCGGGCGCCGCCGCGGTGCAGGCCGGTGCCCGTGGTCTGGCGCTGCGCCTGGCGTACGCCCTGACCACCGCGTTGCTCGTCGAGCACGCCGCGTGGGGTGACGAGCAGGCGGAGTTGGCGGCCCGGCTGTGGGCGCGGCGTTGGCTGCGGCACGAGGAGATCGCCGAGGACGCCCACCACCACCTGGAGTTGCTCTGCTGAGACGGCCGGCGCGAGTGGACGGGTGGCGCGAATGTCGGTGCTGATCGAGCTGGGTGACGACCGGGGCGCGCCTCTGGACGAGCACCCGCCACCGCTGCGGCTGCCCCGCCGGTGGCGGGTGGCGGTGCTGGTGGCGGTCTGTGCGCTGCTCGGCGGTGCCGCCCCGGCCGCGCGGCTGACGCCCCCGGTCGCGCTGGCGGTGCCCGCTCGGGCGACCGTGCTCGGCGCGGGGCCACTGCTGCTGGTCGTCGACCCGGGCTCGAACCCGCCGACGGTGAGCGCCTACGACTCGGCCGCGCCGGACGGCCCGCCGCGGTGGCGGGTCACCGTGCCACCCGCCGCGGGATGGTTCGCCGAGGTCGCCGGTGACCTGCTGCTGCTTGTCGAACGCGACCAGGCGCGCGGGGCGCGGATGACCACCGCGCGGTCGATGCGGACCGGCCAGCAGGTGTGGCAACGACCCGAGCGGGTGTACGCGGCCGGGGACGCCGCGGTCGCGGTGAGCGAGGTGCGCAGCGCCGCCGAACCGGGACGGCGGGTCGAGGGCACCGTGCACGGCGTCGACCGGAGCACAGGCGCGACCCGGTGGTCGGTTTCGCTGCCGTCCACGGCGGTGCTCCGGGCGCTGCCCGGCCTGCCCGGGCGGGTGCTGCTGGTGCGCGATGACGGGGTGGCCCGACTGCTCGATGCCCGCGACGGCACCGAGCGCGGGCGGGGACAGCTTCCGCCGGCCGACTACGGCCCGGACAACCCCCAGGTCGTCGGCGCACACCTGGTGCTGCGTCATCCCAGTGGCGGCGCGGTGACGCTGACCGGGTACGACCTGCCGGGGCTGGCGCCGCGGTGGCAGGCGCCGGCGGAGCCGGGTGAGCTGACCATGCGGCCCTGCCAGGGCCTGATCTGCGGGCAGGACGAGCAGGGACGCTGGGCGATCGACGCGGGCACCGGGGCGCGGGTGTGGACGTGGCCGGCCGGGGCGCGCTGGCGCACGGTGGCGGGCCCCCTGGTGCCGGCGGAGCCCCTGGTGGTGCTGGGAATGGCGGCGGACGGCAGGAGTTCCCTGGTCGCCACGCTGGGACGCGACGGTCCTCGGGTGTCCATGGTGCTTCCGGCGGGTCTGACCAACTGCCGACGGGCCGGCACCGGTCTGATCTGCCGCGACGGCACGGCCCGCGTGACGTTCTGGCCCCTCGAGGTCCCCTGATTCGGCGGTCAGCGCAGGGGGCCCCGGGCGACGGCGGCGCGCATCGTCGCCGGGTCGCCGACCGGGACGAACTCCAACCACCAGGTCGCGCCGGCCGCCGCGAGCTGATCGACGTGGGCGCGTTCGGCGCGTGCGTCGGGTCGTCGCCGCCGGCCGCCGATCGCCACGTCGAACGGCTGGCCGTCGGCGCGCGTCGGTGGCAGGGCGCCGACCAACTCGCGGACCTCGTCGGGGGTCCGACGCGCAGGCGCGCCGAACCTGTCGGGGGTCGGCGACATACTGCTGGCGTGACAGTCTCCGCAGACCTCGCCATGGTCAATCTCGACAGTTCCGACCCCGCCGGCCACGCCGCGTTCTACCACCAGGTGCTCGGCTGGGAGGTCACCCACAGCCAACCCGAGTACGCGATGATCAACTCCGGCGGCGTCTCCATCGGCTTCGGTCTGGTCGAGGGCTACCAGCCGCCGGCCTGGCCCGATCCGGCCGGCGACAAGCGCTACCACCTGGATCTCTATGTCGACGACCTCGCGGCGGCGGAGGCCACGTTCGTCGCGGTGGGCGCGTCCAAGCCGGATTTCCAGCCCGGCGGTGACAGGTGGGTGGTGCTTCTCGACCCGATCGGGCAGCCGTTCTGCATCTGCCCCCGCCCCCAGAGCTGAGCGGGCGGGCGTCAGCTACGGCGGCGGGACCGGGCCGCCCACACCACGTAGGCCGGGTCGCGGTCGAGGTTGTGCCGGTCGCGGTCGTAGCGGCGGGTGGTGCGCGGGTCGGCGTGGCCCATCGCGTCCTGCACGTCCTCCAGTGGCACGCCCTCGGAGCGGGCGGTGGTGGCGAAGGCGTGCCGCAGGGAGTGCGGTGACAGCTTCGCCCAGGCCGGGATGCCGGCGGCGCGGGCGAGCCGGCGGACCATCCGGAACACCGAGTGCCGGTCCAGCCGGGCACCGCTGGCGGTGACCAGCAGCGGCCCGGTCAGCTGGGGCACTGACACGCCGGTGGCGGCGGCCCGCTGGGCCAGGTAGGCGTCCACGGCGTACCCGCTGCCGGGGGTGAGGGCCCGGCGGCGTTGCTTGCCGCCCTTGCCGACGAAGCGCACGCTGCGATGGCCGCGTTCGGTGCCGAGGTCGGTCAGGTCCAGCGAGATCAGCTCCCCGACCCGCAGGCCCAGGTCGGCGAGGAGCGCGATCGCCGCCCGGTTGCGCAGGGCGGTCGGGCCGGTGTCCGCGTCGGCGGCGCCGAGTAGGGCGTCCACCTCCTCCGGGGTGAGCCCGAGGGTGGCGGAGTGGTCCCGGTCGACGCGGGGTCGGTCTGCCCCGGAGACCGGGTTGGCCGCCAGCGCGCCCAGCTTCACCAGGAAGTCGTACCAACTGGACAGCGCGGAGAGCCGCCGCGCCACGGTCGCCGGGGTCAGCGGTCGGCCGCTGCGGGCGGCGACGGTGGACTCCAACGCGCGCGCGTAGTCGTTGACGTGCAGGAACGTGGCCCGCAGCGGGTCGAGGTCACGGCCGGCGCACCAGGTGAGCCAGCCGGTGACGTCGCGTCGGTACGCGTCACGGGTGTGCTCGGACAACCGCCGGTTGCGCAGCCACGCCTCGGTGACCTCGACGGGCCCACTCGGCAGCGCGGGTGGCGCGGACGGGCGGGCCCGCACCGGAGCGTCGGAGAACACCATGTGAAAAAGGCTCTCAGCCTCGGGTGGGATCAGCGTGCAGGCGCGCCGATCCCACCCGACATCGTGATCATGCGTTGATCTGCCGACGCCCGTCGCCGTTGGCGGTGATGGTCACGCGGCGGGGCTTGGCGCGCTCGGTGACCGGGATGCGCAGCGTCAACACCCCGTGCTCGTACCCGGCTTCCAGCCTGTCGGTGCCCAGCGTGTCGCCCAGGAACAGTTGCCGGGTGAGGGTGCCCAACCGCTCACCGCAGCCGCTTCTCGAACCAGTGCTCGGCGTAGGGACCCTGCGAGTACGCCGGGATCTCCGCGTAGCCGTGCCGGGCGTACAGGGCGCGGGCCTCGACCAGGTCGGCGCGGGTGTCGAGTCGAATCCGGTCCGCGCCGGCCGCCGCGGCCCGCTTCGCGGTGGCGGCCAGCAGTTCGGCGCCGCCACCCGCGCCCCGATGGGCGGGTCGGACGAACACCCGGGTCAACTCGGCCCAGCCCGAATGCCAGCGCAGTCCGGCGCAGCCGGCCAGGTCGTCGCCGCGGTGGGCGAGCAGCAGCAGGCCGCTCGGGTGGGTCAGGTCGTCGCTGGGCATCTCGGCGAGCGCCTCGTCGACCTCGCCGGGCCGGGCCGGGCGACGGTGATAGCGCACCACCATCTCGGTCATGTACTCGCGCAGCAGCAGCACCGCGTCGGGCTGGTCGGGTCGGCTGGGGCTGATCGTCCAGGTTGGCCGGGCGGTGGTGGTCACCAGTCGATCATCGCCGCCCGGTCAATCGCTTATCGGGGAGGTCAGCGACGGTGGGCCGGCAGCAGGGCGATCAGGGGGATCGCCACGGCCAGGTGCGTCGCGCCGAGGATCAGCTTCGCGCCGCCGGTGGCCTCGACGCCGAGCAGCGGGACGAGGGACACCGCCGTCACCACCGCAGCGAGGGAGATCCAGACCGGCCGGGCGACCCGTGGGGCGAACCGCTCCAGCAGCGCCAGCGCCGCCCAGCCGAGCAGGGCGGCCCCCAGGGCGACAGTGACGATCTCGCCGGCTCCGATGTCAGTGGCGGGTTGACCCGGGCTCTCGACCGTGAAGTCGACTCCGGCCAGCGCGCCGATCGCCCAGATGACCACGGCGGCCACCACGGCGGCGGCGACGCCGAGGGCACGGCGGCGCAGGGTCGAGGTGGTGGGGGACGTGACGGCGGTAGCGCTCATGACGGCTCCTCGTTCAGGGGAAACGAACGAGTACGACCGTAGCAGATAGTCTTGTCCGGAACTATCTTCCTCAGAACTAACAGCCGGAGCGGGCCCCCGGCGCGTACGGGGAGGTGGTGGCCAGTGGGCCGCTCACCAACGCCAGCAGGGCTCGCAGGAACGCCTCGCGGTCCTGCTCGGGCAGGGTCGCGAGCAGGTCGTCCTGGATGCGCCGGACCACCTGCCGTGCCCGTTGCAGCACCTGCTCCCCCGCTGGTGTCACCACGACCAGCCGGGCCCGTCGATCGGTCGGCGACGGACGGCGCTCGGCCAGCCCGGCCCGCTCCAACTGGTCGAGCGTGACGACCATCGTGGTCTTGTCCACGCCGCACCGCTCGCCGATCTCCCGCTGGGTCAGCTCGCCGGTGTGCGCCTGCGCCAGCACGTAGTGCGCCCGCGGCGAGATGCCCAGCTCGGCCAACCCAGCGGCGTGTTCGGTCTGCAACGCGTGACTCGCCCAGGAGAGCAGGAACAACAGATCCGGTGGGCCGTCGGCGGGCGTGCAGGAGGTCATGCGCCGAGGCTAGCAAGATCCTCCGTGACCAGACGGTTTGCGCCGTGGACGATCAGGGCCGCTGGTAGATGCCGTGCGCACGGGTGAGCAACTGCTCGTCGACGAGATACCGACGCAGGGTGGCGTGGTCCGACCCGCCCGCCGCGCACCACGCCTTGAGCGCCTCGTCGACGGCCCGCTCCGGATAGCGAGCGCCCGGCTCGAACGACCGCTCGGCGATGTGCGTGAGCAGGACGCGCCGCCGTTTCGGCTGCGCCGGCAGGCCCACCAGGACGTCCCCGCGCAAAAAGGTCCGCAGCACCGGATCGGCGGCGGGGTCGGCGTTGTCGGCCGGGCGACTGTCGCGGGCGGCCGCCCGCAGCGACGCCTCGTCGGCCGTGAGCGCGCCGTCCGCGCCGGCGACGAGGCCCGCGTCGGTGAGCCGGCGGACCCCGGTGAGCACGACCCGCGCCGGCAGGCCGGTGCGCTCGGCGACCTGCGCCGCGCTTGTCGCGCCGAGCACGATCGCCGCGAAGATCCGTCGTCGTCCGTCGTCGGCCAGGGCCCCGGCCAGAGTGTGCGCAGTCACGCCGGTCACCCTCGCATCAGAGGTACGCGGGCCGCCAGGCAATTTCCCGGCCCGCTCGGCCGGCCGCCGACTGGGGTTGGTGTCGCTGGGGTACGCGCTGACACCGCTGGCGGCCGACCCCGTGGGCGGCCGTCGGCGTCCGGTGAGCCGGAGGGTGCGCGCCCACGCGAAAGGCCCCCGACCAGCGCCGGGAGCCGGTGTGCGGGGGTGCTCGGTCAGCCGTCGTCGCGGGTCATCGCGACGAAGCCACGCCACGCCTGCGGGCTGAAGGTCAGGGTGCCGCCGTCGCGATCCTTCGTGTCCCGCACGAGGACCACCCCCGGGAGGTTGTCGGCGACCTCGACGCAGTCACCGCCGTTGCCGCCGCTCCTCGTGCTCTTACGCCACCGCGCGCCGCTCATGTCCATGATGCTGCCGCTTCTCTCAGAAGGTCCAAGGAACGCCCTCGGGGCAGGGCCTCTCCGCGAATACGCTCCCACCGTCGTTCCAGGTTAACAAGCTCCGATGGCTGGTCGAGGATCTGCGCCTGCGCCGGGCCGTCGACGTGGGCGACCCGC
This sequence comes from Micromonospora sp. DT228, assembly GCF_049841595.1. Taxonomy (NCBI): domain Bacteria; kingdom Bacillati; phylum Actinomycetota; class Actinomycetes; order Micromonosporales; family Micromonosporaceae; genus Micromonospora; species Micromonospora sp. DT228. The sequence goes on from NZ_JBNCKO010000017.1 coordinate 71,445, forward strand.
GACCCGTCCGGCATGTCGGCGATGGTGAACGGGCCGTCCAGGCCGGGATAGCTGGGCGCGTCCGCCGGGACGATGTGGAGCTGGACGCTGTCGGTCTCGGCGTGCTCGAGCAGGCGGGTGAGTTGCGCCGCCATCAGGGCGCGGTCGTCGCCGACGCGTCGCCGGAGCACCGCCTCGTCCAGCACGGCGATCAGCAGCGGCCCGCTGTCGCGGGTGAGGATCGCCTGCCGGGCGATCCGCGCCGCGGCGAACTCGTCTACCGCGTCCGCTCTCAGCACCCCACCCGCCAGGGTCGCCCGCGCGTACGCCTCGGTCTGCAACAGCCCGGGCACCCAGGCGAGCTGAAACGACCGTAGCGTCACCGCCTCGCGTTCGATGTCGACCCACCGCCGGAACCACACCGGCTCCCGACGACGGACGACGTCCGGCCAAAGCGCGTCGGTGTCCTTTGCCAACAACTCCGCGACAGTGGAGCGGTGTCGACTCTGCGGAATGTGGCCCGGGTTCGCCCACCTCGCGACGGTCTTCGGGTGCACACCGATGCGACCTGCGAGGCTCTCGGCCGTGTGACCCGCCTCGGCGAGCGCCGCAACAAATGCGTGATTCATGCCGTCCCTCCCTTGGAACAAATCAACCGTCCAAAGAAGGTTGCACAACGCTGTGTGATTGTCCAGCAACTCTCGGAAAGGTGGGGTGTAGACGGCGCGGCCGGCAGGGACCCGAACCCGGCGGACGCGTTCGTGGCGGGGCCGCCCCGACGGGGCGGCCCCCTCCCAACGCCAGCCAGGGGGCATCGATGCCAGCCGAGAGAGCCAGAGCAGCGCCCGCCGACACCACCGGAGCCGCGATGACCGGCATCCTGCGGGCGGGGGACGTGATCCTGCTGAGCACCGCCGCCAGCGTCCAGTTCCGCACACCGATTGTCGTCCGGGTCATCCGCGAGTTGCCGGATCGACACACCTACGACGGGTGGCTCTGGCTCGACGCCTACGAGCTGAACCCGAAGGGCGAGGCGATCGCACGACGCGAACTGTTCGTCATGCGTGCGGGCGTGCGGATCCACGTGTTGTCCCCGCGCCGGGCCAACGAGACCCGCCGGCCCGCACCGAGCCGGCGTACCGGTCCCGTGGGGGTCGGCTGATGCCCCGCCCGCCGCACTCACCGTTGCGGCCGTCGTGGCGGTGCCGGGTCTGTGGCATCCGGTGGCCGTGTTCGGCCGCGAAGCTGCGACTGCTCGGCGAGTACCGCGAGGATCGGCCCGGCCTGTTGGCCCACCTGGCAGAGCTTCAGCAGACAGCCGCAGCCGACCTCATCGCGCTCAACCCGGGCAGCACGCCGCCCGACCTCACCCCGCGATTCGTCGGCTGGGCCGAAGCCCGCTGAGCCGTCCCGATCCCGACGACGAACCCCTGCGCAACGGGCATCGCCGCGCAGGTGTCCCAGCCGCCCGTCCCGCACCCGGCATTAATCGCGCGCTCTCCGACGCCGGAATCGCTAGCCTCACCCAGAGGTTGGTCGCTCAACGGCACCTCCATGAATCGGGGGATTCACGATGTCTGGCGCAGCGACCGGCAGCGCCTCGCTGCGTCCCACCCAACTGCTTCGCCGCAGTCGACCCCTTCGTGCTCTCTTCACGGCCCGGCTCGTCTCGTACGCGGGCGATTCGCTCAGCCTCGTCGCGCTCATGTTGCACGTCAGCGAGACGACGGGGAAGGCGCTGGCAGTCTCCCTCCTGCTGCTCGTCGGAGATCTCGCGCCGTCACTGTTGGGTCCCTTCAGCGGGGCCCTCGCCGACCGGCTCAACCTCCGGCGGCTGATGGTCGCCTGTGAACTCGTCCAGGCCGCGGTGATGCTGGTGATCGTGGTGACGCTGCCACCGCTGCCGGTGCTGCTGGCCCTCGTCGCGATCCGCGCCACCGCCTCGCAGATCTTCCAACCGGCGTCTCGCGCGGCGGTGCCCGCACTTGTCGCCGACCGCGACCTGGAGACCGCCAACTCCACAGTCGGGTTCGGCTCGAACGCGGCGGAGGCGGCCGGCCCGCTCCTCGCCGCGGCCCTGTTCCCGCTTGTCGGCCTCCGTGGTGTGCTCCTCGTCGACGCGGTGTCGTTCCTCGTCTCGGCCGTGCTGCTCGCGACGCTCCCCTCGATCCCGGCGGTGACCCAGGAGGGGCGCCAGCCGTCCCTGCTGCGGCAGGCCCGATCGGGAATCGGCTATCTGCTGAGCGTTCCGACGGTGCGGGTGATCTTCCTGGGCTTCACCGCGGTGGTCGCCTTCAACGGGGTCGACGACGTGGCACTGCTGGTGTTGGCCCGGGACACCTTCGAGGTGGGCAGTTGGGCGGTCGGGTTGCTGCTGGGCGCGGTCGGCGTCGGGCTCGTCGCCGGGTACGCCATGTTGTCCCGCTGGGGGACCCGGGCGTCGATGCCGCTGCTGCTGATCGTGGGCTTCGGGGTCAGCAGTCTCGGGAACCTGCTGACCGGGCTCGCCTGGGCCGTCGCCGCCGCGATCGCCCTGCAGGGGGTCCGTGGGCTCGGACTGGCGGCCATGGACGTCGCCTCCAGCACGCTGCTGCAACGGACGGTCCCGCCGGGCATGCTCGGCCGGGTCTTCGGAAACCTGTACGGCGCGATCGGGGTCGCCGCCGCGCTGTCCTACCTCGCCGGTGGTGTGCTGCTCGACGTCACGTCCGCCCCGGTGACCCTGGTGGCCGCGGGCGTCGGCGGCCTGGTGGCCACCGGCATCGTCGCGCTGCGACTGCCACGGGCGATGCGACGCAAGGACGGTGCGACGACACCCGCGCCGACCATCGAGGAGATCGGCTGATCAGGAGGTCCGCGTCGCTCGGGAATGATGGACGTCGGCCACTCGACTGACGCGGACCGGGGCGCGCCGGCCATCGCCGGCACGCCCCGCTGCGAGGGGTCCGTGTGTCAGCTCGCGGGCCCCACGCTCATCACGTACTGGCCCTCCATGTTCCCGGGCGGCGAGAAGTTGGCCACGATGAAGGTCTCCCACCACTTCGTGCCCTGGCCGGCGACCCGCCCTACGCCCAGCTTCGTGGTGTTCTTCCACACCAGTGCGGTGAAGTGCCCGATGGGCTTCGTGGAGTCGATGGGTTCGCCCGTGGCGAAGTTGTAGTTGCTGTGCTCGGCGTACCAGTTTTCTACCGCGGCAGTTCCCGAGCCCGCCGTGGGGCCGGTCGAGGCGCCCGCCCACGAAGCGTTCTCACCGGTGTCCGGTCGCAGGCCCTCATGGGTGAGCTTGGTGGCCTCGGCCATGAAGGACGCCCGCGACTTCGAATACTCCACGAGTTCCGGGTCGAGGGTAAGCGGCGGCGACCCGTGCCGTGCCCGCAGTTGGTTGACCTTTGTCAGCACCTCTTGCAGGAACTCGTCGTTGGTTCGATCAGCGAATCCAGCTCGCATGATGTGACACCCTTCTTCTGCGGACGAACGGCGGGAGATCTGCCCCATTGGCGGGCGGCTCGGCCCTGGGCGGCTCGCACAGCGGACCGGGCAGCCATCGGCAGCCTTCCATTCACCAACCCGAAAAGACCGTCACTGACGGTGACGGAACAATGACAGAGGCGATAACACCGCAGTCCCGCTGGCACACCGGTGGGGAAAAACCGGCCCACCGCTCCAGGTGACCGGGGCACCCGGGCCTGGACGGCAGCGTCAGCGGCACGTTTTCCCAGCCGTGAACGACATCAGCGACGGGCCAGAGAATTTCCTGTTCTCTGTCACAACGGCAATTTCGCACCCCGGCCGACCAGCACGACACCCGTCCACGGCACGGTGCGACCCGCCGCCCGGTTTGTGTCACATCGCGATGCGACGTAAGGACGGTGCGACGCCGACGGCGTCCAGCGAGTAGATCGACTGCTCAGATCGGGCCGTCGGTGCGCAGCCGTGCGTGCAGGTGCATGTCGTGCCAGCCGTCGGTGTGCCGAACCGACCCCCGGAGCAGGCCCTCCGGCGGAAAACCGGCACGCGTGGCCACCCGGCACGACGCCACGTTGGCGGTCGAGTGCTCCAGGGCCAGCCGGTGCAACCCAGCCCGGGTGAAGCTCCACCGGGTGAGTGCCCCCAGCGCAGAGGCGGCGATGCCCTGCCCACGCGCCGCGGGCACCACCCAGTACGACACCTGCGCCGACGCCTCCTCCAGCAGCACGCCCCGCAGTCCCACCTGGCCCACAGGCCGGTCGTCGGCGTCGACGACCGCCCAACTGGCCGACGTCTCGTCGCGCCAGAGCTGCGCCCACCGCGCCGTCCACGCCCGCGCCTCGTCTTCACCGTCCAGGCGGCGGACGTGCCACCGCTGAATCCGCGGACAGTCGAAGGCTGCCCGTACCGCCGGCGCGTCGTCGACCCGCCACGGCCGCAGCGCCAGCCCGGGGCGTACCGGAAGGTCTGGTTGTGCCTGGGCGCCGAGGCTCCCGGCGGGCAGGGCGGACGTGACGAGCGACGGCATCGGCCCATTATCGGGCCGGCGGCGTCACTCTCCGGTCGGCCCCCCGGCGAGTTCGGCGACCACGTCGAGGTGACCGAGGTGGCGGGCGTACTCCTGGACCAGGTGGAACAGCACCCGCTCCAGCGTCGCCGGGGCCGCGCCGCTCCAGCGCTCCCCCGGCGCGCCGACCTCCGCCAGGTCGTGCGCCGTCACCACCGCCGTGGTGTGCGCGCCCTGCGCCAGCAGCGCCGCCACCAGGTCCTCCCGCGTCTCGTCGGGGGCCACGTACCAGCGGTCGTCGCGGCGGTCGCCCCACGGCTGCGCGACGTCCCGGCCCTGGAAACCCCACTCGATCCAGCGCCGCTCGACGTGGCGCAGATGCGTGAGCAACTCCAGCGGGGTCCACCCGGACGGCAGCCGGCTGCGCCGCAGCTCGGGCTCGGCCAACGCGGACACCCTGGCCACCATGGACTCGCGGAAGTAGTCCAGGTAGCGCAGGAAGACCTCGGTGCGGCTGCCGGCCGGGTCGGTCGGCTCGGGGAAGGGGATCACGAACCGGTGGGCAGGTCGCGGGCGCGCTGTCGCACACCCGCCCCGCCGTACGGGTAGTCACCCACCAACGGGGCGCTCGCCTCGTCCAGCGACCGCATCTGCTCGGCGTCGAGGACCAGGTCCGCGGCGCTCAGGTTGTCGTCGAGCTGCTCGGTGGTCCGCGCGCCGAGGATCACCGAGGTGACCGCCGGCCGGGCGGCCAGCCAGGCCAACGACACCGCCGACATGGACACGCCCCGTTCGTCGGCAACCCGGCGCACCGCGTCGAGCACCCGCCAGGTGCGCTCCTCGGCGTTACGACCGGCGTACGCCTCGACGCCGCGCTGCGGGTTCTCACCGAGCCGGGTCGCGCCGGTGGGCGTGCTGTCGCGCTGGTACTTGCCGGTCAGCCAGCCGCCACCCAGCGGCGACCACGGCAGGATGCCGATGCCCTCGTTCTCGCAGACCGGCACCAGCTCGAACTCGATCTCCCGGGCCAGCAGGTTGTACTGCGGTTGCAGGGTCACGATCGGGGTGAGGTTGAGGTGCTGGGTGAGCAGGGCCGCCTTCTGCAACTGCCAACCGGTGAAGTTGCTGACCCCCGCGTAGCGGATCTTGCCGGCGCGCACCGCGTCGTCGAAGAACCGCAGCGTCTCCGGCAGCGGGGTGAGCGGATCCCAGGCGTGCGCCTGGTACAGGTCCACGGCCTCGACACCGAGCCGCCGCAGGCTGGCGTCCAGGGCACGGGTGAGGTGCAGCCGGGACAGGCCGGCGTCGTTCGCCCCCGGACCCATCGGGAACCGCCCCTTGGTGGCGATCACCAGTCGGTCACGCAGGTCGGGCCGCGTCCGCAGCCAGCGCCCCACGATGTCCTCGGAGACACCCGCGGAGTAGACGTCGGCGGTGTCGATGAAGGTGCCACCGGCCTCGACGAACCGGTCCAGTTGGGCGAAGCTGCCGGCCTCGTCGGTCTCCGCCCCGAACGTCATCGTGCCCAGACACAGGGTCGACACCACGGTGCCGGTGCCCCCCAGAGTGCGATAGCGCATATCGTCCTTTCGGTCCGAGTGACAAAGCCGATCTTCGCACTCGGCTGGGCCACCCGCACAGGGAGACCGCCAGGCCCCCGCACGGGCACCCGCGCCGTCACGCCGCCGGTCATCATGAGCGGGTGAGCGAGCCCGTGATCGACATTGACCGACCCCAACGGACGGTTTCGACGTCACCGCCGGGAGCGCCGGAGCCCGGTGCGCCCACCCGCGGCCCGTGGCTGGTGGCCCTGGCGACGAGCGTGATCCTGCTGCTGCTCGCCGGCCGCTACGGCTATCACCGTGACGAGTTGTATTTCCTGCTCGCCGGCCGACACCTCGACTGGGGCTACGTCGACCAGGGCCCGCTGGTCCCGGCGCTGGCCCGGCTGCTGGACACGATCGCGCCGGACAACCTGGTGATTCTGCGGACCCCGTCGGCGCTGCTGGCCGGTGGCGCGGTGCTGCTGGTCGCCGCCATCGCCCGCGAGCTGGGCGCCGGCCGCGGTGCGCAGACCTGCGCGGCGGTGCTGGCCGCGCTGTCCGGCATCGTGCTCGCCAGCGGGCACCTGCTCAGCACCACCACCGTCGACCTGCTGGTCTGGCTCGTCGCGGCGTGGTGTGCGGTGCGGTTGCTGCGCACCGGCGACAGCCGCTGGGCCCTGGGCATCGGGCTGGCGCTCGGCGTGGGCATGCTCAGCAAGGTGCTTCCCGCGCTGCTGGCCGTGGGCCTGATCGTCGGCGTGCTCATCGCCGGGCCACGTCGGCTGTTGCGCGACCGCTGGGTGCTCGCCGCCGCCGGGATCGCCCTGCTGCTGGCCGCACCGAACCTGATCTGGCAGGCGGCGCACGGCTTCCCCCAGCTCGGGGTGGCGGGCTCCATCGCCGACGGCGACAGCTCCTACAGTGGCCGCCGCGACGCGTTGACCCTCCAGTTCGTCATCATCAGCCCGTACGCCGTACCCATCTGGATCGCCGGCCTCGTCGCGCTGCTGCGCCGCCCGGCCTGGCGGGCCTACCGGGCGGTGGGCTGGGCCTGGTTGGTGGTGTTCGGCATCGTGCTGATCGCCGGCGGCAAGGGCTACTACGACGCGCCGCTGCTGCTGGTGCTCACCGCCGCCGGCGCGGTGGTGACCGTCGGATGGGCGTCGCGCGGGTCGGTCCGGCTGCGCCGAGGGCTGCTCGCGCTGGGCGTGGTGCCGCTCCTGCTACCCAACATCGTGCTGCTGCTGCCGGTGCTGCCGGCCGAGCGGTTGCCCGGGTTCGTGGTCGACGTCAACTACGACGCGGGCGAGACGATCGGCTGGCCGGCGTTCGCCGACTCGGTCGCCGCCGTCCATCGTGGGCTGCCACCCGAGGAGCGCCCCCGCGCGGTCATCCTAACCAGCAACTACGGCGAGGCCGGCGCGCTGGCCCGCTACGGTCCGGTCCGTGAGCTGCCGCAGGCGTACTCCGGGCACAACAGCATGGTCGACTTCGGCCAGCCGCCGGCGGGCGCGGACGTGGTCATCGCGGTCGGCTGGGAGCGCCCGGAGCCGCTGACCGCCTGGTTCGACGAGTGCACGCTCGCGGGGCGGGTGGATCAGCGGGTCGAGGTGGACAACGACGAGAACGACGGCCCGATCCACGTGTGCCGGGGGCTGCGGCGTCCGTGGGCACAGATCTGGGACTCCGAGGTACGCCACACCGGGTGACAGGCCCTCAGCCGGCGCCGCTGGTCAGCCAGGCCTGGATGCCGACAAGTGCTTCGGGGCCGGAGGTGGCGTCGACGTCGCGGGCGAGGTCGGCGATCGTGACCGCGGCGAGCGCCTGATGCCATGCGTCCTCGGCTGCCCACATCGCGCGGGCGACCGGACACGGCGTGGTGCAGGCGTCGGCCGGGGTCGCGAACGGGCCGCGCTGGCGGATCTCGGTGCAGACGAAGGTCGGGCCGGGACCGTCGACGGCCTGGACCACGTCGAGCAGGGTGACGCTCTGCGGTGCCCGGGTCAGGACGTAGCCGCCCGACTTGCCCTGCACGGAGTGGACCAGGCCGGCGCGGGCCAGGGCCTGGAGCTGCTTGGCGAGGTAGCTGCCGGAGACGTCGTGCAGCTCCGCCAGCTTGGCCGCCGGGACGGGCGTGCTGCTGACGGTGAGCACCACGCAGCAGTGCAGCGCCCACTCGACCCCGCCGGACATCTTCATGCCCTCACCCTAGCCAACCCCAGTTACCCGGACTTCAAATGTCCGAGTATGGTTCTCGGATAAGAAAGGTCCGAGTATCGGTCGCCGTCCGGCGGGCCGGACAAAGACCCCACATCGTCACGGGAAGGTGCACTGTCATGAAGATCGCCGTACTGGGTGGGACCGGGCTCATCGGCTCGCAGGTCGTGCGGATCCTGCGGACCGCCGGGCACGACGCGGTGCCGCTCTCGCCCTCCACCGGGGTGGACCTGCTCACCGGGCAGGGCCTGTCCGACGGGCTCACCGGCGCCGACGTCGTCGTCAACCTGACGAACTCGCCGACCTTCGACGACGCCTCCCCCGCCTTCTTCCAGACGACGATGGACAACCTCCTCGCCGCCGCCGGTCGCGCGGGCGTCGGCCACGCCGTGGTGCTCTCCATCGTCGGCGTCGACCAGGTGCCCGACCTGGCCTACTACCGCGCCAAGGTCCTCCAGGAGGACCTCCTCAAGGCCGGTCCCGTCCCGTACTCGATCGTGCGCGCCACCCAGTTCTTCGAGTTCGTCGAGGCGATCCTGTCGTGGACGGCCGACGACACCACCGTCCGCCTGCCCAGCACCCCCGTGCAGCCCATGGCCGCGGCCGACGTGGCGCAGGCCGTCGCCGAGGTCAGCATGGGCGCACCCCTGCGCGGTGTCCGCAACGTCGCCGGCCCCGACGTCTTCGCCCTCGACGAGCTGGGGCGGATCACCCTCGCCGCACACGGTGACCAGCGCACCGTCACCACCGACGACAACGCCGGCATGTTCGCCGCCGTACCCGGCGCGGCCCTCATCGCCACCGACGACGCCGTCCTCGCGCCCACCACCTACCGGGAGTGGCTCAACCGCCAGGGCTGACGTGTCCACCGGCCCGCACGCCGCCGTGGCCATCGAGGACCACGGCGGCGTACGGGCCGGCGCGGTCGTCAACCCCCGCCGCCCGTGGCTGGGGCCGCGAAGACGAACCGGTGATGGATAGAGTTCGCGTCGTGATCGACACCGGGGCCGAGGTCGACAGGCGCGTCGCCGAGGCGTGGGCGCGGATCGAGGCTGGCCTCGGTCGCGTCCTGCCGTCCTCCCTACGCCAGCTCAACGAACCGGCCCCGGCACATGCGATCGATGCGGTGGAAACCGCCCTGGCCTTGACACTGCCGCCCGATTTCCGGGCAAGTCTCCGCATCCACAACGGGACCGACCCCGGTACGACGCTGCCGTCTGTTGAGCCCACCCCGGTACCGCTGGACAACCTCTGCGACACCGACCAGATCATCGAGATGACCCGGATGTGGCGCGACAACTACGGTCCGGAGCCGGACTGGGACGACCCTCAGGTCTGGGCCTACCTGGTCGACAGGGGAATGCTCTGCCTGAACGGCCCGGTGCGGCCGATCGTCGGCACGCCGGGCGCGGTGGTCGTGGGGCACATGAACGGCGACGTGCTGTGGCTGCTCGACGGTGATCCGGCACCGGGGGGAACGCCCGGACAGGTGGTCCGGGTGGATGTCGAATGCGCCTCATGGGACGTGTTGGCTCCATCGTGGACGCGGCTACTGGTCCGCTACGCCGAGGATCTGGCGCTGGTCTCGGCGGACCCGGCCACCTCGCCTCTCAAGATCGACCCGTTCGTGGGGCCGGAATGCGAGTGGGGCAGCACCCCCTCGGCCTCGTGGGGGACGCGTCCGGCGTGGCTTCGGGACGTCCAGGCGCGCAGCCCCTACACCTGATGCCCGTCGACGAGACCCGCACGGGGCGGTCAGTGTCGCAGCAGGCCGGTCGTGCGGATCGGCTCCACGTGCCCGGTAGGTGGCGCGCTGCGGTGCAGCTCCAGACCGATGTCGACGACGACGGAACGCTCCAGGGTCACGACCCGCGCCATCGGCACCCACTGCGCCAGGTCGGTCGTGCCAGCCGTCTCGGATCGAAGCGCACCGCCCACGATCCGGGCCCGGTAGAAGACCGCGAGCATGTGCAGCTCGACAACGTCGTCGTCGAGCCGCTCCACGTGCCTGGTGCGCGAGTTCACCCCGAGCAACCGCTCGACCCGCGCCGCGTACCCCGTCTCCTCCGCCACCTCCCGCACGACGGCGTCGAACGGATCCTCGGTGTGCTCGACCCCGCCGCCGGGCAACGTCCAGTGCCGCCGAGCCCCGTCCGGCGACACCCAGCGGGCGAGCAGCAGACTCTCGTCGCGCAGACACACCGCGTACGCGGCCACCCGAAGCCGTTGTGTGATCACAGTGACCAGGACCGCGCAGTTGCCGGGAACGCGCCCCCCTGCACACCCGCTCGGCGGGCCTTTTTCTCCTCTCCCAGGACGATCACCGGACGCCGGGCGGGCCAGTCGGACCGGTAGCTCGGTGCCCTCGTCGGTGTCCTGGCGCTCAGGAGGGCTGGACGTGGTCGAAGAGGGCGAGGGCCTCGGCGGGGTCCGGGCTCACGAGGCGCTCCAGACCGGCCGTCGTGATCTTCGCCCACCGCCCGGCCCGTACCCACATCTGTTCCTCGAAGGCGCGGACAGCCTCGTCCAGATTGTCGGGGTCGGCGGCGATGGACTCGGCGAGCTCGGCACCGTCGAGCATCGCGAGGTTCGCGCCTGCCCCCAACGGTGGCATCAGGTGGGCGGCGTCGCCCAGGAGCGTCACTCCGTGCACGTGGGCCCAGGTGTGGGATTCGGGCAGGACGTAGAAGGGACGGTGGGTGAAGGCGGCGCCGTGGCCGAGCAGGTCGAGGACGGGAGCCGCCCAGCCGTCGAACAGCGCCAGCAGGCCCGATCGTGTGGCCTCGACGTCGGCCAGGTCCAGGTCGGCGTGCCAGTCCAGCGGTGCGCGGAACTTGGCGTACACCTTGACGTGACCGCCGCTGTTGCGCTGGGCGACGAGAGACCGGTTCACGCCGTAGACGGCCACCGAACCGTCGCCGACCAACCGGGCGAGGTCAGGGTGGCGGGTGTCGATGTCGTCGAGGGAGGTCTCGACCGAGGTGACACCCGTGTAGTGCGGCGTCACCGGCGAGACTGCCGGGCGGACCCGGGACCAGGCGCCGTCCGCGCCCACCACGAGATCGAACGTCTCCTGTCGCCCGTCCGCGAAACGAACCAGTACGCCGTCATCGGTCCCCGGCACCACCTGCGCCACCTCGTGACCCCACCGCACGTCGAGAGAGTCGAGCAGCAGGTCACGGAGTTGCCCGCGGTCGATCTCCGGATTGGCCCGCTCGTCCGGAGAGGGTCGCCAGTCGCGCAGAACGGTCCCGGCGGCGTTCAGGATGCGCATGGCCTGCCCCTCGGGACGAGACAGCGCCTCGAACTGTGCCCGCAGCCCCGCCTTGTCCAGTGCCAGCTGGCCCAGCCCTTCGTGCAGGTCCAGCGTGCCGCCCGGGGGACGGGAGTCGGGCGTGGGATCGCGTTCGAGGACGGTGACGGGGTAGCCGTGGCGGTTCAGGACGCGGGCAAAGATAAGGCCCGCGGGGCCACCTCCGGCCACCGCGATACGGTGTCTCATAGCGATACACCGTATCGCGCCCGTAGAATTCGTGGCAACAGCAGGGAGTGACCAGGTGACCGTGTGGGACCGGCCGGAGCCGCCGCCTCCCCCCGTGCCGCTCGATCGGGAGCGGATCATCGCCGCCGCCATCGCGCTGGCCGACGAGGGCGGGCTGGAGGCGGTGTCGTTGCGCAAGGTCGCCGCCCGGCTGAACGCCGGCCCGATGCGGCTGTACGGATACATCTCCACCAAGGACGAGCTGCTCGACCTCATCGTGGACGAGGTCCACGCCGAGATTCTCCCCGAGGAGCGGCCCGGTGACTGGCGGGAGACGCTGCGCATCCTCGCCCACCGCACCAGGCAGGCCGCCCTGCGACACGTTTGGCTGGCCGATCTGCTCGGCGGCCGCCCCACTCTGGGCCCCAACGCCATGGCCGTGACCGAGGCCAACCTGGCCGCCCTCGACGGTCTCGCCGACGTCGACACCGTCCTGCGCGCCGTGCAAACCGTCAGCGCCTACGTCACCGGTGCGATCAGGCGCGAGATCGCGAACGTGCGGGCCGAGCGCGCCACCGGCCTGTCCAAGCGCGACTGGCAACGCGCCTTCGGCCCGCACGTGACGAAGATGTTGGCCACGGGCCGCTTCCCGGCGCTGTCCAAGGCCGTGCACGACGGCACAGAGGTGGACCCCGAGGAGTCCTTCGCGACCGGCCTGGACTGGGTCCTCGACGCCGTGACCGCCAAAATCACCCGACCGCCGGCGTGACGCTCACCTCCTGCCCAACCCGCGAACCCGCAGGTATGCCCGGTCATCGAAGCTCACCTGACCGGGCAGCACCCCCTTGGTGCCGGCGAGCTCGGCCACGCACCACGGGTCCTTTTCCAGGAGCAGGGCAAGCGTCGACTCGGACTCGGCCAAGGTCTCACCGATGACCGGATATCCGTCGCTGGCGATCACCAGCTCGTCAACGTCGCCAGGCACCGGGTGCACGACCACCAACGACGGCGGAACCGGACGGCCGTCGATGGCGGCATACGCGTACGGTCCGGTGCTGTTCCGCAGGCCGCCCTGCCGCCCGGTCAGCGCTCGCGCCGCGAGTTGTCCCGGATCCACCTCCACCAGCCGATCCATGCTGATCGCCCCGGCGGCGACCTCCGCGGCGAGAACCGCGGCGCGGAAGGACGCCGCGACCTGGTCGACCAGCTTGCGCGGCTGACCGACCGACGTGGGGAGCCCTCGGTACGCGAATCCGACGTCACCGACCTGCCAGATCTCTCGACGCGCTCGCGAGTAGACGGTCACCGCCGCGCTCGGCCGTTCCGCTGCGCTCAACGTCGAGTCGATGCGGGCCGCCAGCTCTGCGGTCATGGCCGCGACCGCGCTGTGCGAGTCGACGCCGCGCGGAAGCCGCCGCACGGCGTCCCGGCAAGCCGCCATGGCCCACCACCCGCCCGCCCCGTTTCCGTAACGCCTGCCGCTCACGTCCGTCGCGCCATCGATGACCGCCACGTGCTCGGCGGTCACCACGATCGCGTCCTCACACACGTCAGGATCCCCGTACTTACCCCGCACGAACTGTTCGACGATCTCCACAGATCCGATGCTCTCCCACAGTCCCCCTTGGCTCAGGCTCAGGCCTGAGCGGTGACCAGGTAGAGGGTGAACCCGGCAAGGAACGGTCCGGTCCGGAGGCGCTGAATCCACCCCGCGGCATCCGCTTCGGCGACCACACCTGCCTCGACGGCCCGCGCCGAGTTCCGACGTAACCCCAGGACCTGGTCGGCCGTCTGAAAATCTCGAAAGACCACCGGAAAGGCCTCCACCGACCTGATCTCGAAGCCCGCCACTGTGGAGAGCCGGGCCACCTCGCGGCCGACCGTCGGGTTGCGTACCCGCCCCGCCACGAAACGCGAGAAGCGCCGACTCGCCTCCACGTCTTCCTCGGCGACCACGAGAGAGTCCCAGTCCGGCTCGGCCATGCCGAACACGCCGCCGGGCCGAAGTACCCGCCGGACCTGTGTGATCGCCGCCGCGGGATCGTCGACGTGCTGAAGGACCCGGTCCGTTCGGGCCCGGTCGACACTGGTAGCAGCGAGCGGAAGGTGGTGCACGTCGCCCGCGCGCACCTCGACAGTGGGACGGTCCGCGAAGCGGCGACGCGCTTCGGCCACCATCCGGGGCTCACGATCAACGCCGATCACCGTACCGGTTTCGCCCACCGCGTCGGCCAGCCGACCGAGGTCCGTGCCGGGTCCACAGCCGATGTCGACCACCGCGTGCCCCGGCGACAGATCGAGAGCTGCACGGAAGCGCTGCTTGTAATCCAGGCCCACAGCGGTGCCAGCGGCGGCGTCCAGGTAGGCGATCTGGTCCGGTGCGGCGGTCGCCTCGACGTGCTGAGTCATGCGTCCACCCAACACGAGGGATCCGTCCGGTTGGTGGAGGAATTGTGCAGATGCTGATCGAGCCCGACCAGCAGGTCGACGGGTCGCGGGAACAGCTCAGTGCGCAGTTCCTTCGGTACGCAAGGGGTAGGTGACGCCCGTCGCCACTTCGGACAGCGCCCACAGCCGGCGTCGGGTGACCGGGTCGGAGGCACGGTCCGGGGCCCGGTGGGGTTTCGGGGCGCCCTTGAACTGGCCGGGACCGCCCGGTCCGTAGTACTCGCCGCCGGCGGCTCGCCTGTCGGTGGCCGCCCGGAGTATGGGCAGTGCGCCGGCCTGGGCAGGCTGGGTAAACAGCCACCCGATCGTCGCGTTGGCTACCCGGAAGCCTGGCGACGCGTCCCGAAACAGGCTGGTGCGCGCGCCGCCCGGATGGGCCGCGAGGCTGATCGTCGACGAGTCGAACGCGGCGAGTCGATGCTGCAGTTCGAACGCGAACAGCAGATTCGCCAGTTTCGAGGCGTTGTAGGCCGTGGTTGGCCGGTACCCGTCGAGGTTCCTGAGGTCGAGGTGCGTGACGGAGCCCGCGGCGGCCGCCTTGCTGCTGACCGTGACGATCCGTCCGGCCGGTGACCGCTCGAGCAGGTCGAGGAGGAGACCGGTCAGCGCGAAGTGGCCGAGACCCTGGCCGCCGAGGGCCTGGGCGTGCCCATCGACGAGATCGCCCGCCGCGCGGGCGTCGGCGCCGGCACCGTGTATCGACACTTTCCGACCAAGGAATCGCTCATCGAGGCCGTGGTGCTCGACCGCCTCCAAGCCCTGACCGACAAGGCCCGTTCCGGCATCGACTTCGCCGAGTTCTTCACCGTCATGGTGGAGGCCGGCCTCACCAACCGCGCCATCGCGGACGCTCTGGCCGGCGGCGGATACCAGATACCCGCCGACGCTGATGCCGCCCTCAACGCCGCCTTCGCTCAACTCCTGCACGAGGCGCAGCAACGCGGCACCATCCGTCCGGACGTCACGCTCGACGACATTCAAGCCCTCGTGATCGGCTGCGTCGTGACGGCGCGGCACCGCGGCGCCACAGTTCTCGTCGAGATCGTCGTCGACGGCCTACACGCCTGACGCCCGGAGTACGGTGGCACCGTGCTTTCGGCCGTGAAGGGTCTGTCCCGGTACCACACCGAAGAGTCGCTGCGGACCTACCTGCTGGAGCGCTCACATCGCACCGAGGGCGGTTGCCTTGTCATCGAAGGTTACGGGCGGCGACGCGGGGTGCACCAGAAGGTCGCCGGTCGTGCGTGGGCGCACATCGCCGCGTACGTCGTCCTCGTCGGCGGGTACGACCCCGCTCTCGACGTCGACCAGACCTGCGGCGCCGCCGACTGTATCGAGCCGACACATCTGCGCCAACTCAGCCGGGCCGAGGCCTGCCGCGGCCGAAACCAGCCGGCACAGTGCCGCAACGGTCACGACCGTGAACTCGACCCGGCGACCGCCCGCTACCGTCGAGTCTGTCGGATGTGCAACCAGGAGGCTCAGCGCCGGTGGCGTGAGCGCGAGGCCGCCGAGGTAGCCCAGGCCCGCTCCGCGTACGGCCGCTCGTAGTCAGCCCCGCCACGCGGTCCGATGCCGGGACCGCCACTCACGGCCGCAATTCGGCGCTCGGGCACGTCCGAGACAGCGCGGAGGCGCTACGCCGCGCATTGGACTACCTGCGCTCGGGCCGCTGGTTCGTGCCGTTCCGAGAGGTCATCTGCGTCTCCGGCCGGGCGCGCTCGCCCCGGCTCACCAAGGCCACTACACCAACCTGATGCCTTACGCACAAGAACTGTCATTATGGTGCACGCCTGGTTCGCCCCTTTTGTGGTGGTGGTTTACTGGATTACTGTTACTGGAAATCTAATAATCGACGTCGCAGGATCGTCCAGCGGACTGAGCACCCGAGACCATCCATGCCTGATGCTCGTGCCGGCTGAACCGGCACGAGCATCAGGGGCGGCGAGGTCACCTACGCGACGGCGGTTCCCTCAAGTTCGACCAACTGGCCGGGGATCGCCAGCCGTGTCACCCCGAGCATCGTGGTGGTCGGCGCCACCCCGGCGGCGCCCAGCCGCGACGCCAGGACGCCGTAGTGCGGAAACAGCAGGTCGACGTCGGTGGTGTAAACGTTGAGCCGGACGAGGTTCGCGAGGGACATGCCGGCCTCGCCGAGCACGGCCTCCAGGTTGTCGAGACTCAGCGCCAACTGCGCGGCCATGTCCCCGTCATGCAGAGGCTTGCCGTCGCCGCTCATCGCGGTCTGTCCGGAGCAGTACAGGGTCCGGGTGTGCCCGGAGACCATCTCACCCTGGTTGAACCCCATGTCCAACGACCAGGTCACGGGGTTGACTGCCGTTCGCTGCACTGCCACATCAGCTCCATTCGACGCAGAGGGACTGACGCCCACGGGCCTCGGTAGCACCGTCGTTGGCGTCGCGTTGAGGAGCCTTCCAAGCAATCACGACACCCTGTGTCGTGTATCGGTAGAGTTTTCGTATGCGTGCTGACCGATTGGTCTCGCTGGTGCTGCTACTGCGCCAACGCGGTCGGCTGTCCGCAGCCACGC
The DNA here is from genome assembly GCF_049841595.1 of Micromonospora sp. DT228. Taxonomy (NCBI): domain Bacteria; kingdom Bacillati; phylum Actinomycetota; class Actinomycetes; order Micromonosporales; family Micromonosporaceae; genus Micromonospora; species Micromonospora sp. DT228. The sequence continues at coordinate 88,139 of NZ_JBNCKO010000017.1, forward strand.
TGGCCCGCGAGTTGGAGGTGTCCACCCGCACGGTGCTGCGCGACATCGAGGCGCTGTCCGCCGCAGGCGTCCCCGTCCGTGCCGACCGCGGTCGGCACGGCGGATTCGCACTGTTGCCCGGGTTCCGGACCGAGCTCACCGGACTGAATCACGACGAAGCGCTCGCACTGCTGGTCGCCGGATCGCGGCGCGGCGCCCAGGCATTCGGCCTCGGCTCGGCGCTGGCTTCGGCCATGCGCAAGGTGGTTGACGCGCTGCCCGAGAGCTATCGGGCCACCGCGGCCGGCGCGGTCCAGCGATTGCTCATCGACCCGCAGACCGACCTGCTGTCGCGCCGGCAGGTCCCCGACGAGGTGCCCGACGCCGTAGTGGCCGAGGTCCGACGTGCGGTGTTCGCCGGACACAAACTGCGCATCCATTACGCGGTCGTGGACCAAACCCCGACGTGGCGCACGGTGGACCCGATCGGCCTGGTCACGGTACGCGACCAGGGCTACCTGCTGGCCACGAGATCTGGCAGGGACCGCACCTACCGTCTGTCCCGAATCGTGGCCGCGGCGGAACTCGACGAACCCGCACAGCGAGCAGACCAGGTCGATCTGGACGGGGCCTGGCAGGAACGCAGCACGCAGTTCCGGAACGGCGGCCACCAAGTCACCGTGCTGGTAAGGGTGAACCCCGCGCGGCGGGAGGACCTGGTGGGCACCGCACTGGCCGTCCGCGCCGAGGACACCGACGCCGACGGCTGGCTGCGGCTGGAGGTGACCTTCCAAGATCCGAGACACGCCGAATGGGCGCTCTGGCAGCTCGCGACGAACGCGGAAGCCCTGGCCCCGCAGTGGTTGCGCACCTCCCTGCGCAACCGCGCGGCCACGATCGCCGCCCGCTACGAGGTGCCATCCTGAGTGCCGCTCAGGACTTCGCGTCGGGCGACTGCTCGCACGCCGGCCCGGTCCACGCGATGGCAGCGCCGACCTCAGGCCGATCACGGGTGGCGTCGTACGCCAAGGGAGTCGTTGACGGCGAATCGGTCGAGGGCATGAAGAACGTGCTCGCGGGTCTCGGCCGTGCCGAGATGCCCCGCGCTCTCGATCACGGTCAACGTCGAGTCGGGCCAGGCACGGTGCAGGTCCCACGCTGTCTGCAGCGGCCCGCCCAGGTCGAGTCGGCCATGGACGAGGACACCGGCGATGCCGGCCAACCGGCCAGCGTCGCGCAGCAGTGCGCCCTCCTCCAACCACGCGCCATGGGCGAAGTAGTGCGCGCAGATGCGCACGAAGGCCAGCCGCGCCGCGGGAGGGCGATCGCCGTACGGATGTGACGCGCCGCGCGTCTCTCCGGACAGGACGGCGTCTTCCCAGGCGCACCAATCGATCGTGGCCCTATCCCGCACGGCGGGGTCCGGGTCTTCCATCAGGCGGGCGTACGCGGCGACGACGTCCCCGTCACGGGATGTGCCCGGGGCTCCTTCGAGGAATCGTTCCCACTGCTCGGGGAAGAACCTGCCGACGCCCCGGTAGAGCCAGTCGATGTCGGCGCGCCTGGTCATGGTGACGGCGGCGATAACGATCTCGGACACCCGTCGGGGGTGCTGCTGCGCGTACGCCAGGATGAGCGTGGAACCCCAGGATCCGCCATGCAGCAGCCAGCGGTCGATGCCGAGGCGTTCGCGCAGCCGCTCCATGTCGGCGATCAGGTGCCAGGTGGTGTTGTGCCGCATCTCGGTCGCCGGATCGCTCGCGTGTGGTGTGCTGCGACCGCAACCACGCTGGTCGAACAGGACGACCCGGTACCGGTCCGGATCGAAGTACCGACGCCAGCCGGGCCCACAACCGGAGCCGGGCCCGCCGTGGACGACGAGCGCTGGCTTACCGGCCGGGTTACCGCACACCTCCCAGTACACGAGGTTGCCGTCGCCGACGTCGAGCATGCCGGTCTCGTACGGCTCGATCGGTGGGTACAGCTTGGTCAAGGTCCGGACCTCCGATGGTGGGGGAAGCTGTGGCGTTCGGGTCCGCCGTTACGAGTGCGCCAGAGCTGCCGGTGGCGGCGCTGATCAACGGGACATCGACAATGTGAAGTGCGGAGTGCGGTGCCCGGGCCGTCTTCGCCGGGCGGGAGATCCCTCGTGGTCAGCTGTCATCACGGCTTTGTTGGTGTGGGGGTGAGGTGGTGGTGAAGCGACCGCGGTAGGCGCTGGGGGTCAGTCCGGTGTGGCGGCGGATCTGGGTGCGCAGGTTGGCGCTGGTGCCCAGGCCGCTGGCGCGGGCGACGGTGTCCAGCCGTGGTTCACCTGCTTCCAGCAGACGGCAGGCCAGGTTGATGCGTTGGCTGGTCAGCCAGGCCAGCGGGGTGGTGCCCAGTTCGGTGTGGAAGCGGCGATGCAAGGTAGCCGGGCTGACGGCGGCGTGGGTGGCCAGGTCCGTCACGCTCAGGGGTTGGTGCAGCCGGCCTCGGGCCCAGTCGAGCAGCGGTGCCAGAGACGTGTCGAGTACGGCCGCCAGTGGCTGGGGGATGAACTGGCGTTGCCCGCCGTCGCGGTGCGCGGCGAACACGAGCCGGCGGCTGACCGTGTTGGCGATCTCGGCGCCGTGGTCGCGGCGGATCAGGTGGAGGCCGAGGTCGAGGGCGGCGGCGCTGCCGGCGGCGGTGAGCACGTCGCCGTCGTCGACGAACAGCACGTCGGGGTGCAGCAACACCCGGGGGTGGCGGGCGGCGAACAGCTCGCTCCAGCGCCAGTGGGTGGTGGCTCGGCGGCCGTCGAGCACCCCGGCGGCGGCGAGGGTGAACGTGCCGGTGCAGAAGCTGACCAGTCGGGTGCCGCGAGCGGCAGCCCGCTGCACGGCGTCGATGACGGCGGGCGCGGGCGGGACGTGCGGGTCGGGTCGGTTGGGCACGATGAGGGTGTCAGCGCCCTCGGCGGCGTGCAGGCCGGGTACGCCGGTGAGGGTGAACAGCCCGGCGTGCAGCACGGTGTCCGGGGCGGCGGCACACAGCGTGAAGTCGTACCAGCGGCGGTTGATCTCCGGGCGGCGCAGGCCGAACAGTTCGGTGGCCACGCCCAGCTCGAACGGGTTCGACCCGTCGTCGACGAGCATCACCACCCGGTGCGCGCCGCCACCGGGCTGCGAGGATCGTTGCGGCATACGCGATTTCTAGCACTCACTCTGCGCCGACGGCATCGGCCACGATGACAGCCATGATCAGTGAACCGGTCGAGTTGTCCACCGCCCTGGCCACCTTCGAGGCACTGTGGAGCCCGCGCATCGTGACGCGGGTCAACGACTATGACGTGCGCATCGCCAAGGTCGCTGGCGAGCACGTGTGGCACCGCCATGACGACACCGACGAGTTCTTCCTCGTACTGTCGGGGGTGTTGAGCATCGCCCTGCGCCCATCGGGCGAGCGGGATCGCACCGTGGTGCTGCCGCAGGGTTCGGTGTTCGTCGTACCGCGCGGCACCGACCACAAACCCTTCTCCCCGGACGGCGCCGCGATCCTGATGTTCGAACCGACCGGCACCCTCACCGTCGGTGACCACCATGACCCCGTTCCGGACCACGTCGACGCCACGGCCGGGCATGACCTGCGGTGATTTTCACCTGAGCGTGGGACAGCTCCACGACGCGACAACGCGTGGCTGGAGAGTGAGGACGGGTCAGGGTCGGAGCCAGCGATCGAACCAGGCGCGGGTCCGCCGCAGGACGTCGATCTGGTGGTGGCGTTCCCGGATCGAGTGACCCTCTCTCGGGTAGATCACGAGCTCGTGCTCGACGTCGAAGTGGCGCAGCGCCCGGTGGAGGTACACGGCCTGTCCGAGGGGAACGTTCGTGTCCTCGGCGCCGTGCAGGATGAGCACCGGCGTGCGGATACGGCTGGCGAAGGAGATCGGGCTGACCGCGTCGTGGGGGTGTGGTCCGATGCCGGACCAGCCGGTGCTGCCACCGAGCGCGGCTTCGAACTGGCCGTTCTCCCCGGTCGCGGCCAGCATGCCCCAGTCGACGACGCCGGCGCCGACCAGCGCGGCGCGGAAGCGGTCGGTCTGGCCGACGGCCCAGGCGGACATGAAGCCGCCGTGGCTCCAACCGGCGATGCCCAGCCGGTCCGGGTCGGCGATGCCCTCGGCGACGAGCAGGTCGATGCCGGTCAGGATGTCGGTCCACTCCTGTTGTCCGACCCGGCCGGCGACGCTTGCGGCGAACTGGTGACCATGGCCCTGCCCACCGCGCGGGTTAGGTAAGAACACCGCGTGGCCGGCGGCGGCCAGCCACTGCGCGCTGGGGAACCAGAACAACTGGCAACGATCGGCGTAGCGGTCGTACGGGCCGCCGTGCGCGATCGTGACAAGCGGGAACGGGCCGTCCGACGCGGTTCGTCCGACCGGCAGGACGAGTAAGCCGTCCAGGTCGAGGCCGTCGGCGGCACGGTAGGCCAGCGGTTGTTGCGTGCCGAGCGCGATGCCGTCCAGTTCCGGGCGGGTGGTGGTGATTCTCCGCAGTGGCCCGGTCGGCGGTCCGACGTGAACGTTCGGCGGTTGGTAGCGGCCGCCGGTGAGCACGGCGATGTCGTCACCGGCAGGGGTGGCGGTGAGGGTGTCGAGGCGTCCGGGGTGCTGCGACAGAACCGTGAGGTCGGTGGCGTCGAGCCGGGCCAGGGTCGCGTTCAGGCCGTCGGCGAACACCACCAGCGGGGCGCCGTCGGTCTGGCCGAGTTCGGTGGGGCACATCGAGAGACCAGCGGTGCGATTGCGCAGGACGCCCTTCTCCACGGCCAGGTCGAACACGGCGGCGCCGGCCTGCAGACCCGGCGGGGTGAGCCCGAGGTAACCGAGGTGCCAGCCGTCCTCGTCCGGCCACCAGGCCAGCGACTGTGCGTCGGCTTCGACAGGTCCGAGGTCCTGCGCGGTCCCGGTCGCGGGGTCGAGCAGGTGCAGGTGGCCGCTGCGTGGGCCGTGGTCGTTGTCGGCGCTGGCTCTGGTCAGCACGGCGAGCGGCCCGCCGTCGGGACGTTGCCGCAGTTCCACGACGTGCCGGTCACCGAACACGTGCGGGGTGGTGATCCGGCCGGTGCGCAGGTCGAGCAGGCGAAACCGGGCCCGCGGTTCGCGCTCGCCGACGACGATGGTGTCGTCGCGGTCCCGGGCGCGGCGCGCGTCCTGCTCGGTGGGTTCGTCCTCGGCGAGCAGCGCGACCAGGTTGGGGTCGGTGAGCGGCAGATGGTCGATGACGCCGGCCTGCCAACCGGTCAACGTGGTGACCGTGCCGTCGGCGAGGGTGAGCGCGTGCAGCTGCGAGGTGCCACGGTCGGTGCGGTCGGACAGGAAGAACAGCGTCGCCGAGTCGGCCGACCACCGTGGCCGGGACTCCGTTGCGGTGTCGGCGGTCGCCCGGCGCGGCGCGAGGGCGCCATCGGTGTCGACGAGCCAGAGTGCGGTGTCGAGGTGGTCGCCGGTCCGGCTGAGGGGTGCGAGGACGTAGCAGAGCCGGCGCCCGTTCGGGGCGAGCGCCGGGCTCTGCGGGGCACGACCATCGACCACGAGCTCGGCGGTCAGACCTGTCACGCGACCAGTCTGCCAGCGTCACGGGATCGATCCGGTGCGGGATCCTCGCCGCGAGGTCACTGACGTCGGGGTGTCCGCAACGGTCCGACACCCCGACGTCGTGAAACCCGAGTCGATCAGGACGCGTCGACGTCAGTGGGTGGGCGTGCCGAACCAGTGCGCAAGGTGGCGGTCGAGGTCCTGCTGGTCGTCGCCGATCCAGGCGACGTGACCGTCGGGTCGGATCAGGACGCCCGGAGCATCGAGGCCGGCGCTCGCATCCGCGAGGTGGTCGACCCGGTCTGACCAGCCGTCGACGGTAAGGCGTTCGGTGCGGTCCAACAGCAGGCCGCGACCGCGATGCAGCAGGCCGTAGAGATTGCCCTGTCGCACGGTGATGTCGCGCATCCGGCGGCCGAGCAGATCGGGGCCCGCACCGAAGTCGTACCGGATACCGACAGCGGTGATCTTCTCCAGCAGGTAGCGGTTGACCTCGTTGAAGTCCATCAGTTCGGTGAGCAGCCTGCGCACGGCCCGCGGACCGGGTTCGGTGGACAGCAGCTCGGTCTGGGCGCGCGTGTTGTCCAGCACGTCCTCGGCGACCGGACGGCGTTCGGCCTGGTAGGTGTCCAGCAGGTCATCCGGCGCCCAGCCGCGGATCCGCCCGGCCAGTTTCCAGCCCAGGTTGACCGCGTCCTGGACGCCCAGGTTGAGGCCCTGTCCGCCAATGGGTGGGTGGATGTGCGCCGCGTCGCCGGCCAGGAGCACCCGCCCGACCCGATAGCGTTCGGCGAGCCGGGTGGCATCGCCGAAGCGCGACAACCAACGCGGGGAGTGGACGCCGAAATCGGTGCCGGCGACGCTGCGCAACTGGTGTTTGAAATCCTCAAGGGTGGGTGGTTGCGTGCGGTCGCTGACTCCCGCGGCGGGGACCAGCACGCTGTAGACCTCTCCCCCGAAGGGTCGGAGCCAGAATCGTTGTGGGGGCTCGCGGAGTGCGGCCACCGTGGCGGCGACCTCCTCGGGGGGCATGCCCACCTTCATCTCGCCCATCAGCGTCTCGGTGCGTGCGGGCTCACCGGGGAAGCCGACACCGAGCAGTTTGCGTACGGTGCTGCGCCCGCCGTCACAGCCGACGAGATAGCGCGACCGCAACCGCTGCCCGTCGGCCAGCAGGACTGTCACACCCTCGTCGTCCTGCTGCACGCCGGTGACGGCGCAACCGCGCCGGACCTGCGCGCCCAGTTCGAGCGCGCGTTCTTCGAGCGCGTTCACGATGACCGGCTGCGGAATGCCCAGCAGATACGCGTACGCGGAATCCAGGCCCTCGGGCGCGGGTTTGGCGATGGCGGCGAAGAAGCCGGCGGCCGGACGGCGGCGGCCATGCGGGAGGACGCGATCCAGCAGTCCCCGCATCGCCATCAGCTCGAGACTGCGCATGTGCAGACCGACGATGCGTACGAACGACGCGGGTTCGGTTTCCTTGTCCAGAACGAGTACCCGCACCTCGTGCAGCCGTAGTTCGGCGGCCAGCATGGCGCCTGTCGGTCCACAACCGGCGATGATCACATCGAAGGTGCGGGGCGTGTGATCGGCCCGGTCGTTGGACGGCTGCTCGGCGGTGCTGTGCGGAGAACGCATAGGTGTTGCCCTTCGGGAGTGCCGTGGTTGGCGAGGCGCTCCCGGCGACACCTACGTCAGTCGCCCGGCCATGACGGGAGGGGGAGCACCCACATCGATACAGCGGTCATGGGTCTCACCTCCTCGGGTGGTGTCACGGTCAGCCGCAAACTACAAGCCAAGCATCAGCCCGTCCAGTGCTTTTCCCGCCACGTGCGGAACCGGCCCGCGGGGCGCGGTCAGGCGGTCTATGGCGCGGTCAGCGATCGGTGTAGCCACTCGGTCATGAGCGCGCGTTCGGCGTCGCTGAGCCCCGCAAGGTCGGGCACCACAGTGGCGAAGGTGACCGCCACCGCGCTCACTGTCGTGTCGGGTGTCGCCGGCGTGCTCACGAGGATGCTGCTGAGCACGGCGTCGAACATGGCGTCGCCCAGACCACTGTCGCGCTCCTGCGGGGGTGTCGCCAGGAGGGCGAGGATGGTTCCGTTGCCGGCGGCGTGGATCATCATGAGTGCGCGCCGCTCGTCGACAGCCAACAGGCCGGCCGCGGCCAGTCGCCGGACGCGGGTGCGCAGCACCTCGATGCCGGCAGCCGTCGCCGGCGACGGCCCGCCAGTCCCCCGAGCGCCGATGAGCGCGTACAGCTCGGGGTTCGCCAGGCCGAACTCGATGTGCACCCGCCATCCGAGCCGCAGGTCCGCTACCGGATCGCCCTCGGCGGCCCGCACCACTGCGGATTTGGCGGCGACGTAGGTGGCCATGACGTGTTCCGCGACGGCATCGATCAGGCCGTTCTTGTCACCGAAGAGGCGGTAGATGGTGGGCGCCTGCACACCCGCCGCCTGGGCGACGGCTCGCGTCGTCACCGCGTTCGCGCCCTTCTCCCGCAGCAGCTGGCTGGCGGTTGGCCACCTGGGAGGTCGCGATGAACTTCTCGTCCCGCACGGTCGTCGAGAAGGTCCTGCGGGCCGGCCGCGAGGTCGACATCGAGACATTCGTGGAATTGATGGCGCCGGACGGATACCTCGAGTGGCCGTACCGTCCGCCGGGCGTGCCCGGCCGCGTGCGGGGGCGTGCCGAGGTGCGCCGTCATCTCACGGAGACAGCCGGCGCCTTCGTCACGTTCGACGAATACCGCAACGTAGTGCTGCACGAGACCACCGACCCCGAGGTCATCATTGTGGAGTACGAGGCGTACGGCAGCGTCGTCGCCACGGGCGAGCCGTTCGAGCAGACGGTGATCGCGGTCATTCGAGTCCGCGACGGCCAGATCCTGTCCTATCGCGACTACGTCAACCCTCTGCCCCTGATCGAGGCGCTGGCCAGCGTCACGGCCCGGCCGACCGGCAGGGTCGGGTGAGCGAAGCCATCGCGTAATCGTTTGCGTTGCAAGGAAACATCGATACGTTCTGATCATGGCGAGCAACGGAAGTCCGGCGGGTGAGGGCATGGGGGATTGCATCTTTTGTGCGATCGTTCGTGGCGAGGCGGAGGCCAGCATCGTCTACGAGGACAACTATGTGGTTGCCTTCATGGACGTGCAGCCCGTGACGCCGGGGCATCTGTTGGTCGTGCCGCGGGCCCACGCCGTGGGGTTGGAGGATCTGGCCGAGGGTGACGGCGTGCAGGTGTGGACGGTGGCCCACCAGCTAGCGCTGGCGCTTCGCCGGTCCGAGTTGCGGTGCGAGGGCGTCAATTTCTTCCTGGCCGACGGGGAAGCCGCTTTCCAGGAGGTTTTCCATCTCCATCTGCACGTGTTCCCGCGCTTCGTCGGCGACAGCTTCCGGATCGATGCGGATTGGCGGGTTCGGGACCGTCAGGAGTTGAACCAGGCGGCTGCGGCCGTGCGGGAGGGGTGGGCCCGCACGGCCGCAGCCACTCGGTGATCCGGTGTTGGCGCACGCCGAGTTCCCGGATGAGCGGGGCGATCGCGTCGAAGGTGAGAGGCACGGCGACCGGGAGAGGCGTACGCGTTGCGGTGGGCGTCGTCAGGGGCGGCGGAGGCGCAGGGCGACGAAGCTCGGGCGCTCGGTCAGCCGCTCGTAGCGCTCCGGGTCGACAGCGCGCAGCGTCTCGACCGCTCTCGGCTCGACCAGCCGCTCGAGCACGAACCCGGCGTCGAGCACCTCGGTCACCAGAGACTCGATGGTCATCCGCTGAAAGCGCATGGTGATCCCGTCGGCCACTGGGAACTCGACCCAGCTCTCGTCGAAGTACGATCCGCCGAAGTACCGCCAGTCCGACGTCGGATGCGTCGCCGACAGCAGGAACCAGCCGCCGGGCCGCAGCACTCGCCGCACCTCGCCGAGGAACCGGGCACGGTCGGTCAGGTGATGCAGTACCAGCGCGCAGACGACTCCGTCGAACGACGCGTCGGCCGCGAAGTCCAGCGGGGCGTCCAGGTCGTGCTGCTGGACCTCGGCGCGATCGCCGAGCAGGGCCCGGGCGTGCCGGACCAGCGTCGCGCTGCCGTCCACCGCCACCACCTCGGCTCCCCGGCCGACCAACTCGGCCGCGTAGTGGCCGCCGCCGCAGCCGGCGTCGAGGATCCGGAGACCTGCGACGTCGCCGGCGAGCGCCAGCATGGCCGGCCGGTCCGTGTAGGCGTTGTGCGGACCGTCAGCGGAGTGTTCCGCGAAGACGTCACCGGCGTGGTCGTGATATGCGTGGGCTGCGGGCATCCGGGAAGCGTGCCCGGGTGCGGGCGCGGGACGCAACCGAGATCGACCAGGGCGCAGCTGATTTGACCCTCGACCGGGTCGAGGCCCGAGCATCGGCGGCATGGACGACAAACCGACACCCGACCCGACGATGACCCGCATCGGCGAGGCGGTGCAGCTCGGCCGATCAGGGCAGAGGGGCCCCGCCCGCGACGCGCTCACCGCGCTGTGGGACGAGATCGGCCCCACCGGCGACGCCTTCCACCGCTGCACCCTCGCCCACTACCTCGCCGATCTCCAGGACACCACCGAGGCGGAGCTGACCTGGGACGAACGCGCCCTGGCCGCGGTGTCCGACCTGACCGACGAGCGCGCCCAGCGCCACCTGTCCTCGCTCCAGGTCCAGGCGTTCCTGCCGTCGCTGTATCTCAACCTGGCCGACTGTCACCGACGTCTGGGCAACCCCGCCCAGGCCCGCGAGCACCTCGCCCGAGCCAGCGAACACCTGGTGCACCTGCCGGCTGACGCGTACGGCGAGGCCATCCGCGCTGCCATCCGCGACTTCGCCGCGGACGACCCGACCGACGCAAGGCGGTAACGGTCCGCTCAGCGCAGCATCATCCGGGTCATCCGACGGGTGGCGACGATCATCGCGATCGAGCCGAAGGCGAGCAGGTAGACCACCGGGATCAGCAGGTCCCAGCCGAGCCGGCCCAACGCCGGTTCGCGAACCAGCTCGATGCTGTGGTAGAGCGGCAGCGCCTGGATCAGCGGCCGCACCGCCGCCGGATAGACCGACAGGGGATAGAACGTCGTCGCGAACAGATACATCGGCAGCATGAAGAGCTGGATGTACTGGAAGTCGGAGAAGTCGCGCAGGTACGTCGTGACGGCCAACCCGCCTGCGGCGAACGCGTACGCGATGAGCACCGACGCGGGGAGGGCCAGCAGCACCCAGGCCGAGGTGACCAACCCACCGGCCGCCATCAGGGTGAGGAAGCCGATCGTCGTCAGCAGGGCGTTGATCATCGCGCTGGTGACCTCGCCGACGGCGATGTCGGTCACGGACAGCGGTGTCGGCAGGATCGCCTGGTAGGTCTTGTCGATCCTCATCCTGATGAAGACGCCGAAGCTGGTCTGGTTGAACGCGGTGTTCATCGCGGTCGTGGCCAGGATCGCCGGGGCCACGTAGACGGCGTACGGGACCTCGACGCCGGGGACGGTGCCGACGAGCAGCCCGACGCCGACGCCGATCGACAGCAGGTACAGGATCGGTTCGACGAGCGCGTTGAGCAGCGGCGTGATCGACCGACGATAGATCATGAAGTTGCGTTCGATGAGCGCGAGAGCGCGGCGTCTCGTCCAGGCGGGTACGACGACGGTGCTCATGCTGTCTCCACAGGGCTCGGTGGGTGGGCCGTCACGGGTGCAGCCGTCGGCGGTAGGTGACCCGGGCGACCAGGAAGCCGCCGACCGCGAGGGTCAGCAGGTAGGCGATGTGGACGGAACTGCCGGTGATCGTCGCCGTGCCGAGGCTGAGGGTGCGGCACAGTTCCACCCCGTGCCACAGCGGCAGCAGGTAGGACACCGGGCGGATCCACTCCGGTAGCTGGGAGACGGCGAAGAACGTGCCGGAGAACATGTAGAGCGGCATGATGACGAAGCGGAACACCGTGTCGATGTGGCGCAGTTTGCGTACCCCGACCGCCCACGCGGCGGCCGGCGCCGCGAACGCGACTCCGGTAAGTGTCGCGCCGAGCAGGGCGCCGAGCGCCCACCAACCCTCGATCAGTCCGAACGCGGCCATCACCACGATGAAGGCGCCGCTGGCGATGAGCACCCGGACGGTGATGAAGAGCAGGTGCCCGGCGGCGAGTTGCTCCGGGGCCAGTGGCGTCGGGGTGGCGCTGCGGTACGCCCCGAACCCCGCGGCGCGGGCGACTCCCCCGGACCCCTCCAGGAACGCGTTCTGCATCGCCGCGGCGGCCAGCATGCCCGGGGCGAAGAACGCCGCGTAGGAGACGCCGGCGATCTGGGCCGGCGCGTTGTCGTCGACGAGGGCGCCCAGGCCGGCGCCGATGCCGATGAGGAACAGCAACGGGTTCAGGACGTTGAGCACGATCGAGCCGCGCCAGGTGCGTCGGTAGCGGACCATCCAGTAGCCGAATGCGTGCAGCACGTGGTCTCCCCCGCTACTCGATGAGCGATCGGCCGGTGAGCGTGAGGAACACGTCCTCCAACGTGGCGCGACGGACCAGTGCGGTGAGCGGCGTGAGCGACATGGCGTGCACCGCGGCGAGGGCGCCCTCGCCGTCGGCGGTGTAGACGAGCACCCGGTCGGGAAGCGACTCGACGCGGCCGTCGGTGTCGTTGCCGCCGGTGGCCAGGGCCGATGTCCGCAGCTTCTCCGTGACGGTGTCCCGTTCGTCGAGACGGAACCGCAGTTCCAGGACCTCCCGGGTGGCGTACCTGGTGATCAGGTCCCGAGGGGAGCCCTGCGCGACGATCCGGCCGTGGTCGACCACGATGAGCCGGTCGCAGAGCTGCTCGGCCTCGTCCATGTAGTGCGTGGTGAGGATGAGCGTGACGCCGTCCTGCTTGAGCTGGAAGAGCCGGTCCCACAGGATGTGCCGGGCTTGCGGGTCGAGACCTGTGGTGGGCTCGTCGAGGAGCAGGATGTCGGGTTCGTTGATCAGGGAACGGGCGATGGTCAGCCGTCGGCGCATACCGCCGGAGAGCGTCTCGACCTGGTCGCCGGCCTTCTCCCGAAGCTGGGCGAAATCCAGCAGTCGGGTCGCGCGGTCCCGGATGACGGCCCGCGGCAGGCTGAAGTACCGCCCGTAGATGTGCAGGTTCTCCCGGACGGTCAGCTCGTTGTCCAGGTAGTCGTCCTGCGTCACGACGCCCAACCGGGCGCGGATCTCGGGCCCCTGTCGCATTGGGTCCATGCCGAGCACGCGCAGGCTGCCGCCGCTGATCGGCGACGTCGCGGCGATCATCCGCATGGTGGTGGACTTGCCGGCGCCGTTGGGGCCGAGCAGCCCGAAGGACTCTCCCCGCTGGACCTCGAAGTCGATGCCGTCGACCGCGTGGAACTCCGCTGTGGACCCACGCGGCGGATAGACCTTGGTCAACTGTCTGGCCTGGACCATGGGCTGCTCGATCACCATGGCAGCCTACGGAAAACAAACAGCACACTGCAAGATTTGAGCACGCCAATGAAATTTTAGGTGCGGCGATGATCTCGCTTGTCTCCCTCGACCGGCGCTGCGAGAGTCGTCGGATGCCAGCGGTGACCGGTGCCGACCTGCTCCAGGCGGCCGACGAGATGACCCAGGTGTTGCACCCCCACCACGAGCGCGACTGGTCCGTGCCCGCCGGCCCGCTGACCTGGAGCTGCTGGACCACCGCCGCGCACATCGCGCACGACCTGCTGGCGTACGCCGGCCAGGTCACCGGCCGCCCAGAGGACGGCTACCTGCCGTACGACCTGCAGGTCTCCCCCGACGCGAGCCCGGCGCAGACCCTCATCGTCGCGCGCGCCTGCGCCGGGCTGCTCGCCGCCGCCGTCGACGCCGCCCCGCCCGACACGCGGGCCTGGCACTGGGGTCCCTGCGACCCGGCTGGCTTCGCCGCGATGGGGGTGGCCGAGACCCTGCTGCACACCCATGACATCACCGTCGGTCTCGGTGTGCCCTGGCAGCCGCCGCAGCGGTTGAGCGCGGCGGTGCTGCGGCGACTCTTCCCGGACGCCCCGGAGGGTGTCGCGTCCGAGGTCCTGTTGTGGATGACCGGCCGCGGTGACCTGCCCGGCCGGGCACGACGCACCTCGTGGACGTGGCAGGCGGCGGTGGGCTGAGCCTAGCCGGCGCGCAACGAGTGCCGGTGACCGTCCAGCGGAAAGGGCGGCCGGGCCGGCAGCACCTCCTGCAACACGTAGCCGCTCTTCTGCGCCACCCGGCAGGACGCCAGGTTGTCCACCTGGTGCAGCAGGTCGAGACGTTTTAGCGCGGGGAACGTGTCGAACGCCCACCGGCTGAGCGCGGTGACCGCCCGCGGGGCGACGCCGCGCCCACGCGCCCACGATGCGGTCCAGTAACCCACCTCGGGCGCGGGCCAATCCTCGCTGACCCATTTGAGCACCACGTTCGCCACCAGCCGCGGACCGTCCGCGTCGTCCTCGACGACCGCGAAGCTGTACCGCCGTCCGGCGTCCCAGTCCTCCTGCACCCGCTGCAGCCACTGCCGGCCCTCGGCCGGGTTGGTCACCGGCAGCCGGGTCCACCGGCGCAACACCGGGTCCCGGTACGCGTCCAGCAGGGCGTCCAGGTCGTCGTCCGCCCAGGGACGCAGGGCCAGGCCCGACATCGAGGAGACACCGGACGTCCGTCGGTCGATCACCATCGGCACAGTCTGCCGGTGCCGGGCACGGCCGAGCAGACGGGTCAGCGCAAGCGGCGACGCCAGGGCAACCACCAGGCGCGGCGGGGCCGGCGTGGCGCGACGACGGTCGCCCGGTCGGTCTTCGGCGTCGGGAGGCCGGGCGGGGCGTGCTCGGCGCGCCAGCGGCGGACCACCTCGTCGGCGTTCACCGGACGCACCGCCACGCGGGGGCCGTCGGGGTTGCGAAGCCACGCCACGATCTGCGCGTTCAACTGCCCCACGAAGTCGCGTACGGCCTGCTCGGTGGGCAGGTCCCGCACCTCGTCGGGGACCTGCTCGACGCGTCGGCGCAGTTGCAACGGGGTGGGTAGGAGCAGGTCGCTGGGCAGCGCCTCCCGCTCCAGGAAGCTCTTGATCCACCACGACTCGTCGTACGGTGTTCCCCGGCCGGGGATCGGCTTGCCCATGCCGGGCAGGTCGTCGAACTCGCCGCGTTGCACGGCTCCCCGGATCTGCGCCTCCACTGCCGCTTCCCACGCCTCGGTCACCCTGCGGCACCTCCCCTGGCCACCGTAACGCGCCGCCTCGGGACGGCGACACGCGCTCGTAGGGGGTCAGCGCGCCCGCGCCGGTGACCATTCCCGGCGGCGATCGACCGGGGGGTTTCGGCCCGGGTGACCGGATTCGGGGCCACCATCATCCAGGTGGCTCTCGGCCAGCGTGGTCATCTCGGCCTACGGTCGGTGCGGGGCTGCCGAACGGGGGGAATCGTCATGGTGAGCACGGGGGCACTGCTGGGCATCGCGCTCGTCGGGTTGGGGCTGGTCCTCACGCCCGGCCCGAACATGGTCTACCTGGTGTCCCGCTCGGTGGCGCAGGGCCGCAAGGCCGGGCTGATCTCACTGCTCGGGGTGGCGGCCGGTTTCGGGGTGTACCTGGCGGCGGCGGTCGCCGGCCTGGCCACCGTCTTCGTGCTGGTGCCGACCCTCTACGCGGTGGTGAAGCTGGCCGGTGCCGGTTACCTGCTCTGGCTGGCCTGGCGGACGCTGCGTCCGGGCGGGCACTCACCGTTCACGCCGACGCCGCTGCCACCGGATCCGCCCCGGCGGCTGTTCACCATGGGTCTGGTCACCAACCTGCTGAACCCGAAGATCGCGATCCTCTACGTGTCGGTGCTGCCCCAGTTCATCGACCCGGCGCGCGGGCACGTGGCGACGCAGAGTCTGCTGCTCGGGCTGACCCAGATCGCCGTCGCGCTGATCGTGAACATGGCGATCGTGCTCAGCGCCGGCACGTTGGCCGGGTTCTTCGCCCGCCGACCGGGGTGGCTGCGGGTGCAGCGGTGGGTGACCGGGACCGCCCTCGCGGCGCTGGCCGTCCGGATCGCCGCCGACCGCTCCCGCGCGGCGGTCGCCACGCCCTGACCGGACGGTCACCGCCCCGGTGGCGGCGGAATCGCACCGCCGCCCCCGGGGTAGCGCCCGACCGGCGAACCTCACCGCCCCCGGTGGCGGCGGAGCATCCCGGCGGCCAGCGGCGCGGCGTCCAGGTCGCCGGCGGCGAGCCGGGCGGCGAGGGTACGACGGACCAGCCGATCGGCGAGCGCGGGCGCGTGCCGGCCGACGGCCATCTCCAGCCGACCGCGCGTCGTGGTCGCCACGTCGCGAGGCGCCCGCCGCGCGGTGGCGGTACGCAGGATCGCCGCGACGACCCCCTCGACGGGCTCGGGGCGGGACACCCCGCGCAGGGACAGGCCGGCCTCGGCGGTGCTCTGGTGGATGGGTGAGACGACCATGCTCGGGTAGACCACGCTCACCCCGACGTGCGTGCCCACCTCGTGGCGCAGCGCGTCGGCGTACGCGACCAGAGCGCGTTTGCTGACCCCGTACGCGGCGGCGAGCGGCAGGGGCAGCACCGCCATCCGACTGGCCACGAAGATGACTCGTCCGCGCGCGGTGAGCAGCGGTGGCAGCGCCGCGGCGGTGGTCCGCCAGGCGGCGAGCAGGTTGACCTCCAGTTGCCGGCGGACCACCTCGTCGGGTGGCAGCTCGGCGGGGGCGGGGCCACCGACACCGGCGTTGTTGATCAGCAGGTCGAGGCCGCCGAGTCGGTCGACCGCGGCGCGCACCGCCGGTGCCACGGCGTCCGGGTCGGTCAGGTCGCAGCCGAGCACCGGCAGGTCGCCGTCGGGGCGCGCGTGCAGGTCGAGCCCCACCACCTGAGCGCCGGCGGCGGTGAACGCCGTGCCGAGATGCCGGCCGAAGGTGCCGCTCGCGCCGGTCAGTAACACCCGACGGCCGGCCAGCCGACCCGTCACGGCCGCACCCCGACCGAGGAGGCCGCGCCATCCGCGCCGGCACGGGCACGGCGGGTTCCGGCGGCCAGCTCGCGGGCAAGTTCGGCCAGGTAGACGTCGAAGTCCACGCGCATCGCCGGGCGGCGCTGGCCCCACCGGGCGGTCGCGGCCCGCAACTCGGCCCGGCACACGGCCCGCTGTCGGTCCGCGTCCGGCAGCGCGTACCGGCCGGCGAGGTGCGCGGCGATCACCTTGGCCTGCGCCTCCACCAGGGGGAACGCCGACCCGGTGGACTGCATCAACCCCACGAAGGTCAGGCCCGGGGCGTCGGTGTGGAACACGTGCCGGTACAGCGGCAGGCTGTCGGCGCCAGCGCCGAGCAGCGCCGGGTCGAGGAACGGGATCGCCACCCGGTAGCCGGTGCACCAGATGATCACCTCGACGCTGTCGCTGCGGCCGTCGGTGAACTCGACCCGGTCCCCGTCGAGGGCGGCGACGCCGGGTCGGGCCTCGACGTCGCCGTGGGTCAGCCGCGACAGCAGCCCGTCGGAGAGCGTCGGATGGTCCTGCAGGAAGCCGTGCGTGGGCGCGGGCAGCCCGTAGCGGGCGGGACTGCCGACGGTGGCGCTCAGCGTCGCCTGGCTGATGCGTTGGCGCAGTCGCCACGGCAGCCGGCGGGCCAACGCCCCGTTCAGGGTGTCCGAGGGGCGGCCCAGCAGGTATTTCGGCACCACCCAGACGCCCCGGCGCAGCGAGAGCAGGGTACGACTGGCGGTGTACGAGGCGTCCACCGCGATGTCCATCGCGGAGTTGCCGCCGCCGACGACCAGGACCCGCCGGCCGGCCAGTTGCTCCGGGCCGCGGTAGTCGTGGCTGTGCAGCTGCTCGGCCGTGCAGGTGCCCGGGTACGACGGATCGGGAAGCCGGGGCACCCGGTTGTGCCCGTTGGCGACGACCACGGCGTCGACGGTGACGGTGACCGGCCCGTCCGGTCCGTTCGCGACGACCGTCCAGGTGCCGGCCGCGTCCTGGGTGACCCGCTCGACGGTGTGCCGCAGCCGGATGTCCGCGCCCAGCCCGAAACGGTCGGCGTAGCCGGCGAGGTAGCCGGCGACCCGGCGGTGGTCGGGATAGTCGGGCCAGTCGGTGGGCATCGGATGGTCGGCGAACTCGGTGCGGCCCCGGCTGGTGTTCAGGTGCAGCGTGCGGTACGCGGGCGAGTCGGGTGCCCCGTACACCCAGAGGCCACCGACCTGCTCGGCGGCCTCGAAGCCGAGCACCGGCACCGCGGCGTCGCGCAGTGCCTTGACGGCGGCGAGCCCGGCCGCGCCGGCGCCGATCACCGCCACCCTGGGTGGTACACCCATCGCCGCCCCCACTAATCCAACGTCTGATGGATAATCGTCGGACGGCGGCGCCCCGTCAAGTGCGCGCCGACCCGTACAGGCCGTCGAGCAGGCGGTGCACGAACGCCCGGAACTCGCGCCGCTCCCGCGCGCCCGGCACGCCCGCCGCCAGCGCCACCACGTGTCCGTGCGTCGCCCAGACCAGGCTGCGGACGGTGATGTGCGGGGTCGGCTCGGCCAGCGCCCCGGCCGCCGCGGCGGTGGTGAGCAAATCCGCGACCAGCCGGTACAACGGCTCGGCGTAGCGCTTGTCCAGCTCGGCGTGCCGCTGCGGTTCGAGCCAGCGCCGCAGCCACAGCGCGGTGGTCTCCGGGCGGTCCTCCAGGAAGTCGACGAAAACGTCGAAAAGGTCGTGCAGGGCGCGCCGGGCCGCGTCCGGCCCCGCGTCGAGAGCGGCGCGGGCCTGCTCGGCGGCCTTGGTGAGCACCTCCCGCTCGGCGGTGAAGACCCGGGCGAAGCAGGCGTCGTAGAGCGCCGCCTTCGTACCCGTGTGGTGCGCGACCGTGGCGACGTCGACCCCGGCGGCGGCGGCGACCTCCCGCAGCCCGACGGCGTCGAAACCACGCTCGGCGAACAGCGCGGTCGCCGCGGTGAGCACCACCTCGCGGGTCGGCCGGGTCTCGTCGCGGCGGGGCCGACCGGGACGGCGTCGGGGCATGGTCATGGCCGCCATTCTGCCCCTAGAATCCAGCAACCGTTGGATTACCGAGGGGATGCGGCGATGACCGGGCTCGACCGGCGGCCCGTGGCCGCCACCGACGCGACACTTGCCCGTGGACCCCTGGCGGGCTTCGCGGCCGGCTCGCTCGGCATGGGTGTCTGGGTGACGGTGCCCGGCCTGCTGCTGCTGTACTTCCTCACCGACGTGCTGGCGGTCGGGCCGTGGTTGGCCGGCCTCGCGCTGCTGCTGCCGAAGATCGCCGACGTGCTGCTGCACCCCTGGGTGGGCCACCGCGCCGACGTCGAGCAGACCCGCCGCGGCGACAGGCGTCGCCTGCTGCTGCTCGGCTGTGCCCTGCCGATCGCGTTCGCCGCGCTCTTCGCGGTGCCCGGCGGGCTGACCGGCGCGCCGGCGGCCGCGTGGGTGGCGGTGTTCTTCGTCGCCGGCAACCTGCTCTTCGCCGCCTACCAGGTCCCCTACCTGGCCACCCCGGCCGACCTGCGGATCGGTTATGACGAACGCACCCGGCTGATGGCGTTCCGAATGGTCGTGCTGACCCTGGGCATCCTGCTGTCCGGGTTGCTGGCCCCGCTGCTCACCGGCGGCGACGCCGCGACCCGGGGCGGCTACCAGCGGATGGGGGTGGTCCTCGCCGTCGGCATGCTGGCCGCCATGCTCGTCGGTGTCGCCGGCATCGCCCGGCTGCGAGGCGGCGCGGCGGACCCCACACGAGCGGGGCACGGCGGGTGGCGGGCACTGCGCACCGCGCTGCGCGACCGACAGTTCCGCTGGCTGGTGACCGCGTACCTGGCCATGTCCACCGCCACCCACCTGGTGCTCGCCGGGGTGCCCTACTACGCCGAGTACGAGCTGCGCGCGCCCGGTCTGACCACGGTGCTGGTGGCCGCGTTCGTGGCGCCGGCGCTGCTGGTGACCCCGCTGTGGCTGGTGGTGGCCCGCCGGGTCGGCAAGCAGCGGGCGTTGCTCGGCGCGCAGGGCGCGTTCGCCCTCGGCTCGCTGGTGCTCGCGGTGGGCCGCCCGGCCGGCCTGCCGGTGCTCATCGCCGCGGTGGCGGTGCTCGGGGTGGCGTTCGCCGGCATGCAACTGCTGCCCTTCTCGATGCTGCCCGACGTGATCCGCGCCGCCACCGACCGCACCGCGGCCGCCGCCGGCACCGCGACGGGCGACGGCACCGCGGCCGCCGACGGCACCGGCGGGGCGACCGGCGCCGGCACCTACACCGGGGTGTGGACGGCCACCGAGGCCACCGGCGCGGCCCTGGGTCCGTACGCGTACGCGCTGTGCCTGGCCGTTGGCGGTTTCGTGGCCTCGACGGCCGGTGCGTCGCCGACGCAGCCGGACGCGGCGCTGGCGGCGGTCCGCTACGGCTTCGGGGTGCTGCCGGCGGTGGCGATGCTCGCGGCGCTGCTGCTGCAACGCCGCTACACCCTGGACGCGAGCGCCCGCGCCGCGCGCTGACCCCGCCGCGGTGCGCCGGGCGTCGCCGCCCGGCACTAGACTGCCACCTCGATGGACGCCCAGCCCACCACCACCGAGACCCGCCCGTGCGCCCACTGTGGACAGCCGGTGCCGCAGCGGGTCGGCGCGGGCCGACCGTTTCGGTACTGCCGGGACAACGACGGCGCCTGCCAGCGCGCCTCCCGCAACAGCCGGATGCGCCACCGCAACGCCCCCGGCCTGCCGGGGCAGGTGGCCCGCACCTGGGAGGCGGTGGACCGCCTCGACCAGATCGTCGAGACGTTGACCGAGTCCCTGCACGCCGAGTTGTCCCCGGTGGGTGTGCAGCGTCAGATCGCGCAGGCCCGCGCGGAGGCCGCCACCGAGGTCGCGGCGGCGCAGACCGAACGCGACGAGGCCCGCGACGACGCCGAGACCGCCGCCGCCGACGCGGCGCGTGCCCGGGAGCAGGCCCGCACGGCTCTCGCCGACGCCGACGAGGCCCGGCGGCGCGCCGAGCAGGAGCGCCAGCAGGCCACCGCGGCCGACGAGCGGGCGCGGCACGCCGAGGCCGCCCGCGACCAGGCGCGCCACGACGTCAGCGCCGCCGAGGCGTTGCGCGCCCAGGCCGAACGCGACCGGGACCAGGCCCGCGCCGAGGTGCGGGACCTGCGCACGCAACGCGACGCCGAGCGGCAGCGGGTGGCCGACCTGACCGGTGAACGCGACGCGGCCCGTGCCGACGTCGAGCGGGCCACCCGGGTCGCCGCCGACGCGACCGAGCGGGCCGGGCGGTGGCAGGCCGAGGTGCAGGACGTGCGCCGCCAGATCGAGCAGGCCCGCGCCGACGCCGCGCGCGCCCGCGCCGAGGCCGCCGACGCCACCCGCGCCCGGGAGCAGGCCGACCGGGCCCGCGACCGCGCCCAGGTCGCCGCCCGCCAGGTCGACGACGCCCGGCAGGAGGTCGCGGAGGTGGCGGCGCGCCTGCGCGCGGAGCTGACCGCCACCGCCGCCCAGCGCGACACGCTCACCGCCGAGCTGACCGCGGCCCGGCAGGCGGCGGCCACCGCCGAGGGCCAGGTCACCGCCCTGACGGTACGACTCGACGCCGCCGTCGGTGACCGCGACCTGGCCCAGCGGCGGGTGGCGCAGCTCGGTGACCAGGTCAGCGACCTGGCGGTGGCGCTGGCCCGGCTCGGCTCGCCGCCGCCGACCGGCTGAGCCGGCCGGGGCGCAACTTCCGCTGCCCCCGGGCGGTTAACCTCCCCGGTGGCAGCGGAACCACGTCCCCGTTGCGACAGTCCTGGGGATCACCCGGCCGGGTGCGCGTCCCGGCCGGCTACCCTTGGTCGCGGCCCACCCGTGGACGCCTCACGCCCTCGGGCGGGAATGGCTCGACGGGAACGCGCCGTTACACCCAGAAGACCAGCACCACGAACGAGGGGAAGTCGATCATGGGCGAGCGTATGCTGCGCGGAAGCCGCCTTGGCGCGGTGAGCTACGAATCCGACCGCAACACGGAGCTCGCGCCGCGTCAGACCCGCGAGTACCTCTGCGCCAAGGGCCATCAGTTCGAGGTGCCGTTCGCCGTCGACGCCGAGGTCCCGATGACCTGGGAATGCAAGTTCGACGGCAGCGTCGCCCGACTCGTCGACGGCAACGAGCCGGAGCAGAAGAAGGCCAAGCCGCCGCGTACCCACTGGGACATGCTGCTGGAGCGGCGCTCGATCGCCGAGCTCGAGGACATCCTCGAGGAGCGCCTGCAGGAGGTGCGGACCCGCCGCGGCCGCGCCTGAGTCACACGACACCAACGCCCCCGGGTCATCCCCGGGGGCGTTGTCGTGTCTGCGTGCGGTGCGCGGCCTACTGGCGTCCGGGCTCGATGATCTCGCCCTCGATGGCCCGACCGCCGTCGACCACCACCGGCTGCTGCGGCTGCGGGGTCGGTTGCGGCGCACCCTGGCGCACCCGCACGGTGCGGGGGCCGAACAGGTCACCGGCGACCATCGACGACACCCGCCGCTCGGTGGCGCGTCGCACCCCGGCGCGGGCCAGTCGACGCACCGGAGGCACGAGCAGCAGCAACCCGATCAACCCGCTGACCAGACCGGGCGCCGCCAGCAACAGGGCCCCGCCCAGACCCACGAGCCCGTCGGTCACCTGCCCACCCGGTGGCTGCCCGGCCGCCGCGGCGGAGCGGAAACCACGCCAGGCGCGCATCCCCTCCCGGCGCAGCAACACCAGGCCCACCAGGGACGCGGCGAACACCAGCAGCACCGCCGCCCCGAACCCCAGCGCCCGCCCGACCCCGACGAACACCAACAACTCCAGCACCACCGTCAGCAACAGGGCCAACGGCACGAACCTCAGTCCTCGGCGCATCTCACCTCATCGCCATTCCCGCGACACCACGGACGTGTCCCGCTCATCCAGCATGACACGGCCCCGCTCACGGCCACCGCGCCTGACCGGTGGACGTGCCGTGCAGGCCACGGCGTACCGCCTGCCGCCGGTCCTGCACACCCCACGCGGTGATCCGCCACAGCGCCTCGGCCACGATCCGCGGGCTCATCTTGCTGTCCCCGCGTTCGCGTTCGGCGAAGGTGATCGGCACCTCCACGATCCGCACCCCGGCCCGGTGCGCCAGCCGGGACAACTCCACCTGGAACGAGTAACCCTGCGACGTCACCGACCCCAGGTCGATGGCGTCCAACGCGCTGATCCGGTACACCCGGTAACCGCCGGTGGCGTCCGAGACGGGCATGCCCAGGGCGAGGCGCGCGTACAGGTTGCCGCCGCGCGACAGCAGCAGCCGCCGCAGCGGCCAGTTGAGCACCTGCGCGCCGCTGGTCCACCGTGACCCGATCACCACGTCGGCGTCGCGGGCGGCGTCGAGCAGCGCCGGCAGGTCCTCCGGCGCGTGTGAGCCGTCGGCGTCCATCTCCACGACCGCCTGGTAGTCGCGTTCGCGCGCCCACCCGAACCCCGCCAGGTACGCCGCGCCGAGGCCCTGCTTGCCCTGGCGGTGCAGCACCTGCACGTGCGCGTCGCCGTCGGCGAGGGCGTCGGCGATCGCGCCGGTGCCGTCGGGGCTGTTGTCGTCGGCGATGAGGATCCGCACCGCCGGTACGGCGCGCCGGACCCGACCCACGATCGCGGCGATGTTGTCGGCCTCGTTGTAGGTGGGGATCACCACCAGCACCCGGCCCACACCCGGCACCTCGTCCGGGCGTCGGATCGTATCGGTCGCCTGGATCACGGTTCCTCCGCTCCCGCCGGCGTACCGGCTGTTGCTATCCGGGCATGACCCGCTGCCGCCGGCGCAGCACCGCCGCGCCCACCAGGGCCGCCACGGCCAGCGCGGCGAACGTCACCTCCGGCCACCAGCCGAGGCGGGTGGCGAGGGTACGCCCGTCGTCGAGCCGCAACTGCCGCACCACGACCTCCCGGGTGTTGAACCCGGTGGCATCGCTTACCCGCCCGTCGGGTGCGACGAACCCGGACACCCCGACCGTGGACGCCATCAACGCCGGCCGGCCGTGCTCCACCGCCCGCAGCCGCACCATGGCCATCTGCTGGCGGGCCTCCGCCACGTTGAAGGTGGCGTTGTTGGTCTGCACCACCAGCAGTTGCGCGCCGCCGGTGACGGTGTCGCGGACCACCTGGTCGTAGGCGACCTCGAAGCAGATCACGTCACCGAGCACGACGGGCCCGGCGCGTACCACGCCCGGGGTGCTTCCGGGTACGAAGTCGCTGCGGATCAGGTCGACCTGCTTGCTGACCCTCCGGGCGATGTCGCGCAGCGGCACGTACTCGGCGAACGGCACGGGGTGGCGTTTGGTGTAGAGCTGGCTCAGGTCGGCGCCGGTGCCGGGCCGCCACAGGATGCCGGCGTTGCGGACCTGCCCGGGGCCGGGGCCGAGCAGCACCGCGCCGACCAGGATCGGCGCGCGGACCGCATCGGCGGCCTGGGAGATCCGCGCCCCGGCGGCCGGGTTGCGCAGCGGGTCGATGTCGCTGGAGTTCTCCGGCCACACCACCAGGTCGGGTTGACGTTCCTGGCCGGCGGCGACCCGCGCGGCCAACGCGATCGTGGCGTCGGCGTGGTTGTTGAGCACCGCCTGCCGTTGGGCGTTGAAGTCCAGGCCCAGCCGCGGCACGTTGCCCTGCACGATGGCCACGGTGGCGGTGGCGCCGGACCCGGCGGTGGCGACCGGCACGAGCAGCCCGGCGAGGGTCAGCGCGAGGGCCACAACGGCCGGTACGGCCACCGGCGCCCACCGCCGCCCGGCAGTGACCCCCTGCGGGCCGTCGGCGTCCTGGGGGCCCTCAGCGGGCGAGGTGCGCCGGGCTGTCGCCCAGGCCCGCCACCCGGCGGTGACCAGCAACCCGCCGACGAGCGCCGTCGTGAAGGTCACCAGCGGGGCGCCGCCCAGCGCGGCCAGGCGCAGCAGCGGGGAGGAGTCCTGGCTGAACGCCAACCGACCCCACGGGAACCCACCGAACGGGGTGCGGTCGCGCAGCGCCTCCTGCCCCACCCACAGCAGCCCGGTCAGCACCGGCCACGCCCAGCGGACCCGCTCGGCCAGCGGCGACACCCAGGCGGTGGCCACGCCGAGCACCGCCAGGTAACCGGCCTGCAGCAACGACAGCAGCACCCACGGCAGGTAACCGGTGTGCAGGTTGGTCCAGGCCAGCAGCGGGGCGAACAGCGTCACCCCGGTCAGGAAGCCCACGCCGGCGCCGGCGCGCAACCGCCGCCGGTGTGCGGCGGCGGCCAGCAACGCCACCCCGACCGGTGCCAGCGGCCACACCCCGTACGGGGGAAACGCCACCAGCAGGGCCAGCCCGGCGGCCACGGCCAGCGGCACGGCGACGCTCAGCGGCAGCGGCCGGCCCGGGCCGACCGGTCGGGGCGGCGCTGCCGGGCTGTGCGCGTCTTCCCGGTCCAGAATCGTCACCGCTTCACCTCGATCACGGGGCGAAGGCTACCTGGCTGGCCTGCGAACCGACCGCATCGGGCCGGCGGGCACACACCGCCCAGCGGACATGAAATCGGGGCGCGGCTCACGCCGCGCCCCGATGCTCCCAGGCCCTTCCCGGCCGGTGTGGCGAGAATGGGGCACGACGACCTTCGGACCGACCAGACGTGGACTGGCTGCCCCCGCCGGGCCGTTGTCTACTGGCCGTGCACCTCACCCTGCCCGTACACCGGTAACCGCGGCCGGTTCGCGCCGCCCCGCCGACCCCCGCCCGCTGGACCTGGCCGCCGCGACGATGACGCTGAAAAATGTCGCTCGGCCAGCGGACGAGAGGACGAAGCGAACAACAGCCGCTTCCCGTGGTAGGACTCAAAGACGGTACGTGCCAACCCCCGTCGCTTGTCAACCCACCCCCGGCCTGTCGTGTGTTGCGCCACGGCGTGTCGGGTCGGCGAGTCTCAATGCGTGCGCAGCTGGTGGCGCAGCAGCGCCACCGCCGCCGCCCGGTGCTCCTCGGCGAGCAACCCCCCGGCGGCCAGCACGTAGTCGACGTCGACGACCGCCGCGGCGGCGCGGGGCAACGCCCACCCACCGGCGTGGTCGGCCAGGACCGCCGCCAACACCCGCCCGGACGTGTCCGTCGGCGCGTGCCGCAACACTCCCCCGGAACCCACCAGCAGCCGCACGTCACGCAGGTCCCGCCCGGACCGTTCACCGGTGGCGGCGCCCCGGGCGTGCCGGCGCAACGCCACCGTCGCGGCGAGGGTGGCGATGCGGGCGTCCACGGCCCGTTCGGCGTCGTCCACGGCCAGCAACGCCGGGTCGGCGGCCCGCCGCGCCGCCGCGACGCCCAGCTCGTCGGCCTCGTCCGCGGTGAGCAGCCGCTCCTCGACGGCGGCCCGCACGACCCCGGGGGCGCTCCACCGCATGCCCAGGTCACCCTCCACGGTCCGGGCCCGCCACAGGTTCCCGGCGACCTCCCGCGCCGGCCCGCTGGCCCGCTCGTCGGGGGTGAGCACCGAGTACACGTCGGTGGTGGCGCCACCCACGTCGACCACGGCGAGGTCACCGCCGATGGTGTCGGCGAGCACCTCCACACCGGTGAGCACCACATCCGGGGTGGCCGCCCGCACCAGCCGCGCGAACCGGGCGCCCCTCGACAGCCGCTTACCGCCGATGACGTGACGCAGGAACACCGCGCGGATCGCCGCCCGCGCCGACGCCGGGGCGAGCACCCCGATGCGGGGCAGGACGTTGTCGGCGTCGGTGACCGGCACTCCGGCGTCACGCAGCAGCCCGGTCAGCTCCTCGCGGACGTCGCCGTTGCCGGCGTACACCACCGGCACCCGCCACCGGGCGCGGGCCAGCCGGGTCGCGTTGTGGGTGATCGTCTCGGCGTCACCGCCGTCGGTGCCGCCGACGAGCAGCACCACGTCGCATCGGGCCGCCCGCAGCGTCGTCAGGTCCGCCGCGCCGAGCCGACCGGCCGCCACGTGCACCACGTGCGCGCCGGCGGACAACCCGACCCGCCGGCCCGCCTGCGCGGTGACCAGCGGCTCGTAGCCGATCACGGCCAGCCGCAGCCCACCACCGGCCGACGAGCACACGTACCACGGCGCGTCACGCACCCCCAGCCCGGCGGTGGCCGCCGCGACCGCGGCGTCCAGGCCGTGCAGCACGTCGCTGCGCACCGTGGTCGGCGCGGCCGCCGCGCCCACCAGCACACCGGCGGCCAGGTCCACCACCGCCGCCTTGGTGTACGTCGACCCGACGTCCGCGCAGACCGCCAGGCTCACGACGCGGCGGGAACGACCACGGTGCCGGTCGCGGTGACCGCCACGATCGGCGGGTCGAGGACCTCGGCGGCGGACTCGGAGCGCTCCGGTCGGCCCCGGCACACCACCGCGCAGCTCAGTTCCAGGGTGCGGCTGCGGGTGCCGACCCGCGACACCCGCGCGGTCACCTGCACCACGTCACCGGCGCGGATGGGCGCGTGGAACCGCACGTCGGAATAACCGGCGAACAGGCCCTCGTCGGAGTCGGTGCGGATGCACACCTCGGTGGCGACGTCACCGAACAGTCCGAGGGCGTACGCCCCGTCGACGAGGTTGCCGGCGTAGTGGGCGTGCGCGTACGGCACATACCGCCGGTGTGTCACCGTCAACCCGAGCCGTGCGTCGGTCATGCTGCCGCCTTCCGCTGCGTGATCAGGGCGTGCACGAGGTAGCTGGCCACCTCGCCGGGCGTGGTGCCGCGACCGAAGATGCGGTCCACGCCCAACTCGTCGGTCATCGACTCGTCGAAGCGGGGACCACCGACGATCAGCAGCGGCCGCCGCCCCGCCGGCATCGCCTCCCGGAACGCCGCGGACATCTCCCGGGTGTTGTGCAGGTGCGCGTCGCGTTGGGTGACCACCTGCGACACCAGCACCGCGTCGGCCTTCTCCACCCGGGCGGTCTCCACCAACTCCGGCACGCTGACCTGCGCACCCATGTTGGTGACCTTCAACTCCCGGTAGTACTCCAGGCCCTTCTCCCCCGCGATGCCCTTGACGTTGAGGATCGCGTCGATGCCCACTGTGTGCGCGTCGGTGCCGATGCACGCCCCGACCACCGACAGCTTGCGCCGCAACCGCTGCTTGATCACCGTGTTGACGTCCTTGGCCGACAGCAGCGCGAAGTCGCGCTCCACCACCCGCACCGCGTTGAGGTCGACCAGATGGTTGACCCGCCCGTAGACCACGAAGAACGTGAATCCGTCACCCATCGGTTTCGCGTGCACCACCATCGCCGGGTCGATGCCCATCTTGGTGGCCAACTGCACCGCCGCGCCCTCGGCCCGCTTGTCGTGAACCACCGGCAGGGTGAACGACACCTGCACCATCCCGTCGCCGGTGGTGTCCCCGTACGGCCGCACGATCTGCTTGCTCACGCGGCAGCCTCCAGGATGTCGGTGGCCGGGTTGCAGTAGTCCGCCTCGTGCGCGGCGACCCCGGCCAGGCCCTTGCCCCGATCCGCGGGCCGCTTCATGATCCCGAACGTGCCCTCGGCGATCGCCGTGAGCAACGTCTGCTCCCCGATGCGCTCCAGCAGGTCCAGGGCCTCACCGAGGACCTGGTTGGCGCGGCGGCGGATGAACCCGCCGGGCGCCGGAACGAAGTCCTCGTGCAGCCCACCGGCCGCCCCCAGCACGTAGCGCACGTTCTGCAACGCGATGTCCCGGTCGGACAACCACGGCGTCACCACCGCCTCGGTCATCATCCCCACCAGCAGGATGCCCTGACCGGTCAGCGCCCCGGCCAGGTTGAAGAACCCGTCGAGCAGGTTGCCCCGGAACACGTCACCTGTCATGTGCTTCGTCGGCGGCATCCACTTCAACGGCGCGTCCGGGAACAACTCCCGGGCCAGCAGGGCGTGCGCCAACTCCAACCGGAACGACTCCGGCACCTCCGGATTGATCTCGAACGCGTGCCCCAACCCCAACTGCCAGTCCGCCAACCCCGCCTCGTGCGCGAAGAACTCGTTGAGCAACTGCGACACCGTCACCGTGTGCGCCTCGTCGACGGCGTCCGCGGTGGTCAGGTAGTTGTCCTCACCGGTGTTGATGATGATCCCGGCGCGGGCGTGCACCTGCCGGGAGAACCGCTGGTCGACGAACGTGCGCACCGGGTTGATGTCGCGAAACAGGATCCCGTACATCGAGTCGTTCAACATCATGTCGAGACGTTCCAACCCGGCCAGGGTCGCCATCTCCGGCATGCACAACCCGGACGCGTAGTTGGTCAACCGCACGTAGCGGCCCACCTCCCTCGACGACTCGTCCAACGCCGCCCGCATCAGCCGGAAGTTCTCCTGCGTGGCGTACGTGCCGGCGAACCCCTCCCGGGTCGCGCCCTCGGGCACGTAGTCCAGCAGCGACTGCCCCGTGGAGCGGATCACCGCGATCACGTCCGCGCCCGCCCGCGCCGCCGCCTGCGCCTGCGGAATGTCCTCGTAGATGTCCCCGGTCGCCACGATCAGGTAGATCCACGGCCGCTGTTTCGGGTCACCGTGGCGCTTGACGAGCCGATCCCGCTCGGCGCGCCGCCGGTCGATGCGCCGGATACCCGCGCCGACCGCCCGACGCGCCGCCGACCGGGCCGCCGTCGCCGCCCGCCCGGTGGGCTGGGTGAACCGCACCGACCCGGCGGCGGCCTTCTGCGCCAGCAACGTCACGTCGGTGCTGCCCTCACGCACCAGCGCGTCGAACACCGGCACCGCCACGCCGTGACCCAACCCCACATCCGCGGCGACCGCGTCGACAAGCCGGTTCACCCACGGAATGCCGTCCGGGTCGGCACCGGTCACCCCGGCCAACCGCAGCACCGCCCGCTCCACCGACACCGTGGTGTGGCTGCGCGCCAGGTCCACCACCGGCTGCCCGGCCCGACGCGCCAACTCCCGGGCCCGCGCCACCAGCACCGGATCAAGATCAAGCTTTCCGGTCATGATGACCCTTCCTCGTAGATGACCTCACCGCGCAGCACCAGACGCCGACACACCGGCAACGGCGTCGGGTCGTCCGGACCCCGCTGCTCCGGGTCCTCGGCCAACAACACCGGCAGACCCCGCTCCACCCCCGCGGGCGTCGACCACACCGCGAACGTCGCCGGCGCGCCCAACGCGAGGACCCCCTCCACGTCCAGGTGCACCGCCCGCCACCCACCACGGGTGTGCGCCGCGAACGCCGAGCGCACACCCATCCGCTGCGCCGGGTTGTGGTGCGCCGCCGCCGCCCGCACCGACCCCCACGGATCCAACGGCGTCACCGGCGAGTCCGACCCGAACGCCAACGCCACCCCCACCGAGTGCATCGCACCCACCGGGTTCGACTCCAACGACCGGTCCAACCCCAACCGCGACTCGTACATCCGACCCGCACCACCCCACAACCTGTCGAACGCCGGCTGCATACTCGCCACCACCCCGTACTCCACGAACCCGGCGATCAACCGCTTGTTCATGATCTCCGCATGCTCGATGCGGTGCCGGGCAGCCCGCAGCCGCTCCACACCCAACGTCCGCGCCGCGCCCGCGAAACCGTCGAGCACCGTGCCGATCGCCGCGTCACCGATCGCGTGGAACCCGCCCTGCACGCCGTGCGCCGCACAGTCCAGCAGATGATCACGCACCTGCTCGGCCGTCAGATACCCGTGCCCACACCCGTCACCATCGCCGTACGCCTGCGACACGTGCGCCGTCCGCGCACCCAACGCGCCATCGGCGAACAGGTCACCACCGGCGCCCACCGCACCCAACTCCCGGGCCCGCGCCGCGCCACCCAACTCACCCCAGTACCCGTACACCTCCGGCAACCCCGCACCCGAGATGCCCAACAGACCGGTGAAGTCCTCCTCGTCGGAGATCTCCGGCCCACCACACTCGTGCACCGCCGCGATCCCCAACGACGCCGCGTGCGACAGGGCCACCCGCTGCGCGGCGACCCGCTGCGCCCGACTCACCGACCCCTGCGCCGCCGCCCGCACCACGTGATGCGCATCGCGACGCAACCACCCCGACGCGTCGTAACCGGCCGCCTCGACCACCTCGGGGAACGCCGCCAGCAACGCCGAGGACACCAACGCCGAATGCAACGACGCCTGCGACAGATACACCCGCCGCCCGCCCGCCGCCCGACCCACTGCCGCCGCGTCCGGCACCGTCGCGTCCGACCAGGCCGACTCGTCCCAGCCGTGCCCCAGCACCACCGCGTCCGCCGGCAGACCCGCCGCGAACCCGGCCACCGCGTCCAGCAACTGCCCCGCCGAGCGCACCCCGGCCAGATCCAGCCCGGACAACGCCAACCCGGTGTCGGTGGCGTGCACGTGCGCGTCGACGAACGCCGGCGTCACCAATGCCCCACCCAGATCCACCACCTTCTGGGCCGGCGGCGCGTCACCGTCGGTCCCCAACCAGGTGATCCGCCCACCGGACACCAGCAGCGCGGTGGCGCTCGGGTCGGCGGGACAGTGCAGCACGCCGCCGCGGTACAACGTCGAGGGGTTCGTCATGGCCTCAGTCTGCCGCGATCCGCGCCGTGAACAGCTGACGCACCCCCGGCTCGGCACGCAACAGGCCCAGCGCCAACTCCGCGTGCCCCGGCACGTACCCGTTGCCCACCAGCATCGTCACGTCCGCGGCCAACCCCTCCGCGCCCAACGCCGCCGCGGAGAAGCTCGTCGCCATCGAGAAAAAGATCACCGTGCCGCCGTCCGCGGTGGCCAACACCGCCCCGTGCTCACACCCCGGCACGTCCACGCACACCACCGTCACGTCCGCCGGGGCCCCCAGCGCGGTGGTCACCGCCGTGGACAACCCCACCGGGTCCCGCGCGTCGGCCAACGCCACCACCGACGCCAGGCCAACCGCCGTCAGCGCGTCGCGCTCCGCCGCCACCGGCACCACCCCGACGGTACGCGCGGCGCCCGCACGTCGCGCCGCCGCCAGCGACAGCGACCCGCTCTTACCGGCCCCGCCGATCACCGCGACCCGCACCGGCGTCGGGTCACCACTGCGCCGACGCTCCTCGACATAACGCGACACCACCCGCGCGGTCAACGCGGGCGCCCCGCACACGTCGAGCACCGCCAGGGACAACTGCGGGTCCACGTCGTCGGGCAGCACCGCGGCGATGGACCGCGCGAACAGGATCGCCCACCCGTCACAGGGCACCTGCTCGCTGCGCCCGTCCCACCGGGCCAGCCCATCGGTGATCACCAGCGGGGTCAACGTCAACGACACAAGCGTGGCCACCAGCTGGCCCGCCCTCAGCCCGAGCGGGGAGCGCCGACCCGCCTCCTCGACCGTGCCGATCAACATCCCACCCGACCCGGTCACCGGGTTCTGCATCTTCCCCCGCGTGGAAATGATCTCCAGCACCTCGGCGCGCACCGCGGCACCGTTGCCACTGTGCTTCTCCGACAACTGCCGGAAGCTCGCCGCGTCCAGGTTGAGCCGCCGCACCCGGATCCGCACCTCGTTCGGCGCGATCGCCGCCGACGTGTCCAGCCGCCAAGCCGCCTGCGGCAGCACCCCCGCCGGTTGTACGACGCGGTGCAGTCCCACCGGTGACGTCACGCCGACCTCCCCTGCCCAGCCGCCCGAAGCCCCGGTCAAGGCTCGCGTAACGGGAAAACTTACGGCAGACTAGTTTCTGTACCGAATATTTTCCAGTAGCCTTCGGGCCCGTCGATCAACAGCACCACCGAGGAGGGGCCGTGACCCAGACCATCCCGCACCCCCGTCACGACCCGGTCGCCACACCGACCACCGGGCAGCCCTACGAATACCACCGCCGCCCCCTGGTCGAACCCGACTGGACCCGCTTCCCCGGCTGGCGACACATCACCCGCGACCAGTGGGAATCCGCCCAGTGGCAACGCGTCAACTGCGTCAAGAACATCAAGCAGCTCCGCGCCGTCTTCGGCGACCTCATCGACGACACCTTCTACGCCGACCTCGAGGCCGACCAGTTGGCCCTGGCCACCATGTCCATGCTGGTGCCACCACAAATGATCAACACGATGGTGCCGTTCGCGACCCCCACCACCGAGGCGCTGCTCGCCGACCCCATCCGCCGCTACATGATCCCGGTCGCCTCCGACCGCCGCACCGACTGGCCCTCACACCCCTACGCCAGCCGCGACAGCCTCCACGAGCACGACATGTGGGTCGCCGAAGGCCTCACCCACCGCTACCCCACGAAGGTCCTCGCCGAACTGCTCTCCACCTGCCCGCAATACTGCGGGCACTGCACCCGCATGGACCTCGTCGGCAACTCCACCCCCGCCGTCGACAAACTCAAACTCACCCTCAAGCCCGTCGACCGCTACGACGCCCACATCGCCTACCTCAAGGCCCACCCCGGCGTCCGCGACGTCGTCGTCTCCGGCGGAGACGTCGCCAACGTCCCCTGGCGCAACCTCGAGTCCTACCTCATGCGACTCCTGGAACTCGAAACCGTCCGCGACATCCGGCTCGCCACCAAGGCCCTCATGGGCCTCCCCCAACACTGGCTGCAGCCCGACGTCGTCCAGGGCCTCGAACGCGTCGCCCGCACCGCCGCCCGCCGCGGCGTCAACCTCGCCATCCACACCCACGTCAACCACGCCCAGTCGCTCACCCCACTGGTCGCCAAAGCCGCCCAGACCGCCCTCGACGTCGGCGTCCGCGACGTCCGCAACCAGGGCGTGCTCATGCGCGGCGTCAACGCCACCACCCCCGAGCTGCTCGACCTCTGCTTCGCCCTGCAGGGCGAAGCCGGGATCCTGCCGTACTACTTCTACATGTGCGACATGATCCCCAACGCCGAACACTGGCGCGTCCCCGTCTGGCACGCCCAACAACTCCAGCACGACATCATGGGCTACCTCCCCGGCTACGCCACCCCCCGCATCGTCTGCGACGTCCCCTTCGTCGGCAAACGCTGGGTGCACATGCTCACCGACTACGACCGCGAACGCGGCATCTCCTACTGGACCAAGAACTACCGCACCTCCATCGAGTCCGCCGACCTGGAGGCGCTCAACAAGCGCTACGCCTACTACGACCCGATCGACACCCTCCCCGCCGACGGCCAGCAGTGGTGGACCGACCACCGCGACGACTGACCCACCGACGACGACACCCCCGGGGAGACCACTCCCGGGGGTGTCGCGCACTCCCTGGTCAGGCGCAGCCCAGACCCTGCGAATAGCTGGCCCGCAACGTCCCGGCCGCGATCTCGTCGGCGTACTCCCAGAACACCTCCGGCCAGTCGCCGGCCTTGTCCATGTCCCGCAGCACCCGCCACCCGTGACTGCCCCGCAACGCGTCGGCGGCCCGCCGCACCCCGGCCTCGTCCCCGCTCGACCTCGCCCGCTGCCACTCCGCGATCCACCCGCAACCCACCCGCGACGTCACAGCCGCACCGAAGTGGTAGGGATCGTTGATGCCGACATCAACCAGGGTCGCGACGTCGAAACCCGGCGGGAGCGGCACATCCGCGAGCACCTCGCCCGCCCGCGCCAACGCCCGCTCGGGAATGACGATCTCCGGCGGAAGCGCGCCCAACCACGTACGCGCATCCGCCCGGACCACGCTGGCGAGGACCCGGACGAAATCCTTCCGAGACCAGTCACCCCCGGTCTGCAACTCGACAAAGACCCCGTCACGGGGACGGAGCAACACCTCGAAGTCGCTGGCGGAATACTCGAACTGGTCACCCGGCCAGCCATCGACCTGCACAGCCTTCGGACGACTGTCGTGGAGCCGGTCGGCGTAACGGTCGGCGTAACCGTCAGCCGGATACCAGTCGAACTCCAACTCGCGTCCACCGTTGCGAAAAGTGATGGTGCCCGCCTCCTGGGTGAACCCGGACACGTTGGTCGCCTTCCAGCCGGGCCCGTTGATCAGCAGCCGCGGATTCTTCTCCGCAGCCCGCATCGCCACCGGCGAGTAGACGACCGGAGCACCGGCGCTGGGAGCGGAAGCCACCTCCCCGACCTCTGCGGGCTCGCCCGGCAGAACAGAGACAGCCAGGACGCCGGCAAGGACCACGACCACCGCCGCCACGCCAGCGAAGCGACGCACTCTCGGTTGCCGTCGGGGTGGTTCCACGAACCGACCGAGCGTCGACTCGGACATGATCTCCCCCAGGAGGGTCTGCTTCACCCCGTCAAGCTGCCCGACGAGGTCCAGCCGAGCGGGATCGGCCTCTCGAACCAGCCGGTCACAATGTTCCTCGGTCATCTCTGCTCCTTCCGGGTCGCTGCGGCCAGCACGTCAAGTACATGTCCAGGCGGCCCGAGGTCGTCACCGACCATCTCCCGCAGCCTGGCTCGCGCACGCGACAGCCGTGTCCGCACCACGGCGGGACCAACCCCGAGGACCGCGGCCACCTCGCGCGGCGGCAAGCCCTCCCACACGGTGAGCATCAACACCTCACGGTCCAGCTCACCCAGACCCGCCAACGCCGCCCGGACAGTGAGCCGCTCGGGCACCTCACTGCCCGGATCGGCGGCGACCGCGACGGCGATCTGCTCACGCAGCCGTTCACCCAGCCGCTGGCGGCGAACCCCACCCCGGTGATGATTGGCCAACACCCGCCGGGCCACCCCGTACAGCCAGAGCCGAGCCTCATCGTCGACCGGAATGTCATGCCTGCGCCGCCATGCGACCAGAAAGGTCTCCGCGACGACGTCGGCCGCGTCCTCGGGATGCGCGACACGCCTCAGCGCGTACGCCAACAGCGGCTCGAAGTGCTCAAGGTAGACGCGCCGGAAGCGGTCCTCGTAGTACTCAATGCCGGAGCTCACATCCACTCCATGTCCGGTAGGACCCCAACCGTGACAGCCGTCGCTCTACCCGACGCCCTCACCAACAACGGAGCGCTCCTCGCCGTCGGCTACCTCATCGTCGTCGCCGTACACCTCACTCTGTTCCTGCACTCCGACGCCCGCCGCGGCGCACTCCGACTCGCTCCCGACAACCTCGGCGCCGCACCCCTCGTCCTGGACCGGCGTTCCCGACGCCTTCCACCTGCGCCCCGCCCATTTCGTCGCCACCCAACCCGCCACCGCGGCCCTGGCCGCGTCCGCGCCCGCCGCTCGCAACGCCTACTACGACCCGATCGACACCCTCCCCGCCGACGGCCAGCAGTGGTGGAACGACCACCGCGACGACTGACCCGCTCCCCGGGCCGGCACCCGGGGAGCGCGGCGGAGATCAGCCACGGATCCCGGCGAGGAT
Organism: Micromonospora sp. DT228; assembly: GCF_049841595.1. Lineage (NCBI taxonomy): Bacteria > Bacillati > Actinomycetota > Actinomycetes > Micromonosporales > Micromonosporaceae > Micromonospora > Micromonospora sp. DT228. The sequence goes on from NZ_JBNCKO010000017.1 coordinate 123,910, forward strand.
GACACCGGCGAGCTTGCCGATCACGTGCGCGCTCCTCGACGGCGGCAACCGCCGTAACGACGCGATGGCCACCAGAGCGGCCCGTACGTCGTCGGCGTCCACACCCTCGCGAAGCACACCCGCCGCCCGCGCACGGGCGACCAGCACGTTCAACCCCTGCGCGTGGTCTCGGCGCTCCTCCTGAAAAGCGGCCCCCACCTCGCCGGACCCCAACAGCGCCTCGTTGAGCGCCCGGTCGTGGACCTGCCGATCGGCGAAATCCAGAACCACCCCGGACAATGCCCGCCACGGGTCCGGATCGTCCAACGCGGCACGCATCCGCACACCACACCCCGCCACCTGTTCAGCGAGAACCGCGGCGACCAACTCGGTACGGGTCGGAAAATGCCGGTACAGGGTTGCCACGCCCACCCCGGCCCGCCGGGCCACCTCACGCATGGGCGCCTCCAGCCCCACCGCCGCGAACGTCTCCCGCGCCGCCACCACGACCCGCGCACGGTTGGAGCGAGCATCGGCACGCTGGTTCTGAGACATCTTCCACCAGCCCCCTCTCACTTCACCGCACAGCGGAACGGCTGCTCCGTTTCCGACCTACGGTACGGCTACCACCACGTCCACCACGGCAGAGGAGCCACCGATGTTCGCAGTACGGTTCGACAGGTTCGGCGGCCCCGAGGTCCTCCACCTCACCACCGCCGACGCTCCCCGGCCAGGACCCGGCCAGATCCGGATACGTGTCCACGCCGCCGGCATCTCGCCGGTCGACCTCGGCCTCCGATCCGGCCGCACCCCGATGAGCGCCCGCCTGCCCCTGCCACACATCCCCGGCGTCGACGCGGCAGGCGTCGTCGACGACATCGGCCCCGACGTCGACGACGTCGCCATCGGCGACCACGTCTTCGGCGTCGTCAACCTGGCACAACTCGGCGGCGCGAGCGCCCAGTACGCGCTACTCCACCTCTGGGCACACAAGCCCGCCACCATGCCCTGGACCCAGGCGGGCGCCGCGGGCACCAGCATCGAGACCGCCACCCGCGCCCTCGACCTCCTCCGCCTCGAACCAGGCATGACGCTCCTCGTCGACGGCGCCGCAGGCGGCGTCGGCAGCATCGCCGTCGAACTCGCCACCGCTCGCGGCATCCGCGTCATCGGCACCGCCCGCGCCGACAACCACGACCTCCTGCACCAGCTCGCCGCGACACCTGTCCCCTACGGACCCGGCCTCGCGGACCGACTCAACGCCCTGAGCATCACCCGGATCGACCGCGCGCTCGACGTCGCCGGAGCCGGCTCCCTGCCAGAACTGATCGACCTGACCGGCGACCCGACGGCGGTGGTTACCCTGGCCGACTTCACCGCCCCCACGCACGGCGTCCGCCTGTCCATGGGGCAACTGGCCGGCGAGCCCGACGGCCGCCACGGACTACCCGCCGCAGCCCAACTGTTCACCGAGGGCCGGTTCACCGTGCCGATCGAGGCCGCCTTCCCCCTGGAAAAGGCGGCCGACGCCCACGAGACGGCCGAGCACGGCTCCCGCCGCGGCAAGATCGTGCTGACCGTCGACGACACGAACGAGGTCTGACCCCAGGTCAGCCCAACACCTCGGACAACGGCGCCGGCTTCAGCCCCCGCTCGCGTAGCCCTTCCAGGATGTGCGGCAACGCCTCGTCGGTCATCGCGGCGTTCGCCTCGGTCACGTGCATGATCACCACCGAGCCGGGGCGGACGTGGTCCAACACCGCCCGCACCAGCGGTTTCCACGCGGTCGCAAAGGGATCACCGCTGACCACGTCACCGTCGACGACAGTCACACCCAGCGGCGCCAGGGCGTCAAGCGTCGCCGCGTCGTGGCAGAGCCCCGGAAAGCGGAAGTACCGGGTCTGCCGACCCCCGTACGGCTTGATCACCTCGAACGTCTTCGCCACGTCCCCGGCCAACTCGTCCACCGGCAGCGAGGGCAGGTCGTAGCAGTCCCCGGTGAACGCCGCGTGCCCGTAGGTGTGGTTGGCCAACTCGAACCGCGGGTTGCCGGCGATCCGCCGGGTCACGTCCGGATACCGCTGCACCCACTTGCCGGTCAGGAAGAACGTGGCCGCCACCTCCTCCCGCTCCAGCAGGTCGAGGATGCGCAGGTTGGCGTACGACTTCACCCGACCGGCACGCAGACTGGCCAGCATCCCGTCGGTCATGTCCGCGTCGAAGGTCAACGCGACCTTGTTCCCGGTCCGCGGGCCGTGATCGACCACCCGCGCCCGCGTGCCCGCCCGCGTGCCCGCCCGCGCCGCCCCCGGGACCGTCGACGCCCTCGGCGCCGCGGTGGCGCCGACCGACGGGGCGGCCGCGGTGGCGCCGACCGACGGGGCGGCCGTGGTGGCGGACGATCCAACGAAGGCCGGCCCGTCCGGCGACGACGCCCGGGTAGTCGCGCACGCCGCGCCGCCGAGCACAGCCACCGCCACCAGGACGCCGCACAGGAAACGAAGCCGAGGTCGATTCACGCCGCCGATCATCGCAGAAGCGAAGAACGCTCACCGTCCCGCGAGCCGGCCCGTTGACCGTCGAAGCTTTCGGTCGTCGAGATGCGCGCAATGCCCCCTAGGTCGCCACAGTAAGCGGGAGATCGCGGAAAGAGGGTCGCCGGGACCTCACCCGGAGGCGCCACGCGGGGCGTACATGATGACCGCGACGCCCAGCAGGCACAGCGCCGCGCCGGTCAGGTCCCACCGATCCGGGCGGAAGCCGTCGACGAGCATCGCCCAGCCCAACGAGCCGGCCACGAACACCCCGCCGTACGCGGCCAGGATCCGGCCGAAGTTCGCGTCCGGCTGGAACGTGGCGACGAAGCCGTAACAGCCCAGCGCCACCACGCCCGCGGCGATCCACCACAGCCCACGCTGCTCCCGCCAGCCCTGCCAGACCAGCCAGGCGCCGCCGATCTCGGCCACCGCGGCCAGCACGAACAACACCAGAGAACGAAGCACCGTCACCGCACGACCGTAGCCGCAGCGCACGACGGGTCCCCGGGCGACGGTGCGCCCGGGGACCCGTGGACCGCTCAGGTCACTTCGTGAAGGAGTCCTTCACGTTGCGACCGGCGTCCTTGACGTTCTGACCGGCCTGCTTGGCGCGCGCGTCGCTCTCCTGGCTGGCGCCCTCGCCACGCATCCGCTCGTTGTCGGTCATGTCGCCGACGCGCTCACGTGCGGCGCCGGCCATCTGCTCGACCTTGTTTCGTGCCTTCTCGGTGAAGCTCATCGCGCCTCCTCGGTCTGGCGATCGGTCCCCGCACGCTTGCCCGGTCTCCGGGTGCCGAAACCGGTGGTGCCGGTCGGCACACCCGCTAAGGCATCCTAGGAAGATAGGTTGAGGGAGGGTGGCCCGCCGGGAGTTGGCCCGATGGTTAACTGGCCCCATGGGAGAGCTCCTGCTGATCCGGCACGGCGAGACCACCTGGAGCGCCAGCCTCCGGCACACCTCGTACACCGACCTCGAGCTGACCCCCGACGGCGAACGACAGGCCCGCACCCTCGCGGCGTTCCTCGCCGGCCGGCGGTTCGCGACCGTGCTGTCCAGCCCCCGCTCCCGGGCGCTGCGCACCGCGCAGCTTGCCGGGCTCACCGTCGACGGGGTCGACGAGGACCTCAGCGAGTGGAACTACGGCGAGTACGAGGGCCGCACGACCGTCGACATCCACGCCGACCAGCCGCACTGGAACATCTGGACCGACGGCTGCCCCGGCGGAGAGTCACCCGCGCAGGTCGGCGAACGGCTCGACCGGGTGCTGGAGCGGGTCACCCCACTGCTCGACCGGGGCACCGTCGCGCTTGTCGGCCACGCGCACAGTCTGCGCGTGCTCGGTGCCCGCTGGATCGGCCTGCCCCCGTCCGCCGGCGGACGACTGCGCCTGGACACCGCCACGGTCAGCGCGCTCGGTCACGAGCACGGCCGGCAGGTCATCCTGCGGTGGAACCAGCCGGCTCCTCCGGCGCCCGGGACCGCGACCGACTCGGTGCCGCCGCGCTGATCTTCGGAGGCCGATTCTCGTACGGGGTGGACAGCACCACTGTCGTCCGGGTCGTCACGTTCGCCGAGGTGCGAATCTCCTGCAGCACCCGCTCCAGGTCGGTGGGGCCGGCCACCCGCACCAACAACAGGTAGAAGTCCTCCCCCGCCACCGAGTAGCAGGAGTCGATCTCGGGCAGGTGCGCCAGCCGCTCCGGCGCGTCGTCCGGCTGTGACGGGTCGAACGGGCGGATCGCCACGAACGCGGTCAGCGGCAGGTCCAGCGCCTCGAACGACACCCGCGCGGCGTACCCCTTGATCACCCCGCGCTGCTCCAGCCGGCGCACCCGCTGGTGCACGGCGGACACCGACAACCCCACCTTCTCGGCCAGGTCGGTGTACGACAATCGGCCGTCGGCGGTCAGCGCGGCGACGATAGCGCGGTCGATCTCCTCCACGGCGTGCAACCTACCGGGAAAACCGCCCGACGGCGACGAGGTACCCGCCGGGACGGCCGCGACGGGTTCACCGCGGCCGCCCCGGCACCGCTCGTCGGCCTGCTCAGCCCTTCGCCAGCGACCGGGCGATCACCATTCGCTGGATCTGGTTGGTGCCCTCCACGATCTGCAACACCTTGGCCTCGCGCATGTACCGCTCCACCGGATGATCGGCCACGTAGCCGGCGCCGCCGAGCACCTGCACCGCGTCGGTGGTCACCCGCATCGCCATGTCGGTGGCGAAGAGCTTCGCCTTGGCCGCCTCGATCGCGTACGGGCGGCCGGCGTCGCGCAGCCGGGCCGCGGCGAGGGTCAACGCGCGGGCGGCGGAGATCTGGGTGGCCGCGTCCGCGAGGAGGAAACCGAGCCCCTGGAAGTCGATGATGGACCTGCCGAACTGCTGCCGCTCCCGGGCGTAGGACACCGCGTAGTCCAGGGCGGCCTGGGCCAGCCCCACCGCGCAGGCGGCGATGCCGAGGCGACCCGAGTCCAGTGCGGACATGGCGATGGTGAAGCCGGCGCCCTCGTCGCCGATCAGCCGGTCCACCGGCACCCGCGCCTCGTCGAAGACGATCTGCGCCACCGGCGAGGCGCGCAGACCCATCGTCCGCTCCGCCGCCTGCGGGTTGATGCCGACCGTGCCCGCGTCGGCGAGCAGGCAGGAGATCCCCTTCGGCCCGGGACCGCCGGTGCGGCAGAAGATGTTGTAGAAGTCGGCGGTCCCCGCGTGGGTGATCCACGCCTTGGTGCCGGACACCGCGTACGCGTCCCCGTCCCGAACCGCCCGGGTGCTCAGCGCGGCCGCGTCCGAGCCACCCTGCGGCTCGGAGAGGCAGTACGCGCCCAGCAGCTCGCCGCCGATCAGGTCCGGCAGCAGCTTGCGCTGCTCATCGCTGCCGAACGCGAACAGCGGGTAGCAGGACAGGGTGTGCACGCTGACCGCCTCGGCCACCGCGAGCCAGCGACTGGCCAAGATCTCCAACACCTGCAGGTACACCTCGTAGGGCTGGGCCGCGCCGCCGTACTCCTCGGGGTAGGGCAGGCCGAGCAGGCCGGCGCGGCCGAGGGTCCGGAGCACGCCGCGGGGGAATTCGGCGCGCTCCTCGAAGGCGGCGGCGTTCGGGGCGAGCTCGCGATCGGCGAGCTCGGTGGCGAGGCCCAGCAGGTCGTGGGCCTCGTCGGTGGGGAGGATCCGGTCGACAGTCATAGCGCGATGAGCTCCGTGGGGTGGTGGTGAGCCGTTGCGCAAGCTTAACGGTCGTTTGGGTAAACCCCCATATTGGTACCGCTACCGGGGAAATCCACAGATGTTGATTGACGCGGACAGTTAACACTCTTTAAGATTTGGCTGCCTCGAGGCCCACCCGTTCCTGCGTCCCGCACCGCCCGCCCGCGACAACCCGCGCGGGCGGGTGTCGTCCCCCGCCCACGGGAAGGCCCCCGATGTCCTCACCACTGCGCCGCGTCCTCGCCGCCGGCCTCCTCGCGCTGGCCACCGCCGGCGCCACCCTCACCGTCACCTCCACCGCCGCGCAGGCCGTGGTGCTGCCGAACAACTTCAAGAGCGTCGGCTACATGCCCTCCTGGGCCGGCAACATCAACACGATCCAGTACAACAAGCTCACCCACATCAACTACGCCTTCATCCTGCCCAACAGCGACGGCAGCCTGCAGGGGGTCGACGGGGCTCGACTCTCCTCGCTGGTCTCGCAGGGCCACGCCAACAACGTCAAGGTCTCGATCGCGGTCGGCGGCTGGAACGACGGCAACGACTCGGCCTTCGAAGCCCTGGCGGCGAACTCCGGCAGCCGGACCACCTTCGTCAACAACCTGGTCAACTTCGTCAACCAGTACAACCTCGACGGCGTCGACATGGACTGGGAGTACCCCGACCCCGGCGCCTCGGCCAACAACTACACGGCGCTCATGACGCAGCTCGGCGGCGCCCTGCACAGCCGCGGCAAGCTGCTCACCGCCGCCGTGGTCTCCGAGGGCGGCAGCGTCCAGGGCGTCCAGACCGCCGTCTTCAACCAGGTCGACTGGCTCAACATCATGGCGTACGACGGCGGCAGCCCCCACGCCAACTACGACTGGTCGATCAACAGCATCAACCTGTGGAAGGCCCGCGGTCTGCCGGCCAGCAAGGCGGTGCTCGGCATCCCGTTCTACAGCCGCCCGGTCTACTACAACTACTCGTACATCGTCGGCCTGGACCCCGCGAACGCCAACCGGGACTGCGCCACCATCGGCGGGTCGCAGCAGTGCTGGAACGGCATCCCGACGGTCAAGCGCAAGACGCAGTGGGCGTTGGCCAACGCCGGCGGCGTGATGAACTGGGAGCTGAGCCAGGACACCAGCGGATCGACCTCACTGCTCAGCGCCATGTACGACACCATCATGGGCGGCACCACCCCGCCGCCGACCGGTCGCACCGGCCGGATCACCGGCCTCGGCGGCAAGTGCGTCGACGTGGCGGCGGCCAGCACCGCCAACGGCGCCGCCATCCAGCTCTACGGCTGCAACGGCACCAACGCCCAGACCTGGACGGTGGCCGGCGACAGCACGCTGCGGGCCCTCGGCAAGTGCGCCGACATCGCCAGCGGCTCCACCGCCAACGGCGCGAAGGTCCAGCTCTGGGAGTGCAACGGCAGCGGCGCCCAGGTGTGGCAGGCGCAGTCCAACGGCACGTTGCGCAACCCGCAGTCGAACAAGTGCCTGGACGTCACGGACAACAGCTCCGCCGACGGCACCCGGCTGCAGATCTGGGAATGCTTCGCCGGCGCCAACCAGCGCTGGACGCTCCCCGCCTGACGGGTGCGAGGTCCCCGGTTGACGCCAGGCGTCAGCCGGGGACAGCCGCGTGCTCGCGGGCCAGGGTGAGCATCTCCTGCACCGAGCCGGCCGGATCGGTGACCGGGAACTGCACGGCGCGCACCACCGCCGACGGGTCGACGAGCAGCGTCAGTCGCTTGAACCGGGTCACCCCGCCGGCCCGGAAGACCGGCAGCAGCAGCCCGGCGGCCAACCGGCCGTCCTCGTCGGACAGCAGCGGAAACGGCAACCCGGCGTACGCGGCGAAGTCGGCGAGCTGATCCGGACGCTGGGTGCTGATCCCGTGCACCCGTACCCCGGCGGCCTCGAAGTCCGGGTGACGCTTGGCGTACGTGCGCGACTCCAGGGTGCAGCCCCGGGCGCCGGGGATCTCCGCCCAGCCCGGCGGATAGCCGGGCGTCCCCGGCGCGTACGCCCCGGGGAAGAGGTAGAGGACCGCCCAGCTGTCCATCGACGCCAACGCGACCGGCCGACCGTCGGGACCGGGCAGGACGACCTCGGGCAGTCGCCGCCCGACCAGGTGATGAGCCCGGCGCGCCTCGGCGGAGTCGGCGTCGGCCGTCGCGGTCAGGTCACCGTCACCCATGAGATGCCTCGTCCCCCAGTCCTGTAGGGCGATCAGCGCCGGCAACAGCCCCTCGCCCCGCGTGGTCAGCAGGTAGTCGTACCGGGGTGGGTGTCGCGAGTAGGACCGGCGTTCCAGCACCCCGTGCTCGACCAGGGCGGCGAGGCGTTCGGTAAGCGCCCGCCGGCTGACACCCAGCTCGCGCTGCAGCGCGTCGAAGCGGGTCGTCCCCCCGGCGACGTCGCGCACGATGAGGAACGTCCACCAATCCCCCAGTACGCCGAGCGCCTGCGCGATGCCGCAGTCCGCATCGGCGAGATCCTCTCGCCGCACCCGTTACCTCCGTCGGTCCCACCCGACTATAGTGCGTTCCAGATTGGAACGCTTCAGTCCGACGAACGGGGGCCGACGACATGCGCGTCGACGATCGGGCCGGAGCCTTCTGGCGCTGGTGGACCGCCGGTACGACGAGCATGGTCGGATCGGCGGTCGGCGCGGTGGCCGGCCTGCTCGGCGCCCGCGCCACCCTGTTCGTCTTCGCGGCGACCCTGGTGTGCGCGCCGCTGGTGCTGCTGCTCTCCCCCGTCCGCCACCTGCGCGACCTCACCGACCACGACGATCCGCGCCCGGTCGCGCCGCCCGTCACCGCCGGCAGGCGGTGACGGCGCCCCCGGAAGGGCCCAGCCGGCCGCCGCGAGCCGTGTCGCTGCGGATCACCCGGCGCGCGACGACGCCATCCGCAGCGCGGTCGTGTCGTCCGGTGGGCCGAGCACGATCCACGAGCCGTCCACGAAGAGCAGGGCGAGACGCCCGATCATGCCGCCGGGCAGCGCGTCGAGGCGGACCAACGACTCCGCGCCCACCTGCCAGGCCACCTCCAGTGGCGCGTCGCGATCCACCGGGCCGGGCCCCTGCCAGGCCGCCCGCACCTGACTGGCCGCCGCCGACAGGCGATCCCGTAGGCCACCACCGGCGGGTGGCGGCGTCGTGACCTGCCGCGCGCGGTGGCGGCGCAGCACCAACACCCGGCGGTTCGTCAACGCCAGCACCCGCACCACGCTCGGCTCGGGCAGTTGCTCGTCCAGCCCGACCCCCACCGAACCCGGCGGACCGCCGAGCACCCCGTTGCGGGCCGCCTCGTACCACTCCACGCCCGGCCCGGTGGAGGCGGTCACCCCGACGGCATCGCCGGCCAGCCCCTCCGCCACCCGCAGCGGGTTGAACTCGGCACGGAACACCTCCCCCGCCGAGCGGCGGCCCGGGACGCGGGCGACCCAGCACGCGTCCCGCAGGGTCTCGCCCGGGGCCAACACGGCCTCCACCTGGCTGAGCAGCTTCGCTCGGCGCGCTGCCGGCTCGTCCATCGACCCTCCCCGCGTCACGGCGCCCGGTCGGCTGCCGGCTCCGTCCTGGTGCGGCTGCGCGACGAGCGTACCGACGCCGGCTGCCCCGACGCGACGGCGCGGCCGGGCCGCCCACAGGCAGTGTGATTTTCCGTTCGTACGGGCGGACGGGGCCATAGCCTGGATCCGGGCAGGCCCGCGCGGGCGTCGCCGACCGGGAGGATCACGTGGCACCGAACCAGGAGGACCGGGCGGCGACCCGCCGACGCCGGCAACTGTGGGCGGGGGTGCTCGCGCTCGTCGGCCTGATCCTGCTGATCATCGGTGTCACAGTGGCCGACGGTGTCGCGGCCTGGCTCGAGGTGCTGGTCGCGATCCTGCTGCTGGTGACCAGTTACGTCGTGCAGCACCTGGCCCGGCGGACGACCGTCTACCGGCACGACGAGCGACGCTGACACCGCCGACGGCCGGGGGTACCCCGGAACGTCGGAGGCTTGTGCCAGGCTGTCCGGCGTGGCACACCGACCTCCGATCCTGCTGATCGACGCAGCCAGCCTCTACTTCCGGGCCTACTTCGGCATCCCGGAGTCCGCCGCCCGCACCGAGGACGGCACCCCGGTCAACGCGGTGCGCGGCTTCCTCGACATGCTGGCCACCCTCATCCGCGGACGCGGCGCCGACCGGATGGTCTGCGCCCTGGACCACGACTGGCGGCCCGCCTGGCGGGTCGAGCTGTTGCCGTCCTACAAGGCACACCGGGTCGCCCCGCAGGGCGGCGAGATCGTCCCGGACACCCTCTCCCCGCAGGTGCCGATGATCCTGGAGGTGCTGGCCGCGGTCGGCATCACCGCCGTCGGCGCGACCGGCTACGAGGCCGACGACGTGCTCGGCACGCTCTCGGTCACCCAGCCGGGCCCGGTCGAGGTGGTCTCCGGCGACCGGGACCTGTTCCAGCTCATCGACGATGCCCGGCCGGTCCGGCTGCTCTACGTCGGGCGCGGCGTCGCCAAGCTCGACGACTGCGACGACGCCGCGGTGCGGGCCCGCTACGGCGTGCCGGCCGACCGGTACGCCGACTTCGCCGCGCTGCGCGGCGACCCCAGCGACGGGCTGCCCGGGGTGGCCGGCGTCGGTGAGAAGACCGCCGCCCGGCTGATCGAGCGGTACGGCAGCATCGCCGGCATCCTCGCCGCGCTCGACGACTCCGACTCGTCCTTCGCACCGGGCCTGCGCACCAAGCTGGCCGCGGCACGTGACTACCTGGCCGTCGCGCCCACGGTGGTTCGGGTCGCGCTGGACGTGCCGCTGCCGGAGCTGTCCACCGCGCTACCGACCGCGCCCGCCGATCCGGACCTGCTGCTCGAGCTTGCCGGCCGCTGGAACCTGGCCGGCTCCACCCGCCGCCTGGTGGACGCCCTCGCCGCCCGCGCCGCCGCCTGACCGTCGAGGCGGCCGCGCCCGACCGCCCAGGCCGACCACTGACCGCCCAGGCCGACCACCGACCGCCGGGGCCCGACGCCCGACCAGCACAGCCGGCCGCCGAGGCGGCCGCGCCGACCGCTGGCGTGGCCGCGGTTGTTCGGCGACGTCGCGGCCGCTCGGCCTCAGGCGCGCAGGCCCGCCGCCAGGTCGCCGACCGCCCCCATGGCGTACCGCTGCATGCCCGGGCCGAAGGTGATGCGTGTCGCGCCCTGCCGGCCCAGCTCGACCACGGACTCCCAGTCCGGGACGGCGGCCATGTTGATCGGCCCGGCGATGCCCTCACGCAGCACCGGCAGCACCGCCAGCGGCGCCAGGATCGGGTAGACGCAGTCGGCGCCGGCCGCCACGTAGAGGCGTGCCCGTGCCACCGCGTCGGCCGGGTCGCCCGTCCCGACCAGGAACGTGTCGACGCGCGCGTTGATGACGAGGGCGTCGCCCGCCTCCGCCCGGACCTCGGCCAGCCAGTCGGCGTGTTGCCGCGGATCCTTCAGCGCGCCGTGGCCGTCCGAGTCCTCCAGGTTGCAGCCGACGACACCGGCGTCCAGGAGCCGACCGACCAGCTCAGCGGGGGCGAGGCCGTAACCGCCCTCCACGTCGGCGGACACCGGAACGGACACGGCGCGGACGATCCGCGCCACCGCCGCGAACATCTCGTCGGCCGGTGTCGCGCCGTCCTCATACCCGAGCGAGGCGGCGACCCCCGCGCTCGGCGTCGCCAGCGCCGGGAACCCGGCGTCGGCGAACACCCGGGCGCTGCCGGCGTCCCACGGCCCGGGCAGGACGAGCGGGTCGCCGGCGGCGCGGCCGTGGTGCAGGGCGCGGAAGGTGGCGACTGTCATCGTTCGGCTCCCCAGGGATGCGCAGGTCAGGCTTGCCGAACTTTACTTGACCTTGCGGGTCGACCGGACCACGATGCCCTCGTACTCCGGGTGCTTGACCAGCCAGTCGGCGAGGAACGGACAGATGGGCACGACGGTCCGCTTCCTGGCCCGCGCGTCGTCCATCACCGCGCGAGCCAGGGTCGAGCCGACTCCCCTGCCCTCGAACGCCGGGTCGACCTCGGTGTGGGTGTAGGCGATGATGCCGCCGGTCAACTGGTAGGTGACAAACCCGGCTATCGTCCCCGCCTCGTCGCGCGCCTCGAATCGCTCCCGCTCCGGCGCGTCTGTCACGGTGATCTGCATCCGATCATCCAACCACCCGCCGCGCCCCGCTGACCGCGCGGCCGCGTTCGGGTGACGCCGCGCGCATTGTCCCGGCGGTAACGGGAAACGCAGCGCCGTCGGTCGAGACCCGGGAGGAGGCGTGCCAGATGACGACCCCGTCGACAGACCTCGGCTTCGCCGTCGTGGAGATGTTCACCTCGCAGGGCTGCTCGAGCTGCCCTCCCGCCGAGGAGGTGCTGACCGAGATCGAGCACGATGCCCGGGATCGGGGGCAGCGGGTCTTCGCCCTCGGATTCCACGTCGACTACTGGGACGATCTGGGCTGGCCCGACCGCTTCGCCGACGCGGCGTACACCGCGCGGCAGGAGGCGTACGCCCGCGCCTTCGGCACCGGGCGTCTGTACACACCGCAGATGGTCGTCAACGGCGCCGTCGAGTTCGTCGGATCCGACCGGCGGCGCGCGGCTGGCGCGATCGCCGCCGCCCTGACCTCGAGCGCCACCACACCCGTCACGCTCCAGGCAGCGGACCTGGGCGGGCAGCGGATGGCGGTGGACTACCAGAGCGCGCCGCCACCGGACGGCGCGGTGCTGCACGTGGCGGTCGTGGCCCGTGGGCTGGACACCGAGATCGCCCGGGGGGAGAACGCCGGACGGACGCTACGGCAGGACAACGTCGTGCGCGCCTTCACGTCGGTGGGCCTGCGCGCCGAGCGGGGACGGGTGGAGCTGGCGACACCACCCGATCTCGATCCGCACGGCGCCACGGTGATCGGGTACGTGCAGGAGGGCGGTAACCGGGCCGTCCTCGGCGCCACCGCCATCGACCTGCCCACCGCGTAATCTCGGCACATGCTGATCGTGTGTGGTGCGGGGGGCCTCGGTGGCTGACGCCGACGACGTACGCCGGGTGGCGCTGGCCCTGCCGCACACGGTGGAGATCCCCAGTGACGGCTTCGACTTCCGGGTGGCCGACAGGGGCTTCATCTGGTCCTATCCGGAGCGAGTCCCCGGAAAGCCCCGGGTGATCCGACTCGACATCGCCGTGCTGTTCGTCGGCGACGAGGCCGAGAAGCAGGCGCTCCTGCTCGGCGAGCCCGATCTCTTCTTCACCACGCCCGGCTACGCCGGCCTGCCCCTGGTGCTGGTACGGCTGACGGCGGTCGATCTCGATCGGCTCGGTGAGCTGGTGACCGACGCGTGGCGGATGCGCGCGCCCGAGACGCTCCTGGGCGACCTCGACGACGCCACTGTGCCGGTGGTAGCGACGGACGCGGGCGCTGGCAGTTAGCGACATCAGCACGCAACGCGTGTGACACATTGACGGGGATCTCGGTGCTCCACTACCGTTGCCGTGAGAGCGCTCTCTCGCCCGACCTTCTCCCTAATTCAGACGCAACGCGTCGGACGCGGCACCTGCCGCACCCCGGCGCGCGATGGAGGCACCATGACACCTCCCGTCCCCCACCGCCGCTGGGCCCTGGCCGCCGCGACCGCCCTGGCCCTTGTCGTCGGCGGTCTCGCGATCCCCGTCACCCGCGCCGCCGAGGCCGCACCCGTCGGCGCCGGCAGCTACACCACCACAGCGGTCGGCCCGCTCCCCAGCGGCTGCGGCGCGATGTCCAGCAACCCCCGGCAGTTCGCCACCGCCAACGCGCCCACCGGGCCGATACCCACGAACGACTGGTGGTCCTCGCTGCTGTGGAAGCGCACCGACTGCTCCTTCAGCGAACCACTGCACGCCCACCCGATCTCGTACGACACCTTCACCGACGGCCTGGGCTTCTCCGCCAACTCCACACCCGCCATCAGCGGCACCGCGACCGGCGTCGGTGAGTTCCACTACCCCTACGTGCAGGACATCCGGGTCGGCGTGGCCGGGCTCGGCGCACCCCAGGTAAAGGTGGACGGCTGGACCGACTGGACGGTCAGCCCACACTGGAGCGACGGCACCCGCACGATGCGCGCCACCATCGGCCACGGGCTGCCCTTCGCGTACTTCCAGACCACCGGCGGCGACGCGGTGATCGGCACCGCCGGCACCCCCGACGTGTGGTCCGCCAGCGGCGCCACCATCGGCTTCCGGGTCAACGGTCACGACTACGTCGGATACGCGCCCAGCGGCGCCACCTGGACCGTCGCCGGCGGCCGGATCTCGTCCACCCTCGCCGGCCGGGGCTACTTCTCCGTCGCCCTGCTGCCGCCGACGTCCAGCGCGACCGAGCGCGCCGACCTGGCCGCGACCTACGGCCGGTACGCGCACGCCCACGTGACCGGCACCCAGGTGTCGTACGCGTACAACCCGGCGACCAGCGGCCTGACCACCACGTACGCGTTCACCACGACCGCCCGGGAGGGCTCCGCCACGCAGACCGTGGTCAGCCTCTACCCGCACCAGTGGAAGTCGCTGAGCGGGTCCACCGCCATCACTCCGACCTACTCGTCGGCGCGCGGCCGGATGAAGGTGCTCACCGGCGTCAACCAGTTCCGCACCGCCATGAGGTTCCAGGGCGTCGTGCCGGAGTTGCCGGCCGTCGGCGACGGCAGCGGAAGCGACCTGGCCACCCTCACCAGCCAACTGACGGCCGTCCGTGCGAACCCGATGGACCAGCGCGGCAACGACACCTACTGGACCGGCAAGGGGCTCGGCCGGGCCGCCCGCATCGCCGAGATCGCCGACCTGGTCAACGACACCACGACGCGCGACAGCGCGCTGAACGCCATCCGCAGCACGCTCACCGACTGGTTCACCGCGTCCAGCGGCAAGACCAGCCGGGTCTTCTACTACGACAACAACTGGGGCACCCTGATCGGCTACCCGGCGTCGTACGGCTCCGACCAGGAGCTCAACGACCACCACTTCCACTACGGCTACTTCATCGCGGCCGCCGCCACGCTTGCCAAGTTCGACCCGACGTGGGCCACCGCCGGCCGCTACGGCGGCATGGTGGACCTGCTGATCCGCGATGCCAACAACTACCAGCGCGGCGACACCCGCTTCCCCTACCTGCGGGACTTCGACATCTACGCCGGCCACGACTGGGCGTCCGGGCACGGCTCCTTCGGCTCGGGCAACAACCAGGAGTCCTCGTCCGAGGGGATGAACTTCGCCAACGCCCTGATCCAGTGGGGGCAGGTCACCGGCGACGCCGCCGTCCGTGACGCCGGCGTCTTCCTCTACACCACCCAGGCCGCCGCCATCCAGGAGTACTGGTTCGACGTCAGCGACCAGAACTTCCCCGCCGCCTTCGGGCACTCCACGGTCGGCATGGTCTGGGGCGACGGCGGCGCGTACGCCACCTGGTTCAGCGGCGAGCCGGAGATGATCCAGGGCATCAACCTGCTGCCGGTCACCGGCGGTCACCTCTACCTGGGCAACAACCCGGCGTACGTACGGACCAACTACACCGAGCTGGTCCGCAACAACGGCGGGCAACCCACGGTGTGGCAGGACATCCTCTGGCAGTTCCAGGCCCTCGGCGACCCCGACGCGGCGCTGGCGAACCTCCGCGCGAACCCCGGCTACACCCCGGAGGAGGGCGAGAGCCGGGCACACACCTTCCACTGGATCCGCAACCTCGCGGCGCTGGGCAGTGTCGACACCACCGTCACCGGCAATTACCCACTGTCGGCGGTGTTCTCCCGCAACGGCGCGCGGACCTACGTGGCGTCGAACCCGACCGCCGCGCCGATCACCGTGACGTTCTCCAACGGCACCAGTCTCACCGTGGCGGCCGGCAAGACGGCGACCACCGGGGCGTACACCTTCAGTGGTGGCAACGCGTCCGGCGGGGTGCCGCCGGGCTCGACGCCGACGACGGCCCCACCGACGACCCGGCCACCGACCACGGCACCGCCGACGACGGCCCCACCGACCACCTCGCCACCCACGACGGGCAGTCCCACCCGGTATCTGCTGCCGGGGGGCGGGTTGGGCGCCGCCGGCAGCGCGGCCACGACGACTGTCGTGGCCGCCAACGGAAACCACGACGGTACGCCCACGAACGCGCAGGTCTTCACGGCGACCGGCCTGAACCTCGCCTACTCCGGCGGGCAGACCGCGTTCGACCTGTTCGTGGATGCCGGGACGGCGGTCGGCAACGGGGTGCAGGTACGGATCTCCTACGACCTCACCGGCAACGGCAGTTGGGACCGGGTGGAGACGCTGCGCTACTTCGCCACCGACCCGGTGTCCGGCTACGAGCACTACACCCAGAACGCCGGCCTGGCCTCGGCCACCGGCACGTTGGGCACGTTGAGCAACGGCACGGTCCGGGTGGAGATCTGGTCGGCGATCGGCAACAACCCCAGCACGGTGGGCATCGGCAACCAGTCGGTGCTGCGGCTGCCGTACTCCTGATCTGCTCGCGCACGACGATCGGCCGGTGCGCGGGACCGGGAATGGTCCCGCACACCGGCCGACGGGGACGGGTCGGTCAGTCGTGCTCGATCAGGAGGCGGTGCAGGTGGGCGTGAGGCCAGCCCCGCTGCCGGTGCCCTGGAAGCCGAACTCGGTGACCTGGCCGGCGGCGAGCCGGCCGTTGTAGTTGACGTTCGTGAACCGGACCGTGCCGGTGGAGCCACTGGCCGTCGCACTCCAGGTGTTCGTGACACTCGCGCCACCGGGAAGCGTGACGCTGACGTTCCACCCGTTCGTGCCGGCCGAGCCGGCGGTGACCTTCACGCTGGCCACGAAGCCACCGTTCCACGAGTTCAGTGACACCGACGCCGTGCAACCCTCCGGGCCCGGCGGAGGCGTCGTGGGCGGCGGGGTGGTGGGCGGAGGCGTGGTGGGCGGCGGGCTCGTCGGCCCAGGCGTCGTCGGCCCCGGGGTCGTCGGCGACGGGGTGATGGCCGGGCCGGCGTTGAGGGCGTTCAGGACGCTCGTGTACGCGGCCTTCTTGTTACCGTTGCACTCGAAGAGCAGGGCGTTGTCCGACCCACGCCACGAGTCACAGTCACGCACACCCCACGTGGTGATGCCGGTGCAGCGCGAGACGTTCATGCACGCGCGGGTGACCCCGGCGAAGATGTTCGCCTGGTTGCCGCCGCCCATCACGTCCAGCTCGGTGATCTGCACGTCCACGCCGAGATCGGCGAAACGCTGCAGGTTGGCCTGGTAGTCACTGGACAACGAGGTGCCCAGGTGCGACTGGAAACCCACACAGTCGATCGGCACGCCACGGGACTTGAAGTCCCGCACCATGTTGTAGATCCCCGTCGACTTCGCGTTGATACCGTCGGTGTTGTAGTCGTTGTAACACAACTTCGCACCCGGATCCGCCACCCGCGCCGCCCGGAACGCCGCCTCGATCCAGTCGTTGCCGGTGCGCTGCAGGTTCGAGTCACGCCGCCCACCACTGTTACCGTCGGCGAACGCCTCGTTCACCACGTCCCACGCGTAGATCTTCCCCTTGAAGTGGGTCGCCACCTGGGTGACGTGGTTGATCATCGCGCTGCGCAACGCACTGCCCGACATGTTCTGCGCCCAACCGGGCTCCTGCTGGTACCACAGCAGCGCGTGGCCCCGCACACTCATGCCGTTGGCCTGCGCGTGCGCGACCAGCCGGTCACCACCCGTGTAGTTGAACCGACCCTGCTGCGGCTCGGTCGCGTCCCACTTCATGTCGTTCTCGGCCACGACACTGTTGAACTCGCGGTTCAGGATCGTCACGTACGCGTTGTCGGAGAGCTTCTGCCCCGCGACGGCCGCACCGAAGTAACGGCCCTTCTCGGCGGCCGACGCCTTCAGGGTCGTACCGGCACTGGCCGTGGAGGTCAGCGTCATCGTCATTCCGGCGGCGAGTGCGCCGGTGGCAGCGACGGTCACCGCCAATCGCAGGACTCTCTTGTGATTCATGCGAATTCCTTGTCTGTGGTGGTTCGGTGATGGAGGTGCAGCGCCCGAATCTGCTCCTGCGAAGCCGGTGATATCGGCACCGGCGATGTCGACGCCGATGCCAGTGCCGCCGCGGGGTCGGCTCACGGTGGCGGAACCCTGACGACCGAAAGCCCAGTCGCCAGCACGGCACCGGTGGTGGGAGACCCCGACACGACGTCCGGCATGCCCTGGGCGGACGTCACGCTCCGAGGTGCGGCCAACAGGTTCGCCCGGTGAACCACAGGTGCGGCCGCCCTCAACCATCGACTGTGAGCGATAACATGCCGTTCGTCAAGTCGTAACGATCCGCCACCGGGAGGCGGGCTGTTCCGGTCGTGGCGCCGAGGGCCCGGCGCTGCCGGAGCCGTTCGCGGACGGCTCCGGCAGCACACGTCACTGGAACGAGGCGTCGTCGACGAGGAGGCTGTCGGTGCCCGCCGCCGTCTCGACGTAGAAGGTGGCGTTGGACAGCGTGCCGCTCCACGACACGGTCGTCGTGCCGGTGAGCAGGGTCCAGCCGTTGACGTTCACCCCCACGGCCGGGGTGAGCTGGACGTAGTTCGTGGTGCCGTTCGCGGTCAGCGACAGGGTGGCCTTGGCCGACGGCGTGCCGCTCTGCGCCCGTACCCAGACGTTCGTGGTGTAGCTCTTGCCGTTGGTGAGCTTCGAGGTCACGTCCTGACCGGGGCCGTTCCACGCCCCGGTCCGGCCGGTGATCGACAGCGACCCGCCGCCGCCGTGGGCGACGGCGGTGTTCCGGGAGAGCGTTCCGCTGCCGTGCACACCCCAGCCCGTCGTGCCGTTCTCCACGTCACCGTTGGTGAGCACGGTGCCGCTGCCGCCGGTGCCGTCGAACTGCCACCAGTTGATGTTCAACAGGTTGCCGCTGCCGCCGGCGAAGCGGAGGTACAGGTCGTGGGTGCCGGTGGCGCCGTTGACCGCGCAGGTGGTGCTGGTCCAGGCCTGCCAGCCGCCGGTGCCGCCCACGGTGCAGGTGCCGACGACCGGGCCGGTGGCACTGTCGAGGCGGACCTCGATGCGCCCACCGCTGGTGCCCGAGGCGACCCGGGCCGTGAACGACGTCGCCCCCGCGCCGAACGCGACGCCCTTGACCTTGACGTAGTCGCCGTTCTCGATCCACCCGACGTTCATACCGCCCTCGCTGGACACCTCGGTCTCGATCCCCTGGCCCCACGCGATCGTCTCGGCCTCCTGGCGCACGTACGGGTTGAGCGTCCCCACCTGCGGCGCCCCCGTCGTGCTCATCGTGATCGTCGGGAACATCCCGGCGGAGGTGTAGGAGAACTTCTCCACAGCCACCGACCTGGTGTAGCCACTACCACCGGGCAACGCCCCGTTGTGATAGAAGAAGTACGACCCGCCGTTGAAGTCGACGACCCCGGCGTGATTGGTGAAACTCGCACCCTGCCGCGGCATGATCGTCCCGCGGTACGTCCACGGCCCGGTCGGACCGGGAGCCGTCGAGTACGCGATGAACTCCGAACAACACTCCGCCGCGAACACGTTGTAGTACAACCCGTTGCGCTTGAACACCCACGGCCCCTCCTCGTACAGGGTCGGCCGGGACGCGTTCCCCGTCCGGGTGCCGAAACCCGCGGTCGTCAACGGAATCCGCGTCGCGCTGCCCGAGTAGGAGATCATGTCCGCGTTCAACCGCACGTACCACAGGCCCGGATTACCCCAGTACAGGTACGCCTGCCCGTCATCGTCGATGAACACATTCGGATCGATCTCGTTGTTGCCCACCAACGGCCGGCCGAGCGCGTCGCGGAACGGCCCGGTCGGGGAGTCCGCCACGCCGACCCCGATGACCATCTGCCCGTTCGAGCGCTGCCGCACCGGCACGTACCAGTAGAACTTCCCGTTGCGCGCGACCACGTGACCCGCCCACGCGTTGGCATCCGCCCACGCGAACGTCGCCAGACTCATCGGCGACCCGTGGTCGGTCCAGTTCACCATGTCCGCCGACGAGAACACCCGCCAGTCACGCATGGTGAAGTACGTCGAACCGTCCTCGTCATGGCCCGTGTACAGGTACACCCGACCGTTGTGCACCATCGGCGCCGGATCAGCGGTGTACACGTGCTGGACGATCGGATTGTCCGCCTTCGCGGCACTGGCGGGGACCAGTGCGACGACGCAGACGAGGCTCGCCAGCCAGGCGATGGCGCGCCTGAGCCTGCGGGTGGTGGGGGTGGTGGTTCGAGTTCTCACCTTCACGATTACTCCCAGAGAGAGTGCGCTGTGCGCGAGGTCCGCGTCGAGTCGACGAGTCACCGCCACCCGGGTTGCCTGTGGAAGGGCTGCACCGTGCGCGTACGAAGGAGCACGGGCGGCAACCGTGTTAGCGCTAACAGGTCTTCGTCGATGCCCTGCTCGGCAGGTGACCTGGACTTTTGGGGCGATGCGGAGGGCCCGTCGTAACGACCTCGCCGCGAGGATGTAGCGACGACGACATCCAAGATTTACGATGCAAGGTACTGAGCTGTGCGGCCGACGTCAACGGGGCGACGATCGACCCTCGACGATGACTGCCCGTTACGCGCTGTTATCTTGTGGTGGCCAGAAGCCCCATCCGCGTCCATTCCGGACCATCGGCGTTCCATTCGACCGCCGCCGACCAGGGGTCACGGCGTGCTGCCGCCGGATCGACGCGCCAGGGCGATCGGCGAGGCGCACTCGGGGGTTGCGGGCGTGTTAACGACCAACTATGTTAGCGATCACATCGATGTGCCGCGATTGGCCTCCGGGCAGCCCGTCGCGACCACGGCGACAACCGATCCACAATCACCACAACAGTCGTGCGTGTTTCCGCTGACGACCCGCCGCCATCGATGCGCCGCCAACCAGCCGGCCCCCGACCACCGCTCGGGCGGCCACACCACCCGTCCCGCGCCTCGGAAAGGTCGCCTACCGTGCCGCTGACTCGACGCACGTTCGCCCAGAGCGCGCGGTCCACCGCTGCCACCGCCAGCAGCGCACCGAGCCCTCCGAGCGCCGTCGTCGCCGCGCCGGCGACCGCCAGCACCGACGCGCACCGCGGCACCTCGAGCGCCGCCGACCGCCAGCACGCCACCCCGTAGCGCACCCGTCCCCCCGTACCGAATTTCCTGGAGGTTCCCATGCCACCCCTGCCCCTCAGCCGCCGCCACCTCCTTCAGGCCGCCGGAGCCACCGCGGTGGTCTCCGCGGCCGGCACCACCCTCGTCGCCGGCAGCGCCGCGGCCGCCGTGGTCCCGCCGGCACGGGCGGACATCGGCGTCTCGGCGTACGCGTTCGACCTCGGTCAGGTGCGGCTGACCTCCGGCCGGTGGATGGACAACCAGTCGCGGACGCTCAACTACCTGCGGTTCGTCGACGTCGACCGGATGCTCTACAACTTCCGGGCCAACCACCGGCTGTCCACGAACGGCGCCGCCACCAACGGGGGCTGGGACGCGCCGAACTTCCCGTTCCGGACCCACATGCAGGGCCACTTCCTCAGCGCCTGGGCGTACGCGTACGCGGTGCTGGGCGACACCACCTGCCGGGACAAGGCCAACTACATGGTCGCCGAGCTGGCCAAGTGCCAGGCGAACAACGGCGCCGCCGGGTTCGGCGCGGGCTACCTCTCCGGCTTCCCGGAGTCCGACATCGCCGCGGTCGAGGCACGGACGCTGTCCAACGGCAACGTGCCCTACTACTGCATCCACAAGACCCTCGCCGGGCTGCTCGACGTCTGGCGCTACATCGGCAACACGCAGGCCCGTACGGTGCTGCTGTCGCTGGCGGGTTGGGTCGACACCCGGACATCGCGGCTCAGCTACAGCCAGATGCAGTCGATGCTGGGCACCGAGTTCGGGGGCATGAACGACGTGCTCGCCGACATCTACCAGATGACCGGCGACAGCCGGTGGCTCGCCACCGCACAGCGGTTCGACCACGCCGGCATCTTCGACCCGCTGGCCTCCGGCCAGGACCAGCTCAACGGCAAGCACGCCAACACGCAGGTGCCCAAGTGGATCGGCGCGGCCCGGGAGTTCAAGGCCACCGGGACCACCCGTTACCGGAGCATCGCCAGCAACGCGTGGAACATCACCGTCGGCGCGCACACCTACGTCATCGGCGGCAACAGCCAGGCGGAGCACTTCCGGCCGCCGAACGCGATCGCCGGCTACCTCACCAATGACACCTGCGAGCAGTGCAACACGTACAACATGCTCAAACTGACCCGGGAGCTGTGGCTGCTCGACCCGAACCGGGCCGACTACTTCGACTACTACGAGCGCGCGCTGATGAACCACCTGATCGGCGGCCAGAACTCGGCCGACAGCCGCGGCCACATCACCTACTTCACCCCGCTGCGGCCGGGTGGCCGTCGGGGTGTGGGCCCGGCGTGGGGTGGCGGCACCTGGAGCACCGACTACAACTCGTTCTGGTGCTGCCAGGGCACCGGCCTGGAGATCAACACGAGGTTGATGGACTCCATCTACTTCTACAACGGCACGACGCTGAGCGTGAACCTGTTCACGCCGTCGGTGCTCGACTGGACGCAGCGCGGCATCACCGTCACCCAGACCACAAGCTTCCCGGTCAGTGACACCACCACGCTGACGCTGTCCGGCTCGATGAGCGGCTCCTGGAGCATCCGGGTGCGGATCCCGTCCTGGACCAGCGGTGCGACCATCTCCGTCAACGGCGCCGTGGAGAACGTCACCGCCACCCCGGGCAGCTACGCCACTGTCACGCGCACCTGGGCCGCGGGCGACACCATCACCGTGCGGCTGCCCATGCAGGTCGCCATCAAGGCCGCCAACGACAACGCCAACGTCGGCGCGGTCACGTACGGCCCCACGGTGCTGGCCGGCAACTACGGCAACACGGCGCTGAGCACCCTGCCCACCCTCACCGTCTCCTCGATCACCCGGACCAGCACCAGCTCGCTGGCGTTCACCGCCACCGCCAACGGGTCCACGGTGAACCTCGCTCCCTTCTACGACGCCCACGGCTACAACTACACGGTCTACTGGAACACCAGCGGCAGCGGCGGTGGCCCCACCGGCAGCTACCGCCTGGTCAACGTCGGTACCGGGCTGGTCCTCGGTGTCCAGAACATGTCCACCGCCGACGGTGGTCTGGCCGTGCAGTGGAGCGACAGCGGCACCGCCGACCACAACTGGGTGGTCGTGACCGACGGCAACGCGGTCCGGTTCCGCAACGCCCACAGCAACAAGGTGCTGGGTGTGGAGAACATGTCCACCGCCGACAACGCCCGGGTCCTGCAGTGGGCGGACAACGGCACCGCCGACCACAGGTGGATCCTCGTGGACAACGGCGACGGCACCTACAAGATCCGCAACGTCAACAGCAACAAGCTGCTCGGCATTCTGAACGCCTCCACCGCGATGGGTGCGCAGGCCGTGCAGGATTCGGACAACGGCAGCGCCGACAACCGGTGGCGGCTGGTCCGCAACGCCTGACGATCCACCCAGCTCGCCGGCTCGCCGGCGCGGTCGCCCGAGGACCGCGCCGGCGACGCCGGGCGAGCGGCCGGCAGCGGTCGTACAGTGGCAGGGTCCTGGCCCCAGTGATCGTGGCGGATCTGTCGGCTCGTGCCGCCGTCCGCCCGGAAGGAGCACAGTGAACCGACCCATCCGGGCCGCGCTCGGCGGTGCCCTGACCGCCGCCCTGCTGACCTGCGTCGCCGTCGCGCCCGCACAGGCGCACTCCCCGGGGCGACTGCCCACCGTCCTCGCCCTGCCCGACGGGTTCGCACCCGAGGGCATCGCCACCGCCGGCCGGTACGCCTACCTCGGCTCCCGCGCCACCGGCGCCATCCAGCGCGTCGACCTGTTGACCGGCCGGGGTACGACGTTCGGCGCGGCCACCGGCACCCCGTCCCTCGGCCTCAAGATCGACCCACGCGGCCGGCTCTTCGTCGCCGGAGGCACCGCCGGCGACGCCCGCGTGCTCGACACCCGTACCGGCGAGGTGCTGGCGCGCTACCAGTTCGCCACCACCCCGACGTTCGTCAACGACGTCGTGCTGACCCCTGACGCCGCGTACTTCACCGACTCCAACCGGCCGGTGCTCTACCGGCTGCCGCTCGGTCGCGGTGGCGCGCTGCCGCCCGCCGACGGGTTCACCACAATCGCGTTGACCGGCGCGTACCAGCAGGTCGGCACCGGCGTGAACGTCAACGGCATCGCCACCACACCGGACGGCAGGGCGCTGATCGTCGTCCAGTCCAACACCGGGACGCTGTACCGCGTCGAGGAGGCAACCGGCGCGACCACGGCCGTGGACGTGCCCGGCTACACCTTCACCAACGGCGACGGGCTGCTGCTGCGCGGGCGCACCCTCTACGTCGTACAGAACAGCCTCAACCAGATCGCGGTGGCCACGCTGAACCACGCGGGCACCAGGGGCACGGTCACCGGCACCATCACCGACCCGAACTTCGACGTGCCCACCACCGTCGCCGAGGCGTGGGGCCGGCTCTACCTGCCCAACGGCCGCTTCACCACGCCACCGACCCCGACCACGCCGTACACGGTCGTCGCGGTCCGCGCCCGCTGAGCTACCCCGGGGGGTACGCGCGGTGCGCGTACCCCCCGGGCCGACCGTCAGTAGGATCGCGGGCACCTCGGCGAAGACCGTCGCCCTCTGCACCCGGAGCCCGCGTGGCCGACCGCCGCTCGCACCGTCTTCTCCGTCGCGCCCTGGCCGTCGGCTGCCTGGTCGCCGCCGCCGGACTGCCTGCCGAGCCGCCGGTGAGCCTCCCGACGGACCGCACCGGGCCGACGATCCTGCGGGTGTTGCAGATGAACCTCTGCAACAGTGGCCGCGCCGGCTGTTACACCGGCCGAGCTTTGCACCGGGCCGCCGAGGTGATCAGCGCCGAGGCACCCGACCTGGTCACCCTCAACGAGATCTGCCAGGACGACGTGGCCGTCCTGGAGCGGGTGCTCGCGACCGTTCACACCGGGCGGCGGGTCGTCTCCGCGTTTCAGGCCGCCGGTGACCGCCCCAGCGGGGGCGACACCAGGTGCCGCGACGGCCAACCGTACGGCGTGGGACTGCTGGCCCGGGTGCGGACGCCGGACACCGCGCCTGCCGTGTACCGCGGGACCCATCCCACGCAGGACCTCGCGGATCCCGAGGAACGCGCCTGGCTCTGCGTCGACGTCGACGGGGTCCTGCTCGCCTGCACCACACATCTGGCGAACACCGGTGACGGTGTCGCGCTCACCCAGTGCCGCCACCTGCTCGACACGATCCTGCCGACCGTCCGCCGACGTAGCGGGCACGCGCCGGTCCTGCTCGGCGGCGACCTCAACCTCCGCGAAGGCGGCGACCCCGATGTGCGCTCCTGCGTGCCGCCGGGTCACCAGCGGATCGACGACGGCGCGCGGCAACACATCGTGGCGACGACCGACGTCGGCCTCTGTTGCCGCAGGTCCGTGGCGATGGGTGGGGCGACCGACCATCCTGGGCTGCTGGCCACCCTCGGCATCGAGGGCAGCCGGCCCGGCCGGCCGCCGACCTGACCCCGCACCGGGCGTCAGCGGGGTGGGGTGTCCCGGCGGGACGGGAACGGGGTGCCCGGCTGACCGAGGGTGGAGCGGGCGCGCAGTCCGACCGGGTCCGGGGCGACGGCGGGCGTCGCGGCGGCCGGCTCCGGGGCCCGTCGCCCGTCCAGGTACGCCGCGGCGGCCCGGTCGTCGTCGGTCGGCGCGGCGAGCAGGGCGTAGAGCAGACCGACCACGCCGAAGATCACCGCCACCATGATCGGTACCAGCAGCGTGCTCACCTGGGCGCCGGTCACCCCGCCCACACGTTCGTGCCGGTGCACCGACAGGGCGCTCATCCCGGTGAAGTGCATGCCGTTCACGGCGATGCCCATGACCAGCGCGGAGGCGAAGATCGCCAGCCCTCGTCGGACGGTCATGGCGAGCCACAGCGCGACGGTGGACGCCACGACAGCGATGACCACCGAGAGCACGACCCGGACGGTGTCGTAGCCGAGACTGCCGTTGAGGAGCATGGCCGCCATCCCGGTGTAGTGCATGGAGGCGACCCCGGCGCCGGTGAAGGTGCCGCCGGCGATCAGGCGTACCGGATTCAACCGGCCGGTGCCCACGATGGCCAGACCGATGCCGACCGCCACCACCGCGATGGCCGTGCTCGCCGCGGTCAGCGGCACGTCGTAGCGGATCCGGGTGCCCTCGACGGCGAAGCCCAACATGGCCATGAAGTGCATCGCCCAGATGGCGGTGCCGCCCAGCGCCCAGGCCGCCAGCAGACCCCACCAGGCCCGCTGGCCGGTCGTGCGCGCGGTACGGATGCGCCCGGCGCACACCAGACCGAGGACGGAACCGAGCACGGACAGCGCGTAGCTCAGCGCGGGTGTGATCCACCCGTACTCAAAGTGATTGATGTCCGCCACAGCGGTCTTCTCCCGTTCGTTACCGGCGCGTTAACAGGCGCGCTCGGCAATGATCAGGGGTGCCGTGATCAGGCGCAACAGCGCCCCCCGAGCTATTCGGGGGGTGCTGCCGCGGTGACTGTCCGAAGCGTCGACTCGGCGACGACCGTTACGGAGTGTGACGATCAGGCGGTGGTGTGGTACGCCAACACACCCCGGTTGACGGCCGCGATGGCCTGCCGGGCGGTCGACCGCAACTCCGGCGAGGCGCCGCCCGAGTCGGCAAGCTGACCGAGCAGATCGACCACCTGACGCGCCCACCTGACGAAGTCACCGGCGGGCATCTCGCCGTCGATCTCGTGACCGCTGCCGAGCACCTTGGCCAGCGCCTCGCCCCGGGCCCACCGGTAGACGGGCCAGGCGAAGCCCAGATCCGGCTCCCGGGTCGCGGTCAGCCCCCGCGTCGCCTCGTCGGCCTCGATCTCGCCCCAGAGCTTCACCGTCTCGTCCACCGCGTCGGCCACCGGCCCCCGCGGCAACGACGCCCGCTCGTCGACGTCGCGACGCGCCTCGAAGACCACCACCGACACCGCGGCGGCCAACTCGGCCGGCGACAGGCCGTCCCACACCCCCCGGCGCAGGCACTCGGCGACCAGCAGGTCCGCCTCGGTCCAGATCCGACCGAGCATCCGGCCGGCGTCGGTGACCGCGCCGTCGCGAGCGAGGTAACCGCGGTCGGTCAACAGCGCCACAATCCGGTCGAAGGTCCGCGCGAGGGACCCGGTCCGCCCGGAGACCCGCTCGCGCAGCTCCTCGGTGTCGCGCTCCAGCCGCCGCCGGCGCTCCGCCCAGCGCGCGTGGTCCTCCCGCTCCGGGCAGGCGTGGCAGGGGTGGTTACGCAGCTCGGTGCGGAGCTGGGCGATCTGGTGATCCTCACCGGCCGCCTGCCGGGAACGGCCACCCCGTCGGCCGCCGTGCCGGTCCAGGCCGGTGCCGCTGACCTCGGCGGCGAGATCCCGCCGGGCGCCCGGTGAACGGTGGTTGAAGTGCTTGGGCACCCGGATCCGGGCCAGCACCTCGGCCGGCGTGGTGAAGTCGCCGGGGCTGACCCGCCCGGCCCACCGGTCCTGGGTGAGCACCAGCGGCCGGGGCTCACCGAACCCGCCGGTCGCCGGGTCCAGCACGACGGCCAGGCCGGCCCGCCGGCCCGACGGCACCCGGATCACGTCGCCGATGCGCAGCCGCTCCAGCGACGCCACCGCGGCCGCCTTGCGCTGGGTCTGCCCCTGCCGGGCGATCGCCTTCTCCCGGTCCGCGATCGCCACCCGCAGCGCGAAGTACTCGTCGAAGTCGCCGTGGTGGCAGGCGGCCTCCGCGCCGTACGCCTCGATGGTCTCGGTGTTGCGCTGCACCTGCCGGGCCAGGCCGACCACCGAACGGTCCGCCTGGAACTGGGCGAACGAGGACTCCAGCAGCGCCCGAGCCGGCTCCGCGCCGACCGTGCCGACCAGGTTCACCGCCATGTTGTACGACGGCCGGAAACTGGAGCGCAGCGGGTACGTGCGGGTGGACGCCAGCCCGGCCACGTGCCGTGGGTCGGTCTCCGGGGACCACACCACCACGGCGTGCCCCTCCACGTCGATGCCCCGACGGCCGGCCCGACCGGTGAGCTGCGTGTACTCCCCCGGGGTCAGGTCGACGTGCGCCTCACCGTTGTACTTGACCAGCCGCTCCAACACCACGCACCGGGCCGGCATGTTGATGCCCAACGCCAGGGTCTCGGTGGCGAAGACCGCCTTGACCAGGCCCCGGACGAACAACTCCTCGACGATCTCCTTGAACACCGGCAGCATGCCGGCGTGGTGGGCGGCCAGGCCGCGCTCCAAGCCGTCGAGCCACTCCCAGTAACCGAGCACCGACAGGTCCTCGCTGGGGATCGCGGTCACCCGCGACTCGACCACCCGCCGGATCTCGGCCCGCTCGTCGGGCGAGGTGAGCCGCAGACCGGCGGCGAGGCACTGCTGCACCGCGGCGGCGCACCCGGCCCGGCTGAAGATGAACAGGATCGCCGGGAGCAGACCCTCCCGGTCCAGCCGGTCGACGATGTCCGGGCGCAACGGCCCACGCCAGCGCGGGCCACGCCGGCCGGAGCCCGGCCCCGCGCTGCGCCCCTCCCCCAGCTCCAGGCGGCGCACCTGGTCCCGGGTGTAGCGCAGCAACTCCGGGTGCACGTCGTGCTTGCGGGCGGCGTCCGCGTCGTGGAACAGGTCGAACATCCGCTTGCCGACAAGCATGTGCTGCCACAACGGCACCGGTCGGTGCTCGCTGACCACCACCGCGGTCTCGCCGCGCACGGTGACCAGCCAGTCGGCGAACTCCTCGGCGTTGGACACGGTCGCCGACAACGAGACGAGGGTGACCGAGGAGGGCAGGTGGATGATCACCTCTTCCCACACGCCGCCGCGGAACCGGTCGGCCAGGTAGTGCACCTCGTCCATCACCACGTACGCCAGCCCCTGCAACGTGCTGGAACCCGCGTAGAGCATGTTGCGCAGCACCTCGGTGGTCATCACCACCACCGGCGCGTCACCATTTATCGCGTTGTCGCCGGTCAACAGGCCAACCTGCTCGACGCCGTAGCGGGCGACCAGGTCGTGGTACTTCTGGTTGGACAACGCCTTGATCGGCGTGGTGTAGAAGCACTTGCGCCGGACCGGCGGGTCGTCGCCGGGCGCCGGGTCGCCGGGCCGCCCGCGCAACGCCAGGTGGACCGCGAACTCCCCCACCACCGTCTTACCGGCCCCGGTGGGGGCGCAGACCAGCACCCCGCTGCCCCGCTCCAGTGACTGACACGCCTCCCGCTGGAAGTCGTCGAGGTCGAACCCCAGATCGAGGGCGAACTCGTCCAACGCCGGAAACTCTGCGGCCTGTGCGGCCCGGCGGCGCGCCGCTGCGTACCGCTCGGCGGGGCTCGACATGGCACCAAGATTAGTGCGTGCCGGGAGTGGACACCCGACAAGGCCGTCCGGTTGGGCCGTCCGGGGCGGTCGGTAGGGTGCACGGCGTGCCGGACCATGCGCAACCGCCCCAGACTCGTTCGCCGGGCAGCCCCGAGGCCGCCGCCCCCCGGGCGTCCCGACGACCCGTCAAGGCGGTGCTCTTCGACTTCCACGGCACCCTGGCGCAGGTGGAGGAGCCCCGGCAGTGGGTGCTGGAGGCCGCGGCGGCGTGCGGGGTCACCCTGGACCGCGTCAAGGCCACCTCACTTGCCGACCGGCTGCTGACCGCCGGGCGCGCCGGCGGGCCACTGCCGGCGCGGGTGCCACCCCGGCTGGCCGAGCTGTGGGCCGACCGGGATCTCTACCAGCACGCCCACCGGGGCGCCTACACCGGGCTGGCCGAGACCGTCGACGCGGGCATCGAGGGCTTCGCCGACGCGCTCTACGAGCGGCTGTTGACCGCCGAGGGCTGGTTGCCGTACCCGGACACCGCGCCCACCCTGACCGCGCTGCGCGCCGCCGGAGTCCCCGTGGCGGTGGTCAGCAACATCGGCTTCGACGTACGACCGCACTTCGACGCCTGGGGACTGACCGACCTGGTCGACGCGTTCGTGTTGTCGTACGAGGTGGGGCGCTGCAAACCCGACCCGGCCATCTTCTGGCGGGCCTGCGGCATGCTCGGCGTCGAGGCGGAGCAGACGCTGATGGTCGGCGACACCCCGGCGGACGCGGGCGCGGTGGCGGCCGGCTGCGCGGTGCTGGTGCTCCCCACCGCCGACCCGGGTCGGGAGAACGGGCTGGGCGCGGTGCTCGACCTTGCCCTGCCGGCCTGACCCGCGGCTTCGTGCCGTCAGTCGGGGATGTGAATCACCGGTAGTGCGCCGTCGCCGTACCGGTCCTCCGCGGTGAGGATCGAGGCGTCGTGTTCGAGGACGGCAAGCGCCGTGGTGGCCAGATCGGCACGGCCCGTCACGGTGCGCCAGTAGCTGAGTTCGTGCCAGGAGTGCCCCTCGGTGGAGAGCACCTCGCAGGCGTCCAGGGTCAGCAGCCGGTGCAGGGTCGCGCGTTCCTTCGGGTCGCTGACGATCGCCAGCGTCTCCGCCGCGGTCACGGCGGTGACGCCGAACCTGTTGCGGTCCTGGATGACCTCGTGCAGCGGCTCCCCGACATGCACCGACCCCGCGACGTACGCCAGCAGTGCCGCCCGGTCCAGCACGAGCCGGACCGGGCGGTCGTCCTCGGCGCTCACGCCGCCGGTTGTGCGAGCGTGCCGGCGGCGGCGTCCAGCGCGTGCTGGCGGGCCCGCTCACGAAGGGCGCGGCGGCGCTCCGGGGACCAGTCGGCCTCCACGGCGGCACGGCGGGCGCGCGCCTCGGCCACACCCTGCTCGGAGATGGTGATGCCCTGGTGGGCCAACTCCGCGTCCAACGCGTCCAGCCGCATCCGGTCGCGGACGGCCTGGGTGATGTAGGCGCTGGCGTTGGACTCGCGCTCCAGGCGCTCCGCCACGTCGGGGGGCACGGAGATCGACAGCTTCCGCATCGCGCTGGTCATACCAGGCACCGTACGCCGGTAGCACCACGTTGGCGACCAGGAACGGCCGTGTCGGCCCCGAACGACGAGACATCGCCGCTCGGGGCCGAGCAGTGCAGTGGTCAGACGGCCGCTGCCGCACCCAGCGGACGCCAGGCGAGGACAGCGATCGTCGCCATCAGCACGGCGGCGATCCAGAACGGCGTGGTGATCTCCCAGACGCTGACGAACAGGCCGCCGAGGAGCGACCCCAGCGCGGCTCCGCCGAGATCCAGCAACGCGTACACGCTGCCGACGCGACCACGGAGGTCCGGCGGAACGACCCGCTGCCGGGTCGAGGTGACGACAATGCCCCACACCATGGCGTGGATGCTGAACACCACCAGGACGATGGCGGCAGTCCAGGATGTCGTCGTGATCGCGAGGGACACGTGCGTGACGATCTCGATGACCAGGCCCGCCCGCAACACGGTGGCGCTGCCGAGCGCCCGGGTGAGCTTCGCGGCGAGGGTGGTGCCCACCAGGCCGCCGACCGCGAACGTGGTCAGCAGGAAGCCGTAGCCGACACCGGACACGCCCAGACGGTCCCGGCAGTAGAGCACGAACACGGCGAACGCGGCGCCGAACGCGATGTTGCTCAGGCCCATGGTGACGGCGAGCATCCGCAGCAGGCGGTGTCGCCACAACCAGGTCAGACCGGCGGCGACCTCGGCACGCAGCGAGGTCCGCGGACGGGGAGTCGCGACGACCGGACCGGTGCGGATACCCGCCACCAGCGCCGCGGAGATCGCGAAGCTGAGCGCGTCGACGCCGAACGGTACGGCGGCGGCGAGGACGAACAGCCACGCGCCGAGCGGTTTGGCGACGAACTGGTTGCCGATGGTGAAACTCGCGTACAGCCGGGCGTTGGCGCGCGGCAACTCGTCGGGGGTGACCACCGTCGGGAGCAGGGCGCCCAGGGCGGTGTCGGCGAGGGTCTCTCCGACACCCAGGAGGAAGAGCACCAGGTAGATGATCAGCACGGTGACGGTCTCGGTCGCGATGGTGGCCGCCAACGCCGCCAGGGCCACGGCGCGCATCAGGTTGACACCCACGACCAGGCGGCGCCTGTCGAGTCGGTCGACGTAGGCGCCGCTGATCAGGGCGAACAGCAGCCAGGGCAGTTGCTGCGCGAAGACGGCTCCGGCGATGGAGGCCGGATTGTCGGTGACGGAGGCGACCAGCAGCGGGCCGGCAGCCATGGTGACGCCGTCGCCGACGTTGGACACCGCTGCGGCGGTCCACAGTTTGGTGAAGTCCGCGCCAAGACGCGCGGATACAAGGGCACGCACAAGTTCTCCTCAGCCAGGGAAGAAGACGGTCGTCGTGGGACCGCTCCGCGGCGAGGAGCACCGGACCACCGGCGGACATCCCCGGTGGTGCCCGATCAGTGCCGGGCAGGCTCTCGCGGCGAGGCGGAGACCGTGACCAGGTCGAGGCGCATGTCAGCTCCCAACTGTGGATCAATACCGTTCCGAGGAGGCTAGCCGCCCATCGAGGTTCCCGTATCCCCACCTCCGCCGGCCGGACGGACGGCGGCAGACGCGTACCCTCGCCGGGGCCGACCGCATTTCGGCAGGTCGACACCGCCGCGAGGGGGCCGCAACCGACCGCCTACCGTCGTGCCCGTGATCACGACGCCGCTGCCCCCGCCACCGCCGGCCGACACGCCACCGGCTCGGCACGGTGGCGTCGTCGCCGTGGGGCTGGTGCTCGGCGGGGCGCTGTCGGTGCAGTTCGGGTCCGCCGTGGCCGCGCTGCTCTTCCCGCGTACCGGGGTGGCCGGTGCGGTGACCCTGCGGCTGACCATCTCGGCGGTGCTGCTGCTCATCGTGTGCCGGCCCCGACTGCGCGGGCACGACCGCTCGGCGTGGCTCGCGGTGGGCGCTTTCGGGCTGGCGCTGGCCGGCATGAACTCGCTGTTCTACCAGGCCATCGAACGCATCCCGCTGGGGCCGACGGTGACGCTCGAGGTGCTCGGCCCGTTGGCGCTGTCGGTCTTCAGCGCCCGGCGGCTGGCCGCCTGGGGCTGGGCGGGGCTCGCCGTGGCCGGGGTGGCGCTGCTCGGGCAGGGAGGCTTCGACCGACTCAACCTGGTCGGCGTGGCCCTCGCGTTCGGCGCCGGCGCCATGTGGGCCGCGTACATCGTGCTGAGCGCCCAGATCGGCGGCCGGTTCCCGGGCGCGGACGGGCTGGCCCTGGCACTGACCCTCGCCGCGCTCGTCACCCTGCCGCTGGGCATCATCGACGGCGGCGCGGCCCTGCTCGACCCGCCGGTGCTGGCCCTCGGCACCGCCCTCGCGGTGCTCGCCTCCGGGCTGCCCTACACGCTGGAGCTGCTGGCGCTGCGACGGATGCCGACCGCGACGTTCGCGGTGCTGATGAGCCTCGGCCCGGCCACCGCCACGCTCGCCGGGTGGCTGGTGCTGCGGCAGGCCCTCACCCCGCTGGAGTGCGCCGCCATCGTGCTTGTCATCGCGGCCAGCATCGGAGCGGTACGGTCAGCGCAGCAGCCGCAGGGCGCCCGGAACGGCGGTGATCGTCACCGGCAGGTCCAGGGAGCGTTCCCCGTCGGCGTACGTGACGATGCCGTCGGCGGCCAACTCCACGGTGCGGGCCCGGTAGCTGGTGACCAGGGGGTGGCTCACGTGGGTGCCCTGGTAGATGCGCGGCTTCACCCGGATCAGCGTCCGGCGGTCGACCCGACCCGCCACCACCACGTCCAGCAGCCCGTCGGTCGGGTCGGCGTCGGGGCAGATCCGCATCCCGCCGCCGTACGTCGGGCAGTTGCCCACCGCCACCAGCACCGCGTCGAGGTGGTGCGGCACCCCGTCGAGGCGCAGCGTGTAGCGACGGGGCCGCAGCCGGGCCAGCTCGACCAGGATCGCCAGGTCGTACCGGCGGGGGCCGCGCGGCCAGCGCATCCGGTTGGCCCGCTCGTTGACGATCGCGTCGAACCCCGCCGCGAGGACCGCCCCGAACCACCGCTCGGCGCCGTCGACACCGGTCATCCGGGCCAGGTCGACGACGTGGGTCCGGTCGGCCCGCAACGCTGACGCGATCACGTCCACCGCCGCCACCGGGTCGGCGGGGAAGCCGGTGTCGACGGCGAAGTCGTTGCCGGTGCCCGCCGGCACCGGACCGAACGGCACGTCGGTGCCGGCGACCGCCTGCATCGCCTGGTGCACGGTGCCGTCCCCACCGATCGCGACAAGCGCGCCGATGCCGTCGGCGACGGCGGCACGGCAGGCCGCCTCCGCCTCGCCCGGACTGGCCGCCGGCAGCACACGGACCGGTCGGCCGGCGGCCGCCAGCCCGTCCAGCAGCCGGGGCAGCAGCGCCCGGTGCCGCCCCCGACCGGCGGTCGGGTTGGCGAGCACCGCCACGGGGCCGTCGGCGAGCGGGGCACTGCCGGCCGGGCCGTCGGCGAGCGGGGCGCGGTCGGCCGGGCCGTCGGCGAGCGGGCCGGGCAGGTGATCGTCTGCGGTCACGGGCAGCACCGTACCTGTCGGACACCCGCCGTTCACCGGGGGCCGGAGCGCTCACCGCCGGTCCCGCCGCCGGCGCTGCGGGCAACGCGGCGACGCCGCCCCCTGGGCAACGCGGCGACGCCGCCCCCGGGCAACGGGGACGGCGTCGGCGAACCGGGCGGCGCGGGGCCGTCAGGTCATGTCGTCGTAGCGACGCTCGATCGGTGCCGGCGGGGCGACCGGCTCGGGTACGCCGATCGGCGCGGCCGAGTCGACCCGCTGCCCGGCCACGACCGGGTCCGCGTCGAACTCCAACGGCGACACCTCGTCGTCGTCGATGCCGGCGTAGATCTCCTTGCCACGCCCCCGCCGCCTGTCGTTGAGGAACGCGATGCCCACCGCGCCGAAGTAGAGCGCCGAGAGGCAGATCGCGAGCGCGGTCATCCCGAACGGGTCCGGGGTGGGGGTGACCACGGCGGAGAACGCGAAGAACACGAAGATCGCCACCCGCCACCAGCTGAGCAACCGCTTCGCGCTCGTGATGCCCACGAAGTTGAGCATCAACACCAGCAGCGGGAACTCGAACGCCACCCCGAACAGCAGGATCAGGTTGGTGACGAAGGAGATGTACTTGGTGATCTCCAGCGTCGTGCTGATCTCGCTGTCGGAGATGCTGAGCAGGAACTCCAGGCCCTTGGCCGTGACGAAGTACGCCAGCACCGCGCCGGCCGCGAACAGCGGCGCCGCCAGGGCGGTGAAGAAGTACGCGTAGCGCCGCTCGTGCCGGTGCAGGCCGGGCGCGATGAACGCCCAGAGCTGGTAGAGCCAGATCGGCGCGGCCACGATCAACCCGACCCAGAGCGCGACCTTCAGTTGGAGCAGGAACAGGTCGGCCGGCCCGAGCTGAACGAACTCGCACTTGCCGTCGATGTATCGGGCCTGGTCCAGGTCGCAGTAGGGCTGTTGGAGCAGGTGCAGCACCGGCTTCTGCAGCCAGACACCCACGCCGAAGCCGATCAGGATCGCCACGGAGGCGCGGAACAGACGGTTGCGCAGCTCGCGGACATGCTCGATGAGCGTCATCGAGCCGTCGGCGGCCCGTTCGAAGGTGCTCGGGCCGCGTTTGCGCAGTCGCAGTGCGAAGGCCACGGGAAAGGGGCCCTTCGGTCAGTTGTCGCGGACGCGGTGCACCGGGTCGACGACCGGCTGCTGCGTCGGCGCCTGCTGGTACGGCGCCTGCTGCGGCTGCCCGACGTGCGGCGCCGGCTGCCCGGCGTGCGGCGGCAGCGGCTGGTAGCCGGCCTGCGCGTCGGCCTTCTCGGCGAGGTCGCGGTCGTCGTCCTGCAGGCTCTTGGTCTCGGCCTTGATGATCCGCAGCGACCGACCCAGCGAACGGGCCGCGTCGGGAAGCCGCTTCGCACCGAAGAGCAGGATCAGCACAACCACGAGAACAGCGATGTGCCACGGCTTGAGGGCACCCATGAGAAGCTCCAGTCGCTCTGTGTCCGAGGGGTGGTACGCAGCCCATCGTACGTGCGGATCGGCTGCCTGCCACCCGCCGGGTGGGGGTGGTTCGACCCGAAGGGTGAAGTCTTGACCAACGCGCGATGATCGTCAACCGCCGCCGGGCACCAGCTCGACGGGTGTCGATCAGCCGTGCTTGGCCTTGATCACCGCGAGCCGCTGGGACGTGGTGTCGAGCTGGCGTTGGACATCCTCGGCGCGCTGCTGCAACACCTCGGCGGTCTCCCGCAGCGCCTCGGCCTCGGCGGCCCGCCGTTGCAATGCCACCGCGGCGCGGTGCAGCCGAGGCAGCCGGGTCAACACGGGGCGCACCGCCAACGCGAGCGCCACGAGCGGGAGCAGCACGACCGCGAGCACGATCCAGATCAGCACGGCGGTCAGCCTACTGGGTGCGGCCGGCCACCGCTGGATCGCCCGACGGCGCGCTTGTCCCGTCGAGGGCGGCCGGCCGGGGCGCGGCCGTGGGGGCGGGCACCGCGTAGGCGTCCAACGCGGCGGCCGCCGCCGCGCGTACCTGATCGGCCAGCTCGGCCGGGGCGACCACGACGGCGTCCGGGCCGAGGCCCAGCACGAACCGGCGGGCCCACCCCAGGTCGGTGACCCGCAGGGAGACCAGCCACCGGTCGCCGTCACCGGCCTCGACCCGCTCGCACGGATAATATTCGGTGATCCACCGCTCGCTGCGGCCGATGCGCAGCGTGATCAGCGGCAGGTCGGGCGAGGGGCGGAAGACACCCTCGGTGAGGTCGTGCGGAACGGCCTGCGGCGGGACGGTGGCCGGCTCGGCCAGCTCGGTGACCGCGTCGATCCGGTCGGCCCGGAACAGGCGGACCGCCTCCGCGCGCCGGCACCACGCCTCCACGTAGGCCCGGCCGCCGACCATCAGCATCCGCAGTGGGTCGATGACGCGGTCGGTGGTCTCGTCCCGGGCGGCGGTGTAGTAGGTGATCCGCAGCGCCCGGCCGCCCTCCACGGCGGCACGCAGCGCCTCGACCAGCGGGGTGTCGCCGGGCAGCCGGACCGCCACCGGCGCGCCCACCAGGTCGCCCGCGTCCTCGATCTTCGCCAGGGCCCGTTCGACGGCCTCCCGGTTGGCCACCCCGGGCGTCTCGGCGAGCATCCGCAACGCCACCACCAGCGCGAGGGCCTCGTCCGGGGTGAGCCGCAGCGGCCGGTCGATGCCGGCGTCGTAGGTGATCGTCACCCGATCACCGTCGAACGCCATGTCGATCAGGTCACCGGGACCGTAGCCGGGCAGCCCACACACCCAGAGCAGCTCCAGGTCCTCCCGCAGCTGGCGCTCGGTGACACCCAGGTCACCGGCCGCCTCGGCGATCTCGATGCCGGGTCGGGCCAGCAGGTAGGGCACCAGGTTGAGCAGGCGGGCCAGCCGGTCGGCGGACGCGCGGGAACCGCCCCGGGCGGCCGGGCGGGTCACCGGGCACCCCCGGTGACGGCCAGCTCGTCGTGCCGGACGGCGATCTCCTTGAGTCGTTGGATGACCGCCTCGCGGACCTCCGGTGGGTCGAGCACCCGCACGTCCGGGCCGTAGCCGACGAGGTGCCCGGCCAACCCGTCCGGGTCCGCGTACGGCAGGACCAGCCGGTCGCCGTCCGGCCCGGTGGTCACCTCCACGGCCCAGCGGCGCAGCCCGGCGGCCCGGCCGGACGCGGCCAGCACGGTGGACCGCCCGGTGCGCTCCACCGGACCGGACCAGCGGGCCACGTGGCTGATCAGGTCGACGTTCGGCGGCGGCTGGTACGCGCCGGGCACGCCTGTCACCCGGACCGTGCCCACCACCCGGGACAGCCGGAAGCAGCGGGTCGCCTCCCGGTCCAGGTCGTGGCCGACCACATACCACCGGCCGCGCCAGCAGACCACGCCCCAGGGCTGCAGCCGCCGCCGGCTGGGCGCGTCACGGTCGGGCACCCGATAGTCGAAACCCACCTCGCGGCGGTCCCGGGCGGCGGCCGTCAGCGGCGCGAACGCCGGATCGACGGTGACCATCGGCTCCAGGCCCAGGGTGGCCTGCGGGTCCACGTCCACCCCGGCGGCGCGCAGCTTGGCCAGCCCGGACGACGCGGCGGCGGCCAGCCCGGCGTGCTGCCACAGGCGGGCGGCGATGCCCACCGCGGCGGCCTCGTCGGGCTCCAGCAGGATGTCGGGCAGCGCGTACTCGCGGTGGGCGATGCGGTAGCCGGGCTCGGCGTCGAAGGCGCTGGCGGTGCCCGTCTCCAGTGGCACACCCAACTCGCGCAGCTCGGCCTTGTCCCGCTCGAACTTGCGTTGGAACGCTTCGTGGTCGCGCGCGTCGTCGGGGTCGTGCTCGTAACCGGGCACGGTCGCGGCGATCTGCGCGGCGGTCAGGAACCGTCGCGTGGACAGGAGGCAGATCACCAGGTTGACCAGGCGTTCGGTGCGGGTCCGCGACACCCGGTAGACGCTAGCAGCCGACACGCCCGCGACGTGCACCCACGCGGGCGTGCCGCACACTTGTTCGGATCTGGCCTCCCCCAGCGCCTCGGCGTCCGCGGTCATAGGGTGAAACTCATGTCGCAAGCGGAGGCCAGGCCGGAGAGCGAGAGCGTCGGCACGGTGATCGTCGCGGGGGTCGCCAACCTCGCCATCGCGATCGCCAAACTGATCGCCGGGCTGATCTCCGGATCGGCCGCCATGCTGTCCGAAGCCGCCCACTCGGTCGCCGACACCACCACCGAGGTGCTGCTCTTCCAGGCGCTGCGCCGGGGCGCCCGGCCGGCCGACCAGCGACACCCCTTCGGGTACGGCAAGGAGAGCTACGTCTGGGCGTTCTTCGCCGCGATGTTCACATTCGTCGCCGGGGCCGGTTTCGCCGTCACCCACGGCGTCACCACGATCCTGGTGCACGAGCACAGCGGCGACTACCTGGTCTCGTACATCGTGCTCGGGGTGTCGTTCGTCATCGAGTCGATCTCACTGGCCCGGGCGGTCCGGCAGGTCCGCCGCGAGTCGCGACGCTGGGGGACCACGCCGCGGCGGTTCCTGCGGCTGACCGCGGACACCACGGTCAAGGCGGTCTTCCTGGAGGACAGCGCGGCGCTGATCGGCCTGCTGCTGGCCGGGGCCGGCGTCGGCCTGTCACACGCCACCGGCGACGAGGTGTGGGACGGCGTCGCGTCGATCCTGATCGGGCTGCTGCTGCTGACGGTCGCCGGGATCCTCGCCGGCAACAACCTGTCGCTGCTCGTCGGCCGGGCCGTCCCCGAGCGGCTGCGCCACGAGATCGAGCAGGACCTGGCCGGGCTGCCCGAGGTGGAGCGCATCGACACCCTGCTCACCATGCAGCTCGGCCCCCAGGACATCCTGGTCGCCGCGAAGGTCGACTTCCGCGACGAGGCCACCGGCGCGCAGATCGAGGCCACCGCCGACCAGGCCGAGCGGCGGCTCACCGAGCGGTACCCGGAGATCCGCTTCGTCTTCCTCGACCCCACCCGCTCACTGCCGGGGGCCACCGGCACCGCCCGACACACCCAGGCCGGGCCGACCCCGGACGCCGGCGGCCCCGAACCGACCTGATCCGCCACCACCACCGCACCCGGACGCGGGCCGTCGGGCCCGCGCGGCTAGCGTGCCCGTCATGGTGCGATGGCGTACGGGGACGGTGGCGACGCTGCGACGGCAGTGGACCGGGGCGGTGGAACTCGACGTCGACCTGCCCGACGGCACGCGGATGCGGGCGCTGGCCTACCCGGAACTCGTCGGCACACCCGAGCCCGGCGACCGGGTGCTGCTCAACGCCGGCGCGCTGCTGATGGGGTTGGGCACCGGCGGGTACGCCCTGGTGGTGGCCCTGCCGGACCGGCTGCCACCGGACCCGCCGGAGGTCGGCGACACCCGTGACGCCGGGCACCTGGTCAAGGCCCGCTACACCCCGCTGCAGCCGATCCTGCTCGGCGTCGACGAGGAGGCGTCCCCGCACCGCGCGGTGCTCGCCGACGCGGACGACCTGGCCGGCCTGCCCGTGGTCACCGCCGACCTGCACTCGGCGCTGCCGGCGATCCTGGCCGGCATCCGGGCCGACGCCCCGCGGGCGCGGGTGGCGTACCTGCTCACCGATGGCGGGGCCCTGCCGGCCTGGTTCTCCCGCACCCTCGCCGGGCTACGCGCCGACCTGGCCGGCACGATCACCGTCGGGCAGGCCTTCGGCGGTGACCTGGAGGCGACCACCCTGCACGGTGGCCTGCTCGCCGCCCGCCACGTGCTCGACGCTGACGTGGCCATCGTCGCCCAGGGGCCCGGCAACCTGGGCACCGGCACCCGGTGGGGCTTCTCCGGCGTCGCCGTCGGCGAAGCGGTCAACGCGATCGCCACACTGGGCGGACGGCCGGTCGGCTCGCTGCGCATCTCCGCCGCCGACCCCCGCCCCCGACACCGGGGCGTGTCCCACCACAGCCTCACCGCGTACGGCCGGGTGGCCCTCGCCCCGGCGGAGCTGGTGGTGCCCGACGACCTGGACCCGGCCCTCGCGGCCGAGGTGGACGCGTCGTTGGCTCCCCTCGCCGCCCGGCACCGGATCGTCCGGGTGCCCACCGCCGGCCTCGACGCCGCGCTGCGCGCCAGCACCGTGCCGCTGTCCACGATGGGCCGCGGCCTCGACGCCGACCACGCGTACTTCCTGGCCGCCGCCACAGCAGGCCGCCACGCCACCACCCTCCTCCCCTAACCCCACCCCACCCCGGCCCACCCCGCTCCTCGGCGTTGATCATGAGGTTATTGCCCGCCGCCTCGGCGTGTCAGGGCAATAACCTCATGATCAACGCGCGCTGGGGGGGTGGGTGGGGGTGGGGGTGGGGTGGGGGGGGTTAGGCCAGGAGGATCAGGGCTAGCCAGCCGCCCACGATGAGCACCAGGGCCAGGGCCAGCACCCACGTCGGCACCGCGTAGTCGCCGCGCCGGTTACGGTCGATCTCGGCGCGGATCTTCTCCCGCCGGCGTTCGACCCAGTTCTGCCGCTCGGTGCCGCCCTCGGAGCGGTCGGAAGGTCCAGAAGTCGTCATGGCGCGCTCAGCTTAACCGCTCGGTGCGCCGGGCTGACCGGCCCCGTCGGCGCAGCACACCGCCGGGGCCGGCAACCGGTCACATGCTGGCGATCAGCCGCTCCACCCGCTCGTCGTACGCCCGGAACGGGTCCTTGCAGAGCACGGTGCGCTGCGCCTGGTCGTTGAGCTTCAGGTGCACCCAGTCGACGGTGAAGTCCCGCCGCTTCTCCTGGGCGTGCCGAATGAACTCGCCGCGCAGCCGAGCCCGGGTGGTCTGCGGTGGGGTCTCCTTCGCCTCGAAGATCTCCGGGTCGGTGGCCACCCGGTCGACCTCGCCACGCCGCTCCAGCAGACCGTAGAGGCCGCGACCGCGACGCACGTCGTGGTAGGCCAGATCCATCTGCGCGACCCGGGGGTGCGACAGCGGCAGGTCGTGCTTGCGCTGGTAACGCTCGATCAGCCGCAGCTTGCTGACCCAGTCGATCTCCCGGGAGACCGGCTCCAGGTCGCCGCTCTCCACCGCGTTCAACACCCGCCCCCACAGCTCGACGACCCGCTTGGCGGCCTGGTCGCCGCCGCGACGCTCGACGAACTCGGTGGCCTTGGACAGGTATTCCTGCTGAATGTCCAGGGCACTGACCTCCTTGCCGGAGGCCAACCGCACCTTGCGCCGGCCGGTGATGTCGTGGGACACCTCCCGGATCGCCCGGATCGGATTCTCCAGCGACAGGTCGCGCATCACCACCCCGGCCTCGATCATCCGCAGCACGATGTCGGCGGTGCCGACCTTGAGCAGCGTGGTGACCTCGTTCATGTTGGAGTCACCGACGATGACGTGCAACCGCCGGTAGCGCTCCGCGTCGGCGTGCGGCTCGTCGCGGGTGTTGATGATCGGACGGCTGCGGGTGGTCGCCGAGGAGACGCCCTCCCAGATGTGCTCGGCCCGCTGCGACAGGCAGTAGACCGCGCCGCGTGGGGTTTGCAGAACCTTGCCGGCCCCGCAGATCAACTGCCGGGTGACCAGGAACGGGATGAGTACGTCGGCGAGCCGGCCGAACTCCCCGTGCCGGGAGACCAGGTAGTTCTCGTGGCAGCCGTACGAGTTACCGGCCGAGTCGGTGTTGTTCTTGAACAGATAGATCTCACCCGCGATGCCCTCGTCGTGCAGCCGCTTCTCCGCGTCGACGAGCAGGCCCTCCAGGATCCGCTCGCCAGCCCGGTCGTGGGCGACGAGATCGGTCACCGAGTCGCACTCCGGTGTCGCGTACTCCGGATGCGACCCGACGTCCAGGTAGAGCCGGGCTCCATTACGCAGAAAGACGTTGCTCGACCGACCCCAGGACACCACGCGACGGAACAGATACCGCGCGACCTCGTCCGGGGACAGCCGCCGCTGCCCGCGATAGGTGCAGGTGACGCCGTACTCGGTCTCGAGGCCGAAGATTCGCCGCTCCATGGTGAGACATTAGCCGCCCGGAGGCCCGGTTCGTCACTGTCACACCACAGGTCGTGCCCCGGGGGCGGTCACATACCGGTTGAGTGCGACATTCCGTCCGGACCGATGCTCGCCACGAACCGCCGGCAGCTCTCGTACTCCGGCAGCAGGCCGCTCTCGCGCGCCTGGGCGAGGGTCGGCGCCGCATCGTCCCGCGCGGACAGCAGCGGGACGTCGGCGGGCCACTCGATGCCCAACTCCTCGTCCAGCGGGTGCACCGCGTGCTCACCCGTCGGGTTGTAGCTGGCCGAGCAGAGATAGCTCAACGTGGCGTCGTCGCTCAGCGCGCAGAAACCGTGCCCCAGCCCCTCGCTGAGGTAGACCGCCCGACGGTCGGTGTCGTCCAGCCGGACGCCCTCCCAGCGGCCGAAGGTCGGCGAACCCACCCGCAGGTCCACGATCACGTCGAGGACCGCCCCGCGCACGCAGGTCACGTACTTGGCCTGCCCCGGCGGAACGTCGGCGAAGTGGATGCCGCGCACCACGCCACGGGCGGAGACCGACAGGTTGGCCTGGGCCAGCCGCAGCGGATGCCCCACCACGTCGGCGAGCTTGTCGAAGCGGTACCACTCCATGAACATGCCGCGCGGGTCGCCGTGCTGCTGGGGGGTGATCTCCCAGGCGCCCTCGATGCTCAGCTCCCGGATCTTCACCAGGCCACCCCGTGTCGGCCGTTCGGCTCGGCGAGCAGACCGAGCAGGTAGTCGCCGTAACCGCTCTTGGTCAACGGCGTGGCCAACGCGCGCAGCTGGTCGTCGTCGATGAGGCCGGCCCGCCAGGCCACCTCCTCGACACAACCGATCTTCAGACCCTGCCGCTCCTCGACCACCCGGACGAACTCGGCAGCCTGCATCATCGAGGTGAACGTGCCGGTGTCCAGCCAGGCGGTGCCCCGATCCAGCACCGTCACCGACAGCTCCCCGGTCTCCCGGTACACCTCGTTGACAGCCGTGATCTCCAGCTCGCCGCGGGCGCTCGGGGTGAGCTTGCGGGCGATGTCCACCACCCGGTTGTCGTAGAAGTAGAGGCCGGGCACCGCGTAGCGGGACTTCGGCCGAGCCGGCTTCTCCTCGATCGAGAGCACCCGACCGGCGTCGTCGAAGTCGACGACACCGTATTCCTGCGGGTTGGCCACCTGGTAGGCGAAGACCCGCCCACCGACCGGGTCACCGTGGGCCGCGAGCTGCCGGCCCAGGCCACCACCGTGGAAGATGTTGTCGCCGAGGATCAGCGCCACCGACTCCGCGCCGATGAAGTCCGCACCGAGGATGAAGGCCTGCGCGATGCCTTCCGGGCGCTCCTGGCTGACGTACTCCAGCCGCAGCCCGAACTGGCTGCCGTCGCCGAGCAGCCGACGGAACTGGTCCTGGTCGTCCGGAGTCGTGATCACCAGGATCTCCCGCACACCGGACATCACCAGAGTGGAGAGCGGGTAGTAGACCATCGGCTTGTCGAAGACCGGCATCAGCTGCTTCGAGACCGCACGGGTGATCGGCCAGAGCCGAGAACCGGTGCCGCCGGCAAGTAGGATTCCACGCACCGGGGCAGCCTAGCGGCACAGAAGCGGCATGTGCGGGGGGGTCGCGCCCCGCCTGGCGCACCCAACTTCGCGTACACTTCCCGACCCGTGAGGATCCTCGTCACCGGCGGAGCCGGATTCATCGGGTCGGAGTACGTTCGCCTGCTGCTGGGCAAGCCC
>NZ_JBNCKO010000018.1:0-166616 GCF_049841595.1 Micromonospora sp. DT228
GCCTCGGTGGTGCCCATTTCCTTGGCCATGTCGTCGACGTTGATGTTCTTGCCCTGCACGCTCAGGGCGTTACGGGTCGCGGCGGGCCCGCAGTAGTAGAAGTTCGGCTGCGCCTCGTAGCGCACGCCCAGTTCCCGCTCACCGTGAGTCTTGCGGTCGGTCTGGGTCTGCGTGGTCGGCTTGGCGTCGGACGCGGCGTACGCGGCGGTGATCGGGCCGGCGATGGCTCCACCGGTGAACGCGAGGCCAGCGGCGGTCAGAGCGGTCTTACGGATCAGATCGGTACGCATGATGGCGTGCTCCTCTGCATCGGGGGAACCCACACAGCACTCATCCGGGGGAGGTACGGCCGTGCGGGGGAGTTCGTGCCCGGCAGCCCACAACAGGGGCCGGC
The DNA here is from genome assembly GCF_049841595.1 of Micromonospora sp. DT228. NCBI lineage: Bacteria > Bacillati > Actinomycetota > Actinomycetes > Micromonosporales > Micromonosporaceae > Micromonospora > Micromonospora sp. DT228. Next base: position 395 of record NZ_JBNCKO010000018.1, read on the forward strand.
ATCGGGTAGGGGTGTCGCGCCAGCGAGGCATTCCGTCTGCCAGGACGCCGGGCTGTGGTGCTCGGTCCTGCGGGGGATGTAACCGTGGCGGCCCGGCGGGTGTTCCCGGCGGCTGCCGCGCACCAACGACCGGACGGTCGCGGTGCCATGCCAGGTATAACGACCTGGTCCGGCCCCCCATTCCGCCGCCATGGTGACCCCGACCATGGGACGAAACCCACCAGACGGAACGAATCACCCATCCGGTGATCCCGCTAGGCGGGCACCGGGCGATGATCCACTCGCGGTCAGGGATGTCGCGGTGTCAGTGCGGCCCGGACACCGCGATATCGGCAAACCGGAGTGGACGATGGCGGAGTCCGGTTCCGGCCCGAATGGGGTGACCCGAGCCGGAACCGGTCGATCTGCCGCCACGAGCGGGAGGCGCCGAGGGGTCGGCATCACGAGCACCAGCGCGACCGCTACCGTCGCGGCGACCGTCCATGAGGGAGGCCCGAGGGCGCGGCGGTGCGGGAGACGGTCGAGCTGGTCAGGCGCCGGCTGCGGGCTTCGTGGCGTCGCCGGCCTGGGCGTGCCGTTCCCGCAGGCGCTGCCGGATCTCCTCCGGGGTGTACGCGCGCCGACGTCGTTCGGCCCGCGCGATGACCACGCCGGAGGCCGCCACGCCAGCGAGGCCGGCCAGCCCGAGGACCTTCCACCACCGCAATCCTTGCCGCATCGGCCTAGGCTAGTCCCTCATGAGCATCAGCCTGGATGAGGCCGTCGAGTTGACCCGTACCGGAGACGTGTGGGTGTTCCGGGGTCGCAGCGTGCCGGACCGGGCGATCCAGTCCATTACCAACAGCCCGGTCAACCACGTCGGGATGGCGGTCGTGCTGGACGACATGCCCCCGTTGATGTGGCACGCGGAGCTGGGCAGGTCGTTGCCGGACCTGTGGTCGGGCACCCACCAGCGCGGCGTCCAACTGCACGACCTGCGGGACGCGGTCTGCGTCTGGGCGAACCGGTACGGCCAACGTGCCTGGCTGCGGCAACTCGACCCGCCGGCCGACGGTGAGATGGAGCGGGCGGTGCTGCGGACGATCGCGCGGTTGGACGGCACGCCGTTCCCGTCGACGGCGCAGTTGGCGTGGCGCTGGGTACGTGGTCGGGTGCCGACGCTGCCGCTCCCGGGCCGCCTGTCCGCGCTGCCGCGCCCCGCTCGGCCAACACCTGCGCCAACCCAGGCCAGCCCTGACAGCGCGGCCAGCCCTGACAGCGCGGCCAGCCCTGACAGCGCGGCCACCCCCGGGAGCACGGCCGCGTCGGCGGGGGAGCGGGACCGGGCGTTGGAGACGGCGTACTGCGCCGAGGTGGTGGCGGTGACCTATGAGGCCATGGGGTTGCTGCCGGCGGGCCGGCGTCCGAACTGGTATGACCCGGGGCGGTTCTGGAGTGGGGACGACCTTGGCCTGGCCGCCGACGCCCGGTTGGGTTCGGAGATCGAGGTACGGGTGCCGCCGCGCTGAGGTTTGACCTGGGCGGTGACTGGCAACTGCTGTGACCGTGAACGCCTCCACGGATCTTGACACGTTGGCCGACTTCTTCGACAGGTACGGCGTGGCGTTGACCTCCGGCGACCTGCCGGCCATCGCTGGCTGTTACGCCCTGCCGGGGTTGGTGGTGGCCGACACCTACAGCTTCTCGTTCACGTCCGCGGCGGCGGTGGCGCTGTCCTTCGTGGGTGCCGCGCCCGACTACCAGGACCGGGAGTTGGTCGCGGCCCACGCCCGGATCGAGGACGTGCAGCCGCTGTCCGCGTTGTTGACGATGGTGGCCGTGGAGTGGGAGTTCCTGGACAGTCGGGGGCAGGCGGTGCCGGGGGAGCGGTACCGGTACCTGCTGCGGCTCGCTGATGGTGGACCACTGATCTGCACGGTTGTCCGGACGGGCTGACCGACCCGGGCCGGTTGGCCCGATCCGTACCCGCCGGGTTTCCGGTGGGTACGGTGCTGGCTACGCTGTCGCCTCGGTGGGACGAGGGGAGACCTGATGGCGGTGCGGCCGGACGGTGCGGCAGGGTCACGAGCTGCGCGATTGTTGGCGTCGATGCCGTGGGTCGTGGTGTTGCTCGGTGTGTGTGCGCTCGTGGTGCTCCTGGTGATCGCGCTGCTGTCGTTCCGGACCAGGGAGCGGGACGCCGCGCCGCAGGCCGCGCCTTCGGTGTTCCTGCCGACCGTGCCGGCCGCCGCGTCTGCCACCGGTGGGCCGACTCCGGCCGCCGTGGAGCGGCGCTCGGTGTCGCCGCGGCCGTCGCGCAGTAGTCGGGCGCCGTCGCCGCGGGCCACCGTGACCAGCTCACCGACTCCGGGGCGGACGAGCGCGTCGGCGATGCCGGTCGTGCCGACGGCGTCGGTCGTGCCGGCGGACGGCGCGGTGGGTGCCCGCTACCAGGTCGGTACGAACGGCTGGGACGGTGACGCCGCGGTGCTGTCGATCGTGAACGAGTCGAGTCGGTCGGTGGACTGGCTCGTGGAGTTGGCGTTCGACGACGACCTGTGGGCTCTGCGGGTCACCGACGACTCGGGCATCTCGGTGCGGGGCCGGGGGGACGGCATGTTCGTGGTACGTGGCACGCGTTCGTTGGAGGCGGGTGACTCCCGGACGCTGCGGCTGCGCGTCGGCTGGGGTGAGTCGGCGCAGCGGCCGCTTCGGTGCACGATCAACGGGGTCGACTGTCGGCTCGGCTGAGCCGGGTCGGACCGGCGGCGCGGCGGGGCGTGTCGTCGGCGCTTCCGGCTCCGGCCGCCGATCGCTAGGCTGCCCGGACGGTGCGCTGAGGGAGGTACATGTCCGGCATGCGTCGTGCCCCGCGACTGTCGCACGGTCCGGCTGCGATCGTGTCGTCGCCCTGGATCGTGGTGGGCGCTGGTGTCCTCGTGATGGTGGTCCTGCTCTTCATGGCTCTGGGCGCGTACCGGGGGCGTAGTCCCGCGCCGGACGGCGCGCCGGTGCCGCCGGTGGTGCCGCTGCCCACGGGCGTGGGCGCGTCGAGCGCTCCCGGCCCGGCATCGTCGTCGCCCCCGCCGGTGCGGCCGGGGTTGTCCGGGCGGGCGAGTGGGTTGCCGCCGAGCACCCCGCCCGGGTCGCGGTCACCGTCGGTCGGCGCGTCTGTCGGCGCGACGGGGGGTGCGCCGGTGGTGACGCGGTCACCGAGTGGGGCTCCGCAGGGGCAGCCGGCGATGAGTGGGCGGTACCGGGTGGTGCAGAGCTTCGACGGCGGGTTCATCGGCGAGGTGTCGATGGTCAACAGGTCCGCGGTGAGTCGTGGTTGGACGGTCCGGTTGGAGTTCTCCGGTGGGCGGTTGGTGACCACCTGGGTGGAGGGCGTGCCGCAGGGGACGCTTCGTCAGTCCGGCGACGGTTTCACGTACGTCAGTGGGGTGGACGTGCGGCCCGGCGGTTCGGTGTCGTTGCGGTTCCACCTGGAGCGGACGTCCAGCACCCCGCGGGAGTGCACAGTCGACGGGGTGCGCTGTAGCGGATTCTGAGCGGCGCTTCCGCAAGGATGCTGCTGTGTTGCGACTGTGTTTGCAAGTGATTGCAGAATGTTTCGGCAAGGGTTAGCGTGCGGCCCATCAGCGACCAGAGGAAGTTGTCGATGAAACCCTCGCCGATACCGCGCTCCGCACTGCTGGCCCTCGTCCCCCTGCTCACCCTCACGCTCGTCGGCACTCCGGTCGCCGCGCACCAGCCTGCCGCCGCCACGGATCCCCGGCCGTCCGGCGCCGACACGTTGGCCACCACCGGTGCGGTGCAGTGGCGTACCGAACCCTCCGCCGAGGCGCTGCTGAAGGCGGGCGGGAACTCGGCGCGGGCCGAGCAGTTCTACTTCGTGCTGCCGGACCGGTTCGCCAACGGTGACCCCCGCAACGACCGGGGCGGCCTGACCGGTGACCGGTTGCGGACCGGGCTCGACCCGACCGACAAGGGCTTCTACCACGGCGGTGACCTCAGGGGCGTCATCGACAAGCTGGACTACATCCAGGGGATGGGCACCACTGCCATCTGGCTCGCCCCGGTCTTCAAGAACCGGCCGGTGCAGGGCGCCGGCAACGACATCTCGGCCGGGTACCACGGCTACTGGATCACCGACTTCACCCAGGTGGACCCGCACTTCGGCACGAACGAGGAGATGAAGCGGCTGGTCACACTCGCCCACCGGCGCGGCATCAAGATCTACCTTGATGTGATCGTCAACCACACCGCAGACGTCATCAAGTACGCCGAGGGCTCCTACGCGTACGTGGACAAGGCGACCTCGCCGTACACCGACGCGCGGGGGCGGGCGTTCGAGGACCGCAACTACGCCGACGGCAGCCGCGCGTTCCCGCCGGTCGACAGGGAGTCCTTCCCGTACACCCCGGTTCTTCCCGAGCCGGGTGACGCGAGCGTCAAGGTGCCGGCGTGGCTGAACGACGCGACCATGTACCACAACCGGGGGGACTCGACCTTCACGGGCGAGAACAGCGAGTACGGCGACTTCTTCGGCCTCGACGACCTGTGGACCGAGCGTCCCGAGGTGGTCCGGGGGCTGACCAGGGCGTACGGGGACTGGATCGGCGCGATCGGCGTCGACGGGTTCCGGCTGGACACCGTGAAGCACGTCAACATGGAGTTCTGGCCGCAGTTCAGCCAGGGCATCCAGCGGGCCGCCGAGAAGGCCGGCAAGAAGGACTTCTTCATGTTCGGTGAGGTGTACAGCGCCGACCCGGAGATCAGTTCCCGCTACGTCCGCCAGGGTGGGTTGCCGGCCACCCTCGACTTCGCCTTCCAGGAGGCCGCGCGCGGTTACACCACAGGCGCCGGCTCGGCGCGGGCGCTCGCCGACGTGTACGCCCGCGACGACCTCTACGCCGCCCGGGACACCGACGCCGGCCGGCTGACCACCTTCCTCGGCAACCACGACATGGGCCGGATCGGATCGTTCGTCGCCGGTGGTGGCACCGACCCGGCCAGTCACCTGCGCCGCGACCAGCTCGCGCACCAACTGATGTTCCTGACCCGCGGCCAACCGGTGATCTACTCCGGCGACGAGCAGGGCTTCACCGGGCCCGGCGGGGACAAGGACGCGCGGCAGGACATGTTCGCCTCGAAGGTGCCCGACTACCTCGACGACGACCTGCTCGGCACCGACCGCACCCACGGCAGCGACCAGTTCGACACCGACCACCCGCTGTACCGGACCATCGCCGAGCTGGGCCGGCTGCGCCAGGAGCACCCTGCCCTGCGCGACGGCGTGCAGGTCACCCGGTACGCCGCCGACGGCCCGGGCGTGTTCGCCGCCTCCCGGATCGCCCCCGCCGACCGCACCGAGTACGTGGTGGCGGTCAACAACGCCGACACCGCGCAGACTGTCACCGTGGACACCTGGTCGGCCGGCGCCACCTTCACCGGCATCTACGGCGGCAGTCAGACCGCGATGGCCGGCGGTAACGGCAGGCTTACCCTTAGCGTGCCGCCGCTGTCGGCGGTGGTGTACCGGGCCGGCACCCCCATCGCGCAGGCGACCGGCAAGCCGACCGTCACCATCACCGCCCCCGCCCCGGACGCGCCGGTCGCCACCCGGGCGGCGGTCACCGCCCAGGTGACCGGTGACCCCCTCGCCACCGTCACCGTCGCCGCCCGGGTCGCGGGTGGGCGGTGGACGGTGCTGGGCAGCGCCGACCACGCGCCGTACACCGTGCAGCACGACCTGACCGGCCTGGCCGGCGGCACCCGGGTCGACTACAAGGCGGTGGTCCGTGACGGCCGGGGTCGTACCGCGACCGCCCGGTCCGCCGCCACCGTGGGTACGCCCCCGCAGGGCGGTTCCCGGGAGTGGGCGGTGGTGCACTACCAGCGCCCCGCGGGTGGGTACGACGACTGGGGGCTGTACGCCTGGGGGGACATCGACCCGGCGTACGTCACCGAGTGGCCGAAGGGCCAGCCGTTCGCCGGGGAGGACTCCTATGGTCGCTTCGCCTGGGTGAAACTGAAGCCGGGCGCGACGTCGGTGAACTTCCTCGTTGTCGACAGGGCCGGCACCAAGGACGTCGCCCAGGACCGCGGCGTCGACGTCACCCAGACCGGCGAGGTCTGGCTGAAACAGGGCGACCCGGCCGTCTACCCGAGCCGGCAGGCGGCCACCGGTGAGCCGGACCCGCCGGTCGAGGAGGGCACCGCGGTCATCCACTACCGGCGGGCCGACAACACCTACGACGGCTGGGGGCTGCACGTGTGGGACGGCGCGGCCAACCCGACCGAGTGGTCGACGCCGCTGAAGCCCACCGGGACCGACGCGTTCGGGGCGGTGTTCCGGGTGCCGCTGGCGGCCGGCGCGACCGGGCTGAACTACATCATCCACAACGGCGACACCAAGGACCTGCCCGACGATCAGCGACTCGACCTGGCCGGCGCGGGCCGAGAGGTGTGGCTGCTCGCCGCCACGCCGGGGCGGTTGCTGCCGACGACGGCGACCACCGCGGGCGGGGACACCGACATCAGCAAGCAGGAGGCGCACTGGATCGACAGGTCCACAGTGGCGTGGCAGACACCGCCGACCGACGGCCTGACGTACGCGCTCGTCGCCGCGCCCACCGGCGGGATCAGCGTGGTCGACGGGGAGCTGAGCGGGGCGTACACCACGTTGCCGTTGCGGGCGCAGCGCAACGGGCTCACCGAGGCGCACCGCGACAGGTTCCCGCACCTGTGGTCGTACCGTAGCTTCGCCCTTGATCGACGCGACCTGGCGAAGGTCCCGGCGGCGCTGCGGGGGCAGGTGCTCGTCACCGAGCGCGACGCGAAGGGTGCCCTGCTCGCGGCGACGGGTGTGCAGATCCCCGGGGTGCTCGACGATGTGTACTCCCGGGCCACCGATGCCACCCTCGGCCCGACGTTCGACGGTCGGACGCCGAGCCTGGCGCTGTGGGCGCCGACCGCGCGGACCGTGCGGCTGCACCTGTTCGACTCGCCGAGCGCGTCACCCAGGATCGTGCCGATGCGCCGCGACGACCGCACCGGCGTCTGGTCGGCGCGCGGCACCGCCGCCTGGGTCGGCAGGTACTACAGGTACGAGGTGCAGGCGTGGCAGCCCGCCGCACAAAAGATGATCACCGCCGTGGTGACCGACCCGTACTCGGTGGCCCTGGCGGCGGACTCCACCCACAGTCAGCTCGTCGACCTGAACGACGCGGCGCTGGCCCCGGCGGGCTGGCGGACCCTGCGCAAACCGGCCCCGGTGCCGGCGGCGAGGGCGCAGATCACCGAGCTGTCGGTGCGGGACTTCTCCATCGCCGACGAGACCGTGCCGGCCGAGCGGCGGGGCACGTTCCTCGCCTTCACCGACCCGGCGACCGCCGGCATGACCCACCTGAGGGCCCTCGGCGACGCCGGTGTCACCCACCTGCACCTGCTGCCGGCGTTCGACTTCGCGACGATCCCGGAGCGGCGCGCCGACCAGCGTCAGCCGGCCTGCGACCTGGCCGCGCTCCCGCCGGACTCCGCGGAACAGCAGAAGTGCGTGGCGGCGGTCGCCGACACCGACGGCTACAACTGGGGGTACGACCCGTTGCACTACACCGTGCCGGAGGGCGGCTACGCCGTCGACCCGGCCGGCGTGGCGCGGACCACCGAGTTCCGGCGGATGGTCGCCGGGGCGAACGACGCCGGGCTGCGGGTGGTCATGGACGTGGTCTACAGCCACACGGCCGCGGCCGGTACCGACCCGAAGTCGGTGCTCGACCAGATCGTGCCCGGCTACTACCACCGGTTGTTGGAGGACGGCACCACCGCCAACTCCACCTGCTGCGCCAACACGGCCCCCGAGCACGCCATGATGGGCAAGCTGGTCGTCGACTCGCTCGTCACCTGGGCGCGGCAGTACAAGGTGGACGGGTTCCGGTTCGACCTGATGGGCCACCACCCGAAGGCGAACATCCTGGCCGTACGCCGGGCGTTGGACCGGTTGACCGTCGCCCGCGACGGCGTGGACGGCCGGTCGATCCTGCTCTACGGCGAGGGCTGGAACTTCGGCGAGGTCGCGGGCGGCGCCCGGTTCGTGCAGGCCACCCAGGCCAACATGGCCGGCACCGGCATCGGCACCTTCAACGACCGGCTGCGGGACGCCGTGCGCGGCGGTGGGCCGTTCGACGCCAACCCGCGGGCGCAGGGCTTCGCGTCGGGGCTCTACACCGACCCGAACGGCGACGACGTCAACGGGTCACCGGCCGAGCAGAAGGCCCGCCTGCTGCACGCCCATGACCTGATCAAGGTGGGTCTGACCGGCAACCTGCGCGGCTACCGGTTCACCGACACCGCCGGGCGGCAGGTCACCGGGGCGCAGGTGGACTACAACGGCTCCCCGGCCGGCTACACCGCCGCACCGGGGGAGGCCGTCACCTACGTCGACGCGCACGACAACGAGATCCTGTACGACGCGCTGGCGTACAAGCTGCCGCAGGCCACCTCGGCGGCCGACCGATCCCGGATGCAGGTGCTGGCGCTGGGCACCGTGGTGCTGGGACAGGGCGCCGGGTTCGTCACCGCCGGCACCGAACGGCTGCGGTCGAAGTCGCTGGACCGCAACTCGTACAACTCCGGCGACTGGTTCAACCAGATCCGCTGGGGCTGTGAACAGGGCAACGGATTCGGCGCCGGTCTGCCGCCCGCGCCCGACAACGAGGACAAGTGGTCGTACGCGAAGCCGCTGCTGGCCGACCCGGCGCTGGTGCCGGACTGCGCGGCGATCAACACCACCGACGCCCGGTACGCCGAGTTGCTGCGCATCCGGGCGTCGTCGCCGGTGTTCGGGCTGGCCACCGCCGAGCAGGTGCAACGGAGGGTGGCGTTCCCGCTGTCCGGAGCGCAGGAGACGCCCGGCGTGCTGACCATGACCCTGGACGCCAGTGGACTGGGCGGGCCGTGGAAGTCGCTGACCGTCGTCTTCAACGGCACGCCGTCGGCGGCCGACCAGACGGTGACCGGGCTGCGCGGAGCGGCCGTGGCACTGCACCCCGTGCTTGTCGACTCGGCCGACCCGGTGCTGCGTACCGCCTCGTTCGACAGGGCGGCCGGCACGTTCACCGTGCCGGCGCGCAGCGTGGCGGTCTTCGTTCAAAAGTGACGTGAACCGGCCCCCTTCCGCGTCGCGCGGAAGGGGGCCGGTCCGTTGGTGATCAGGCGAAGCAGTTCTCGATGGTGCCGCCCGGGATGGCCAGGCAGTTGGTCGGACGGTTCGCGGTGATCGCGGACTTGTCGTCCACGTTCACGTCTCCGAAGAAGCTGAAGACACCGCCCGGCTCGAAGGTGGAGAAGTTGTAGGCGACCTTCGTCTTCTGCAGGTTGACCTGGCCGAAGACGTTGAAGATGCCGCCGCCGACCCCGATCGGACCGACGGCCCGGTTGCCGACAACCTCGCTGTCGCGCAGCGTGGTGACGCTGCCGGCGTTGAAGAGCCCGCCGCCGAAGAAGCCGGCGGTGTTGTCCTTGATGCTGCTCTTCTCGAACGTGGCCACGCTGTCGAAGGCGATGGCCACACCGCCACCGACACCGGCGGTGCTGTTCTTCTCGACAGTGACGTTGTGCAGGTTCAGCTGGCTGTCCGCCGCAGCGATACCGCCGCCAGCGAGAACCGCGGTGTTGGAGACGAACTTGGTCTCGTACGCCGTGGTGTTGCCCTCGATGTCGAGGTAGCCACCACCGAAGCCCAGCGTCTCGTTGTCGGTGATCTCGGCCTTCTTGAGCTCGACCGTTCCGCCGTCGACGTCCTCGGTGAAGATCTCCGCAGCGCCGTTGGAGATACCGCCACCACCGATGACTGCGGTGTTGTCCTTGATCTTCGACTCCTCGACCTTGAGCAGCCCGGCGTTGAAGACGCCGCCACCGAAGAAGAAGGCGGTGTTACGGGTGACCGTGCTGTGCCAGATCTTCGTGGTGCCGAAGTTGGCCACACCACCACCGTTGCCGCCCGACTGGTTCAGGACGACCTCGGACTCCAGGATCTCGGCGGTGCCACCCGGCTGGACCAGGATGCCGCCGCCGTCGTTCTCCTCCGGCTGCTCGACGAGCGGCGTGACGACGCCCGGTGTGGCCTTCGGGGTGACCTTCGGCGCGGCCTTCAGGCCCGCCTTCGGGTTGGCCTGCCGCGCGGTGAGCGCCTGGGCCAACGGGGTGCCCGCCTTCACCTGCGCGGCGAGCGCCTCGGAGTCCGAGTAGGCCGCCCAGACCGCGGCCGGCTCGACACCGTTCTCCAGCTCGAGGGTCTGGCCACCCTTGATGGTCAGGCCCTTGATCGTCAGGTGACCACCGGCGCCGACGTTGAGGATGCGGAAGTAGTCCGCCGTGGCTTCCCGAGAGATCGTGGTGTGCTCGCCCTTGAGCGTGATCCGCTCGGTGATGATCGGCAGGCCGTTGCCCTGGTAGTCGTTGCGGGTGAGGTTGTAGGTGCAGCCCTTGGCCAGCTCCAGCACACCGCCGTGCTTGTTGTTGGCGAACACGATCGCCTGAATCAGCTTGTCGGTGTCGCAGGGCACCTCCTTCCCGCGCTCGTGGTCCTTGTCCTTGTCCTTGTCCTTGTCCTTGTCCCGGTCCTTGTCCTTGTCCCGGTCCTTGTCTTTGTCCTTGTCCCAGTCGCGCGCCTCGTCACCGCGCTGGTCACCGTCCTTGCTGACCTGCGCGGTGTTCCAGTTCAGGCCGACGGCTCCGGCGCTGCCCGCGACGCCCACCGCCGCGAGACTGATCACGCCCGTCAAACCGGCCACGCCACTGGCGAGCCAGAGCTTGCGGCGGCGCTTGGCCGTCGCCCGCCCGGAGGCTTCGTTGTTCGTTAGGTAGTTGGACATCGGAGCTCTCTGCCCTCTCCTCGTACCAGACAGGGTCGCCGCCGTCAGACGGGTATCCCCTGCTACAAATCGGTTGTAGCTCCCAAAACCACCGTATGAGAAGGTTCCTCGCCTCGCGGGCTTATCCGAGAGAACCCCACATTCGGTTCATATGCCGTCCACGGCGTCGTGGACGCCTCGGCCCGGCACGCGAGCCCCAAGACCTACCGCAGGCCCCCTGAGCTGCCTAAACAGGCACGCCCCTCCGGACCGCGACCGGCCGGAGGGGCGTGCCCTCTCTATGTGGTTCAGCCCCACCCGATCAGGCGAAGCAGTCCGAAACGTTGAAGCAGTTGGTCGGGCGGTTGGCGGTGACCGCGGACTCGTCGTCGAGCGTCACGGTGCCGCCGATGCTGTTGAAGATGCCGCCCGGCTCGAGGGTGGCGAAGTTGTGCGCCACCGTCGTCCGGTGGAGCCTGACCTCGCTCCCCTCGTCGTTGACGATCCCGCCGCCGCGGGCGAACGGACCGACGGCCCGGTTGCCCACCACCTCGCTGTCGCGCAGCGTGGTGACGCCGTCTTCGTTGAAGAGGCCGCCGCCGCCGGAGCCCGCGGTGTTGTCCTTGATCCTGCTGTTCTCGATCGTCGCGACGCTGTCGGAGGTCACGAACACGCCGCCACCGTCGCGAGCCGCGCTGTTCTTGGCCACCGTGGCGTCCTTGAGGGTGAGCTGGCTGTCCGCCACCGCGATGCCACCACCCTCGATCACCGCGTTGTTGTCACTGACAGTCGTCTGGTGCAACGTCGTGGTGCCCTCGACATCCAGCACGCCGCCGCCGAAGCCGAGCGTCTCGTTGTCGGTGACCTCGCTCTTGTAGACCCAGACCGAACCGCCCACAACGCCCTCGCTGCGAATCGCCGGCGCGCCGTTGGAGATGCCACCGCCACCGATGATTGCGGTGTTGTCCTTGATCTTCGACTCGTCGACCTGGAGTACGCCGGCGTTGAAGATGCCGCCGCCGACGAAGAAGGCGGTGTTGTGCGCGACAGTCGTCTTGCTGAGCCTGGTGCTGCCGAAGTTGGCCAGCCCACCGCCGTTGCCGCCGGACTGGTTGTAGAGCAACTCGCTGTCCAGGATCTCCGCCCGTCCACCGGGCTGCACCAGCACCCCGGCCCCGTCGTTGAACCCCGGCTCCTCCACCAGCGGCACCACCGCAGACCCGGCCGGCGCCGGTGTCGCCACCGCGGCTACCGGTTTGGCGGCCGTTACTGCGGCGTTGGCTTTGGGTGCTGCGGCCTCGGCTCCGGCGGCCTTGACCGCTGTGGCCTTGACCGCTGTGGCTCTGGCTTCGGTGGCCTTGGCTTCGGCTTCGGCGGCCTTGACCGCTGTGGCCTTGGCTTCAGTGGCCTTGACCGCCGTGGCGTCAGCTTGAGCGGCCTTGACCGCTGCCGTCGAAGCCTTGGCACCCGTCGTGGGTGTGGCCGCGGTGGGCTTGGCGGCTGTTGTTCCTGCGGCTGTTGTCGCCGCGGCCATTGTCCCCGCGGGCTTCGCGGCCGTGGGCTTCGCGGCCGCTGTCGCCGCGCTGGGCTTCGCGGCCGTTGCCGCCGCGCTCGGCTTTGCGGCCGTAGCCGCCGCGGGCTTGGCTGCCGCCGCCGCCTTTGCGGTGGACGGCGAGGTCGGCGTGCCGGCGGGTGCGGTGGTGACCGCGGGCTTGGGTGCCGTACCGGCCGCGACGGACCGGGCCGAGTAGGGCGCCCAGACCGTCGCCGGGTCGGCGGTCACCGATTCCTGAAGGGTCTGGCCGCCCCTGACGCTCAGGCCCTTGAGGGTGAGGTGCCCGCCGGGGCCGACGTTGAGGATGCGGAAGTAGTCGGCGGTGGCCTCACGGCCGATGGTGGTGTGCTCACCCTTGAGCGTGATGTTCTCGGTGATCACCGGGAGGCCGTTGCCGTCCTGGTTGCGGGTCAGCGTGTAGGTGCAGCCCTTGGCCAGTTCCAGCACCCCGCCGTCCTCGTTGTTGGCGAAGGTGATCGCCTGGATCAGCCTGTCGCTGTCGCACGGGACCTGCCGGCCGCGGTCCTTCTCCTCGTGCTTGGCCTCCTCGTGCTTGGCGTCCCGGCCCGACCGGTCGTCGACGCCGCTCCAGTCGTCGCCGCTCCAGTCGTCGTCCCGACCGCCGCCCTCGTGGGCACCGTCTTTCTTGGCACCGTCATCCTTCGTGCCAGCGGAGTCGCTGACGTTCTGCCGATTTGTCGACGGCTGCGTGTCGGACGCCCGTTTGGAGGCGGGCTTGTCGTCCCGAGCGGCCACGCCGCCGAGAGCCGCCAGGCCCACCACGCCGGTCAGCCCAGCCACGCCGGCGACCCAGAGCGCCCGCCGTCGTCGTGTCGGCGGAGCCGTCGAGGCCCCGCCGTCGGTACTCGTTACGTCGTTGGACATCAGAGCCTTCCGCCCTTTCCTGTTACCAGACGGGATCGCACCGCCCGAGGCGCCACGACCAGCTACAAATGGGTTGCAGCCTCTGATCCCCACCGTATGAGAACCATCTTCGCGATGCGGACTTATCCGAGATAACCCCGCATTCGGCGCAGGTCGGATGAGGTCGGACAGGCGGGAGATTTGATCCACTCGGGTTCAGGGATGACGCGGTGTCGGTGTGGTCCGGACAGCACGACTTCCGTGAAGCCGAGTGGATCTTGCCGAGAACGACAGCGGCGCCGCCGTCGGCCGTTGATCGGCCGGCGGCGACGCCGGTGCGGGCTGGTGCCGGGTCAGGGCTCGTGCCGGGTCAGGGCTCGTGCCGGGTCAGGGCTGGAGCCGGGTCAGGGCTGGAGCCGGGTCAGGGCTCATGTCAGGTCAGGGCTCGAGCGGGTCAGCCGGGCAGGCGGGGGCCTGCCTCGCGCTGCTCGGCCAGCCAGGTCTCCACCTCGTCGGAGGTGCGCGGCAGCGCGGCCGACATGTTCACCGCGCCGGTCGCGGTGACCAGTACGTCGTCCTCGATCCGGATGCCGACGCCGCGCAGCTCGGCGGGGACCAGCTCGTCCTCCGGCTGGAAGTACAGACCGGGCTCGACGGTGAGCACGTAGCCCTCGCCCAGCGCGCCGTCGCGGTAGGTCTCCTTGCGGGCGTTGGAGCAGTCGTGCACGTCGATGCCGAGCATGTGACCGAAGCCGTGCAGCGTCCACCGCCGGTAGACGGTCGACTTCTCGTCCATCGCCTCGTCCACGCTCACCGGCAGCAGACCCAGCTCGGACAGGCCCTCGGCGAGCACCCGCATGCAGGTCAGGTGGACGTCCTTGAACGCCACCCCGGGGCGGATGGCGTCGATGCCGGCCTGCTGCGAGGCGTACACGATGTCGTAGACCTGGCGTTGCAGGGCGGTGAACCGCCCGTTGACCGGCAGCACCCGGGTCACGTCGGCGGTGTAGAGGTTGCGGCCCTCGACGCCCATGTCCATCAGCAGCAGGTCACCCGGCCGGGTGGCGCCGTGGTTGTGCACCCAGTGCAGGATCGTGGCGTGCTCGCCGGCGCCGACGATCGAGCTGTATCCGACGTCGTTGCCGTCGTGGCGGGCCCGCAGCGCGAAGACACCCTCCAGCAGCCGCTCGGAGACGGCGCGGTCGGCCGGCAGGATCCGGGCCACGTCCTCGAAGCCGCGTACGGTGGCGTCGATCGCGTCCTGGAGTTGGCCGATCTCCCACTCGTCCTTGACCAGCTTCATCTCCGAGAGGGCGATGGCCAGCTCCCGGTCGCGGGGCGGTTGGCCCTCGGCGCGCGGTCCGTCGTAGGCGCGGACGGCCGCGTCCACCTGGGCGTCGAAACCGCGCAACACCCGGGTACGCCCCGGCGCCAGGTCGGCGAGCGTCGCCTCCAGGCCGGTCAGGTCGGCGGTGGGCAGGCCCAGCTCGGTCGACTTCTCGCTGAGCGTGTGCCGCCGGCCCACCCACAGCTCGCCGTTGCGGCTGCGGAAGAACTCGTCGGTCTCCCGGGACGAGCGGGGCCGCATGTACAGCGTCGCGTCGTGCCCCGAGCCGTTGGGGCGCAGCACCAGCACGCTGTCGGCGTCGTGGTCGCCGGTCAGGTAGGCGAAGTCACTGCCCGGCCGGAACGGGTAGTCGGTGTCGTTGGCCCGGACCTTCTCGCTGCCGGTGGGGATGACGAGCGTCTCGCCCGGGAAGGCCGCGGAGAGCGCGGCACGCCGCTTGGCGTAGTTGGGCGTCTCCGGGCGGGGCGTCACGGGGAGCGCGGTGTCGCGCCAGCCCTGCCGCATGAAGGACAGGAACGCCTCCGGGAAGTCCGGATCGTGCGATTCCGTGCCGTCCGTCGGCGTACCGTCGGTTTGTCCCTCGGTCATTGCGCCGCTCCCTCCGCTTCGTTGCTGATCTCGACGGTACCGCGCGCCGAGTTCGCGTTGGTGACCCCGGGAGTCGGATCGACGGACGGCTGCGACGGGCCGACAGCGCGCGTGGAAAGATGACCACCATGTGCGGACTTCTGGCCTTCTTCAGCGCGAACGGTAACGCCGCCGCGCACCGCGACCACATCGCCGGAGCGTTGGAATGCCTGCACCACCGCGGCCCCGACGAGACCGGGGTCGAGGTGGTCGGCGACGCTTCCGGCCGGTACGCGGACGGCGTGTTCGCCCACAAGCGGCTGGCCATCATCGACGTTGCGTCGAGTCACGAGCCGCTGCCCTACGCGAACGGCCGTTACCTGCTCACCTTCAACGGTGAGATCTACAACTACATCGAGCTGCGCGAGGAGTTGATCAGGAACTTCGGCGCGCAGTTCGCCACGGCCGGTGACGGCGAGGTGATCGTGGCGGGCTACCACTTCTGGGGCGAGCAGGTGCTCACCCGGCTGCGGGGCATGTTCGCCTTCGTCATCTGGGACCGGCAGGAGCGGCGCGCGTTCGGTGCCCGCGACTACTTCGGCATCAAGCCGATGCACTACCTGGAGACCGCCGACGGCCTCTACCTGGCGTCGGAAAAGAAGGCGCTGTTGCCGTTCGCGCACAGCAGCTACCAGGGTGACGCGGGCGTCGACGGAGCCAGCCTCAGCCACTACCTGACCCTGCAGTACGTCCCCGAGCCCGGCACCCTGCACAAGGGCATCAGCCGGATCGGCTCGGGGGAGTACCTGAACTGGACCCCGGGTGGGCGCATCGACGTGCGCCGGTGGTACCGGCCGGTGTTCCGGCCGGCGCCTGTCGACGACGAGCAGAAGCTCTACCACGAGATCCGGGAGACGCTGCGGGAGAGCGTGCGCATGCACATGCGCTCCGACGTGCCGGTCGGCTCGTTCCTGTCCAGCGGCATCGACTCGACGGCTGTGGTCGCGCTGGCCCGGGAGTTCAACCCGAACATCCTGACCTTCACCGTCGGCTACGACGTCCCGGGTTACTCGGAGATCGACGTCGCCCAGGAGTCGGCGCGGCACCTGGACGTCACCACCATCCCCACCAAGATCGGTCCGCAGGACATGATCGACGCGCTGCCGAAGATCGTCTGGCACCTGGACGACCCGGTGGCCGACCCGGCGCTGGTGCCGCTCTACTTCGTGGCCAAGAAGGCCGCCGAGCATGTGACGGTGGTGCTCTCCGGTGAGGGCGCGGACGAGTTCTTCGGCGGCTACACGATCTACCGGGAGCCGTTGTCGCTGGGCACCGTCAACGGTCTGCCCGGCGGGGTGCAGAAGGGCCTGCGCGCGGTCTCCAAGGCGATCCCGCAGGGGGTCAAGGGCAAGAGCTTCCTGGAGCGGGGCACCACCCCGATCGAGGAGCGCTACTACGGCAACGCGCGGATGTTCACCGAGGAGGAGAAGCAGCACCTGATGCGCCGCTACGACCCCTCGGTGCGCTACACCGACGTCACCGCCCCGATCTACGCCGAGTGCACCGAGCTGGACGACGTCACCAAGATGCAGTACGTCGACCTGTACACCTGGCTGCGCGGCGACATCCTGGTCAAGGCCGACCGGATCTCGATGTCGCACTCGCTGGAGGTGCGGGTGCCGTTCCTCGACCGCGAGGTGTTCGACGTCGCGGCGAAGATCCCGGTGGACCTGAAGCTGCCGCCGCGCTCCGACGCCACCAAGTACGCGATGCGTCAGGCGTTGCAGGGTGTGGTGCCGCCGGCCATCGTCAACCGCAAGAAGTTGGGCTTCCCGACCCCCACCCGGGTCTGGCTGCGCGGCGAGATGTACGAGTGGGCCCGGCACGTGCTGAGCACCTCGGGCGCGGGCGACCTGCTCGACCTGTCGTACGCGCTGCGGCTGCTCGACGAGCACAAGCGGGAGGAAGCCGACCACTCCCGCAAGGTGTGGACGGTGTTGATCTTCTGCATCTGGCACGCCATCTTCGTGGCCAAGACCCTCGACCCGGGCATCCAGCGCAACCAGTCCGCCCTGCTCACGAAGCCGGTGGTCGGTTCGATGGTCCGCTGACACCCTGTTGACCAAGAGGTTTGCGTCATCCGGAGCAGTTCCGGTGACGCAAACCTCTTGGTCATTTCAGGGGGGCGGTTACTTGCGGGCGCAGGTGACCGTCGGGAGTCCGTTCGTTCCTGTGCTGCTGGCCAGGAAGCCGAACGTGGTGGTGCCCTCCGGTGCGACGGTGCCGTTGTAGTTGACGTTCGTGGCCGTCACCGTCGAGCCGGACGATGTCTGGGTGGCGCTCCAGATCTGACTTATCGACTGCCCGTTGGGCCAGGTCCAGCTCGCGGTCCAGCCGTTGAACGGCGTACTGCCGTGGTTCATGATCGTGACCTCGCCCTGGAAGCCACCCTGCCAGGTGCTGCTCACCTTGTAGACCGCCATGCAGTCACCGCCGCTCGGCGGCGGGGTGGTGGTCGGCGGCGGGGTGGTCGGGTCCGGCGGCGGGGTCGTCGGGTCCGGCGGCGGAGTGGTCGGGTCCGGCGGCGGGGTCGTCGGGTCGGGCGACGGCGAACCGGTACCCGGGCCCACCCCGGTCACCTGACCGTTGCCGCCGTCGAAGGTGACGTCGGAGCAGCCGAAGAAGTTCTCCTGCGAGTCCGAGCGCACCCAGCGGGAGTAGATGATGTGCCGGCCACTCTTACCCGACGGCAGGTTGCCGCTGAAGTAGTAGTGCCCGTCGTTGCTGCCGACCGAGCCGCGCTGCGGCGGGTTGGTCACCGTCAGGAACGGCTGCTCCAGGTCGCTCCAGGCCAGGGCCCGGGTCGGGCTCCAGCTGTCCTTGGTCACGTAGAAGTAGAACGTGCCCGGGTGGTGCGCCCAGTTGCTGTACTTGAAGTCCAGCCGGGACCCGGCGGTCAGGTGGGTCAGCGGCCAGTCGGTGCGCGGCAGGTCGTAGCCGCGGAAACCGGTGGCGCCGCCGCTGCACAGTTGCCCGTCCGGGATGAAACCGGTGGTCCGGCCGCCGGCGTCGGAGCGCAGCACACTGAACCAGTTGTAGAGCGAGTTGGCCCCACTCTGCGCCACCGCGGCGGAGCACGCGGGGTTGTTCGGCCGGATCTCACCGGTCTGGCTGCGGCCGTCCTGCCAGCACAGGTAGGTGCGGCTGCCCGGCGTCATCGCCGCGCCGTGCGCGGCGGCCGGCTGGGGACTGGACGCCAGGGCGACAGCGCCCAGCGCGAGGGTCATGGCCGCGGTGAGCAACGCGGCCGTACGGGAACGGTTCACGGGTTCTCCTGACTCGCGAGGCGTGCCGCCCGAGCCGTCCCGCCGCAAACGGGTGGGACGTGGCCTGCTCGCCCCGCTGAAGTGAACGGTGCGACGATCACGGCGACGTGCCCCGGCGAAAGACCGGCCGGTGGACGCGCGCCATCAACGGTCCTGTCAGGGACCGGCGCCCTCGCGTGTGTCGAACCCGGCAACCGGTGGCGCGGCAGCCCTCGCACCGCCCGGTACCCGTCATCCCACCACGCCCCGCCGCGCCGCGCAATAGCTGTTCCTCGATGGATGGGTTGACCCACCGGCCGCCGTCGAACGCCATATCCTGCGGACGGGGACGACGGAGGCGGAGAGGCGGCGGTCGGTGCCGGACGTGTTCGACGAGGTGCACCGCAGGTGCCGCGCCGGTGAGTCGGTCGGCCTGGCCACCGTCGTGGCCACCTGGCACTCGGCGCCGCAGCCGCCCGGCGCGACGATGGCCGTCGCGATCGACGGCACGGTCACCGGCAGCGTCTCCGGCGGCTGCGTCGAGGCGGACCTCTACGAACGGTCCCGCCGGGTGCTGGACACCGGCGCGGCTGAGCTGATCCGCTACGGCATCAGCGACGACGACGCGTACGGCGCGGGTCTGACCTGCGGTGGCATCCTCGACGTGTTCGTGGAGCGCGTCGACCCCGCTGCCGTGGCGGAGTTGGCGGCGGTCGCCGCCGCCCGCCGGGGCGGCCAACCGGCGGCGGTGGTCACCTGCGTGGCCGCCGACGCCGGTGATTCACCGGGCGCGCCGCCGACCGATCCGGCTCGGCGGTTGGGGCGGCGGCTGGTGCTGACCGGTCAGCTGTCGATCGGCTCGCTGGGTGACGACCGGCTCGACGACGCCGCGGCCGTCGACGCCGCCGGGCTGCTCGCCGCCGGGCACAGCGGGGTGCTCCGCTACGGCTACCACGGGCAGCGGCGCGGCAGCGGCGTCAGCCTCTTCGTGACCGCGTACGCCACCCCGCCCCGGATGATCGTCTTCGGGGCCATCGACTTCGCCGCCGCGGTCGCCCGGATCGGTGCGTTCCTCGGCTACCGGGTCACCGTCTGCGACGCCCGAGGAGTCTTCACCACCGCGCGGCGCTTTCCCGACGCCGACGAGGTGGTGGTGCAGTGGCCGCACCGCTACCTGCGGACGGAGTTGGACGCGGGCCGGGCCGACGGGCGGACTGTGGTGTGCGTCCTCACCCACGATCCGAAGTTCGACGTGCCGGTGCTGGAACTGGCGTTGCGCCACCGGTTGGCGTATGTCGGCGCGATGGGTTCGCGGCGTACCCACGACGAGCGGCACAAGCTGCTGCGCGAGGCAGGGCTCGGTGCGGAGCAACTCGCCCGGCTCGCCTCCCCGATCGGGCTGGACCTCGGTGGTCGTACCCCCGAGGAGACCGCGGTGAGCGTGGCCGCGCAGATCGTCGCGGCCCGCTGGGGTGGCAGCGGTCGCCCCCTCGCTGCGCTCGACGGGCCGGTCCACCGGCCGGGGTAGCCCCGTGCGCCGCTTCGGCGCCCACCGAGCGGCCCGCTGTGCCAGCCTGGTGGCACGGCGACCGGCTCGGCGGGCGACGGCCGGCGGTGGGCTGGCCGCGACGGGAGGATCGGCATGGGGTACGCGGTGGTGCTCGGCGAGGCGCTCGTCGACCTGCTCGACAGCGAGCGCGACGGGGAACGGGTCTACCGGCAGGCGATCGGCGGCGGGCCGCTCAACGTCGCCGTCGGGGTGGCCCGCCTCGGTGGTGCGGCACAGTTCGTCGGCTCCCTCGGCGACGACGTGCTGGGCGGCCGGATCCGCGCCTTCCTGACCGCCGCCGACGTCGGGGTGGCCGGTGCGGTGACGGTGCCGGCGCCGACCACGCTCGCGGTGGTCACGTACGCCGGGCCCGAACCCGACTTCCGCTTCTACGGCGAACCGGCGTCCTACGGCCTGCTCGGCCCCGACGACCTGGACCTGGCGCTGCTGGAGGGCGCCGACGTGCTCTACTGCGGCTCGATCGTGCTGCTCCAACCCGACACGCTGGCCGCCGCCCGCCGTGCCTGGTCGCTCGCCGCCGGCCTGCGGGTCTTCGACCCGAACGTGCGCCCCCGGCTGCTGCACGGGCCGGAGGCGCCCGACGGGCTCCGCCAGGTGGTGGCCGAGTTCGCCGCCGGCGCGCACCTGGTCAAGCTGAGCGCCGCCGACGCCGCGCTGCTCTATCCCGGTGAACCGGTCGAGGGGGTGGCCGCGTACCTGCGCGAGCTGGGGGCGGCCACCGTGGTGGTGACGCTCGGCGCGGCCGGCGCGGTGCTGGCCGCCGCCGACGCCGACCCGGTCCGGGTGCCGGCCCCCAAGGTCGACGCGATCGACGCCACCGGCGCCGGTGACTCGGTAATGGCCGCGCTGATCGCCGACCTGCTCCTCGACGGCGAACCGGACTCCCCGGCGGGCTGGGTCGAGCGGGTCGCGTTCGCGTTGCGGGTGGCGGGCCTGGTCTGCGAAAAGCCCGGTGGCGCCACCGCCATGCCCACCCGCGCCGACGTCGACAGCCGTTTTCCGGCCTAGGGCCCGTGTCAAAGCCCCTGGCCGGTCTGCGGCGGGCCCAGACGACGACCGGCCGCGTTGGAGATTGACCCGGATAGAAACACCGGTATTCGGACCGATCTCCGCCTTGCCGGGACCGCCGCCTGGACTCCGCCTCGGCTCGACCGAGGACTTTGACACAGGCCTTAGACCTCGCCGTCCAGCTCCCGGTAGCCGCGGCGGGCGGCGACCAGGGCCGCGCGGGCGCCGAAGGGAGCCTCCGCGGCCACCCGCTCCGGCGGCGCGCTGCCGGTGTGCGCGGCGCGGATCAACCAGGCCAGCCGCACCAGGTCGGCATGCTGGGCGCGGACGAAATCGACGCCCACCGGGTCGCCGTGACCCGGCACCACCACCGTGCGCGCGGTGGTCAGCCGCAGCAGGTCCGCGACCGCGTCCGGCCACCGCAGGGGGTACGCGTCCTCGAAGGCGGGCGGGCCACTCTGCTCCACCAGGTCACCGGCGACGAGTACGTCGGCGTCCGGCACGTGCACCACCAGGTCCGCGTCGGTGTGCCCCCGCCCCGGGTGGCGCAGCAGCACCCGCCGGCCACCCAGATCGAGCGACGTCTCCGTGTGCACGGTGTGCGTCGGGGCGAGCAGTGGGGTGTCGGTTAGCTCGGCGGCGAGCGCCGGATGCTCCTCGCGCAGCTCCTCGTACGCCTCCCGGCGCAGCCGCTCCGGGTCCTGGCGCAGGGCCGCGGCGGCCAGCTCGTGCGCGTACACCGGGCGGGGTGGGTCGCCGGCCAGGACGGCGTTGCCGAAGCAGTGGTCGTAGTGGTGGTGGGTGTTGACAAGCGTCAGCGGGCGGTCGGTGACCGCCCGGACGGCGGCGGCCAACTCGGCGGCCTGCGCGGCCGAGGAGAGCGTGTCCACCAGGAGCGCCTCGTCGTCGCCGACGACAAGTGTGACGTTGACCCGCAGCAGTGGTTCGCGAAGCACGTGCACCCGGTCGGCGACCTCGACGAACCTGGCGGTCACGACGATCGTCCGGCGCGCTCGACGAAGCGTTGCCGGTCCACCAGGATCCGATCCACCCGGCCCCGGGCCACCGTCTGGTCCCCGTCGCTGACCGTGACCTCGAACGACAGTCGACGGCCGTCGACCGTCGCCAGCAGGGCCTGCGCCCGGACCGTCCGGCCGACAACTGTCGGCGCCAGGTGCTCCAGCTCGACACGCGTCCCCACGGTCGTCGACCCCGCCGGCATCCCGGTCGCCGTCGCCGCGACGGTGGCGGCCTCGGCCAGGGCGAGCACCCGGGGAGTGCCCAGCACCGGTACGTCCCCGGAACCGACAGCCTGGGCGGTGTCCGCGTCGGTGACCGTCAACTCGACCTGGGCGGTCAGACCCGGCGCGAAGGCCGGCTCGGGCTGCTCCTGCATGGTCGTCAGCCTAGGTGCTCGGTGCAGGCGTCGGGCACGCGCCCGGCGATCCGCTCGCACCCCACCCCGAACGACCGACGGGTGGTCCCCGTCTGTCGATGCCGTACCCGTCGTTAACCTTGACGACGATGGCCGTCGTGACTGACCCCCAGCCCCCCGCCCGGACCGACCCGCCCGCGTCCGGCGACGGGGGTCGTCGACGTGTCGTCGCCATGAGCGTGTGGGCCGTCGCCTTCGTCGCCGCGTGGCTGGCGATCGGGCTGCCGACCGACCCCACGTACGCCTTCGTCTGGATCTGGGCGGCGACCATCGCCTGGAACAGCGACCGGCCGTGGCGTAGTCACCTGCGCTTCGCCCGGGACTGGGTGCCGGTGGTGCTGCTGTTCGTCGTCTACAACCTCTCGCGGGGGTTCGCCGACAACGGGGCCACCCCGCACGCGATGGAGCTGATCGTCGCCGACCGGTTCATGTTCGGCTGGGCCACCGGCGGCGAGGTGCCCACCGTCTGGTTGCAGCAGCACCTCTACCGCCCGCAGGTGCACTGGTGGGACATCGCCGCGAGCTGGGTGTACTTCTCCCACTTCGTGGTCGCGTTGACCGCCGCCGCGGTGCTCTGGCTGCGCGACCGGCACCGCTGGGCGGCGTACATGCGGCGCTGGGGCTTCCTCTGCGCCGCCGGCCTGGTCACCTACTTCATCTACCCGGCCGCCCCGCCGTGGTGGGCGGCGCAGAACGGCCTGCTCACCGAGGTCGCCCGGATCTCCACCCGGGGTTGGAAGGCGTTCGGCATGCACGGTGCCGGCAACGTGCTCAATGCCGGCCAGATCGCGTCCAACCCGGTCGCCGCGATGCCGTCGCTGCACACCGCGTGGGCGCTGTTCGTGGTGCTGTTCTTCCTGACCACCACCCGCCGCCGCTGGTGGCCGCTGCTGCTCGCGTACCCGCTGGCGATGACCTTCACCCTGGTCTACTCGGGTGAGCACTACGTGATCGACGTGCTGGTCGGCTGGGCGTACGTGGGGCTGACCTTCCTGGCGGTCGGCCTGGCGGAGCGCGGTTGGGCGGCCTGGCGGGTCCGCCATCCGAGCGCCAAGGCGGCACGCCCCACGGAGCAGCCCACCGATCCCACCGACCCCCCGCCCGGCCAACCCGAGCCCCCACCCACACGCGGCCCAGAAACCCCCAGAACCCACCCCCCAGTCCCGGCCGACCACTAACCCCACCCCCACACCCCACCCCGGCCCCCACCCCCGCCCCCGGCCCCCACCCCCACCCCCGGGCCCCCGGCCCCCTGGCGCTTTCCCCGTTGATCATGAGGTTATTGCCCTCCCGCACGGCGTGTCAGGGCAATAACCTCATGATCAACGCGGGGGAGGGGGAGGACGCGGGGGAGGGGGCGGGGACCGGGTGGGGTGGGGTGGGGGTTAGGTCTTGGTTTGGGCTTGGTGGGACCTTGTGGTCAGTTCGGCTGCGATCGCCCACGCTTCGGCCAGGTCGCGGTCCTGGGCGGTGGCACCGGAACCGCCCGCGGTGTCCGCGTGCACGGTGGCCAGCCCCAGGCGGCGCTGCACCGGCCCCTGCACCACCCGCACGCTCTGGATCCGGGCGTACGGCAGGATCACCAACTGCCGGGTGAGCCGCCCGGACCGGGTGACGAAAACCTCGTCGAACAGACCCGCGCCGAACGCGCGACGGCCCAGCGGGTGCAGCCAGCGGGTGCGGGTCGGTGGAGGGGTCAGCGGCAGGGTGTCGAGGCGTACCCCGGGCAGCACCTCGGCCACGATCATCGTCGCCGTCGGCAGGTCACCGACCGGCAGGAGCCGGTCGGGCCGGTTGCGGTCGTCGGCGTCGGCGAGCGAATACCCGGCCACCTCCAGGCGCAGCCGCAGCCAGCCCTTCATCCGCCAGAGCAGCGGCCAGGTGGCCCGTACGGTCTGTACCCGCGCCAGCGGCACGGCCTGCGCCCGCGTCTCCAGCAGGCCGTTGTGCACCCGCAGCGTGCCACCGTCGCGGGCCAGTCGGAAGTTCCAGTCGTCGAGGACCCGGCGGACCGGTTGCAGCAGCACGCCCGCCATCGCGGTAAGCGTGCTCGCCACCGCGACGAACGACCACGACCCCGCGGTGACGAACTGCACCACGACGAAGGCCACCCCGAACGGGAGCAGGAACGCCTGCGGGGTGAGCAGTTGGCTGACCAGCAGGTCCTGGTTGCGTACCGCGTGCAGTGGCCGGCCCGGCGCGGCCAGCACCGGTGGCGCCGCCGACCCCGGGACCACCGCGGGCGCCGCGTCGCCCGGCACGGTCGGTTGCGTCACCCGCCCGGCCAGCGCCAGCAGCCGCTCGCGCAGCCGGGCCGCGTCGGCCACCCCGAGGTACGCCAGTGGCGCCTCGGTCTTGCCGCCGCCGACCACCTCCAGACGCAACTCGGCCAGACCGCTGAGCTGGGCCAGCAGTGGCCGGACCACCTCGACGGCCTGTAGTCGCTCCAACGGGATGGCCCGGGTACGCCGCCAGAGCAGCCCTTCGTACACCCGCAGTTCGCGGCCCACCACGTGGTAGCCGGTGTTGTACCAGCTGATCACCGACAGCACCGTCGCGCCGAGCGCCAGCACCGCCACCATGGCGGCGAACCAGCCGAAACCCACCCGGGACAGCGTCGACCACGACAACCCGGCGATGACCACGGCCAGAGACTTGGCACCGTGCAGGAGCGGGCTGAGCGGATGCAGTCGCTGCCGAGGCTCGCCCTCACCATGACCAGCGGCCGCCGGCCACGCGGCGGACTCCGCCGACGGCACCGGCCCGTGCGGTGCCGTGTCCGCGGGTGGCATCGGGCCGTGCGGGGCCGCGTCGGCGGGTGGCATCGGGCCGTGCGGGGCTGCGTCGGCGGGTGGCGCGGTGCTCGGCTCGGCGGGACCGTCGCTCATCGGGCCGGCCCCCGGCCCGGGCGGTGCTCGGCGCCGGACGTGCCAGGTCGGTCGCGGCGCGGCCCGCGACGCCACCTCGTCGCAGCGCTCACAGCCCCTCCGCCCGGTCCGCGCCGAGCGCGGTGAGCCGGTCGCGGAGCCGGGAGGCCTCCGCCGGGCGCAGCCCCGGAACCCGGGCGTCACTCGCCGCCGCGGCCGTGTGCAACTGCACGGTGGCAAGGTCGAAGGCGCGCTCCAGCGGCCCGGCGCTGACGTCGACGAACTGCATCCGCGAATAGGGGACGATGGAGAGCCGGCGGACCAACAGCCCGTGGCGGACCAGCAGGTCGGTGTCCCTCTCGGCGTACCCCCAGGCCCGGACCGCGCGGACGATCGCCACCGCCCGCCACCCGCCGAGCAGCACCACGACGGCGACGGCGAGCCCGAGCGACCAGTGGCCGCTCAACGCCCAGCCGACCCCGGTCGCCGCCAGCCCGATGGCGACCACGATCGCCAACCGGATCAGCTCCACCCAGATCAGATCGGTGGAGATCGGCTGCCAGCGGACCGTGTCGGGCCAGGGCTCCAGCGGCCCTGGGCCCGCCGGTGCGGCCGTCGGGGCGTCGGATCCGGGAGGCGGTGGGGCGCCGGGGGTGCTCACGTGTCGAGCGTAGGCGATCCCGGCACCGCGGTGACGGCACGCAGGAAGCCGCGAGCGTCCAGGAAGTCACCGAGGCTGGTCCGGTGGTCGGCGCAGGCCAGCCAGGTCTTACGCCGCTCGGCGTCGTGCAGCCGGGGATTGTTCCACTCCAGGGTCCAGACAGCGGCGGCCCGACAGCCGCGGGCCGAGCAGACCAGGGCGTCGTCGGCGGTGGAGGGGATGCTCATCCGGGCCAGTCTAGGGTGGCCGGACGGAAAGTTTGATCGCCGGGCGACCACGGGGGGAGCCGCCCGGCGACGGGGTGAATCGTACACGCGGCAGGCCGGTCCTTGTACACCCTCGTCGGGCGATTCTGCTGCTGGGGACGGCGCGGCGAAAATCGGCTTCTCCCCACCTCGACACTCAGCAAGGCATGCGAGTCTTGATACCGCACGAGCCGCGACGACCGACAAACGCTGTGGAGGACCGGTGGCCCAGCCGACCATGCCCGACGCCCCGACGCCGAACGGGGCGGCACCGCAGACACCCGCGGCGGTGACCACACCCGCGCAGGACGCCACCCTGTTGGAGCGGGCGATGTTCGAGATCAAACGTGTGATCGTCGGGCAGGACCGGATGGTGGAGCGGATGTTCGTCGCGCTGCTCGCTCGCGGCCACTGCCTGCTCGAAGGGGTGCCCGGGGTCGCCAAGACCCTGGCGGTGGAGACCCTCGCGAAGGTCGTCGGCGGGTCCTTCGCCCGGGTGCAGTTCACCCCGGACCTGGTGCCCGCCGACATCATGGGCACCCGCATCTACCGGCAGTCCAGCGAGAAGTTCGACGTGGAGCTGGGCCCGGTCTTCGTCAACTTCCTGCTCGCCGACGAGATCAACCGGGCGCCGGCGAAGGTGCAGTCCGCGCTGCTGGAGGTGATGAGCGAGCGGCAGGTGTCCATCGGCGGCGAGAGCCACCGGGTGCCCGACCCGTTCCTGGTGATGGCCACCCAGAACCCGATCGAGCAGGAGGGCGTCTACCCGCTGCCGGAGGCGCAGCGGGACCGGTTCCTCATGAAGATCGTGGTGGGCTACCCGACCGACGCGGAGGAACGCGAGATCGTCTACCGGATGGGCGTGTCCGCGCCCGAGCCGACCGCGGTCTTCGACACACCCGAGTTGATCGCCCTGCAACGCAAGGCCGACCAGGTGTTCGTGCACAACGCCCTGGTCGACTACGCGGTCCGGTTGGTGCTGGCCACCCGCGCCCCCGCCGAGCACGGCATGCCCGACGTCGCCCAACTGATCCAGTACGGGGCCAGCCCTCGCGCCTCGCTGGGCCTGGTCCGGGCGACGCGTGCGCTGGCGCTGCTACGCGGGCGCGACTACGCCCTGCCGCAGGACGTGCAGGACATCGCGCCGGACATCCTGCGGCACCGGTTGGTGCTCAGCTACGACGCGCTCGCCGACGACGTGCCCGCCGACCACATCGTGCACCGGGTGATGTCGACGATCCCCCTGCCGGCGGTCGCGCCCCGGCAGCAGGCCACTCCGTCGACGACCGCGCCGCCGCCGGGCGCTGGCTGGCCCGGGCAGCGGCCGTGAGCTCACCCACCCCTCGTCCCGCCCCCGATCGCAGCGAGGCAGTGCTGTCCCGGTTGCAACTGCTCGTCACCCGCAAACTCGACGGTCTGCTCCAGGGCGACTACGCCGGTCTGCTGCCCGGGCCGGGCAGCGAGGCGGGCGAATCCCGGGAGTACCGCCCGGGCGACGACGTGCGCCGGATGGACTGGCCGGTCACGGCACGGACCACCACACCCCACGTGCGGCGTACGGTCGCCGACCGGGAACTGGAGACCTGGCTGGCGGTGGATCTGTCCGCCAGCCTGGACTTCGGCACCGGGCAGTGGCTCAAACGCGAGGTGGTGGTGGCCGCCGCGGCAGCCATCACCCACCTGACCGTGCGCGGCGGCAACCGGATCGGCGCGGTGATCGGCACCGGCGGCGGCGTGTCCGCACCGGCCCGCCGCTGGCGTGGCAGACCACCACCGCCGGCCGGACCGGGGGTGCTCACCCGGTTGCCGGCCCGCTCCGGCCGCAAGGAGGCGCAGGGCCTGCTGCGTACCCTCGCCGGCACCGCCATCCAGCCGGGCCGTGGTGACCTGGGCGCCCTGATCGAGATGCTCAACCGGCCGCCCCGCCGGCGCGGGGTGGTCGTGGTGATCTCGGACTTCCTCGCGCCGGCCGAGCAGTGGGCCCGGCCGATGCGCAAGCTGCGGGTCCGCCACGACGTGCTCGCCATCGAGGTGATCGACCCGCGCGAGCTGGAGTTGCCCGACGTGGGTGTGTTGCCGGTGGTCGACCCGGAGAGCGGCGAGTTGCACGAGGTGCAGACCGCCGATCCACGGCTGCGGCAGCGCTACGCCGAGGCCGCGACCGCCCAACGGGCCACGATCGCCGCCGCCCTGCGCGGCGCCGGCGCGGCCCACCTGCGTCTGCGTACGGACCGAGACTGGCTGCTGGACATGGTGCGATTCGTGGCCGCGCAGCGGCACGCGCGTACCCGGGGGACGACACGATGATCCGTTTCATGCAACCGTGGTGGTTGTTGGCCGTGCTGCCGGTGCTCGCCCTCGCGGCGTTCTACGTCTGGCGGCAGCTACACCGTCGGGCGTTCGCGATGCGGTTCACGAACGTGGACCTGCTGCGTGCGGTGGCGCCGAAGGGGCTCGGTTGGCGTCGGCACGTCCCGGCGACGGCGTTCCTGCTCTGCCTGCTGGTGCTGGCCACCGCGCTGGCACGGCCGGCGGTGGACACCCGGGAGCCGCTGGAACGGGCCACGGTGATGCTCGCCATCGACGTGTCGCTGTCGATGCAGGCCGACGACGTGGCGCCGAACCGGCTGGAGGCGGCCCAGGAGGCGGCCAAGCAGTTCGTCGCTGAACTGCCGGAGAGCTACAACCTTGGTCTCGTGTCGTTCGCCAAGGCGGCGAACGTGCTGGTGCCGCCGGGCAAGGACCGGGACGCGGTGACAGGTGCCATCGACGGTCTGGTGCTGGCCGAGGCGACCGCGACCGGCGAGGCGGTGTTCACCTGTCTGGAGGCGATCCGGTCGGTGCCGGCCGACGGCGCGGCGGGCATCCCGCCGGCACGGATCGTGCTGCTCTCCGACGGCTTCCGCACCTCCGGTAGGGCGGTGGAGGAGGCGGCGGCGGCCGCGCAGGCGGCGAACGTCCCGGTCTCCACGATCGCGTTCGGCACCGACACCGGCCAGGTCGACATCGGCGGGCAGTTGCAGCGGGTGCCGGTGGACCGGTTGGCCCTGGCCGAGCTTGCCGAGACCACCGAGGGCTACTTCTACGAGGCGGCCTCGGTGAGCGAGTTGAAGCAGGTCTACCAGGACATGGGCAGCTCGATCGGCTTCCGGACCGAGCCGCGGGAGGTGACCCAGTGGTACGCCGGGTTGGCTCTGCTGCTGGCGCTGTGCGCCGGGGCGCTCAGCCTGCTGTGGTCGTCGCGGATGATCTGAAGCGGTGGACCGGCGGCGGTCACCGGCCGCCGCCGGCCGTCAGCACCTCAGTGGCCGCCGCCGGCCGTCAGCACCTCAGTGGCCGCCGCCGGCCAGCACGAAGACGATGGCCACCCAGACGGCGGCGAGGGTGAAGCCCAGCGGGGCGACGTAGCGGCTCATGGACGTCTCCGGGTGGCGGCTGGACGGTCCGCGTGCGGGGGCGGACCGCAGGGGTAGGGACGCGCACACGAAGTCGTGACCGGGCGGCTCCCGGCGACCGTCGGCGAACCGGACGGCGCGACACACCCCGGCGTGTGCCGAGGGGTGGGGGAGCGGAGCGGGGTCAGCTCACCAGACTGAGTCGTGGCTCAGCGGGGCTGACCATCGGCCCGGCCACGACTGGGAGGATCGCTATCTCGCACAGCGATCACCTCCTGCAAGTCGGGCGGGCCGGAACGTCGATGATCGTACACCTGCGACGCCGACGAGACGCACTCGGCCGACCGGTTGGCGACCCCTGGGCCGCCCGGCTGGCGAGGCGATCTCGACTGGCCCGCCCGCACGACCGTGACCAGCACCGCGGCCAGCACCGGCAGCCAGCAGAAGCGCGCCAGCACCCAGCCCGCGTCGTCCGGCACGGTGTGCAACCCGGGTAGCGCCAGCCCACCGCGGGCGGTGAGCGCGGTCACCCCCACGAGTATCGGCTGGTGGCACAGATAGATCCGGAACGCGCACCTGTTCACCTTGGTCACCGCCCGGCCCGGCAACGGCCGGGCCAGCAGCCGTTCCAGCGCCGGCCGGGCGAGCAGCCCCAGCCCGACCTGGGTCACCGCCAGCGCCACGGCCAGCAGCGACGGCGGGTTCAGGTTGGACACCCCGGCCCCGGGCACGCCGACCGCGCTCACCGGGTAACCCAGGGCCAACAACGCCGCCAACACGGTCACCCCACCGGCCGCGAGCGTGCCCGCCGCCCGGCGACCGACCAACCGCCCGTCGGCGTGCGCCACGCCCAGCAGGTAGGGCACCGACCAGGCCGCCACGACACTTACCGGTGGCAGGTGGCCGCCGGCCGGCAGCAGGCGTACCGCCAGGTCCGCCGCGGCGACCACGACCACCGCCGGTACGACGCAACGACCCCACCCCCACCGGCGTACGGCGGTGCGCAGCGGCCCGGTCATCGCGATCAGGAACACCAGCGGCGCGAGGAACCACAACGGACTGATCGCGAGCCGCAGCGCGACGGTGAGCGTGTCGTCCGGGGTGCCGGCGACGGTGGCGGCGAGCAGCACGGCGGCGCCCACCCCCAGCAGCGCCACCATCGGCAGCAGCAACCGGCGCAGCCGACCGGCCAACCAGCCACCCGGACCGCCACGGTGGCCGGCCAACGACCGGGCCGAGCCGAAGCCGGCGGTGAAGAAGAACAGCCCGAGCGTCTGCAACACCCAGGTCACCGGGGCCAGCGCGGGCAGGGCGGTGAGCGGGCTGGCCTGGCGCAACCCGCCGTCGCCGGTCAGCACCAACCCGGTGACCAGCCAGTGCCCCAGCACCACCCCGCCGATGGCGTACGCCCGCAACGCGTCGACGGTACGGTCCCGGTTCACCGCGCGTCCCCGATCCGGTCGGCGTCGACACCGTCCAGCACGACCGCCGCCACCGCGACAAGCGTGGCGCTGCCGGGGGCGAGGTAGCCGTCATGCCCGCTCACCCCGCCCACCGGCAGGCTGCGGGCGCCGAACGACGGGTCGCCGGGGCGGCGGCCGAAACCCAGACCGGGCAGTCGTACCGACGGAACCCGCCGGATCCAGTCGGTGGCGGCCTCGGCCGCCCAGAACCGCCGCCCGCCGGGCAACTCGTCGGCGCGCTGCACCCCCGCGCCGACGCCGCCGAGGCTCACCACATCGGTGACCTGGGCCGGGGCGTCCGCCGCGGCCAGGGCCACCACAAGCGCCCCGTAGCTGTGCCCGACCAGCGTGATTGTCGCCGCCGGACGGCGCGCGGCCAGTTCCCGCAGCAGCCCGGCCAGCCCGGCCGCGCCGCGTCGGGCGCTGAGGCCACCGGCGGCCGTCCACGCCCCGTCGGGCGGGTCGTAGCCGAGCCAGGCCAGCACCGCGACCCGCGCCGACGGCTCGCTCACCCGCACCTGCTGGTAGAGCTGCCCGGCCTGCACCGCCGGCGCCCGGTGGGCGACCCCGCCCAACCCCCTGTCGAAGTCGGCCAGCGTGCTACCCACCCCCGGCACCAGCACCGCGATCCGGTCCGCGCCGGCCAGGTCGCCGAGCACCTCGACCGCGCGGCCGTCGCCACGCGTGTCGAACGACAGAAACCGGCGCCCGTCGGCCGCCCAGTCCGCGTACGGCGGGCCGGCCGCGCGCATCGCCGCCGCCGTGACCGGGTACGCCTCCACGAACCCCGTCGCCGCGACCGGCTCGGCTCGGGTCGGCAGGACCAGGTTCACGCCGAGCAGCGTGGCCAGCACCACCCGGCCGGCACCTCGTCGTCGCATCTCGTTCTCCCTCCGGAATGTCGTCCGGAGGGACAGTGCGCGGGTGGGCGGTGCGCGGTCATCGTCCCGGGGAGCCGTCCGCGGGGTGGCTCCCCGGGACTACTCGCCGGCGGCCACCAGACCCGTCTCGTACGCCAGCACCACGGCCTGGGCCCGGTCGCGCAGCCCCAGCTTGGCCAGGATCCGCCCGACGTGCGTCTTCACGGTCTGCTCGGCGACCACCAGGTCACCGGCGATCTCCGCGTTGTTGCGACCCCGGGCGATCAACCGCAGCACCTCGGTCTCCCGGGGGGTCAGCCCGGCCAGGTCGGTGGGGCGGGGTCGACGACGGTCCGGGCGGGCCGCGAACTCGGCGATCAACCGGCGGGTGACCGCCGGGGCGAGCAGCGCGTCCCCGGCCGCCACCACCCGCACCGCCTGCACCAGATCGGCCGCCGGGGCGTCCTTGAGCAGGAAGCCACTGGCCCCGGCGCGCAGCGCCTCGTACACGTAGTCGTCGAGGTCGAAGGTGGTGAGGATGAGCACCCGGGGTCGCTGCGCCGACCGGTCGCCGAGCAGCTTGCGGGTGGCCTCCAGCCCGTCCATGACCGGCATTCGCACGTCCATCAGCACCACGTCCGGGTCGAGCCGGCGGGTGGCGGCGACGGCCTGCGCGCCGTCGGCGGCGTCACCCACCACCAGCAGGTCCGGTTGGGCGGCGAGCAGCGCGCCGAAGCCCTGGCGGACCATCGCCTGGTCGTCGGCGATCAGCACCTTGATCACGCGTTCCCGCCCTCCACGTCGTACGGCAACTCGGCCGCCACCGCGTAACCCCCGTCGGGCAGCGGCCCGGCGCTGAACGTACCGCCGAGCGAGGTGGCCCGCTCCCGCATGCCGGTCAGGCCGTGCCCGGAGCCGCCGTCGGCGGTCGGTCGGACGTCGGCCGGGGAGTTTTCGACGCGTACCCCCAGCCCGGACGGACCGGTGCGGACGGTGACGCGCACCGCGGCCCCGACCGCGTGCCGGGCCGCGTTGGCCAGGCACTCCTGCACGATGCGGTACGCGGCCAGCCCGACCGGCGCGGGCACCCGGTCGTCGTCCATCGGCTCGGCGTCCAGGGAGACCGGCAGCCCGGCCCGGCGCGCCGCGTCCACCATCGCGCCCAGGTCGGTCAGGTTCGGCTGCGGTGCGGTCTGCGGACCGGTCGCCTCGCTGCGCAGCACCCCCAACAGCCGCCGCATGTCGGTGAGCGCGTCGCGAGCCGAGGCGGCGATCGCGACGAACTCGGCGGCTGCCGGCGCCGGCACGTCGGTCAACCGGTACGGGGCGGTCTCCGCCTGCACCGCGATCAGCGACATGTGGTGCGCCACCACGTCGTGCATCTCGCGCGCGATCCGAGTGCGTTCCTCCAACACCGCGCGGCGCTCCTGCTCCCGTTCGCTCAGCTCGGCCTGCGCGGCCAGCGCCCGCCGGGACAGTCGGTTGCGGCGGACCAGGTCGCCGACGATCGCCAACGCGCCGAGCAGCAGCAGGACCGGAACCCGGTTGTTGGGATGGACGAGGGTGAGCACCGGCACCGTGCTGATCGTCACCACCCAGGCCAGTACCGGCCGGTCTACCCGTGCGACGACCACCGCCAGCACCGCGATCGACCCGAGCGCCAGCGGCGGAGTCCACGGCCAGGCCTGGTCGGCAGGGGCGTTGAACGTGCAGATCAGCAGGGCCAGCACCGTCAGCCGCCAGGCCAGCAGCGGACGCCGGGGCAGCGCCAGCAGGGGCGCCACCGTCATCACCGCGAACAGGAGCGCGATCGGCGGCGGCAGGCCCCAGTCGGTCTCCACGGTCAGCGTGATCAGGAAGAGACCGAGCGCGGCGAGCAGGCCGACCGGCGCGGCGTAGCGGCCCGGCCCGGGCCAACGGGCCAGCAGCGGCCGTTCGGGCCGGGCGTCCGGGCCCAGCAGGGTCTGCCGCAGCGCCCGCAGGGCCACGGCGATCGGTTGCCGGTTCACCATCCGGAGGCTACGGGCCGACCCCGTCACGAGGCGTGCCACCAGGGGTTGATCCCGGTGTCGTACCACGGTGTGACGCGACTCCCGTTAGCGCTTACCTACCGGTAACCCCTAGGCTCCGACGCGTCCGTGCTGACCATTCGCAAGGGGGAACAGTGGCCCGTACCGTGCTGGTGACCGGGGGTAACCGGGGGATCGGCCTGGCCATCGCGCAGGCCTTCGCCAAGCAGGGCGACCGGGTGGCGATCACCCACCGCAGTGGCGACGCGCCCGAGGGGCTGTTCGGCGTACGCGCCGACGTCACCGACGCGGCCTCGATCGACGCCGCGTTCACCGCCGTCGAGGCCGAGCTGGGTCCGGTCGAGGTGCTCGTCGCGAACGCCGGCATGACCGCCGACACGCTGCTGCTGCGCATGACCGAGGAACAGTTCACAGGTGTGGTGGACA
Organism: Micromonospora sp. DT228; assembly: GCF_049841595.1. Taxonomy (NCBI): domain Bacteria; kingdom Bacillati; phylum Actinomycetota; class Actinomycetes; order Micromonosporales; family Micromonosporaceae; genus Micromonospora; species Micromonospora sp. DT228. The sequence continues at coordinate 34,832 of NZ_JBNCKO010000018.1, forward strand.
CCAACCTCACGGGTGCGTTCCGGGTCGCCAAGCGGGCCTCCGGAAAGATGCTCCGCGCCAAGTGGGGCCGCATGATCTTCATCTCCTCGGTGGTCGGCCTCGCCGGCGGCGCCGGGCAGGTCAACTACGCCGCCAGCAAGGCCGGTCTGGTCGGCGTGGCCCGCTCGATCACCCGGGAGCTGGGCAGCCGCAACATCACGGCCAACGTGGTGGCGCCCGGCTTCATCGACACCGACATGACGGCCGGCCTGCCCGAGGACCGCAAGGCGGAGATCCGCAAGTCGATCCCGGCCGGCCGGATGGCCAGCCCGGACGAGGTCGCCGGGGTGGTCACCTGGCTGGCCTCCGACAGCGCCGGGTACGTCTCCGGCGCCGTGATCCCGGTCGACGGCGGCCTCGGCATGGGCCACTAACCCTTTTTGAGTACGGAGGAAATCAGCGATGTCCGGACTGCTCGCCGGTAAGCGGCTGCTCGTCACCGGTGTCATCACCGACGCCTCGATCGCCTTCTCGGTGGCGAAGCTCGCCCAGGAGAACGGCGCGCAGGTCGTGCTCACCGGCTACGGCCGACTCTCCCTGGTCGAGCGGATCGCCAAGCGGCTGCCCGAGCCCGCCCCGGTCATCGAGGTGGACGTCACCAACACCGAGCACCTGGCCGGCCTCGCCGACCGCGTCCGCGAGCACGTCGACGGCCTCGACGGTGTCGTGCACTCGATCGGCTTCGCCCCGCAGAGCTGCCTCGGCGGCGGCTTCCTCGACGCACCCTGGGAGGACGTGGCCACCGCCCTGCACGTCTCCACCTTCTCGTACAAGTCGCTGGCCATGGCGGCGCTGCCGCTGATGTCGCCCGGCGGCGCGGTCGTCGGCCTGACCTTCGACGCGACGAAGGCGTGGCCGGTCTACGACTGGATGGGCGTGGCCAAGGCCGGCCTGGAGTCCGCGTCCCGCTACCTGGCGCTGCACCTGGGCAAGCAGGGCATCCGCAGCAACCTGGTGGCCGCCGGGCCGCTGCGCACCATCGCCGCGAAGTCGATCCCCGGCTTCGACCAGTTCGAGGAGGTCTGGGCCGAGCGGGCCCCGCTGGGCTGGAACCTCACCGACCAGGAGCCGGCCGCGCGGGCCTGCCTGGCGCTGCTCTCCGACTGGTTCCCGGCCACCACCGGCGAGATCGTCCACGTCGACGGCGGCTACCACGCCATCGGCTCCTGACGTTCCCAGGCGACGCCCCCGACCCCCGCCGACGTGACCCACGTGGCCGGACCAGGGGGCGTCGCCGGGTGCTCCCGGCCGACCGGCAAGAATGACCCCATGTCGTACGACGCGGTGGTGCTGGTGTCCTTCGGCGGGCCCGAGCGGCCCGAGGACGTGATGCCGTTCCTGCAGAACGTCACCCGGGGTCGGGGCGTGCCGCCCGAGCGGCTGGCCGAGGTCGCCGAGCACTACCAGCACTTCGGCGGGGTCTCCCCGATCAACCAACAGAACCGCGAGTTGCTGGCCGCGATCCGCGCCGACCTCGCCGCGCACGGCGTCGACCTGCCCGTCTACTGGGGCAACCGCAACTGGGACCCGATGCTCGCCGACACCGTGACCCAGATGCGCGACGACGGCGTCACCCGGGCCCTGGCCTTCGTCACCAGCGCGTACGGCGGCTACTCGTCCTGCCGGCAGTACCAGGAGGACATCGCCGCCGCGCGGGCCGCGGTCGGCCCGGACGCCCCGGTGATCGAGAAGCTGCGCCAGTTCTGGGACCACCCCGGCTTCGTCGACCCACACGCCGACGCCGTCCGGGCGGCGCTGAGCCAACTCGACCCGACGCGGCGGGACACCACTCGGCTGGTCTTCACCGCCCACTCCATCCCCACCTCGATGGCGGCGAACGCCGGCCCGCACGGCGGCCGGTACGAGGCGCAACTGCACGAGACCGCCCGGCTCGTGGCCGCGGCCGCCGCCCCCGACCTCGCGTACGACCTGGTCTGGCAGAGCCGCTCCGGCCCACCACAGATGCCGTGGCTGGAGCCGGACATCAACGACCACCTGACCGCCCTCGCGCAGGGCGGCACCACAGCGGTGGTGGTCAGCCCGATCGGGTTCGTCTCCGATCACCTCGAGGTCGTCTGGGACCTGGACACCGAGGCGCTGGAGACGGCCAAGCAGCTCGGCCTGGACTTCGTCCGGGCCGCCACCCCCGGCACCGACCCGCGCTTCGTCACAATGGTGCGGGAGCTGATCACCGAGCGGACCGACCCGGACGGCGCGCAGCTGCGCCGTCGCCTGGGCGAGCTGCCGATGTGGGACAGCTGCCCGACCGTCTGCTGCGTACCGACCCGTCGTCCGACACCTGCTGGGGGCACCGATGCATGACCGCAAGCCCGTGCAGAGTTGGCTGACCGACATGGACGGCGTGCTGGTGCACGAGGGCCAGCCGGTGCCCGGGGCGCCGGAGTTCATCAACCGGATGCGCTCCTCCGGCAAGCCGTTCCTGGTGTTGACCAACAACTCGATCTACACCCCGCGTGACCTGACGGCCCGCCTCAGCCGGATGGGGCTGGACGTCCCGGAGGAGTCGATCTGGTCGTCCGCGCTGGCCACCGGCCAGTTCCTCGCCGACCAGCGGCCGGGCGGCACCGCGTACGTCATCGGTGAGGCCGGGCTGACCACGGCGCTGCACGCGGTCGGTTACGTGCTCACCGACTTCGCCCCGGACTACGTGGTGCTCGGTGAGACCCGCACCTACAGCTTCGAGGCGATCACCAAGGCGGTCCGCCTGATCAACGACGGGGCGCGGTTCATCTGCACCAACCCCGACGTGACCGGCCCGTCCGTGGAGGGCGCGCTGCCGGCCGCCGGCTCGGTCGCCGCGATGATCTCCAAGGCGACCGGGGTGGAGCCGTACTTCGTCGGCAAGCCCAACCCGATGATGATGCGCTCGGCCCTCAACACCATCAACGCGCACTCGGAGACCACCGCGATGATCGGTGACCGGATGGACACCGACATCCTGTGTGGCCTGGAGGCCGGCCTGGAGACCATCCTGGTGCTCACCGGGATCAGCAGCCGCACCGAGGCGGAGCGCTACCCGTACCGCCCGTCCCGGATCATCAACTCGGTCGCGGACCTGCTCGACGAGATCTGACCGCCGAGTCCAGCGGCACGTCCCCGGGGTCGCTTCGTCGTGGCGTCGCGTGGCGTGGCGTGGGCGGTGCTGGCGGTCGTCGCGCCGATCTTGCAGTTTCGGTTGTCGATATAGGTGATATGCCCCTTGTGTCGGGACAGAAAGTGCAAGATCGCGGAGCGGGGGCAGTCCGGGCCCGGCAATCACCTAGTCCTGGTGCCGGGCTTGGGGGCTTATAGGCGCTCTGTGCAGGCCACAACTTCGTGATCGGCGAGGCAGCGCGGTCGACGAGCAGCGGTTCCGCCAACAGCAACGGTGTTGTCCTGGATCTCAACGTGGTTACGGTGGCGCTGCGCCGGCCCGGCACGACCTCGATCACCAACCGCTCCTCGGGCAAGGTGCACGAGCCGCCCCCCTTTGCTCTGCACCCCAATAGGCGCCGGTCACAGACCGTAGCCGTCGCACCCGCGGGTGCAGAGCAAAGGACCCCCGACCACCCCCGGACACGCAGAGCCTGCCCCGTCGACCGGCACCCCGCGCACCCCTGGCCGATCAACCTGGGTCGAAGAACAAGACCACCCCGCACAAAAGCATGATCGGCGAGACAGTGCCCATTGACGAACAACCGCTCGCCCTAACACAACGGCGCTGACCAGGATGTAGTGGTCCTCCGCCCACGGCAGGCCACTACATCCTGGTTCGAGCACGATCATGGCCGGCGTGGCGTGGCGTGGCGTGGCGTGGCGTGGCGTGGCGTGGCGTGGCGTGGCGTGGCGTGGCGTGGCGTGGGGCCGTGCCCGGCCTGGTGTGGCGTGCCCGGCGGGTGTGGCGTGCCCGGCGTGGCGTGAGCGGGGCGGGGCTCCGTCAGGGGCGCAGGGGGGCGTTGCAGGCGGCCACCAGTGCCTGGCGGCAGGCCGTGGTGAGGGGGCGCAGAGCCGCGTCGCGCTGCTGGGCCTCGTAGTTGTTGATCGCGCCGCCGGGCGCGGCGTGCCCGGCCAGCGCGAGCACCCGGTCGAGCACCGCGGCGCGGGCGAAGAGCCGGCGGGCTCGTGGGTCGAAGCCCGGTGGCAGGTCGGTGGTGCCGTCCGGGCGGCGCAGTGCGGCCAGCGCACCAGCCAACTCGGGCCGCCACTGGGCCACGTCGAGTCGGGTCAGCGCGGCGGTCGTCTCGGCCAGCGCGGCGGCCAACTCGGCCTCCGCCTCAGCGGCGCCGGGCAGCGCGAGTGAAGCGGCGGGCGCGTTTGCCGGCAACGGGTAGACCCGCCAGAGCACCGTTTCGAAACAGTCCCCCGAACCAGAGGTGTGCGTGCGCACCTGGGGGATCAGACCGAGCCCACCGGCGACCACCGCCTCGCCGGTGACCAACGCCGCACCGGCGAAGTCGCCCGGACCGGGCAGCCCCCGCGGGTCGCCCGGAGCGGGCAGCACCAGGCGGATGTCGTCCGGGGAGAGTTTGGCCAGGGTGGGCAGCGCGGCGCCGAGCGGGACATCGGTCCAGGTGCCGGGGGCGTCCGCGACGAGATGTTCCTCGTCGCCGGCGATGGCGTCAGCGACCTCGTCGTACGGCACCAAGCCGGCGCGCCACGCGCGCACCCAGGCAACGAACCGGCTCGACCGGCGCGGCGTGAGTGTGGCCGCGCCCGTTGCGGGGGTGGACATGCCGAAAGGGTACGTGGTCCTGACCGGCCCTGTCTCGACTGCCGCTCCGACCGCCCGGCCTGCCCCGAACTGCCCCGTTAGCCCGAATCCCCACCCTGCCCGCCCTCCCGCCCGCCCCACCCGCCCTCCCGCCCGCCGCGCCGCTCCGTCGCCGCGCCGCACCCCCGCACCCCGACTCAGTCGATCATGGGGTTGTGGTGGGCGGTAGGCGCTTTTTCGGCTGTTTCATGGGGCGCCACGACTGCTTGATCGACGCGGGCGTGCGACGTAGGCGGGACGCGGGCGGGCGATGCGGGCGTGCGACGTAGGCGGGACGCGGGCGGGCGACGCGGGCGGGCGACGCCGGCGGGCTCGCGGGCCGGCGAACTCGCGGGGTGGGCGGGCGGGTGTGGGGCGAGGTGGGGTGTGTCGGGGGGGTTCGGGCGGAGGTCGGGGGGTTAACGTGATCCACCATGGCGGGGCGATACGGCGAGGACGTGTTGGCGGGGGACTGGCGGCGGCGAAAGGTCACCCCCGAGGTGGACGCCGAACCGGATCTCGTGGTCGAGGACGCCGACTCCGGATTCTGCGGAGCGGTGGTGGGCTTCGAGGCCGGCGCGGTCGTGCTGGAGGACCGGCATGGCCGACGGCGCAACTTTCCGCTGCTGCCGGCGGCGTTCCTGCTCGACGGCCGTCCGGTGACATTGCGCCGCCCCGCCCGCGCGCCGGTGCCGGCGGCCCGTCGACGGACCGCGTCCGGTTCGGTGGCGGTCGACAACGTCCGCGCCCAGGTAGCCAAGGCGAGCCGGATCTGGGTGGAGGGGATCCACGACGCGGCTTTGGTCGAGCGGATCTGGGGTGACGACCTGCGGATCGAGGGTGTCGTCGTGGAGCCGCTGGACGGCATCGACGCCCTCGACGCCGAGGTACGCGACTTCGGTCCCGGCCCGACCCGACGGCTCGGCGTCCTCGTCGACCACCTCGTGCCGGGCAGCAAGGAGAGCCGGATCGTGGCCCGGGTCAACTCGCCGTACGTGCTGGTGACCGGCCATCCGTACGTGGACGTGTGGCAGGCGGTCAAACCGGCGGCGCTGGGTATCGCGGCGTGGCCGGTCGTGCCGCCGGGGCGACCGTGGAAGGAGGGGGTCTGCGCGGCCCTCGGGGTCGCCGAGCCGGCCGACATGTGGCGGCACATCCTGTCCCGGGTCAACAGCTTCGCCGACGTCGAGACGCCCCTGATCAACGCCATGGAACGCCTCATCGACTTCGTCACCGAAGCACCCTGACCGTCGGATCCGTGGCTCCCTGACCGCCGGATAATAAGCTCCCTGACCGTCGGATCCGTGGCTCCCTGAGTGCCGGATCCTTCCGGCGGTGGGTCAGGGGACCTCGTCGGGGCTGCGCGTGAAGACGAACGTGGCGATGTCGACCGCGACCGCCCGTCCGCTCTCGTCGCGCAGCACCGACAGGATCTCGCCGTTCTCCGGGCCGGATCGTCCCCGCCAGCGGTCCGTCCCCTCGGCGCCGAACCGGCTCACCCGCTCACCGCGTACGTGGGCCACCAGGTCACCGGCGTCCCAGCTCAGGTCCAGCGAGGTGCCCATCCACCACCAGCGGCCGGTCAGCTCGGCCAGGTCGGGCGCGGGCGCGGCGGTGGCCGGCAGCCACGGCTGCGGGAGCGCCGGCTCGGCGTCCAGCACGGTGGTCAGCAGCCGGCGGCCGAGCCCGGTGATCGGGAAGCCGTAGGAGTTGGCGAAGCCGACCACGGCGGTACGGGTGGAGCGGTGCACCATCAGGGTCGCCACGTACCCGGGCATCGAGCCGCCGTGCCCGACGTACACACGCTCGCCGTCCCGGTAGAGCTCCAGCCCCAGACCGTGCCCGCCGGTCCAGGAGTCGGGATCGGTGATCGCCACGAGCGCGCACATCTCGGTGAGCGTCCCGGCGGCCAGCACCGACGGGTCGGGGTCGGCCAGGAACGCTGCCCACCGGCCCAACTCCTCGATCGTCGACCAGAGCTGCCCGGCGGGGGCCATCGCGCCGGTGTCGGTACGCGGCTCCTCGCGCAGGGTGCCGTGCCAGGGGTGGACGACGTAGCCCTCGGCGAACGGCTCGGTGGCCGCGTAGGTGGTGCGGCGCAGGCCCAGCGGGCCGAGGATCCGCTCGTGGAGCAGGTCGACCCAGGGCTTCCCGGTGAGCCGTTCGAGCACCCCGCCGAGCAGCCCGTACGCCAGGTTGGAGTAGTGGTACGCGGTGTGCGGCGGGTAGGCGATCTTGTCAGCGCTCACGCCGGCGAGCAGCGCGGCCAGGTCGGTGCCCGCGGCCCGTTCCCACCAGTCGCCCTCGGGTTCGCGCTGGATGCCGCTGGCGTGCCCGAGCATCTGGCGCAGGGTGAGCTGACCGACGCCGGTGCCCGGCAGATGTTTTTCCAGCTCGTCGTCGACGGCGAGGCGGCCGGCGTCGCGCAGTTGCATGATCAGGGTCGCGGTCATCGTCTTGCTGATCGAACCCAACCGGTACTGGAGGTCGGCGTCCGGGCGGGGGTGTTCGCCGGCGCTGGCCAGGTGGACCAGCGCGCCGTCGCGGACCACGCCCAACACCAGTGACGGGGTACGACAGTCGAGCTGCGCCTGGGCGACCTGGGCGTCGATCCGGCGGGTGGTCTCGGGCAGCAGGGTCAACGGGACCTCCTCGGTCGGGCCCGGATCTTTGTCGAAAACGGGCCGCGCCGAGCCTACTGATCTTCCTGGGGAGGCCGCGCGTGCATATACGTGTCACGATCGTGGTGTGGACGCGGTGGTGTGGATCGTATTGGGTGTGCTGCTGGCCGTCGCCGAGATCTTCACGACGACGCTATTTCTGATCATGTTCGCGGCCGGCGCGTTCGCCGCTGGCGGCGCCGCCGCCCTGGGCGCGCCGGTAGCGGTGCAGGCGCTTGTCTTCGCGGTGGTGTCCGCGCTGAGTCTGTTGGTGGCCCGGCCGGCCCTCCGGCGGCACCAGCGGTCGTCGCTGGAGAGCGGCGAGCAGCCGTTCGGCCTGGAGGCGATCGAGGGTTCCACGGCGCTGGTGCTGGAACGGGTGGACGCGGACCAGGGCCTCGTCAAGATCGACGGTGAGCTGTGGAGTGCCCGCTCGTACGACACGACGCAGACGTTCGACCCCGGTCAACGGGTGCGGGTGATCAAAGTCCGGGGCGCGACAGCCCTGGTCTGGCAGGACGATGTTTCTTCCGCCGGCGAGCTGCCGGAAGCGAGAGGGTGAACGGGATGACGATATTCGGGGTGGTGGTGATCGCGGTGGCGTTGATCGCCGTGATAACGCTGGCGAAGGCGGTGCGGATCGTGCCGCAGCAGCGCCAGGACGTGGTGGAACGGCTCGGCAAGTACAAGCGCACCCTCAGCCCCGGCCTCAACCTGCTGGTGCCGTTCATCGACGCGGTGCGCACGAAGGTCGACATGCGGGAGCAGGTGGTCAGCTTCCCGCCGCAGCCGGTGATCACCTCGGACAACCTGGTGGTCTCGATCGACACGGTGCTCTACTTCAAGGTGGTCGACTCGGTCCGGGCGACCTACGAGATCTCCAGCTTCCTCCAGGCCATCGAGCAGCTGACCGTCACCACGCTGCGTAACGTGATCGGCTCGCTGGACCTGGAGCGCGCGCTGACCAGCCGGGACGAGATCAACCGACACCTCTCCGGGGTGCTGGACGAGACCACCGGCCGGTGGGGCATCAAGGTGACCCGGGTGGAGATCAAGGCGATCGAGCCGCCGGCGAGCATCCGTGACTCGATGGAGAAGCAGATGCGCGCCGAGCGGGACCGTCGCGCGGCGATCCTCACCGCCGAGGGCCACAAGCAGTCGGTGATCCTCACCGCCGAGGGTGACAAGCAGTCGGCGGTGCTGCGGGCCGACGGTGACCGGCAGGCCCGGATCCTGCAGGCCGAGGGTCAGGCGAAGGCGATCCGCACGGTCTTCGACGCGATCCACCAGGCGAACCCGAGCCAGAAGGTGCTCGCCTACCAATACCTGCAGGCCCTGCCGCAGATCGCCCAGGGCAGCGCCAACAAGGTCTGGATCATCCCGGCCGAGCTGACCAAGGCGCTGGAGGGCATGGGCGGCGCGCTCGGCGGGTTGAGCCAGATGGTGGGGGATCTTCCCGCGCCGGAGGCGGCCGAACACGCGAGCCAGGTCGAGCGCGAGGCCGCGGAGGCGGCGCAGGCCGCGGCGGACGCCGCCCAGCAGATCCACGACGAGGTACGCGTCGCCGAGGCGCAGGCCACCGGCGGAAACAAGCCGCAGGGGCTGCCCGCGCCGGAGCCGGTGTCTGCGGCCAGCCTGACCGAGGACCCGGCCGACCAGCGCGAGCGCGGCTGATCGTTCCGCCGGCACGACAGGGTGTGTCGACGCCTCGACCGAGGCGTCGACTCCCGGCCTTAATGCGAGAAAGACTCATGGGGCGCTCCGAGGCCTGCCACGATCGGTCCTAGGACGGGTGGTGACCAGGCAATCGGGGCGCCCCGGCGCGTTCCGCACCACTCGCGGACGAGCGAGGTGACGCATGAAGGATCCGGCGAATCGGATGTGGTCCTCGGCCCCGGTGCCCGGCGCGCACGACCCGGTCGCCCCGCTGGGCTCCCGCAGCACCGGTGGTGGGTTCGGCGTACTGCCGTTCGTCGACGAGCCAACCCCGGGCGGCCCGGCCACGAACGCCAGTTGGGCCTGGTCGGTACGCCGGTTCGCGCGGGCGGCGGTGTGGCTGCTGCCCGCGTACGCCATCCTCTACGGTGCGGTGGCGATGGCCAGTGACGGCGGGGTGGGCAACGACCCCTATCCGGCCGACGGCCGGGCGGTGTACCTGCTCGGTTGGGTGGCCGCGGTCTGGCTCGGCCTGCTCGCGCTGCTGGCCCTCACCGGGCTGCTGGCGGCGACCCGCAGCCGCCGGGTGGCCGCCGCCGGGCTGCTGGTCAGCATCGCCGGCACCGTGCTGATGCTGCCCTTCGCCGGGCTCGCCGAGCAGACGCCGGTCTTCGGGACCACCGCGCGGGCGCTCGTGCTGCTCGGCGCGACGTTCTACAGCGTGGGTTGGTTCCTCACCGGGTGGGCGGTGGCCCGCTCGGGCACCTTCAGCCTCGGCGACGGCGTCATGCTGATCATCGCCGCGCCCCTTCTCGGCCTGGGCGGCGCGCTCATCGGTTCGCTCCAGACGTTCGGGGCGATCTTCGTCCTGATCGCCGGCATCGGCATCGGCTATCGCTCCGGCCGCCTGATGCCCCGGGAAACCGCCCGCGACGCGGCCAGCGCCAGCCTCTCCACCCCGGCCCCGCCGCCCACCGCCTCGGGCGGGCCTATTTCCGCCGCCTGATTGGCCCCGCGAAAACTCCGCCACGACGGCGGCCGACGGCTGGCGCATAAGCCGGAACCACTTTATTGGCAGCCCGATAGCGGAGAATGGCGTTCTTCGAACTGTCGGATCCTTGACGCCTGGGTGTTGCCGGCGTCGGCCATGCCGGCCATTGTCGACGCCGCTGCCGTCAATCCTCGACAGCGGCGAGGTGGCCGGCGCGTTCGCCGCGGACGACAATTCAATTGATGTGCGGTGGGGCGTCGTCGCTGGTGAGGGCAGGGGTGGGCGGACCAGATCGTGCCGTGGCGGCGGCCGAGCGCCGGTCCGTTCGTCGTGACACCGACTCCGCCGGGCGGGGATCCACCCAGGGCCCGGGCGTGTGGCTCCGGAAAGCACACAGCCCATGCCGCCCCGTCCCAACGGCGTGGTACGGGTCCGTTTGGTCATTGTCGAAGGACGCAACGTGGAGGTGACCCAGTCGATGAGCCGTGCCACCATTGGTGCTCAATTCACGGCGAGGTCGACATTCCTGGAGCAATATCGTGGCTGCGTTTCCCCGATTGACCGTGCTGCTCTGCGATAGTGACGACGCCGCCGCGGGGCGGCTCTACCAGGAACTGACCTCCAGCACTCTGGTGGAGCGGGTGGTGGCGGTCGGGAGTCTGGCCGACGCCGTTCGCGAGGCGGGCACGGGTTCATTCGACGTGATCGTCGTCGATCCACTCAGCACCGATCTGGTGCAGGCCGGCAGGTTCGCGCTGTCCCGGTCGGGCGAGGGGGCGGCCGTGGTGCTCTACGTCGACCTGGCGCGGGTGGAGGAGCAGGCGGCGGCGTTCTACCACGGCGACCGGAGCCGCCTTCGGGATGCCTTCACGCTCGACAAGCGAACTCCACCCGACATGCTGGCCGACGAGGCCGACGCCGTCCTGACCAACTGCCAGGCGTTCCGGCTGCTCGCTACCAGCAGATCCAACGCGGACAAGCTCATCGGCGAGGTGCGGGACCGGGCGGCCAGCAGCGGCGACGACGAATTGGGTCGCCTCGTCGACGACGTGGATCAGGCGCGGATCCTGGAACACGTCCGACCCGACCCGGGCCTGGTGCGGCCGAAGGTCGCCAGCAACAGCGTTTTCCTGTCGTACCGGTTCAAGGAGGAGGACGGGTACGTCCGCGGCCTCAGCGGATTGTTGGAGGACAACGGTTTTACCGTGATCACCGGTCGGGCCGCGGACGGGTACGTGGGAATTGCGGTGCTGAACCGAATTCGGGAGTGCGAGTTCTTCGTCTCGCTAATGACGCGGTCCCGGCAGTTCGCCGAGCCCGGCGAGAAGTTCGCGACCAGCGCCTGGCTGATCGAGGAGAAGGGTGCCGCCCTGGCCTTCAGCAAGTACATGGTGCTGCTGGTGGAGGAGGGGGTGGACGACATCGGCGGGCTGCACGGCGACTGGCAGCGGCACCAGTTCACCGCGCCGACGTTCACCACGGCGGCCCGCGCCGCCGTACAGCAGTTGCGCAACCACAGCGGCCGGTCGGCCTGAGCGGGCCGGGACGATTTCACACGCCGGTCATAAAGATGGCCGTTCGGTCGGACAACGCAGTCTAATGGCCAATGGTGGTGGGTCTCAAGCCATTGTTCCGCGTCATTGCCCTACCATCAGGTCGACGGCAGCTCTGACTTCGTCGGAGGACGTTGTGACAGAGACGATCGGCGAGGCGGGCACGGGTGCCAACCTACGAGCGCAATCAGGTCCGACGGGTGACGCGACTCGCTGCCGGTCACCACAATTCGAGTGTGAGCGGCACCGCCGCGCCGCGCTGGCGGCCATCCACGCCGGCCGGCTGCCCCTCAAGTTCGCGTACGCCGGGAGCGCCGCCCACACCCACGACGCCTACGCCCGCACCGACGACTACCTGAGCATGCTCGCCTCCGCCCGTCACGAAGCCGAAGCGCTGCTGGCTGCGCAGACGCTGACGGCCGGCGCGCTGGCCGTCGCCGAGATCGGCCCGGGCAACGGCAAGCGCAGCAGCGCCTTCCTCAACCGGCTGACAAGCCTCGGCCACCCCTGCCGGCGCTACCTCGCGTTGGACTTCAGCGCCACCCTGCTCGCCATCGCCTGTCACCGGTTGGCCCACTTCGCGGATGGCCAGATGAGCGTTGACTCCCACGTGTGGGACATCGAGTCCGGCGCCTCCCAGGGTGTCGAGCGGTGGCGGCCGGGGCCTGAGCCGGTGGTCGCCTGCCTGCTCGGGCACACCCTCGGCAACCTGGAATGCCCCACCACGGCCCTGGCCAACATCCGTGCCTCCCTACGCCCCCGCGACGTGCTGGTGCTCAGCGTGGTGGTGGGCCGGCCGGACGAGCCGGCGGAGACGGTGCTGGCGCCGTACCGCTGCCCGGAGTTCCGCACCGCGGCCCTGGAGCCGTTGCTCGCCGCCGGTCTGCCCGAGGTCGACCTGGATTTCGTGCTGCGCTGGCGGGACGGGGCGGTGACCGGCGAGGCGGTGCTGCGACGACCGGGTGTCCTGGACGGCACACGGCTGCCGGCGGGTCATCGCATCCGCTGCTTCCAGTCCCGCAGGTTCAGCTATCCCGACGTCATTGCCGCCGTTCGGGACGCAGGTTGGCGCATCCGGCACGCCGCGTTGGCGTCGGGGAGCCACCATTTGGTGATCACGGCGTCGCGAGGGTGAGGGAGTGGCGGACATGACCGAGCGAAAGGGGGCGCCTGACCGGGTCACGCCCGTCGACCTGATCGACCGGGCGCGTCGGGCCAGCCTCTTCTATCGGGCCTCCTACGAGGGGACCGACCCGAACTGTGTCCGGCTGCCCGACGCGGCGATGGACGAGTTGGTGCAGGGGCTCGTCGCCGGGGTGCACGACGAGCTGTGCCAGATCGTCCCGTACACCACTGCTGGTCGTCCCGCCGATCCGTTCTCCCGGGCGCTGTTCCGCCAGTTGGCACGGCGCGCGACGGTGCGCCGCATGTACCTCGTGCCGGGGGAGGACGTGGGCGCGGGGGAGATCGACGAGCAGTTGGCAGAAGACCGTAAGCACGATCTGGACTCGGTGATGGTGCCGGTCTTCATCGCCGGCGAACTCCCGCTGGTGCCGATGACCGACATGTGGCTGATCGATGGTCAGGTGGTGGTCCGACAGGAGGTGGGCGGGGACGGGCTCGCGTCCTGGGTGGTCAGTGGCCACTCCGAGGAGGTGAATCGGGCCCGCCTGCTCTGGGATCGCCTGATGAGCCGGTCCTGCCTCCCCGACCGGGGCCGACCGCGCGTGCCCGGCCCCGAGCTCACCCGCTGGCTGCTCCAGTCGGCGAACATGCTGTACGCGATGGCGCCGATGTCCTGCGGACCGTCCCACCTGGACAAGAGCAACTGCTCCTGGTACCACCAGTCGTGGCAGTACCTGCGCCTGTTCGACATGGTCAGCAGCCCGCAGTGGCACGCGGAGTTCTACGCCGCTCAACTGGCCGAGGCGGTCCGCCAGGGCGCGCGCCGGGTGCTGATCAGCGGCACCGCCGACTACACGATCCTCGCCTTCCTCCTGGAGGCGGTGCGGTCGGCGACCGGGGGCATTCCCCCCGACCTGGACGTGCACGTGCTCGACATGTGTCAGACACCGCTGCTGGCCTGCGACTGGTACGCCAAGCAGATCGGTGCCCGGGTCGAGGTGCACCAGGCCGACGTGACCTGCCCCGACGCGGTTGCCCGGATCGTCGAGGGCGGCCGGTTCGACCTGGTGTTGGCCGACGCGTTCCTGACCCGGTTCAACCGCGCCTCCGCGGACGCGGTGATCGGCAGTTGGTCCGCGTTGCTGAATCCGGGCGGCTCGGTGATCACCACCGTCCGGCTGCACCCGGGCAACGAGTGGCCGAGGGATGACGAGGAGCAGGACGGCCGCCACCGGGTGTCGGATCTCGTCGACGACTTCGAGCTGCGGTTCCGCGAGCGGGCCGCCGGTTGGCGTGGGCTGCTCTCCGTGGAGCTCGACGAGCTCGCCGGCGCCGCCCGCCGGTACGCGACGCGGATGGCCAGCCACGACCTTGGTGACGCCGACGAGGTGCGGGCAGCGTTCGACCGAGGCGGTTTCCGAGTGTCCGCTTCGGACGTGAAAGCCGTCAACGGGGAGCTGGTCCGGACCCAGTACCTCCGACTGCGCGTGGACCTGCCCTGCGACAGCGGGAGGACTGGCGGTTAGCATCAACATGTCGTGGTGTCCTGGTTGACCCACGGTGATTGCCGAAGGGGGGGTCGGTGCCCGACTATTCGCCCTGGTTGGCCGTCAACGCTCTCGGTTCCGACCCGGGCGCGTACGAGTTGCTCACCGCGGCCCACAAGGACCTCACCACCCAGACGGCCCTGCTCGACGAGCGGCCCGCCGCGTTGCGGGTGCTCAGCGCGACGACGGAGTTCCGCGACGGCGTGGGGCACGAGCTTGTCGTCCGGGTGGAGGCGATGGGCCAGCCCACCGAGGTACGGATCGCCGAGAAGATCGTCCGGGCCACGACCGCCGGCGACGGCGCGCACGGTGTCACGCCGTTGGTGCTTGTGGCGTACGCCCTGCAGAAGGATCCGTTCGGCTCCGGCTGGCGGCCCCGGCGGGTCGGGCACGCCGAGCCGCCCTCGGTCGAGGCGATGGGATACTACGCCCGACTGGACCGGCTGACCGACAGCTCCACCCAGGTGGAACGGCAGCTCGAGGCCGGTCGGGACGTGGTGGTGATCGGCGAGCACGGATGCGGGAAGTCCGCGCTGGTGGCCAACATCGCCGACAAGCGGCGCGCCGACGACGGCGTCGTGTGGCTCAACCTCGCCGATCCGGCGGACGGTCCGGAGTCGATCGTGTTGGCCCTGCTGGAGCAGGAGCGCAGCCGCACCGGCCGTTACCTGGTCGTCCTGGAAAACCTGCACGCGAACCCGCTGGTGCTCAACGAGCTGTTCGACTGCGTGACCCGGCTGCGCTCGGACTTCGGGCTCGAGGTGCAGGTGCTCGCGACGAGCTACAAGGTGGCGGGCCCCAACCTCGCCGGTGGCGAACCCACCCGCGAGCTGCGACAGGTCCTCGCCGAGGGGCGGCCGTTGGTCAGCCAACTGCTTGTCGACAGCGGCATCGACGAGGCGCACTGGCAGACGATCCGGCGACTGGCGCAGGACGACGTGCACCTCGCGTTGACCGCGATCGACCTCTATGGACAGCGCGGTGCGGTGCCCACCGAGGCGGACCTGGAGGCGTACTACACCCGGCAGGTGACAAGCGACGACCAGCGCGAGGTGCTCTACCGCGTGGCCTGCCTGGGTGTGCTGGAGTTGCAGATGGCCACCCGGGAGGCGGGCCCGTTGCGGCAGGCGCTCGAGCGGCTGCGCGACGACGGTCTCATCTACCAGGTCGACGGCGCCTACCTGATCGGCTCCCGCCGCCGTGCGCAACTGGTGATGAACCACGCCCGCCGGCACTGGAACGCCGACAGCCGGTGGAAGAGCCCACAGCACAACGTGTGGCTGCATCTCCAGCGCGGCGGGGAGCGCCTGATGAAGGCGACGCTGAGCCGGCTCGACCAGTTGGTCGCGCCGGACACCGCGCGGACCGACACGCTGCACCTGCTGAGCACCTGGGAAACGCTGATCCGGCTCGGCCGTACGATGCGGAAACGCAGCAACGTGGACCCGTCCTGGGGCGACAATTCCGGCGCCGCCGTCTTCGCGGCGAGCGCCCTCAACCAGCTCAACCACGTCGACTCCTGGTGGACGATCGCCGGTGTGGTGCGAGCCCGCTGGAGCTACGACGCGCCGGACCACGGGTTGCCCGAGCCCACCGGCGATGTCACCGCCGACTACCAGGACTTCGTGAAGATCCAGCAGTCGATGGCGAAGGAGGACGCGATCCTCGGCGCGGCGCCGCACCTGGCCGGCATGCGCGCCGAGGACCTGGACACCGGGCTGATGTACCGCAACTGGGTGCTGGGTCTCCTGCTGGGTTTCGAGGGCTCCGCTCCGGCCGTCCACCAGGATCAGGCCCGGATCGACCGCCTGATCGAGGTGGCCCGTGAGGCCCAGGACGAGGACGGCTACTTCTACCCGGCGCGGGTGCCGTGGGTGACCGCGCGGGTGGTCCTCGGTCTGTGTCAGGCGAACCTGCGCAGGGACCACCCGGTGGTCCGGGAAGCCTGTAACTGGCTCCTGCTGCAGGTGTCCAATCGCGGGTCGTTCGACAACTGGTGGCGCAGCGGCACCGGCACGTGGAACCGCGACGAGGCCACCACCGCCATGTGCCTCAGCGCCCTGCTGCGCGCCGGGGTGCCGATGCGACCGGAGATGGAGACCGCGCACGCCTGGCTGATGGGGCGGGAGGGGGAGTGGACCACTCGGGGGCGGGAGATCGACATGGCGCAGGCGATGGAGGCGACACTGCTCTGCACCGGAGCCGCCAACGGCACCCGGGAACACCTCAAGACGCTCTTCCAGCGGATCGTCACCGAGCAGCGGAGCCCGACGCTGCTGCCCACCGCGCCCGAGGAGCGGCTGCGCATTCCGTTCGTGGCAGCCCAACTCGCCGACATCGTGTGGCGGATCGTGCAGTTGGAGAGCCTGAAACTGTTCGGCGACGTCATCAACCAGGGTCGGCTGGAGCCGTCCGAGCCGACGGAGGTGTCCGTGGCGCCGCAGCCTGTCGCGTCGTCCTCCGCCGGGGCGAGGCTGTCCAGCCGTCAACTGCGGGCGTGGCAGCGCGGGTGCGAGCAGATCGAGGAGACCATCCGCGCTCGGCTCGCCAAGCGCGACGGGCCGATGCGGACGCCGGCGGTGGAGAAGGTGCTCACGGAGCAGCGGGCCTACCGGGCTCAGGTCACGGAGTTGGCCAGCCGGCTCGACGAGCACGCCGACCAGGAGCTGTTGGAGCAGATCGACGCGCTCGGGCGCCTGGTCTGCGGCGTCGCCTGGCCGGACCTGCCGTGGCCGGACGCGGGATCGGACCCGACCTCGTGAGCATCGCGGTGCCCGCGCCGTCCACGCTGAACTTTCTGGCCGGGCTCTTCGCCGGAGCCGGGATCAACATGCTCACGTCCGTCTCCACCGGCCCCGCTGGCACGGATGTCTCCACCGGCAAGATCGCGCTGGATTCGGCGCTCTGGGTGGTCGCCGCCGGCTTCCTGACCTGGGCGGCGCACCTGTTCCAGGCGGCCGAGCGCGACGCCGACCTCTACATCGACCGTGACTTCAGCGAGCCCGAGAAGCAGGAGATCCGGCAGGAGTACCTGCGGCGGGCGTTGCGGCGCGCACGGCTGCCGTTGGCGATGACGGTTCTGGCGCTTGTGTGCGCCGTGCTCCTGTTGCCCGGTTTCATCCGCTGGAGCGGCGTACTGGGCGGTTGACGGTCGGGTCGCCGCCACAGTTGTCGGTGAATTGCCTGACAATTGCCGCCCAGGCTGGCCGATTTCCGAATGTCGTGGCAATCCTGGGGAGCATGGCCGCCTCCCGCTCGCCGCTGTCGCGGCTGTTCACCGTGCTGCTCGCCGGCGTGTTGGCAGGGCTCGCCCTGGCCGTCGCCGCGCTCCCGGGCAACCTGCTGCTCGGGCTCGGCGCCCGCTCCGCGCTCGGCTCGTACGCCGCGTTGCCGGCCTCGCTGAAGACCCCGGCCACGCCGCAGCGCTCGTACCTGTACGCCAACGACGGCAAGACGCTGATCACCACGTTCTACGACGTGAACCGCACCGACGTCCCGTTGTCGGAGATCGCGCCGGTGATGCGGCAGGCGATCGTGGCGGCCGAGGACCGGCGTTTCTACGACCACGGTGGGGCGGACCTGCGTGGCCTCGCCCGCGCACTTGTCGCGAACGTCAAGGGCGGCGGCACCGAGCAGGGCGGCTCGACGCTGACCATGCAGTACGTCCGTAACGTCCTCAAGACCGACCCCACCCGCACCGCCGAGGAGCGGGCCGCCGCCACCGACCCGACCGTCGGGCGCAAGATCCAGGAGATCCGGTACGCGAGCGCGCTGGACAAGAGCCTCGGCAAGGACGAGATCCTCGACCGGTACCTGAACATCGCCTACTTCGGTTCCGGCGCGTACGGAGTCGCGGCGGCCAGCCAGCGGTACTTCGGCAAGCCACCGGCGCGGCTGACCCTCGCCGAGTCGGCCCTGCTCGCCGGCCTGGTGCAGTCCCCGGACGCGTACAGCCCGATCAGCGGTGACAAGGACGACGCGGTGGCCCGCCGGTCGTACGTGCTGGACTCGATGGTCGCCACCGGCGCGATCACCGCCGCGCAGGCCGCCCAGGCCAAGGCGGAGCCGTTGACCCTGCACCCCACCGCCCAGCCCAACGGCTGCACCGCGGTGTCCCAGGGGCACGACGACTGGGGCTACTTCTGCGACTACCTGCGCCAGTGGTGGCTGACCCAGCCGGCGTTCGGGGCAGGAGTCGCGGAGCGCGAGCAGGCCCTGCGCTCCGGGGGTTACACCGTGGTCACCTCGCTGGACCCGAAGATCCAGGCCACCGCGCAGAAGCAGGCCACGAAGGTCTACTCGTACGACAACAAGCGCGCACTGCCGATCGCGGCGGTCCAGCCGGGCACCGGGCAGGTGTTGGCGATGGCGGTCAACCGGCACTACAGCCTGGCTGACAACCCGGCCGGTCAGGCGAACTACCCGAACACCGTCAACCCGCTGATCTCCGGCGGGGCCAGCGTCGACGGGTACCAGGCGGGTTCGACGTTCAAGCTCTTCACCATGCTCGCCGCGTTGGAGTCGGGCCGTACCCTCTCCACCGGCTTCGACGCGCCCGCCAAGCTACCCACCCGGTACGCCGCCGAGGGGCCGGGTAGCTGCGACGGCCACTGGTGCCCGGCGAACGCCAACCCGGACTGGATGGACGGGTACCGGATGATGTGGGACGGCTTCGGCCGCTCGGTGAACACCTACTTCGTCTGGTTGGCCGAGCAGGTCGGCCAGGCCAAGGTGGTCCAGATGGCGCAGCGGCTCGGCATCACGTTCCGCGCCGACTCGGACGCCGCCTTCGCGAAGAACAACGCCGCGAACTGGGGTTCGTTCACCCTCGGCGTGGCCGCCACCACCCCGCTGGACCTGGCCAACGCGTACGCCACGGTGGCCGCCGAGGGCACCTACTGCACCCCGGTGCCGGTGGTCTCGGTGACCGCGGCGAACGGCGAGAAGGTGCCTGTCGGGCAGCCGTCCTGCAAGCGCGTCCTCGACGCCGACGTCGCCCGTGCCGCGACCGACGCCGCTCGCTGTCCGGTGGGTCAGCAGTCGGCGTTCGGGCAGTGCAACGGCGGCACCGCCACCGGGGTGAACGACATCCTCGACGGCCGGCCGGTGGCCGGTAAGACGGGCAGCTCGGAGGAGAACTCCACGGAGACGTTCGTCGGTTTCACCCCGCAGGTGGCGGTGGCCGGCATCGCCGCCAACCCGGACGACCCGGCCGACTCGGTGGGCTCGGCGGTGCAGGGCAAGGTGATCGACGCGGTGGCCCGGGTCATCGCCACCGCCGTGCAGGGACAGCCGGAGAAGGCGTTCGTGGCGCCCAGCCACGAGCTGGCCGGTGACGCGCGCCGCCCGGTGCAGCGCCCCGCGGTCCCGGACCGTCCACAGCCGCCCACCACCGAGGAGCCCCGCTCGCCCCTGCAACGCTGGCTCGACCGCCGGGGCTGACCCGGCACCGTGCCGAGGCTGACCCCGCCCGCCCCCGCCCGCCCCCCGCGATCTTGCACTTTCTGTTGCCGAATAGCGCACTAGTGCGGCATTTGTCGCAGCAGAAAGTGCAAGATCGCGGGAGGGGGCGGGGGGGGCGGGGCGCGGGGCGCGGGAGGGGGCGCGGTTAGCGGTCTCGGCGGCGGGGGCGGTAGCTCGCGAGCGTCGACGGGATGCCGCGGCGGATGATGCCGGCCCAGTCGGTGTCGCCGCGCAGCACCGCCGCCGCGGTCTTGCGGGCCTGCTCGACGGTGAAGTGCGGCGGCAGCATCAGCTCGGCCGGGTCGACCAGGGCGTTGATGACCACCGGCCGGTCGGCGGCGAGCGCCCGCTCCCAGACCGCGGGCACCTGCTCCGGTGCGTCGACAAGCTCACCGTGCAGCCCGAGCACCTCTGCCCACTTGTGGTAGGCGATGTCCGGCAACTGCTGGCTGTCCGGGAACATCGGCGTCCCCTCCGTGGAACGCTGCTCCCAGCTGACGAACGCCAGGTCCCGGTTGTTGAGCACCAGCACCACGAATCGTGGGTCGGCCCAACCGCGCCAGTACTTCGCCACGGTGATCAGCTCGTTGACGCCGTTCATCTGCATGGCGCCGTCACCGATGAGCGCGACGAGCGGCCGGTCCGGGTGGGCGAACTTGGCGCTCAGCGCGTACGGCATGGCGCCGCCCATGGACAGCAGGGTGCCGGACAGGCTGGCCAGCATCCCGGGGCGGACCTGGAGGTGGCGGGCGTACCAGGCGGTGGTGGTGCCGCAGTCGACGGCGAGCAGCACGTCGTCGGGCAGCCGCTCGTTGAGGGTGTGGAAGAGCAGTTGCGGGTTGACCGGGTCGGCGCTCTGCTCGGCCAGGTCGCTCTGCACGCGACGCCACGCCGAGGTGGCCTCGGCGATCTCCGCCCGCCAGGCGGTCGGCCCGGGTCCGGGGCCCAGCTCGTCCAGCAGCGCCCGCAACGTGGGACGGGCGTCGCCGGTCAGGTTCACCTCGGTCGGGTACCGCAGCCCGAGTTGGGTGCCGTCCAGGTCGATCTGCACCGCGCGGGCCTGTCCGGGTGGCGGGTAGAACTCCGAGTACGGCATGTTGCTGCCCACGATCAGCAGCCGGTCGCAGCCGGTCATCAACTGCCAGCTCGGTCGGGTGCCGAGCAACCCGATCGCCCCGGTGACCCACGGCTCGCGGTGGTCGACGACTGTGAAACCGAGCAGGGCGGTGGCCACCCCGGCGCCGAGTCGATGGGCGATCTCGCGGACCTCCTCCTGCGCGCCCAGGGCGCCCTGCCCGACCAGCATGGCCACCCGCTGCCCGCCGGCGAGCACCTCGGCGGCCCGGCGCAGGTCGGCCTCCGGCGGAACGGTGGGAGTGCTGCTCGGCACGTTGCTGGTCTGGTAGTAGCCGTGCGCGTGGGGTGGGTCCGGGATGGCCGGCTCGTCCTGGATGTCCAGGGGGAGGATCAGGGCGGTGACGGTACGCCTGGCCAACGCGGTGCGGCACGCCCGGTCGACCAGGTGGCGTACCTGCGCCGGGTGGTCGAGCTGGGCGAGGAACGCCGCCGCCACGTCCTTGTAGAGGGCGAGTAGATCGACCTCCTGGTAGTAGCCGCCGCCCTCGGCGGTGGTCGCGGTGTGCCCGACCAGGGCCACCACCGGTTGGTGGTCGAGCTTGGCGTCGTACAGGCCGTTGAGCAGGTGGATGGCGCCCGGCCCGCTCGTCACCAGGGCGCAGCCCAGCGGCCCGCCGCCGTACTTGACGTGTGCCGACGCGGCGAAACCCGCGGTCTCCTCGTGGCGGACCTGGATGAACTGGGTGCGACCCTGGGTGCGTTGCAGCGCGGACGTGAGGCCGTTGATGCCGTCGCCGGGGTAGCCGAAATAGCGGTGTACGCCCCAGCTCAACAGTCGCGACACGATGTGGTCCGCGACGGTGGGGTGCCGGGGTAGAGTGCCGGCTTCGCCCGGTCCGGTGTGCTCTGTGCTCACCTGGCTGGTCCTTCCCGTCGGGTCCGCTCCTTCCCCGGTCGTTCCCCTTCTCCACCGGACAAAACACCCCACGGGTGGGCATCGGTGGGGGAGGTGTGCCGTCCGGCAGAATCGTCGGGTGCCCGTCCACCAGATCACCGACCCTGACGACGACCGCATCGCCGACTACCGTGCGCTCACCGACGTCGAACTGCGCACCCGCTGGGAGCCGCCGCACGGCCTGTTCATCGCCGAGGGGGAGCTGGTGCTGCGGCGGGCGTTGCGGGCCGGCTACCCGGCCCGGTCGTACCTGGTCGACGCCAAGCGCATCGACCAGCTCGCCGACCTGGACACCGGCGACGCGCCGGTCTACGCCGCGACGCCTGACGTGCTGGAACGGGCCACCGGTTTCCACGTACACCGGGGGGTGCTGGCGTCGTTCCACCGCCGGCCGCTGCCGACGGCGGCCGAGGTGCTCGCCGCCGCACGCCGGGTGGTCATCCTGGAGGACATCAACAACCACACGAACCTGGGAGCGATCTTCCGGGGCGCCGCGGCGCTCGGCATCGACGGGGTGCTGTTGTCGCCGACCTGCGCCGATCCGCTCTACCGGCGCAGCGTCCGGGTCAGCATGGGCGAGGTCTTCGCGGTGCCGTACGCGAAGATCGAGCGCTGGCCCGATGGCCTGGACCAGGTGCGGGAGGCGGGCTTCTCCGTTCTCGCCATGACGTTGGCTCCGGACGCCGTACCCATCCAGCTGTTGACGCCGGCGCGGCGCGAGCGGCCGGCGCTGCTGCTCGGCGCCGAGGGGCCCGGCCTCACCGCGGCGGCCCAGGCCGCCAGCGACGTCCGGGTGGTCGTTCCGATGCGCCGGGGCGTCGATTCGCTGAATGTCGCCGCGGCGGCGGCTGTCGCCTTCTGGGAGTTGAGCCGAGAGGACCCTGTCTGACGGCCGCTTCAACTTGCATGGCCATGCGTTCTATTGCATAATTTTCCCCGTGTCCAAGGTTCTCACCTCCCTGCCCTCCGGCGAACGTGTCGGCATCGCCTTCTCCGGCGGCCTCGACACCTCGGTCGCGGTCGCGTGGATGCGCGACAAGGGCGCCGTCCCCTGCGCCTACACCGCCGACATCGGCCAGTACGACGAGCCCGACATCGACTCGGTGCCCGGCCGCGCCCTCAGCTACGGCGCCGAGGTCGCCCGGCTCGTCGACTGCCGCGCCGCCCTCGTCGAGGAGGGCCTGGCGGCGTTGACCTGCGGGGCCTTCCACATCCGCTCGGGCGGACGGGCGTACTTCAACACCACCCCGCTCGGCCGGGCCGTGACCGGGACCCTGCTGGTGCGGGCGATGATCTCCGACGACGTCCAGATCTGGGGCGACGGCTCGACGTTCAAGGGCAACGACATCGAGCGCTTCTACAGATACGGCCTGCTGGCCAACCCGATGCTGCGCATCTACAAGCCGTGGCTCGACACCGCCTTCGTCACCGAGCTGGGTGGGCGTAAGGAGATGTCCGAGTGGCTGCTCGAACGCGGCCTGCCCTACCGGGACAGCACCGAGAAGGCGTACTCGACCGACGCCAACATCTGGGGCGCCACGCACGAGGCGAAGACCCTGGAGCACCTCGACACCGGCATCGAGACGGTCAACCCGATCATGGGCGTCCGGTTCTGGGACCCGTCGGTGGAGATCCCGACCGAGGACGTCACCATCGGCTTCGACCAGGGCCGCCCGGTGACGATCAACGGCAAGGAGTTCGGCAACGCCGTCGACCTGGTGCTCGAGGCCAACGCCATCGGCGGCCGGCATGGCCTCGGTATGTCCGACCAGATCGAGAACCGGATCATCGAGGCCAAGAGCCGGGGCATCTACGAGGCGCCCGGCATGGCGCTGCTGCACGCCGCGTACGAGCGGCTGGTCAACGCCATCCACAACGAGGACACCCTGGCCAACTACCACAGCGAGGGTCGCCGCCTGGGCCGGCTGATGTACGAGGGCCGCTGGCTGGACCCGCAGGCGCTGATGCTGCGCGAGTCGCTGCAGCGCTGGGTGGGCACGGCCGTCACCGGCGAGGTGACGCTGCGGCTGCGCCGGGGCGAGGACTACTCGATCCTCGACACCACTGGCCCGGCCTTCAGTTACCACCCGGACAAGCTGTCGATGGAGCGTACCGAGGACTCGGCGTTCGGCCCGTCGGACCGGATCGGCCAGCTCACCATGCGCAACCTGGACATCGCCGACTCGCGGGCGAAGCTGGAGCAGTACGCGAACCTCGGCATGGTCGGCGGGGGGACCCCGCAGCGGATGGTCGGCGCCGCCCAGGCGGCCTCGACCGGGCTGATCGGCGCGATGCCGGAGGGCGGCGCGGAAGCCATCGCCTCCCGAGGTGTCGCCTCCGCCGCCGACGAGGCACTCGACCGGGCCGCCATGGAGTTCGGCGTCGACTAGGGCGTGTGTCAAAGTCCTCGGTCGAGCCGAGGCGGAGTCCAGGCGGCGGTCCGGCAAGGCGGAGATTGGTCCGGATACCGGTGTTGTATCCGGACCAATCTCCAACGCGGCCGGTCGTCGTCTGGGCCCGCCGCAGGCCGGCCAGGGGCTTTGACACACGCCCTTAAGTGAACCCGCGCCGCCCCTCCGTGACGCCGCCCGGCGAATGTCGAGATCCGGCGTCACGGAGGGTAGCGTGTCGGCCGTGTTCCCTACCGTGCGTGAGGTCCTCGCCCTGGACCCGGTCCGCCACGGCGCACCGCGCATGGTCGCCGGGGACGCCGGGCTGGACCGGCCGGTCCGCTGGGTGCACGTCGCCGAGGTGCCCGACATCGCCACCCTGCTCGGGGGCGGCGAGTTGGTGCTCACCACCGGCATCGGCCTGCCCGGGGACGACGCCGGGCTCCGCGCGTTCATCGGGGACCTGGCCGACGTCGGCGTCTCCGGCCTTGTCGTCGAGTTGGGCCGCCGCTACGTCAGCGGGGTGCCCCGGGTGATGGTCGCCGCCGCCGAACGGCGCGGGCTGCCCCTGGTGGAGCTGCGCCGGGCCACCCCGTTCGTGCGGATCACCGAGGCCGTGCACGCGCTGATCGTCGACGCGCAGCTCACCGAACTGCGGGCCACCGAGGAGATCCACCAGCGCTTCAACGACCTGTCCGTCGAGGGCGCCGACACCGCCGAGGTGATCCGGCAGGCCGCCGAGCTGTCCGGTTGCCCCGTGGTGTTGGAGAACCTGTCCCGTCAGGTGCTGGGGTACGACCCGGCCGGGGAGAGCGCCGAGCTGCTGCTGGACGGCTGGGAGCAGCACTCCCGGCGGATCCGACCGGCCGGCCGGACCGCGTACGACCCGGACAGCGGCTGGCTGGTGACCGTCGTCGGCGCCCGGGGGCAGGACTGGGGACGGCTGTTGTTGCGCTGGCCGGCCAGCGGCGACGTGCCCAGCGCCCAGTCCAGCCAGCCGACCGCCGGCCCGCCCACCCGGTTGACAATCCTGATCGAGCGGGCCGCGTCCACCCTCGCGCTGGGCCGGTTGATCCGCCGCGACGCCGAAGGGCTGGAACGGCAGATCCACCGCACCCTGCTCACCGCGCTCCTCGACCACTCCCGACCGGTGGACGAGGTCGCGCTGCGGGCCAAGGCGCTCGGCGTGGCGCTCGACCGCCGGCACCTGGTGGGCGTGATGGTCCGACACCGGGCCGAGGACCCGGCCGGGGAGAGCGGTCCGGAGGCCGCCCAGGCCCGTCTGCGGGACCTGTCCGAGGCGGTCGGCCAGGCGCTGCGCGAGGCGAAACTGACCGCGCTCACCAGCGCGGTCGACGACAATTCGGTGGGCGTGCTGTTGGTCCTGACCGACCCGGCCGCCGAGGACCGCGCGCTGTCCGCGTTCGCCAGCGCACTGCGTCGAGTACGCCACGACGCCGGCGCCGGTCGCGCATCCTCCGGCGGCGAAGCCCCCCGATCAACGGCCGGCATCGACACGTCCCCGGTGCCGTCAGGTGTCGATGGAGCCCGAGGCGCTGGTCCGGGTGCCGTCATCGTGGCCGCCGGATCGGGGGTGGGCACCCTGCGGGAGGCCCGCCGGTCGCTCGTCGAGGCGCGGCAGATCGCCGAGGCGGCCACCCGGGACCGGCGTGACCTGGCGGTCTTCCGACTGCCGCACGTCGGCCTCGCGGGGCTGCTGCACCTGCTGCGCGACGAGCCACGGTTGCAGACCTTCGTGGAGCGCGAACTCGGCGCGCTGCTCGAGTACGACGCCCGCCACCCCCGGGAACGGCTGCTCGACACCCTTCGCACGTACCTGGAACAGGGCCGCAACAAGTCCGCCGGCGCCGCCGCCGCCCACCTGTCCCGACCGGCCTTCTACGAACGCCTGGCCCGCATCGCCCGCATCCTCGACGTGGACCTCGACTCGGTAGAGGCCAGCCTCTCCCTCCACGTAGCCCTACTAGCCCTACAAGCAGTCCGAACCCCCTAACCCCCCCGGGTACGCGCCCCCCACCCCCACGCCGGCCTCGTTGATCATGAGGTTATCGCCATGACACGCCGATGCGAGTGGCAATAACCTCATGATCAACGCGGGGGGCGGGGGGGGTTAGGTGAGGGAGGTGAGGGCTTTGGCGTAGGTGGGGGGGATGTGGTTGGGGCCGCCCGGGGTGAAGACGTCCGAGTGGGCCACCGCGGACCAGGCTGTTGCCGGGACGGCGTCGACCAGGGCCCGGATCACCGGGGCGTCGCGCCACTGGTCCTGTTCGGCGAGCAGACCGAGGGCCACCACCGACTCCTCGACCTCGCCCACGCACTCGAACGGCTTGTGCCCGTCCACGCCCAGCAGCTCGCGGTAGCCGGGGATCTGCTCCGGGTCGGCGAGCAGGTCCCTGCCGAAGATGTGGGTGATCCGCTCCCGCGGCATGAAGGGCGCCATGGCCAGGAAGACGAACCGGCACTTCGGGCAGTCACGACACCAGCGCTCGCTCGCGTCCCGCAGTTTGAACGCGGCGTTGCAACTGGTCACCACGTCGTCGTACCGGGTGAACTCGGCGAACAGTCGCGCGATGTGCAGCTCGGACAGCGAGCGCAGCAGCGAGAAGTACGGTTCGGTCAGGCCGGCGTGCTCGGCCAGCGACGCCCGCAGCAGCCCCTCCGCCTCGACACCCTTGGACCACTGGTGGTTGATCTCGTGACCGTCCCAGACCAGGTTCGGGTCGGACGCCGAGCGCTCGTTGGACATCACCACCGGGCCCAGCCCGTGCAGCACCGCGGTCGCCACCGCGATCAGCGAGTTGATCGCCGTCACCGGGATGTGTCCGTTCAGCGCACCGGCCGCGTTCAGGTCGAACAGCACCGGGTCGATCCGCCGACGGGCGGCAAGCGGGATCAGCCCGGATGCCTCGTTCACCGAGACGATCACGTGGTTCGGGTTGACCGAGAAGGGCACCGGGTCCAACTCGGCCCGGCGCAGCGCCTCCAGGCTGACGATCGAGTCCTTGCCGCCGCCGACCGCCGAGAGCGGACGACGATCGGAGTCGTCGTAGACGCGCGGCGCGTCCGGCGAGCCGGCCGGCACCTCCGGGCGCAGGTGGAGCACGTGCGGCAGGTGGTTGCGGTACGCGTACTCGGCGAGGCCCTTGGTGTAGACGGCCGTGACGTAGTCGACGGTGGCCGCGCCCAGCGGCGCCGGCAGCACCAGCCGGGGCGGCGCGGCGGTCTTGTAGTAGCTGACCCCGGCGACCAGGTGCAGCACCTCCAGCACCCGGCCGAGGGTCGCCACCGTCTCGTCCGACGGCGGCTCCGCCGGCAGCGGAAGGGTGATCACCTCGGTGAACCGCTGCTCACCTGTCGGACCGGTGAGCGCGTAGTCGAACAACACCTCGCCGGTGGCGAAGTCGATCGAGTAGGACGGGAAGGTGAAGGCGTCCATCCGCCGGAGCTGCTCGTTGGGCACACGCCATACTAGGCCCTGGTTCGTCCGGCCGTGTCCGGACCGGGCCCGCCCCGCTGCCGCCGCGACCCCCGAGGAGAGCCCAGTGCGCCTGTCCGACCTGCGCGGACGTACCGTCGCCGTCTGGGGCACCGGCCGGGAGGGGCGGGCCGCTGTGACCGCCATCGCCGCGCACGGTCCGGCCGGGCTGGTCGCCGTCGACGACAGCGCCAACTTCCTGTCGCTGCCCTGGGACGGCCCGCTGGCCGAGGCGGCGCCGCTTGTCACAGGTGAGGCGGGCTTCGAGCGGCTGGCCGCCGCCGACGTGGTGGTCCGGTCCCCGGGCGTGCCGCAAACCCACCCGTGGCTTGTCGAGCTGCGCCGACGCGGGGTCCCGGTCACCCAGGGCACCGCGCTGTGGATGGCCGACCACGCCGCGCGCACCGTCGGTGTCACCGGCAGCAAGGGCAAGAGCACCACCTCCAGCCTGATCAGCCACCTGCTCACCGCGACGGGCCGGCCGAACGTCTTCGGCGGCAACATCGGAGTGCCGACCCTGGACCTGCCCGAGGCGGAGCTGTACGTGCTGGAGCTGTCCAGCTACCAGTGCAGCGACCTCACCGACTCGCCCCGGGTGGCGGTCGTCACCGCGCTCTTCCCCGAGCACCTGGACGCGCACGGCGGGGAGCGGGAGTACTACCGGGACAAGCTCAACCTGCTCGCCCACGACCCGCAGACGATCGTGGTCAACGGCGGCGACCCCCGGCTCGCCGCCGAGCTGGGGGAGCTGCCGGCGGTCCGGGCCGGTCGGCCCGACACCACCCACGTCGCGGCCGGCATCGACGGTACGCCGTGGTTCCACCTCGGTGACCAGCCGCTCTTCCCGCGCGCCGTGCTGCCGCTCGTCGGCCGGCACAACGAGGGCAACCTGTGCGTCGCCCTCGCCGTGCTCGACGCGCTCGGCATCGACGTGGTGGCCGGCAAGGACCACCTCGCCGTCGCGGTCGCCGCGTTCCAGGGGCTGGCCCACCGGCTCACCGAGATCACCGACCCGTCCGGGTTGACCTTCGTCGACGACACCCTGGCCACCAGCCCGTACGCGGCCATGCACGCCATCGACGCGTACGACGGGAGGCCGTTGACGGTGATCGTCGGGGGCAACGACCGGGGTCTGGACTACACCCCGTTGGCCGAGCACCTGGCCGAGCGGGAGTTGACGGTCATCGGGATCCCGGACAGCGGGCCCCGCATCGTCGAGGTGCTCGCCGGCCTGCCGAAGGTGCGTACCGAACTGGTCGACGACCTGGTGGACGCGGTGCGGCTGTCCCGGGAGGTGACCCCGGCCGGCGGGGTGGTGCTCCTGTCGCCGGCCGCGCCCAGCTACGGCCGGTTCCGCAACTTCGAGCACCGCTCCGAGGTCTTCGCCCAGGCCGTCGCCGACACCGCCGGCTGAGCCCGGCTCAGGGGACGCCGCCGGCTGACTCCGGCTCGGCGGACGCCCGGCTGGCTGAGCCCGTCTCAGCGGACGCTGGCTGGCTGTCAGGGTGCGGGCAGCCGGGCGTGCAGGGCGCGCATTGAGCGGATCGCCGAGCGGATCTCCTGGAGGTAGCGCCCCGGCGTGAGGGTCTGCTCGGGGAGGACCGCCAGGTCGCCCAGGGCCGGGTCCACGCCGACGGTGTCGATGCCGCACCCGTACGGCAGGGCCAGGGTGCGCAGCGCGTCGCAGTGCTGGAACGGCACGTAGATCGGCGCGGTGACCATCAGTATCTCATCGCCCGGGGCGACCCGCGCGTGCCCGGCCCAGAAGCGCTGCGTGTCGGCGGTGTGCGCGCGCCGCCGCTGCGGTTCGCTGGACGGCGCGGCCAGCACCCGTACCGGTGGCAGGCTCGCCGGCCGGTAGGTCCGCGAGGACCAGGAGTGGTGCGGGTGACCCGCGTCGACGCCGGCCCGCTCGCTGGGGGCAGTCACCCCGAACAGCCGCCGGACCGCCGTGTCCAGCACGTCCACCTCGGTGGCGTCGGCGGGCAGGCCGGCATCGGCAAGCGTGCGCCGTTCCCAGTCCGACAGCGGCCGGAAACTACCCAGCACGGCGACCTCGCCGGTCACCCGCAGGCCGGCGCGCAGCAGGTGCGCGGCGTAGGCGACCCGGCGCACACAGGCGTGCGCCAGACCGCCGAGGACAACCAGGTGGGCGTACGCCGGTCGGGTGGGCGGCACCGGCCGGACCAGGCCGAGCCCCGCCGCCGCGGCGAGCACCAGCTCGGCCGTCTCGGGGTCGAGGTCCGGCTCCCGGGCCTCGGGCCGTTCCCGGCCACCCCGGAAGTCCCAGTGCGTCGCCGAGAACTCGTCGAGAAACCGCAGCACCTCGGCCAGGTCACCGTCGGGCCAGGTACCGCCGAAACGGGCGACCAGGGCGCGGATCGGGTCTGCGGCCACCCAGCGGGCGACGCCGGCGGCCGGGTCGCCCGGCGCACCGACAGGCAGCGGTACGGGCAGCTCGGGCACCGCAGGATCGTACCGGGGCGGCGTTGTCGTCCCGTCGTACGCTGACCTCAGTCGGCGCCCGGGAGGTACCTCGATGTCCGATCTGCTCCGCCGCCCCCGTGCCGGCCGGATCGCCTCGGCGGGTGGATTCGTCCGACTGCTGGCGCACACCGATCCGGTCGCGTTGGTCGGCATCCTGCTGTCCCTCTCGCTCTCCGTGACGCTGGACCTGACCAACGCGGCAACGGGGGTGGAGTCGCTGCTGGCGGGACTGATGGGCACCACCATCTCGCTGCTCGTCGACTCGTTGGCCCGCGCCGAACGCCGGTTCCACCTGCGGACCCTCCTGGAGGGGCCGCACTGGCTGGTCCACGCGGTGCCGGAGGTGGTCACCGGCAGCCGGGAGGCGGTCGAGCGGTACCCGGGCACCCGGGTGGCCGACGAGGCCCGGCGTCGCTTCGAGCGGTTGCGGGCCGAGACCGAACAGCTGCGCGTCGGCCGGATCATCCGGCCCGGCGGCGACTGCCAGGACCTGCTCGGCGGCACCCGCGAGTGCGTACGGCGGTTGGACGCGGTGACGAACGTGATGCCGAGAGCCAGCGGCGAACTGAGCTGGTGGCGCGGCGAGATCGGCCGGCACTACTGGGCGGCGAACACCGAGGCGCTGGCCCGGGGCGTACGGATCACGCGCGTGTTCCTGCACGCCGGCCTCAGCGACGAGCTGACCGAGTTGGTGCGGGCCCAACGCCGGGCCGGGGTGCGGGTGGGCCTGTTGCCGTGGGGCGTGGTCGACGCCTCCCGGCACGTCAACCTGACCCTGTGGGACGGCACGGCGTGCTGGGAGGGGCGGATGAGCGCGCACGGCGAGATCACCGAGAACCAGTTCTCCCTGAACGGCGGGGACCTGGCCCGGCTGACCGACGTCTTCGAGGCCTGCGTCGAGGCGGCGACCTTCCTCGACTGATCGCGACGTCGGCGGACCGCTGATCGCGGCGTCGACTGATCGCGACGTTGGGTGACCGTGACGACGACCGGAGGGTGGGCCGCCGATGACCGTCCAAGCCGTACTGCTGGTGACCGCGGTCGTCTGGGCGGTCAGTCTGATCCGGTCGGTGCGGATGCGTGCGCTGGTCTACAGTCTCCCGCTGCCGATGACGCTGGCCCTGGTCAGCACCGGGCACCAGGTGCAGGGCGCGCAACTGCTCGGGGTGCTCGGCCTCAACCTGTTCTTCGTCGTCGTGGCGGTCACGCACCACCGGCTGCACTGGCCGATTCTGATCGCCGACGCCGCCGGGATCATCGGGTACGTGGCGCTCAGCGCGGGACTGCTCGCCGTACCGGTGCCGTTCTGGCCGGCGCTGGCCGGCACGGTGGCGCTCTGGGCGGTGACGATGCTGGTGCTGCGCCGACAACACCCCGCGACGACAACGCCGCGGGCGACCGTGCCGCAGGCGGGGGCTGTGCCGCCGTCGACAGTGCCGCAGGTGAGGGCTGGGCCGCCGGTGGGGGAGGGCCCGCGAACCCGGCTGCCGGCGGCGGCCAAGCTGCTGGTGATCCTGGTGGGTGCGACGTTCACCGGGCTGCTCGGCGAGCTGCTTCGCGCGATGGTGGTGACCTTTCCGTACTCCGGGGTGCTGGTGGCCATCGAAGGCCGCCGCGACCTGGTGGCGTTCACCCGGCACTTCGCCCGCAACAGCCTGGCGCTCGTCGGCTTCCTGGCGGCGTACCACGTCTGGCAGGACACCTCGACGGCCGCCGCGCTGGCGGCCGGCTGGGTGGCGTTCGCGGCGGTGGCGGTGGCGCTGCACACGGCGACCGCCGGCGGCGCGGCCCGGGGTCGCGCGGCGTTGCCGGCCGTCGGATGAGCGGACCCACCGGACGCGGCGCAGGGCAGTCCGGCCGGGATCGGTGGGAGCGTGAGCTGTTGCTCCTGTCCGAAAATGAACGTCGCCTGCCGTGCGCGTCGGCACCGACCCGCAGGGCCGGCTCGGCACCGACGCCAAGCCGAGCTGTCCTCAGATCGCGAGGGCCCCGCCGTCCACGGGAAGCAGTACGCCGTGGATGTGTGACGCCTCTTCGCTGGCGAGGAAGATCACCGCCGCGGCGGTATCCTGCACGGTCCCCGTACGCCTGTCCGGGTTGCCCTCGGCAAGCTTCTCCAGGATGGGGCGGAGGTTCTCGTTCGCCTCCGTGATGGTGGGTCCGGGGGCGACGGTGTTCACCCGCACACCGTCAGCGGCCAGCTCCGCGGCCCACGACCTCGTCAGCGAGTGCAGGCCCGCCTTGCTGGCGCCGTACAGCGAGGTGAACTTGATTCCGTCGACGCCGCCGATCGAGCCCATGTTGATCACGGAGCCGCCGCCGTGCTCCACCATGCTGGGCACCAGGGCCGCCGTCAGCAGGTACGGGGCCTTGACGTTGACCTCCAGCACCAGGTCGATCTGTTCCTCGGTCGACTCCGTCATGGGGTGCGGCGGCACGAGGAAGGCCGCATTGTTGACCAGGATGTCGATCGGCCGACCCGCCAGGGCCGTCGCCTCCTGTGCGAGGCGGCGGACCGCGGAGCCACCCGCGGAGAGGTCTGCCTCGACGAAGTGGGCGATGCCGCCCGCCGCGACGATTCCGTCGACGATCCGAGCACCTTGCTCCGGGCCAAGTCCGGTCACGATGACGATGGCGCCCTCGCGGGCCATCGCCTCCGCCACGCCGCGCCCAATTCCGCTCGTCGAGCCCGTGACCAGCGCGGCACGCCCTTTGAGGCGATTCATGTCAGTACCTCCGGTTGTGACGATGACGTCGATGGACGCGGAACGGCTAACCCTCTCGTCGAACCGATCCATATTTGCTTGACCAAGCAAGCATATACCCTGATGTGTCAACCGCTAGCGGAGCCAGGTGCGCTGCCGAGACCGCATCCCCGTATCGGCCGTCCGGGCGACCGGCCGACGATCCCTCGCCGTGCGGACACGCCGCTGCCGTCGCGTGCCCCCGCCGCGATCGTGCTCGGTTCTGGCGCCGCGCACCGGCGATCGCGCTAAATCGTGGAAGGAGTCCCCTCGTCGCGGGCGGAGGGAACGACAACCTGGACCGAGTGCGATCATGCGCGCGGAGCGCCGCGCGGTCGGGGCTTCAGGTGGTGGGGAACAGGCGGGCGTGCAGGGCTGCCGGGTCGGTGACCTCGGGTAGGTCGCGGGCGGCGAGCCAGGCCGCGGCGGCGGCACCGTCGCCGGCGGTACGCAGTGGCGCGTTCGGCCAGTGCCGGGCGAGCTCGGTTCGGACGGCGGTGGCCAACGGGGTGTCCGCGGTGAGTAGTCCGCCGCCGAGCACGACCGGTGTCGTCGCGTCGGCGGGGCGGATTCGGCTCACGCTTTCGGCCAGATGGGCTGCGGCCTCGGCGATCAGTGCGACGGCTACGGGTTCGCCGTGGCCGGCGGCGGTGATGACACGTGGCGCGAGTTGGGCCAGTTCGATGGGGGCTCGGCGGGTGACGGTCTGGATGACGGCGTCCACGGTGGCCCGGGGGCGGGCGGCGATCTCGGCGCTGCCCAGCAGTTCGGTGAGCACCGCCGTGGCAAGCGGCCCGGGTGTGCGGCCGACGTCCAGGTCGGCGAGCAGTCGGCGTACCGACTCGCGGCCGAGCCAGAAGCCCGAGCCGGTGTCGCCGAGGAGCCAGCCGTGACCGTCGGCGATGCGGTCGAGCCGCAGGTCGTGGACCTGTGCGGTGATCGCGCCGGTGCCGGCGATGAGCACGGTTCCGTCGGGTGCGGCGCTGCCGGAGGCGTAGGCGACAAGTGCGTCGCTGTGCACCGCGTACGGGCAGCGAAGGCCGGCGTCGTGCCAGGCCTTGTCGAAGGCCGCCCGGCCGGCGGGGTCGGCGAGCAGCCGGCCCGCCCCGGCCAGCCCGATGGTGCCGGCGACCACACGTGTCGGGTCGAGATCGGCGAGCGCCTCGCGGAGCGCGGTCAACAGCTCGGCGGCGGCCCGTTCGGCGCCGTGACTTGTGGGGTTGCCACCGCCGGCGCGGCCGGTGCCGACACGGTCCCCGCTGAGGGTCAGGGCGGTCGCCCGGGTGGACGTGCCGCCGACATCGAGACCGATCACGAGGGTGTCGGGCATCGGCACGGAGCCTCCTTGGTTGGTACGGCGATTGGGCCTGTTCATGCTGGTCGGCGAGGTGTTGCGGGGCAAGTTTCGACGGGCGCAGCGGGCTGTGCACCAGGTAACAGTTTGAAAACTTCGCCCACAGTCTTGACACGGAGGGGCGTTCAGTAAGAACTTTTACCACTAACAGTTAACAGTCTTTTCGGAAAGCTGAGGCGACTCATGGTTGATCACGAGGTGGACACCGCCGCGGGGACCGCGGTGGTCGACGCCGACGCGATCGATCGAAGGAACTCGCCCTCCGACGGGGTGTTGGCGCGGGTTCGCAACGGGCTCGGCGAGTTGACCGGCGCGCTGCGGCGCGTCGCCGAGCATGTGCTGAGCGACCCGGAGGCCGCCGCCCGATCCACTATCGTCGAGCTGGCCGAGCGCAGCGGCACCTCACCGGCCACCATCACCCGCTTCTGCCGGGCGATGGGCTTCGAGGGCTACGCCGACCTGCGGCTGGGCATCGCCTCCGAGACCGGTCGGGCCCGCTCGGCCGGCTGGACCGTCGACATCGGACGGGAGATCCAGCCGAGCGACCCGCTCGCCCGGGTGCTCGACCAGATCATGGCCGCCGACACCCGGGCCATGCACGACACCGCCACCCTGCTCGACCTGAGCGAGGTGGAACGGGCCGCCGTGGCGATCGCCGGGGCCAGCAGGGTGAACATCTTCGGCGCGAGCGGCAGCGCGCTCGTCGGCGAGGAGATGCAGTTCAGCCTGCACCGCATCGGCGTGGCCGCGTGGGCGTGGAACGACATCCACGAGGGGCTGGCCAGCGCCGCGTTGCTGCGCAGCGGGGACGTGGCGCTGGGCATCTCGCACACCGGGCAGACCCGGGAGACGATCGAGATGCTCGCCGAGGCGGGCAGCCGGGGCGCCACCACGCTCGCGCTCACCGGCTTCCCGCGCTCACCGTTGGCCGAACTGGCCGACATCGTGCTGCTCACGGCCAGCCAGGCCACCACCTTCCGGCCGGACGCCCTCTCCGCCCGGCACCCCCAACTGGTGGTGCTGGACCTGCTCTACATCGCCGTCGCCCAACGTACGCACGACCGCGCCCACGCGGCCTTCCGGCGGACCGCGCAGGCCGTCGACGGCCACAAGGCAGCCAAGAGGTTGTCGGG
Source organism: Micromonospora sp. DT228 (assembly GCF_049841595.1). Taxonomy (NCBI): domain Bacteria; kingdom Bacillati; phylum Actinomycetota; class Actinomycetes; order Micromonosporales; family Micromonosporaceae; genus Micromonospora; species Micromonospora sp. DT228. The sequence continues at coordinate 70,252 of NZ_JBNCKO010000018.1, forward strand.
AAACCCGCAGCCGACGCCAGGTTTCCCGACAACCTCTGAAGGGGTCCGGTCATGATCAGCGCCCAGGGGTACGCGGACGCCGTTCGCCCGGTGCTCGACCGACTGCTCGACTCGGAGGCCGACGGGATCAGCAGAGCAGCCGATCTCATCGCCGACAGCCTGCGCGACGGCGGGGTGCTCCAGGCGTTCGGCGCCGGGCACTCCGAGGCGTTCGCCGCCGAGCTGGTGGCCCGGGCCGGAGGGCTGGTCCCCACCAACCGGCTCTCGGTGCGGGACCTGGTGATGCACGGTGACGCCCCGCGTGACGTGCTCGCCGACCCGAAGCTGGAACGCGACCCCTCGATCGCCCACCAGATCTACGCGCTCGCGGCGCCGCAGCCGCGTGACGTGTTCGTGGTGGCGTCCCAATCCGGCATCAACGGCTCGGTGGTAGAGCTGGCGGCGCTGGTCACCGAGCGCGGTCATCCGTTGATCGCGGTCACCTCGGTCGAGCACACGGCACGGGTCGCTCCACGGCATCCGTCCGGTCAGCGGCTCGCCGACCTCGCCGACGTCGTGCTGGACAACGGCGCGCCGTACGGCGATGCACTGCTGCCGCTCGAGGGCGGCGGCGCGGTCTGTGCGGTCTCCTCGGTCACCACGGCGCTGCTGGCGCAGCTGCTGACCGCGGAGGTCGTACGACGGTTCCACCAGGCCGGAGAGGTGCCCCCTATCTACCTCTCCGCCAACGTCCCCGGAGGGGACGAGCACAACATCGCCCTCGAGTCGCGGTACGCCGGGCGACTCCGGCGTACCGCCTGACCCGAATTCCACAAGGAGAGACGACGATGTCGATTACCCCCGAACACCCGGCCGCGCTCGACCGTCGCACGGTGCTGCGTCGCGCCGCCGCCGTGGGCATGCTCGCCACTCCGGCCATCGGCCTGCTCAGCGCCTGCGCGACGAGCAGCGGTGACAAGGAGACCGAGCAGGTCGCCGGTGGCACCAAGAGCGAGAAGAACCCGCTCGGCGTCAAGGAGGACGCCGCGATCGAGGTGATCATCTTCAACGGCGGTTACGGCGAGAAGTACGCCACCGACGTGCACGAGCCGCTCTACAAGACCGCGTTCCCCAAGGCGGAGGTCAAGCACCAGGCCACGCAGGCTGTCTCCACGGTGCTCCAGCCGCGGTTCGCGTCCGGCAACCCGCCGGAGTTCGTGAACAACTCGGGCGAGAAGCTGATGGACTTCGGTGCGCTGGTCAACGACGGCCAGCTCCAGGACCTCACCGAGCTGTGGGACGCCCCGTCGGTGGACGACCCGAGCAAGAAGGTCCGCGACACCGTGGTGCCGGGCACCGTCGAGGCGGGTTCGTTCAACGGCAAGCCGTTCGTCCTTTACTACGTCTCCACCGTCTTCGGCATCTGGTACTCCGGCAAGCTGTTCAAGGACAACGGCTGGGCGCCGGCGAAGACCTGGGACGACTTCATCGCCCTGCTCACCAAGATCAAGGCCAAGGGCATCACCCCGTACGGCTACGCCGGGGCGAACGCGGCCTACTACCAGTGGAACGTCATCCTCACCCAGGCTGCCAAGATCGGCGGCACCGATGTGCTGAAGAACATCGACAATCTGGAGGACGGCGCCTGGAAGCAGGACGCGATCAAGCAGGCCGCCACGGCGTGGGCCGAGGTCGGCGCGAAGTTCAGTGACAAGAGCTTCGAGGGTCTCAAGCACACCGACGTGCAGCTGCGGCAGAACCAGTACAAGGTCGCCCTGTACCCCAGCGGTGACTGGCTGGAGGGTGAGCAGAAGCAGGACACCCCGGCCGGCTTCGACTACCAGCTCATGCCGGTGCCGAGCCTGACCGCGTCGGACAAGCTCCCGGCCACGGCACTGCGGGCCACCGCGGGTGAGGGCTACTTCGTCTCGGCGAAGAGCAAGAACCCCAAGGGCGGCCTGGAGTACATGCGTCAGATGCTGTCCAAGGCGGGCGCCAAGGGCTTCACCGAGGTGGTCAAGGCCCCGACCGTGGTCACCGCCGGCTCGGACGGCTTCGCCTTCCCGCCCGGTGTGGCCAGCTCGCAGGCCGCGCTCAAGGCGGCCGGCCAGGACGTGTTCAACCTGTACTTCGACGGCTGGTACAAGGAGCTCGACACGGAGGCGCGGACCGCCACCAACGAGCTGATGTTCGGCCGGATCAACGCGGACGCCTTCGTGGAGCGGATCCAGAAGCGCGCCGACGCGATCAAGAAGGACACCTCGGTCGCCAAGTTCAAGCGCTGATCGATCGGAGCTAGGGTCATGCGGCACGGCAAATACCCATTCGTGATCGGGTTCCTGTTCGCCCCGGTCGCGCTGTACGTGACCTTCGTGATCTGGCCGTACGCGCAGGCGTTCCAGATCTCGATGACCAACTGGCGGGGGCTGTCGGCCCCGCGGTACGTGGGCTTCGACAACTTCCGGAGGTTGTTCGACGACGGCGCCTTCTGGAAGGCGGTCCAGCACCACGGCGTACTGCTCCTTGCCCTGCCGCTGATCACCATCGCCATCGCGTTGTTCTTCGCCTTCCTGCTCAACGTGGGCGGCAAGAGCAGCGGCGGTCAACGCCAGGGGGTCTGGGGGTCGAAGTTCTACCGGGTGGTGTTCTTCTTCCCCCAGGTCCTGGCGGTGGCCATCATCGCGGTGTTGTTCCAGACCGTGTACCGACCGAACGAGTCCGGCCTGATCAACGGCGTGCTGATGAAGCTCGGGCTGGATCCGGTCCTGTTCCTCATCAAGCCGAACCTGGCGCTCTGGTCGATCATCGCGGTGCTGGTCTGGCAGGCCGTCGGCTTCTACGTGGTGCTCTTCTCGGCCGGAATGGCCTCCATCCCGGGTGAGATCTACGAGGCGGCGGAGATGGACGGGGCGAGCAAGGTGACCCTGTTCTTCCGGGTCACCCTGCCGCTGCTCTGGGACACCCTCCAGGTGGCCTGGGTCTACCTCGGCATCGCGGCGTTCGACTGCTTCGCCATCGTCTCGGTGCTCTCGATCGATGCCGGTGGACCGGACGGCGCGACGACCGTGCTGGCCGTGGAGATCTACCGCAACGCCTTCACGTACCAGAAGTACGGCTACGCCTCGGCCATGGGTGTGGCGCTGTTCTTCCTCACCATCACCTTCGCGGCGCTGACGCTGCGGCTCACCAAGCGGGAAAGCGTGGAGTACTGATGAACCCGCAGTCGACGCTGCCGCCGACACCGGCGGCGCTACCGCCGAAGACCGGCGACCCGAAGGCAACCGGCGGACGGGGAGGTCGGAGCCCTCGCTCGGAGGTGCGGCTCTTCGCCGGCCTGGGGCACGTCGCGCTCGCCGTGTGGGCGGTGATCGTGATCGTGCCGATCCTCTGGACCTTCCTCGCCGCGTTCAAGAACACCGGCGAGATCTTCAGCAGCCCGTGGACGCTCCCGGCGGAGCTGCGCTGGGAGAACTTCGGGCGGGCCTGGACCAAGGCGAGGGTCGGCCGGTACTTCCTGAACAGCGTGATCGTGGTCGGGGGCAGCACGATCCTCACCATGCTGCTCGGCTCGATGGCGGCGTACGTGCTGGCCCGCTACCGGTTCTGGGGCAACCGGGCGATCTACTACCTGTTCGTCTCCGGCTTGGCCTTCCCGGTCTTCCTGGCCCTGGTGCCGCTCTTCTTCGTGGTGAAGCAGCTCCACCTGTTGGACACCCACCTCGGCGTGGTGCTGGTCTACTCCGCGTACTCGTTGCCGTTCACGGTGTTCTTCCTGGCCGCGTTCTTCAAGACGCTGCCGTCGTCGGTGGCCGAGGCGGGGATGATCGACGGCTGCGGGCACACCCGGCTGTTCTTCCAGGTCATGATGCCGATGGCGAAGCCGGGCCTGATCAGCGTGGCGATCTTCAACATCATCGGTCAGTGGGCGCAGTACCAGCTCCCGTTGGTGCTGCTCTCCAGCGAGGACAAGTGGGTGCTCACTCAGGGCATCGCACAGATCTCGGTAAACGCCGGCTACGAGGCGGACTGGTCCGGGTTGTTCGCCGCGCTGACCCTCGCCATCCTCCCGATGATCATCGTGTACGCGGTCTTCCAACGCCAGATCCAGGCCGGTCTCACCGCGGGCGCCGTCAAGTAGCAGGTCACCTCGGGCGCTCGTCGGCCCGACTGTGCCAGGAGCGCCAGAGCGCCGAGTACGCCCCGTCGGCAGCCACGAGGTCGTCGTGGCTGCCGATCTCGGTGATCCGGCCCTCGGCCAGCACGGCGACCCGGTCGGCATCGTGCGCGGTGTTGAGCCGGTGCGCGATCGCGATGACGGTTCGCCCGACCAGCACGGCGGCCAGCGCCCGTTCGGTACGGCGGGCGGTGCTCGGGTCGAGCGCGGCGGTCGCCTCGTCGAGGATCAGCGTGTGCGGGTCGGCGAGCACCAACCGGGCCAGCGCGAGCTGCTGCGCCTCGGCGGCGCCGAGCTGCCGGGCCCCGTCGCCGAGCTGGGTGTCCAGGCCGTCGGGCAGCGCGGCACACCAGCGGGCGCCCACTGTGCCGAGCGCGGCGCGCATCTGCTCGTCCGACGCGTCCGGCGCGGCGAAGGCGAGGTTGTCGCGTACCGAGCCGATGAACACGTGGTGCTCCTGCGTGACCAGGGCGATGCGCCGTCGACGTTCGGCGGGGTCGAGGTCGGTGACCGGGCAACCGCCGATGCTGACCACGCCGTGGCGGGGCGCGTCGATCCCGGCCAGCAGCCGGGCCAGGGTGGACTTGCCGGCGCCCGACGGACCGACGACGGCCAGCCGCTCACCCGGCTGCACCTCCAGGTCGATGCCGTGCAGCACGTCCGGCCCACCGGAGTAGGAGAACCGCGCCCCGCGGACGACGACCTGTTCGCCACGTGACGTGGCCGCCCGACCGGGTGGCTCCGGCGGGACCATGCCCACGCCGAGCACCCGGGCGTACGACGCGAAACCACGCTGCGCCTGCTCGGTCCACTGCAACATCCGGTCCATCGGGTCGATCGCCCGTTGCAGGTAGAGCGCGGCGGCGACCACCGCGCCGAGGGTGACCTGGTCCCGGGAGAGCAGGTGGCCGCCGACGAGCAGGACCAGGGCGATCGGCAGCGGGTAGCTGGCCTCGACGACGGAGAAGAACACCGTACGCAGCCTCAGGGTCGCCCGCCGGGCCTGCCACAACCGGGTGATCCGGTCGGTGCAGTGCCGGATCCGGTCGTCGGTCAGCCGCAGCGCCTCCACCGTACGCGCGCCCGCCGCGGTGGTGGTCAGCGTCTCGGTCAACTCGGCCGCCGCCGCGCCTTCGGTCAGGTAGGCGGGACTGGCCCGGCGCAGGTACCAGCGGGCGGCCGCCACGATCGACGGGAGCCCGGCCAGCGCCGCCAGGCCGAGCAGCGGATGCAGCAGGAAGATCGCCCCGAACAGCAAGGTCAACTGCACCGAGGAGATGACGATCGTGGGCACGACGTCCCGCACGGTCGTCCCGACCGTCGACACGTCGACCGAGCTGCGCGTGGCCAGGTCGCCGGAGCCGGCGCGCTCGACGACCGAGACGGGCAGGCCGAGAGTCCGGGAGACGAACTCCTCCCGCAGCTCGGCGATGGCCCGTTCACCGAAGCGGTGGCCGGCGTACTGGGCGTAGCGGGAGAGCAACGCGCTGACCAGGACGCAGCCGGCGATGGCCAGCGCCAACCGGTCCACTGTGGCCACCGTGGCGCCCACGGTGACCCGGTCGACGATGGTGCCCAGCAGCCACGGCGGGGCGAGCCCGGCGACCGCGGCAGCGGCGTGCAGCGCCAGCACGACACCTACCGCGCGGCGATGCCGGCTGATCATCTCGCGCAGGGCACGACGGACGGTGCTCCGGTCGGCCACCGGCAGCCGGCTCACCGGTAGACCTCCTCGGTGTCGGTGGGCTGGTCGAGATCCGCGCTGCCCCGGGACACCAGACGCCGGTAGTCGGCGTCGGAGTCGAGCAGGTCGGCGTGACTGCCGGTGGCGGCGATCCGGCCGGCGCTCAGGTACGCGACCAGGTCGGCCCGGCCGAGCAGCAGCGGCGAGGTGGCGATCACCACAGTCGTCCGCCCGGCCCGCGCGGCGCGCAGCCGTTCGGCGATCCGCGCCTCGGTGTGCGCGTCCACCGCCGAGGTCGGGTCGACGAGGATCAGCACCTCCGGCTCGGCGAGGAGCGCCCGGGCCAGGCGGACCCGTTGGCGCTGACCGCCGGAGAGGGTCCGGGCCCGGGCGTCCAGCGGGGTGTCCAGCCCGGCGGGCAGGGCGTCGACGATGTCGTCCGCCGAGGCGGTCCGCAGGGCCACGCGGATCCGGGTGTCGTCGGCCCCGGGGCCCAGCACGTCCCGCAGCGCACCGGCGAAGAGGTACGAGTCGTAATCGGCGACCAGGATCCGGGAGCGGACCTCGTCCAGGGCGACAGCCGTCAACGGCACGCCACCCCAGGTGGTGTCGCTGACGGCGTACCTGCCGAGTCGGTCGGCCAGCGCCACGGCCGCCGCCGGGTCGTCGGCGGCCACCCCGGTCAGCCGGCCGGCGGGCACGGTCAGACCGGTCTCCGGGTCGTGCAGGTCGGCGGGGTCGGCCGGCGCCGGCCTGGCGTCCGGTCGGCGTGCGTCGGGCACCGAGCCCGACCACCGACGACCCGGGCCGCCGACCTCGTCCGGGGTCACCGTCAGCAGGTCGACGATCCGTCGGGCGGCGACCCGCCCCCGGATCAGCTGGTGGCTGCCCTCCAGCAGGAACCAGACCGGCACGATCAGGGTCGCGACGTAGCCGTAGACGGCGACCAGCTCGCCGATCGTGACGGCACCGGTCACCGCCATCCGAGCCGTCAGCCACACCACCGCGGCCAGGAACAACCCGGGGATGGCGACGCTCGCCGCGTCGATCCAGCTGTTCAGCGCGCCGACCCGGTAACCCTCGGCGCGCAGGTCCTGGGATCTGTCCACGTACCGCCGGGCGAACAGGTCCCGCCCACCCACCCCGGCGAGCACCCGCAGCCCCGCCACGATGTCCCCGGAGCGGGCGGTGAGCGCGCCCTGCTGCCGGCGGTAGACCGACTCGGCCCGCTCCAGGCGGCGCAGCAGGGGGCCGACGACCAGGCCGACCGCCGGCACTCCGAGCAGCACGCAGAGCGCCAGCAGCGGGGAGATCGACCAGAGCACCACGGCGATGATCCCGTAGGCGACGACCGCGCCGAAGCCCGGACCGGTAATCGTCAGCACCTGCGCGGACCAGTCGATGTCGGAGCCGCCGATGGTGGACACCTCGCCCGCGCCGACCCGGCGCGGCAGCACCGCGCCGATCCGGGACAGGTGGCGCAGCAGCACCTCCGCCGAGCGCGCCTTGGCGTCCTCCCGGATGAAGGTCATCGTGCGGTGCCGCATGATGCCGAGGTAGGACAGGGCCACCCCGGCGACGACGATCGCCGCGACCCAGAACGCCAGGGCCCGCGTGTCGCCCGTGCGCAGCCCGTCGTCGACGGCCCGGTAGATCAGGTAGGGCCGGGCGGAGAGCCCGATCATCCAGGCCGTGCCGATCAGGCTGCCGCGCAGCACCCGCCAGGGTTGGCAGCGGACCAGCCACCACAGGTATCGCATCGGACCCAGGGTGTTGGGGGTGCCAGGGTCGGAATGCGGGATCTGCGGGGGCACCTGACCACGCTACCGAGCGTCTCCGACACCCGGCCGACCCGACGCCGGTGAGGTGTGCCTCCGTTTCTGTCGCAAGGGGGAGGCAGAATCACGTTCGTGCTGGTGGCGGTGGTGTCCGACGAGCGAGGTGGCGGAGTGCTGTGCTCCCTCGGCGTCGACGGTCGACCGGCGGGCCCGGCCGAGGTCGTCGTCGACCTGGCCGCCGCGGTCGCCGCCCGCGAGGCCGCCGAGCATCCGCGGTGGGTCTGGTCCACCGCCACCTCCGTCTACCCGCCGCTGCTGCGCGCCGGGGTCCGGGTCGACAGGTGTCACGACGTGGAGTTGACCGAGGCGTTGCTGCTCGGGCAGGCCGGCCGCTGGGGTGAGCCGCGCTCGCTGGCCGCGGCCTGGGCCCGGCTCACCGGCGCGTCGGTGCCACCCGACCCACCGCCGCGCGCCGTCGCGCCCCCCGGGCACGGCCAGGGCGCGCTCTTCGACACACTGCCCGGCCCGTCGGGGCCGGGCATCGACGCACTGATCCGGGTGTACGCCGATCAGCTCGCCCGCATCGCCGCGACCGAGCACCCGGGCCGGTTCCGGCTGCTGGTGGCCGCCGAGTCGGCTGGCGCGCTGATCGCGGTGGAGATGGGTGCCGCCGGGCTGCCGTGGCGTGCCGACGTGCACGACAAGATCCTGCACGAGCTGCTCGGCGATGCGTCCCCGGTCGGTGGCCCGCCACGCCGGCTCGCCGAGCTGGCCGCCCGGATCGCCGACGCGTTCGGCGTACGCCGACTGCACGCCGACTCCCCGGCGGAGCTGTTGAAGGCGTTCGCTCGGGCCGGGGTGGAGCTGCCCAACACCCGGGCCTGGGTGCTGCGCGGGGTCGACCATCCGGCGGTGCCGTTGCTGCTGGAATACAAGGAGCTCTACCGGATCTGGACGGCGCACGGCTGGTCCTGGCTCGAGCAGTGGGTGCGCGACGGGCGGTTCCAGCCGGAGTACGTGCCGAGTGGGGTCGTCTCCGGCCGCTGGGCGACCCGGGGCGGTGGCGCGTTGCAGATCCCGAAGGTGATCCGCCAGGCGGTGGTGGCCGATCCGGGCTGGCGGCTGGTGGTCGCCGACGCCGGTCAGTTGGAGCCGCGGGTGCTGGCGGCGGTATCCGGCGACGCCCGGCTGGCGGCGGCGGGCGGGGCCGGCGACCTCTATGCCGCGCTGGCGCGTGACTCGTTCGGCGGTGACCGGGCCAAGGCCAAGGTGGCGCTGCTCGGCGCGATGTACGGCCAGACCGGTGGCGCGGCGCTGCCCGCGTTGGCGGTGCTCAAGCGCAGCTACCCGACGGCGTTCGGTTACGTCGAGGCGGCGGCGCGCACAGGTGAGGCGGGTGGGTTGGTGCGGTCGTGGCTGGGGCGGACGTGCCCGCCCGGCTCGGTGGGGTTCGGCGATCCCGACGACGCGCCTTCCGATCCGGACGGGGCGGCCGACCCCCACGGTCCCCGGGCTCGTGCCGCGCGTTCCCGGGGCCGCTTCACGCGCAACTTCGTCATCCAGGCGACCGCTGCCGAGTGGGCCTCCACGTTGCTGGCCACGCTGCGCACGGAGTTGGCCGGCACCGACGCGGAGTTGGTCTTCTTCCAGCACGACGAGGTGGTCGTGCACGCGCCCGCCGCGCAGGCGGAGGCGGTCGCCGAGGCCGTGACCAGGTGCGGCGAGCAGGCCTCCGCGTTGCTCTTCGGTGCGACGCCGGTCCGGTTCCCGCTTGATCTGTCCATCGTGGACTGCTACGCCGACGCGGCCTGACCGCGGGTCGTTGGGTGGCCCGACGGGTGCCCCGGCAGTGGGGCGGCTCGGCGGTCGCGCTGTCTCCGGAGGCGCGCTGATCGCGGCTCGACGGCGGGCGGGCTCCCGCTGGTCGACGACACGACGTCGGCCGGCGCTCGGCATCCTCCGGCTGCGGCGGGAGGTGCCAGGCGTGTAACGGTTGTGCTATTTCTCCTTTTCGCCCCGCTACTCTCGGCCGGCCGTCCTCGTTGCAGTGTCCGTAGGAGGGGGCGGATCGGTCGCGGTCGCTCCCACGCTTGAGGGGGCGCAGCTGAACGGGATCGCAGGAATGATCATCGCCGCGGGCGGGGGCCGACGGATCGGTGGTCCCGAGGCGCTGCTGCACCAGGGTGAGAAGCCACTGGTCAACCAGATGATCGACACGATGACCGAGGCGGGCTGCGAGCAGATCGTGGTCGTGCTGGGCGCCGCCGCTGAGCAGGTCCGGGAAACCGCCGACCTGGGCGGGGTCACCGTCGTCATCAACAAGGCGTGGGGCACCGGGGTCGGCTCGTCCATCCGGGCCGGCCTGGCCGCCATGGACGACAAGGGGATCGAGGCGGTGGTGGTGGTTCCGGTCGACATGCCCGGGCTGACCGCCGTCGCCGTCCGGCGGGTGGCCGCGTTGCCGTACCCCGATGTGTTGGTCTGCGCCACCTACGACGGGCTGCGTGGCTACCCGATGCTCTTCGGCCGGCGGCACTGGTCCGGCATCGCCACGCTGGCCAGCGCCGACGTGGGCGCCCGACCGTACCTGCTGGCGCACAAGGACCAGATCGTCGACATCGCGTGCGACTCGGTGGCCGACGGCAGTCGGGTCGACACCCCGGCGTTGATGGAGTTCTACGGGCTCACCGTCCCGCCGCAGCGCGTCGAGGTGTAGACCGCCGACCGGCGGTGTCAGCGCGGCTGGCGCGTGGTGGCCCGTGCCACGACGTGCCATCGGTGCCGCGTCGAGTCAGCGGTGGGGAGCCCGAGCGCCACGCGTGCGCAGTCGGTGCCCTGGTCGCGCAGGGACTGGGCCAGGGTGGTCAGCCCGGCGTCCGCCGCCGCGTCCGCGTCGTCCCAGCCGGTCAGGGTCAGGTCGTCGGGTACGCGCAGGCCAGCTCGTGCGGCGGCGCGCAGGGCACCGAGGGCGAGTTCGTCACTCATCGCGGCGATGGCGTCCGGTGGCTCGGTGCCCAGGAGCAGCTCGAGAGCGAAGGCCTCCCCTTCGCCGCCGCGATTGACCGCGCTCGTCGCGGTGGTGATTTCGGCACTAAATAACCTTTTAGGGTGATTCTGCGCCTCATGTAGCCCCCTGCTGCGAAGCGGCTCGTTACCGGTTCGTGATACTTGGTGAGACAGTGAAAACGAGAGCGCGCACCAGCGTGGGCGTTCGACGCCTCCTCTTGCCCCTGGTGGGAGGGGCGACCGCCGTCCTGCTGGCGATGCTGGCGACCACCTCCGAGGCCCAGCCCCGGCTAGCCGTCGATCCGGTGGCCGGTACGCAGGGCTTCCTGGTCATGACCGCCGGAGACGCGCGGCTGATCGGTGCCGAGAACGAGGGGACCATCGCGGTCGGGGGCAACCTCAGCTTCGGCAACTATTCGGTCGCCGGGAGCAGCGCCGGCTCGTTTGTGGTGCCGCCGGACAGTAACCCGACGGCCCTCCTGGTGGGCGGCCAGGTCGACTTCGCCGCCAGCGTCCCCGGGTCGCGACTGCAGGTGTTGCAGAACGGCTACGTGAAGATCGGCGACCTGACCGGCACGTTCGTCCGCGACACCGACAACAACAGCGCGGCGGTCAACACCCGGGTCCTGCCGGCGAACGACTACGAGGCATCACCCCGGGTCGAGCTCGTGACCAGGCAACCCGTGGCGAGTGTCGGGCCCTCCTCGCCGCTGGATTTTGGCGGCGCGTTCGAGGGTTTCCGCGCGACCGCCACCAGTCTGGCCACCTGTCAGCAGAACGTCGTGCTGACCACCCCGGAGGGTGCGCCGTTGCCCCGGCCCGTTCCCCCGGGCAGCAACGCCGTGGTCACCCTCGCCCCGGGTGTCACTAACGTGCTCAATCTGTCGGCCAGCGACCTTGCCAACATCTCGGTGCTCACCTTTGCCGACCAGCCCACCCCCGACACGCCACTGCTTGTCAACGTGGACACCAGCGGCGTCGGCGACGCGTTCGTCTGGCGGGCGCCGAACTTCGCCGGGATCGGCGGAGACCAGGCCAGATACATCCTGTTCAACCTCCCGACCGCCACCTCGATCACGCTCACCGAGGACAGCGCGACGCTGGAGGGCACGATCTACGCGCCCAACGCCGCCCTGAACGCCGCGACGAACGGCAACATCGAGGGAAGCATCATCAGCCGGACCCTGACGCACGACGGCGGGGAGATCCACGACTTCCCGTTCTCGACGCTGCTGAACTGCTCCCAACCGACGCCGACACCGACAGCGTCGACACCGACGCCCACACCGACGGGGCCGACGCCGACACCGACGACGACGCCTACACCGACGACACCGACGCCCACACCGACGGGGCCGACGCCGACACCTACCGGGCCGACGCCGACGCCTACCGGGCCGACCTCCGCACCGACGACCCAGCCGCCGGTGAGCCCGACGGGCTACCCGACCAAGCACCCGTTGCCGGTCACCGGCACCTCGTCCGGGCCGATGCTCGGGATAGGGACCGCCGGAGTCGGCCTCGGCGTGGGCCTGCTACTGCTGGCCCGACTGAGACTGCGACGTAACGAGAACTGACACTGGCGACGGTGGGCCCAGGACACGGTCCTGGGCCCACCGTCGCCGTGAGGCCGAGTCAGTCCTGTCCCTGGTTCAGCTCGCCGGTGGCGGCGAGCCGCTGGTACCAGTGGGCGCTGTCCTTCCAGGTGCGGACCTGGGTGTCGTAGTCGACCCGGATGATCCCGAACCGACGGTCGTAGCCGTAGCCCCACTCGAAGTTGTCAAGCAGCGACCAGACGAAGTAACCGCGCACGTCCGCGCCCTGCGCGCGGGCGTCGGCCATCGCGCCGATGTGCCGACGCAGGTAGTCGATCCGCCGGTCGTCGTGGATCCGCCCGTCGGCCGACACCACATCGTCGAACGCCGCGCCGTTCTCGGTGATCATCATCGGCTGGCTGGGGTATTCGCGGTGCAGGCGCAGCAGCAGCTCGGTCAGGGCCGGCGGGTCGATGTTCCACCCCATCGCCGTGTACGGGCCGGGCTGCGGCAGGAAGTCGACGGTGTCGGCGGCGACCCACGGCGTCGAGGTCGAGGCGCCGTGCCCGTCGGCGTCGGAGCGGGCCGACACCCCGTCCCACGCCCGGACCAAGGTGCTGGAGTAGTAGTTGACCCCGAGCACGTCCAGCGGCACCGCGATCAGCTTCTCGTCACCCGCGCGGACGAACGACCAGTCGGTGACGGACGCGGTGTCGGTCAGCAGGTCGGCCGGGTATTCCCCGTCCAGCATCGGGCCGAGGAACGCGCGGTTGGCCAACGCGTCGATCCGCCGTGCCGCGTCGGAGTCCGCCTCCGAGTCCGACGCCGCCCGGATGACGTGCAGGTTCAACGTCACCGACAGCTCGGCGGCCGGCGCCAGCTCCCGGACCACCCGACCGGCCAGCCCGTGCGCGAGGTTGAGGTGGTGCACCGCGGCCAGCGCCGCCGCCGGCTCGGTGCGACCCGGAGCGTGCACACCGGAGGCGTAGCCCAGGTACGCCGAGCACCACGGCTCGTTGAGCGTCGTCCAGGTGTGCACCCGGTCGCCCAGCGCACCCACGATGCCCGCCGCGTACTCCTGGAAGCGCAGCGCGGTCTCCCGCGCCGCCCAGCCACCGGCGTCCTCCAACTCCTGCGGCAGGTCCCAGTGGTACATCGTCGCCACCGGACGGATGCCGCGCTCCAGCAGACCGTCCACCAGCCGGGCGTAGAAGTCGATGCCGGCCTGGTTGAAGCCGCCCGAGCCGCCCGGCTGCACCCGTGGCCAGGAGACCGAGAAACGGTACGCGCTGAGCCCCAGGTCGGCGATGTGCCCGAGGTCGTCGGCCCACCTGTGGTAGTGGTCGGCGGCCACGTCGCCGGTGTCGCCGTTCAGCGTCCGGCCCGGCGTGTGGCTGTAGGTGTCCCAGATGGACGGTCCGCGCCCGTCCTCCGTGGCGGCGCCCTCGATCTGGTACGCCGCAGTCGCCGACCCCCAGACGAAGCTCTCCGGGAAGTGGTGTCGCGTCATCGTTCCGTCCCCTGGATCTCGCAGCTGTAGCCCGTCGAGGCGCCGGCAACCAGTTCGACACTGGCCGTCGCCGCCTCGTAGCGCACGTCGAACTCGGCGCCCGGCCCGTCCCCGGGTGACGGTACCCGTACCCGGGTCCGCTGCCCCTCGGCCGGTGCGTACAGCCGGAGCCGCACATCGTCGGCCCACTCGTAGTCCGGTCGGTCGGTGCGGGAGCCGAACGGAATCACCGCGCCGGGCCGGGCCAACACCGGCAGGCTGTCGACCGCGTGCTTCTCGGTGACCCACGCCGGGCCGGTGACCTGGGCGCCGCTGACCAGGTGCGTCCAGGCGCCGGCGGGCACGTAGTAGGTGACGGTGCCGTCGGCGCTGAACACCGGCGCGACGAGCACGTCCGGGCCGAGCATGTACTGCCGGTCCAGGTGCGCCGTGGCCGGATCGTCCGGGAACTCCAGGAACATCGGGCGCATCACCGGCGTACCGTCGCGGTGCGCCTCCTGCGCGGCGGCCGCCAGGTACGGCATCAGCCCGAGCTTGAGCCGGGTGAAGTGCCGCAGCACGTCCACGGACTCCTCGTCGTACGCCCACGGCACCCGGTAGGACCCCGAGCCGTGCAGCCGGGAGTGCGAGGAGAGCAACCCGAAGGCGACCCAGCGCTTGAACACCGCCGGATCGGGGGTGCCCTCGAAGCCGCCGATGTCGTGGCTCCAGTAGCCGAAGCCGGACGCGGCCAGGGACAGACCGCCGCGCAGCGACTCGGCCATCGCGACGAACGTCGACTCGCAGTCGCCACCCCAGTGCACCGGGAACTGCTGCCCGCCGGCGGTGGCCGAGCGGGCGAACAACACCGCCTCGCCCTTGCCGCGCTCGGTCTCCAACAGCTCGAAGACCGCCTTGTTGTAGAGGTAGGAGTAGTAGTTGTGCATCCGCTGCGGGTCCGACCCGTCGTGCCACACCACGTCGGTCGGGATGCGCTCACCGAAGTCGGTCTTGAAGCAGTCGACGCCCATGTCGAGCAGCGCCTTGAGCTTGCCGGTGAACCAGCGCACCGCGTCCGGGTTGGTGAAGTCGACAAGCGCCATGCCGGCCTGCCACTTGTCCCACTGCCAGACCGAACCGTCCGGGTTGCGGACCAGGTAGCCGGCCTCGCGGCCCTCCTCGAAGAGGTACGACCGCTGCGCGATGTACGGGTTGATCCAGACGCACACCTTCAGGTCACGCTCGTGCAGCCGGTGCAGCATCCCTTCCGGGTCCGGGAAGGTCGCCGGGTCCCAGACGAAGTCGACCCAGTGGAACTGGCGCATCCAGAAGCAGTCGAAGTGGAACACCGACAGCGGCAGCCCGCGCTCGGCCATCCCGTCGACGAACTCGGTCACGGTCTTCTCGTCGTACGAGGTGGTGAACGAGGTGGACAGCCACAGCCCGTACGACCAGGCGGGGATCCGGGCCGGGCGGCCGGTGAGCGCGGTGTAGCGGCGCAGCACGTCCTTCGGGGTGGGCCCGTCGATGACGTAGTAGGTGAGCGACTGCCCCTCGACGCTGAACTGGGTCTGCGCGACCACCTCGGAGCCGACCTCGAACGACACGTGCTCCGGGTGGTCCACGAACACCCCGTAGCCGGCGCTGCTGAGATAGAACGGCACGTTCTTGTACGCCTGCTCGCTGGCGGTGCCCCCGTCGGCGTTCCAGATGTCGACGGTCTGCCCGTTCTTCACGAACGGGCCGAAGCGCTCACCCAACCCGTACACCGTCTCGCCGACGCCCAGGGCGAGCCGCTCGTGCACGTGCCGGCGGCCCTCCGCGTCGGTGACGACGCCGATGCTGCGCCCGGTGGACGCGGTGACCAGCCGGTCGCCGTGCAGGAACTCGACCCGCCACCCGTCGACGAGCGCGACCCGCGCGGTCAGCTCACCTGTGGTCAGCGTCGCGCTGATCCCGGTGACGTCGACGGTGACCGGGTGCGTCTCGTCGGTGCTCAGCCCGAAGTGCGGCTCGCGGGGCAGCCCACCGGTGTGGTGGGCGATGGTCACCCCGACGACGCCGGGGGCGGGGGAGAAGAACCGGACGGTGACCAGGGGCCGGTTCAGGGTGTCGCCGCGCCCGGTGACCTGGCCGGCCGGCGCGAAGACGGTGACGCCGCGCTCGTCCGGCTCGACCGACTCCACGACGCCGGGGCGGAGGACGCTGACACCGGGGCGCAGTTGCCAGTACCCGTCGGTGAACTTCACTTCTCGGCTCCTGCCGTGATGCCGCGCGCCAGGGTGCGCTGGAAGATGAGGAAGAAGAGGATGGCCGGCACCAGGCTGATCAGGGCGCCGGCGTTCGTGGTCGGAGCGTCCATCAGCCGGTCGCCCTGCAACGACGCGAGCGCCACCGGGATGGTCTGCGTCTGGTTGTCGATGAGCATGACAAGCGGGATGAGGAACTCGTTCCACGTCCAGATGAAGAAGAAGATGAGCAACACCGAGAGGGTGGGGCGCAGGTTGGGGAAGACCACCCGCCACAGCACCGTCCACTTGCCGGCGCCGTCCAGCGCCGCCGCCTCCAGCAGCGAGCGGGGGAACGTGCCCAGCACCGAGGCGAGCAGGTACGTGCCGAACGCGCTCTGGATCACCGTGAAGATGATGATCACCGCAAGTCGGGTGTTGTAGAGCCCGACCTCCTTGGCCGCGTAGTACAGCGGGTAGATCAACGCCTCCTGCGGCAGCATGTTGGCCAGCAGGAAGAGGCCGACGATCCAGAGCCGGCCGCGGACCCGGCCGATGCCCAGTGCGTACGCGTTGAGCAGTGACACGACGACGCCGAGCACGGCCACGGAGCCGGCGATGAGCGCCGAGTTCCAGAGCTTGAGCGGGAAGTTCACCTCGGTCCAGTAGGTGCGCAGACCCTTCGTGTAGAACTCCGTCGGCCAGCTCAATGGGCCACCCGACGAGTAGTCACCCGGTGACTTGAACGCGTTGAGCAGCATGAACGCGAACGGCACGAGCATGACCAGCGCGCCGAGGACGACCAGGGCGAGCACCACCCAGCGGCTGACGCCGCGGTGGTGCCGATCGGGTACGGGCCGGGCCTGCTTCACCGGCGTGGGGATTGGTGTGAGCGTGACAGCCATGTCAGATCCCCCGGTCCCGGCGCTCGCTGCGCGCCTGCATCCAGATGAAGACCACTGCCACCAGTACGATGATCAGCGTCAGCACCGTGGAGATCGCGGAGCCGTAGCCCACCTGCAACTTCTTGAAGAACGTGTAGTAAGCGAAGTACGACGGCACGTTCGTGGCGTTGTCCGGGCCGCCCCGGGTCAGGGCGAAGATCGGCCCGAACACCTTCAGTGCGGCGATGGTGCAGGTCAGAGCCACCACGAACGTCTCCGGCCGGATCTGGGGGAGGGTGATCGCCCGGAACCGGTGCAGCCAGTTCGCGCCGTCGACCTCGGCGGCCTCGTACAGCTCGGGGTCGACCCGCTGGAGCGCCGCCATGAAGACGACCACCGGGTAGCCGATCTGCACCCAGATCATCACCGCCATCACGGCCGGCAGGGCGGTGCCCGGATCGCCGAGCCAGTCGTGGCGCAGCGCGCCGAGACCGACCGCGTCGAGCAGGCTGTTGAACGCCCCGTCGGGGCGCAGGATCCAGCCCCAGACGATGCCGGCCACCACGACGGGCAGCACCTGCGGAAGATAGAACGCGGCCCGTAGCGCGGCGGCGGTGCGGGGCTTGAACCGTCGACCGATGACGTCGAAGAGCACCGCGGCGAGCAGCAGCCCGAGCAGTGTGGGCACCACCACCATCGCCACGATCATCCAGACGGTGTTGCGGAACGACGCCCAGAACACGTCGTCCTGCAGCAACTGCTGGTAGTTGTCCAGGCCGACCCACCGGGGGTCGCCGATGCCCGACCACTTGGTCAGCGACAGGTAGAGGGTGCCGATCAGCGGCGCACCGATGACCAGGAGGAAGAGCACCGCTCCGGGGAGCAGGTAGAGCCAGTACGCCGCGTTGCGGCCGCGGCGTCCGCGGCGGGGCGCGGGCGGGGTGGGCGTCGCGGCCGGCGGTGTGGCGGCGACGGTCTCGGAGACTGCCATGGAAGATCCTTCCCGGCGGGGCGGGCGGACGCGCCGGTCGTGCCGGTCGCGCCCGCCGCTCGCCGTGTCACTTGCCGGTGATCTCCTTGACGCCATCGGCGTACGGCTTGGCGATCGTGTCGAGGACCTGGTCGGGAGACTTGGACCCGTTGATCAGGCCCTGGAAGCCGGAGACCAGCACGTCGTAGTAGCCGGGGACCGGCCAGTCCGGGTAGAAGGCGAGCCCGTCGGACTTGCTGACCGTGTTGAAGTCCTCGATCAGCTTGCGGTCCTTCGGGTCGCTGATCTTCGACGCGTCGGCGGCGATCGGGACACCACCGTTGTTGCCGATCAGGTCCTGGATCTCCGGACGCAGGGTGATGTCGATGAAGTCGTACGCCAGGCTCTTGGCCTTGCTGTTCTCCGGGACCACCCACAGGTTGCCGGAGGAGCCGGCCTGCAGGGTGTTGCCGGGGAAGAGGAAGGTGTCCCAGTTGGCCTTCATCTCGGTCTTGAACCGGCCGTACCACCAGCTACCCGAGACGATCATCGGGACCTTGCCGCCGATGAAGGCGGTGCCCATGTCCTCGGCCTTGAGGCTGGCCGAGTTCTTCGCGACGTAGCCCTTCTGCACCCACTGGGCGAAGGTGTCCGCGCCGTACTTGAGCGGGTCGGCCTTGAAGTCGACAGGGCTCTTGTAGAGCTGGTAGTTGTCGACGAACTGCCGGTCGCCCTTGGACAGGGCGAGTTGGTAGAAGAGCTGCCCGGCCGGGTACTCGGCGCCGGCCATGCCCAGCGGGGTGATGCCCTTACCGACGAAGGTGTCCATCGCGGCGGTCATCTCGGCCATGCTCGTCGGCACCTTGACGCCGTTGCGCTGGAACAGGTCCTTGTTGTAGTAGACCGTGACGTACTCGCCGTAGTTCGGCACGCCGAACCACTTGCCCGAGCCCATCACACCCTTGTCGCTGTAGCGGGCGGTGGTCTGCAGGCTGGGGCTGAGCTTGCCGGCCCAGCCGCGCTTGTCGGCCTCGGCGCTGAGGTCCGAGAGCAGGCCCTGGCTGGAGAGCAGACCGGCGGTCGCGTTGCCCTTGTTGTACTCCATGATGTCCGGGCCTTCGGACGAGTTGATGATCATGCCGGCGTTCTGCTGGATCTGCTCGAACGCCTTACGCTCGAAGCGCACCTCGACGCCCGGGTGCTCGTTCTTGAAGATCTCGATGGCCCGGTTCCAGCCGACCCCCATGGCGCTGTTCTCGCTCTCGTAGTGCCAGAGCTTGAGAACCTTGGCGTCGCTGTCGTCCCCGTTGTCACCACCGCCGCAGGCGGCCACGGTTGTCGTCGCGGTCGCCGCCAGGGCGAGCGCGGCGACGATCCGGCGGAATCGCTGCATTACTATCCTCCTCGTTGAGTATCTAGCGGTACTGCATCGGGCCCGTCGTCGCGTTGCCGCGCGGCGGCGGGCCGTTTCTACTGATCAGCCCCCATGAGGTGGCGGCTTCGTGGTGCGGCTGTCGAGCCCCGGATCTCCAGCGCGCACGGCAGCAGTTGTTGGTGGAGCCGACTGCCGGCGCCGTCGAGGTGGCGCACCAGCGCCTCGATCGCGATCCGACCCAGCGCCGAACCGGGCGACGTCATCGCGGTCAGCGCCGGAGTCGCCAGTTCGGCCACCTGCGGCGAGGTGACCATCGAGACGACGGAGACGTCGTCGGGCACCGACAACCCGCGGCCGGTCAGCTCGCCGAGAATGCCGAAGATCGCGGTCTCGTTCATGGCCAGCACGGCGGTCAGCTCCGGGGCCTGCGCGAACGCGTCAGCCAGCGCGGCACGACCGCCGGCGGCGCTGTCCTCGGCCGTGATCATCAGCGGGTCGAGGCCGTGTGCGGTCATCGCCGCGACGAAGGCGTCCCGGGTACGCAGCGCGGGCCCGTAACCGCTGGCGACCGTCGCGGCCGAGTGGTTGACGTAGACGATCCGCCGGTGCCCGAGCCCGACCAGGTGCGCGACGGCCTCCCGGACGGTCTGGTCGAAGTCGATGTCGACGTAGGAGAGCGCGCTGGTGTCGCCGGTCCGACCGATCAACACAAGTGGCACGCCGGCCTCCTGGACCACGGTGACCCGTTCGTCGGCGAGCTGGACCTCCATCAACACGACGCCGTCGAGCATTCGCTGGGTGGCCAGCCGCCGCAGGTCGTCGAGGTCGCCGCCGCCGACCGGTGAGAGCACCAGGTGGTAGCCGGCCGCGCTGGCCGCCGAGGCGGCGCCGGTGACGAAGGCGGTTTCGGTGGCGCCGAGGCCGCGCTCGTCCATCGGCATGAGCAGGCCGAGGATGCGGCTGCGCCGGCTGGCCAGGCCACGGGCCATCGCGTTGGGCTGGTAGTCGAGCTCCGCCATCGCGGCGAGCACCTTGGCCCGGGTGGCCTGGGAGATCGGCCGAGCGCCGGTGAGCACGTACGAGACGGTGCTGACCGAGACCTGCGCGAGGCGGGCGACGTCGTGCATGGTGGCCACGCGTACCTCCTTCGGCCAGGCGTGGAATCGCTCCCGCGTGATCGTCGAAACGCTTCGACGAAGCGGTTCGACAGGACGCTAGGCCACCTGTTACGGCGACGTCAATAGCAGATGTCGAAAACAATTCAGCGGTCACGCGACACCCCGCGCCCGCCCCCGAGCGCGCCACCGCTGCGTTCCCCCGCTGCGTCCCGGGGCGCGCCCCTCAGGAGCCCCGCACCCCGCACCGCGGGCACCGCACCGCGCCAGGATCCGCGCAACTTCACCGATGTTGCTGCCTCCGGCGCGCGGGAGGCAGCAACATCCCTGATGTTGAGCGGATCTTGCTGGCCGCGCAGGGCGCGCTGGCCGCGCAGGGCGCGGGGGTGGTGGGGGGTGGGTCGGTCAGATCTCGATGTCGAACCGGCTCAGCACCGAGGGCGCGATCAGGCCGACGGTGGCGAGCGCCGAGACGACTGTCAGTGCGATGCGCATCCCGACCACCTCGGCCTTGCTGCCGACCCGCAGGGCGATGCTGTTCGGTAGGCCGATCATCATCCACATCCGCCGCTTGATCGGGATTGGCCAGAGGATCGGCACGCCCGCTCGGGTGATCATGTCGCCGAGGATGTGCACGAAGCAGCCCACACCCAGGGCCGTGCCGATCAGCGGATAGCCGCGACCGCCCGGCAGGTTGGCGAAGGTGAACCAGGCGGCCCCGGCCGAGGCGAGGGTGATGATCACCCACCCGGCGCGTTCGGCCCACTCGTCGAACAGCCCCCGCATCGCCAGGCCGAACATGAAGAACAGGATGGTGATGACCGCCCACTTGCCGTACGCGGCGCAGAGCGCGGTGGTGCCCCAGCCGACCAGCAGGGTGAAGGGCAGCGTGTGGGTGAGCGTCCGGTGCCCGTTGTTGCGGCGGGGGTCCCTGCTGAGCTTCGTGGCGTAGTAGACCCCGAGAGAGATCTTCTCCATCACCTCGGCGGCGAAGAGCGAGAAGACGCCGAAGGTACGAGCCACCGTGGCCCCACCCTGGTTCTTCGTCACCTTGCCCGACATGTCGAGGTCGGGAAAGAGCGCGCCACCGGCACACACCGCGGTACCCACCGCCAACGCGAGCGGCGACTGGTGATAGTCGGCGAACTGGTCCAGTGCCCAGGACCCGGCCAACCACGCCGCCGCGCCGGACAGCGCGTGTTGCGGTCCCATCATCTCGGCTCACCCTCCCCAGGGATCTTGAGCGCCAAAACTACGCCACTGTAGTCAGCGTCGGCGCCGCAGGGGCATCACCCGGATGGTCCACATCGGACTGGGTCACATCGCGGGGGTGAAGCTCTGCCGGATCATCGGCAAGTATGCCGCGTTGACCTGCCAGTCGAACTCTTTTGTCAACCACGAGACGGTGTAGGAACGTGCGGCCGAGGTGTTGGCAAGCAACCGGAAACTGTGCAGCTGTTCGCCGGCGGCGTTCTTCCAGCCGCACTCCCAGACCGCGCCGCCCTCGAAGATGTCCATCGCGGAGATGTCCACCCGGAGGTAGCCGTTCAGCAGCGCGTCGCCGGTGGTGAGCCGCGCCTCCTCGGCCTTCCAGTAGGCCACCGGGTCCGGCCGCGGGGGCCCCGCCTCCACACTGAGCACCCGGGCGCCGTCGTTCTCCCGGAAGCAGGTCGTCGCCCCGTCGGTCCAGCGCGTCCAGCCCACCGGCACGGCAATCCGAAACCCGGTTGGGTCGTCGTGCCAGGTCCAGCCCTCGCGCAGTTGGTACGGCGCGTTCGCGGGGCGCGACATCGAAGCCACCGGAGTGGCCGACGATGGTGGCGGTGGCGCCGCGCAGGCGAACGCGGCCGGCCGGGCCGTCGGCGCGCCGCCTCCCGAGCCCGCCGGTGGTGTCCGCGCGCTGTCGTGGTCGACAAGTGCCAGCGTCACACCCGCGGCGACGAGCGCGGCGGTGGCCGCCCCGCCCAGGACGAGCAGACGCCGCCTGCCGGGCCGGGTCTTCGGCGGGCGAGCGGGTGTCGGCGGATCGCCGGGTGGGGCCTCCGGGGTGACCCGGTCGGGCAGGACGGACCGGCTCGCGTCGCGTACCGCGGCCACCGCCGAGGACCGCGTCGGCCCGGCCGGCGGGTCGTGGCCCGCCGCGGCACTGCGCAGCAGCGGCTCCACCTCGGTGGCGGTCAACCGCCGCCAGGGGTCACGTTGCAGCAGGCCGTTGAGCGCGGGGCGCAACGGACCGGCGCGACGCATCGGGTCCGGTGGGTCGGTGGCCAGCGCGCTGAGGGTCGCCATCGCGCTGGACCGGGCGTACGGTGACTGGCCCTCGACCGTCGCGTAGAGCGTCGCTCCCAACGACCACATGTCGGTACGCGGATCCGACACCCCCTCGCGGGCCCGCTCCGGCGCGACGAACTGCGGTGAGCCGAGCACCGTGCCCGGCCCGGTCATCGCACCCTCACCACCGTCGAAGGTGGCCAGCCCGAAGTCGGTGAGCACCACCCGCCCGTCGTCGGCGACGAGCACGTTGTGCGGCTTCACGTCGCGGTGCAGCACCCCGGCGGCGTGCGCGGCCCGCAGTGCGGCGAGCACCGCCAACCCGATCTGGGCGGTACGCCGCGGACTCAGGGGCCCCTCGTCGGTGATGATCTGCTGCACCGACCGGGACGCCACGTACTCCATCACGATCCACGGGCTCTCCCGGTCGTGCACCACGTCGTAGATCCGGACGACGTTCGGGTGATTGAGCCGGGCCGCCGTGCGTGCCTCGCGCAACGTCCGCAGCCGCGACTCCTCGCGCTCGGCCTCGGCCAGCCAGGACGGCGGCACGACCTCCTTCACGGCGACGTCGCGGTGCAGCATCTCGTCACGAGCCAGCCACACCCGACCCATCCCGCCGGTGCCGACCAGGTCGAGCAGCCGGTACCGACCCGCGATCAGCAACTGCTGCACGGTCGCTCCCCCTTGGTCACCCCGGGTTACACGATAGCCACAGGTGCCGGCATTCTCATCCGCTGAGCGGCCTCGATCCACGCCGGACGGTGGCCCGGATCATGGCCGTACGGTGCAGGTCAGCGGGGTGGTCGGAAACTCTTTCGCACCAGCGCCCAGTCGGCGTCGGCTGCCACCCAGTCCTCGTCGGCGGTGATCCACCCCAATGTCCAGGGAGCGGTGCCGACGACGAGTTGTCGGGCGTGCAGCAGTGGCCCGTCCGGTGCCGTCCAGCGGCACTCCCACTCCGCGCCACCGTCGCTCGCGGTGAGACGGATCTCGTCGTACTCCGGTAGTGCCCCGGCCTCGACCGCCGCGTCGCGGACCGCCCGCAAGCCGGCCAGCGGATCGGCGGCGCCACCCGCGGCGACGCTGAACGCCCGGCCGGTCGCCGGGTCCTGGAAACAGGCCACCATGCCGTCGCGGGAGTAGTGCCAGGTCGCCGGCACGGAAACCCGGAAGCCGGCGGCGTCGGCGTGCCAGACCCAGCCGGACGGGGGCCGGAACCGTTCGCCGGAAGCCGGCGCGCGGGCCGGCACCGGCGCACCGCCGATGTCCGGGCGGACACAGGCGAACGGTGGTGGAGGAACGCCGGGGCCGCCGGGCGGTGGTCGGCGACGGTCCGGGCCGGGACCGTACGGGTCGTCCCGGCCCCCGCCGCCCGGCGGGGCGTACGGCGGTGGGTTGGAGGGCCGGGCGACGGTGTCGGTGGGCTGGTCGGCGGTGACGGTCAGCGCGGTGCCGACACCGGCGGCCACGGCCACCAGGAGGGACACGGCGACCAGCGCGGCCCGCCGCGTCGTGCGCCGCCTCTTCGATCCGTCGGGCACCGCAACCGCGGTGCCCGGTTCGGCGGCCGGGCCGGGCTGGGGCAGCGGAATGGTCAGCTCCTGACCGGCCAGTTCGTCAGCCCCGGCGGGCGCTTCCCTCGTCGTCGGGTCGAGCCGGCCCGCCGACCCCGACCCCGCCGCCGCCGACCCCGACCCCGATCCTGAAGCCGACCCCGACGTGGGCGCGGACCCCGACGCTGACGTCGGGGATGGGTCGGTGTGGCCGGTCGCGGCGCGGACCAGCAACCGGCGGGCCGCGTCGTGGTCGAGGCGGTCGCGCGGGTCGCGGCGCAGCAACCCCGCGAGTACCGGCGCGAGCGCCCCGGCGTGCGGGGCCGGGTCCGGCGGTCCGGCGGCCAGTGCGCTCAGCGTGGCCATCGCGGTGCTGCGGGCGTACGGGGAGCGGCCCTCCACGGCGGCGTGCAGGGTCGCCCCGAGCGACCACAGGTCGGCGGCGACGGTGGACGCACCCTCGGCGGCGCGCTCCGGGGCGACGTACTGCGGGGAGCCGAGGACCATGCCGGGGCGGGTCGTCACGCCGTCGCCGCCGTCGAAGGTGGCCAGCCCGAAGTCGGTGAGCATCACCCGCCCGTCGTGCGCCACCAGCACGTTCTGGGGCTTGATGTCGCGGTGCAGCACCCCGGCGGTGTGCGCGGCGTGCAGCGCGTCGAGGACGGCGAGGCCGATCCGGGCGGCGTGCGACGGCTCCAGTGGCCCCTCGGCGTCCACCAGATCCTGAAGTGTGCGGGAGGGGACGTACTCCATCACGATCCACGGGCTGCCGTCGACCGGGATGACGTCGTAGAGCCGGACCACGGCGGGATGGTTGAGCCGGGCCGCGGCGCGCGCCTCCCGCAGGGTGCGCGAGCGCACCTCGGCCCGCTCGTGGTCGGCCAGCCACGTCGGCGGCACGATCTCCTTGACCGCGACCTCGCGGTGCAGCATCTCGTCGCGGGCCAGCCACACCCGACCCATGCCCCCGCGCCCCACCAGGTCGAGCAGCCGGTACCGACCGGCGATCAGCACCTGCGCACGCTCCTCCTCAGCCGCTGTCCGGGCTACACCCTAACCAGCGGATCGGAAGTCACCTATCGGTAGCCCGACTCGACTCAGCAGGCGGCGTGGTCGACGCGCGCCAGCAGGTTGCCCTCCGGGATGGCGATCCGGGCATGTGCGCCGGCCAGTCGGGCGGAGGCACGCCGGGCCTGGAGGGGGCCGTGCTCCCGGCGGGCCGCGGCGTAGCTGGCGGCGGTGCGGGCGGCGATCGTGGCCCACCCGTACTGTTCGCCGACCATGGTGCGGGCTCGGCGGGCCACCCGGCGGGCGAAGATCTCGTCGTCGAGCAGTTGACCGACCGCGCCGGCGAGCGCGTCCGGGTCGCTGTGCGGGAACGTCACCCCGGTCACGCCGGACTCCACGATCTCGGCGAGGCCTCCGGTGCGGGCCACCGCCAGTGGCGCCCCGGCGGCTGCCGCCTCCAGCGCCACCATGCCGAACGGCTCATAGAGGCTGGGCACCACTGTCGCGTCGGTGGCCCCGAGCATCGCCGGCAGCTGGGTGGAGTCGAGGAAACCGGTGAACCGGACGGTCGAGCCGAGCGCCAGGCGTCGGGCCTGGGCCTCCAACTCGGGCCGGTACGGGCCGTCGCCGGCGATCACCACGCGCAGACCCGGGTGCCGCTCGCGCAGCCGGGGGATCGCGTGCACCAGATGCTGGACGCCCTTCTCGTAGACCAGCCGGCCGGCGTACCCGATCAACGGGCCGTCCCCGGCGAACCGTGCGCGGGCCGACGCGACCGCGCGTGGACGGGCCCGCCAGGCCCGGCCGTCGACTCCGTTGGGCACCACGTCGACCTGGGTGGCCGGTGTGTCGAACAGGGCCTTCACCTGCTCACGCATATAACCGGAGCAGACGATCACCCGGCCGGACTCGCTGCTGAGCCACTGCTCGACGCCGTGGATGGTGCGGTTCATCTCGTCGGGCAGCCAGCCCTGGTGCCGCCCCGCCTCGGTGGCGTGCATGGTGGTGACCAGGGGCAGGTCCAGGTGCTCGGCCAGGGAGATGGCGGTGTGGGCGACGAGCCAGTCGTGGGCGTGGATGACGTCGTAGGCGCCGGCCTGGGTGGCGCGTAGTGCGGTGCGGGTGAGGGTGTGGTTGAAGGCCATGGTCCAGGCCAGTAGGGAGCTGGTGGCGAGGGGGAAGGCGACCGGGTCTTCGGGGGCGCGCAGGATGCGGACGCCGTCGGCGTACTCCTCCATGGGTGCGCCGTCGGTGTGGCGGGTGACGACGGTGACCTCGTGGCCGGCGGCGGCGAGGGCGACGGAGAGGGCGTGCACGTGGCGGCCGAGGCCGCCGACGAGCACCGGCGGGTATTCCCAGGACAGCATCAGCACCCGCAGTTGCCGGGCGGCGTGAATGTCGATCACGTGGGCGTCGGGTGACATGCGGCCCCCTTTGAGTTGTCCCCGGGCGCGCGCCGACCGACACCGGAAGTGGATGTCGCCGTCGCGTCTGGATCGGGGCCAATCCTGCCGGGATCGAGATAACCGGCGGCGACACCACCGTTGCGGTCGTGTAAAGCGCTACTGGCTCTTTCGGCGCACCCGCAGCAGCTCGGCCACCGACCACGCCTGGAATGGGCAGCCGGTCGCGGCGTGCGGCGCGAGGCCGTCGGCCGTCTCGCTTACCGAGCCTAATCCATATTCGGTCAGATGAGACTCAATCCCAACGAACGTGTCATCGACCGACATCTTGCCCCGGCGGGCGGCGTCCACGTACGGGCCGAGCAGCCACGGCCACACCGTGCCCTGGTGGTAGCCCCCGTCGCGCTCGGCGGGGCCGCCCCGGTGCCGGCCCACGAACTCCGGCGAATCCGGTGCGAGGCTGCGCGGCCCGAGTGGAGTGAGCAGCCCGTCCGCGACGCGGCGCAACGTCGCCTCGTCCGGCTCCAGCGGCGCGAACGGCAGAGACCAGGCCAGCAACTGGTTGGGACGCAACGCGTCGTCGTCGTGCAGGGCCGCGCCACCCAGCGGGTACGCCGGCGCGGGCGCGTCCAGCACGTCGTGCAGCCAGCCGGTCGGCGCCGGGAAACGCTCCCGGAACGAGGCGGTCGCCTGCCCGTGCCGTCGCCACAGCTCGTCGGCGTCCTGCCCGGCCAGCTCGGTCAGCTCGGCGAGCCCGGCCAGCCCGTTGATCCACAACGCGTTTACCTCGACCGGCTTGCCGGTACGCGGGGTGACCGGCACCCCGTACACCCGGGCATCCATCCAGGTGAGCGCGGTGCCGGCGGCGCCCTGGCCGAGCAACCCGTCGGCCGGGTCGACGGCGATCCCGTACCGGGTGCCCGCCACGTGGGCGTCGATCACCGCACGCAGCGCGGGCAGCAGCTCGTCGCCGAGATCGGTGTCACCGGTGACCGTGACGTGCCGGCTCACCGCGTGCAGGAACCACAACGTGCCGTCGACGGTGTTGTACTCCACCCGACCGGTGTCGGCCGTGTTGGCCAACATCCCCTCGGACAGCGTCGCCGCGTACGACCGCAGCAGCGCCCTTCCCAGGTCAGCCTGGCCGGTGCAGAGGAACAACCCCTCGTACGAGATCATCGTGTCCCGGGACCAGGCCCCGAACCACGGGTAGCCGGCGACCACGTCCGCCGCGGCGTCGTTGGTGCGCACCACGAACGCGTCGGCGGCCAGCACCAGGGTGGCCTCCACGTCGTCGGCCGGCTTTGCCGCCGCCACCACGTGCCGGTTGCGCCGCCGGGCCGCCGCCACGATCTCCTCCGCCGACGGTGGCTCCTGGTCGAGCTGGCCGGCCCAGGCCCGCACCGACACGGTGTCGCCGGGGCGCGTCAGCTCGCCGACGAAACGCCCCGCGTACCAGAGGTCCTCGTCCGCGTTCAAACCCCGGTTGGCCTCCTCGCGGTGGTGCACGCCCAGCCACCACTGCCCCTCGGGCGTCCACCCGGGACCGGCCAGCCGGTACGCGCCCTCGACCACCGCACCGTCGGCAACCGCCTCGACCTGCGGGGTCGGGCCGTCGGCCCGCCGTTCGCCGTGCGCGTCGCGCCAGGTGCAGGCGGCGGACAGCTCCAGCCGGACGGGCCCGCCGGCGATCAGCCGGTGCACCACCGCCACGCAGGAGCGGCCGGGCAGCGTGGCCACCTCCCGCTCGATCACCACCGAGCCGATCCGCCACCGCCACCGGGGTAGCCCGTCGACCAGGTCGAAGCGTTCCAACAGCTCGAAGCCGCGCGGGTCCACGTTGCCGGAGGACCACTCGTGCGCGCCGAGCCGCACCCGCGCCCCGGACGGCAGGGTGACCGCCGGGTCCAGACTGACCAGTCCCACTTGACGGGACGCCGGGGTTTCGCCGGGGACCACGAGCAGACCGTGGTAGCGGCGGGTCCGCAGCCCGGCGACGGTGCCCATCGCGTAGCCGCCGAGACCGTCGGGAACCAGCCACTCCCGGCTGGCCGCGCTGGTCAGATCGCCGCAGAGCTGCGGGCCGAAGTGAATGTCAATCAACTTTCCTCCACCGGCGGCAAGGTGTAACACGCCACGACGAGAATGGCCGCTGTGGTCAAGTACCGTGGCGACGTCAAAGATGTGCACGTGATCACTGACCGATCGTCCTCCGACGCCTCGCCACCCGACGCCGAGCGGCTCCGGCTCGCCCAGGCTGACTCGGGGGAGCAGGACTGGCGCGCATGGGGTCCCTATCTGTCCGAACGGGCGTGGGGGACGGTACGGGAGGACTACAGCGAGCACGGTACGGCCTGGGACTACTTCCCGCATGACCACGCGCGGTCCAGAGCCTACCGTTGGAACGAAGACGGGATGGCCGGCGTCTGCGACGAACGACAGACGTTCGCCTTCGCCCTCGCGCTGTGGAACGGCAAGGACCCGATCCTCAAGGAGCGGATGTTCGGCCTCGGCGGCGACAGCGGCAACCACGGCGAGGACGTCAAGGAATACTGGTGGTACGAGGACTCCACGCCCACCCACTCCTGGATGCGCTGGCGCTACCACTACCCGCAGGCCGCCTTCCCGTACGACGAACTCGTCGCGGTGAACGCGTTGCGCGGCCGCGACGACACCGAGTACGAGCTTGTCGACACCGGGATCTTCGACGACGACAGGTACTGGGCGGTGACCGTCGACTACGCCAAGGCGTCCCCGACCGACCTGTGCATGGTGATCACCGTGGCCAACCGGGGCGACCGGGCGGCGACCCTGCACGTGCTGCCCACCCTGTGGTTCCGCAACACGTGGGCCTGGGGCCTGCCCGGTGGTGACCGCATCCCCACGCTGACCGGGCAGGGCACCCGGCTCGTCGGCGAGCACCGCGTGCTCGGTCAACTGCTGCTGGAGGGTGACGGCGGCCCGGTGCCGCTGCTCTGCGACAACGACACGAACGCCGAGCGGCTCTGGGGCCTGCCCGGCCGCTCGCCGTACCCCAAGGACGGCATCAACGACCACGTCGTCAACGGCGCGGCCACCGTCAACCCCGCGCGGGAGGGCACCAAGGGCGCGCTGCACTACGTGCTCGACGTGCCGGCCGGCGGGCAGCGCCAGATCCGGTTGCGGCTGACCCGCACCGCGTCGCCGCCGGCCGCCGCGCCGCCTCCGCCGGCCGACCTCAGCGAGGGCTTCGAGGCCGTCGTGTGGGCGCGGCGGGCCGAGGCGAACCGGTTCTTCGCCGGGGTGATCCCGCCGGCCGCCACCGCCGACGAGGCGCTGGTGGCCCGGCAGGCCATCGCCGGGCTGATGTGGGGCAAGCAGTTCTACCACTTCGACGTCAAACGCTGGCTCGAAGGCGACCCGGGCTCCACGCCGCCGGCCGGGCGCCGACACGGGCGCAACAGCGCCTGGTGGCACATGACCAGTTTCGACGTCATCTCCATGCCCGACCCGTGGGAATATCCCTGGTACGCGGCCTGGGACCTGGCCTTCCACTGCGTGAGCATCGCCCGGGTCGACCCGGGCTTCGCCAAGGAGCAGATCCTGCTCCTGCTGCGCGAGTGGTACCTGCACCCCAACGGGCAGATCCCGGCGTACGAGTGGGCGTTCGGTGACGTGAACCCGCCCGTGCACGCGTGGGCGGCGCTGAAGGTGTTCGAGATCGACGGGGGGCAGGACTACGAGTTCCTGGCCCGGGTGATGCACAAACTGCTGCTCAACTTCACCTGGTGGGTCAACCGCAAGGACACCGGCGGCAACAATCTCTTCGAGGGCGGGTTCCTCGGGCTGGACAACGTCGGGCCGTTCGACAGGTCGGCGGCGCTGCCGGTGGCCGGCGTGCTGGAGCAGTCCGACGGCACCGGCTGGATGGCCATGTACGCCCTCAACCTGCTGGACATGGCGATCGTCCTCGCCGAGCACGACCGGACCTGGGTGGACACCGCCACCAAGTTCTTCGAACACTTCCTCTACATCGCCGCCGCCGCGTACGAGCAGGGGTTGTGGGACGACGAGGACGCGTTCTTCTACGACGTGTTGCGCCTCGCCGACGGCACGAAGGTGCCGCTGAAGGTCCGTTCGGTGGTCGGCCTGCTGCCGTTGGCCGCGACCACCCGGCTCACCGCGAAGACCCTGCACCGCCTACCGGAGCTGGGCGCGCGGTTGCGCTGGTTCCTCACCAACCGCCCGGAGTACGCGGAGGTGATCGGCACCCGCCGGCTGGGCCCCGACGGCCGGCAGCAGCGGCTGCTGTCCATGGTGGGCCAGGAGCAGGTGGTCCGGTTGCTCGCCCGGATGCTCGACCCCGACGAGTTCCTCTCCGACTTCGGTCTGCGGACGCTGTCCCGCGCGCACCTGGACAAGCCGTTCTCCGTCACCCTCGGTGGGCAGGAGTTCTCCGTCGGCTACGAGCCGGCCGAGTCGACGAGCGGACTGTTCGGCGGCAACTCGAACTGGCGTGGACCGATCTGGATGCCGACGAATTTCCTGCTGATCAGCGCGCTGCGCGACTACGCGGCGTTCTTCGGCGACGACCTCCAGGTGGAATATCCGACCCGCTCCGGGGTGAAACGCTCGCTCGACGAGATCGCCGACGATCTCTCGGCCCGGCTGATCTCGCTGTTCACCCAGGACGACTGGGGTCGACGGCCGATCTACGGCGCCGCTCAGATGTTCCAGACCCACCCGGACTGGCGGGACCTGATCGCGTTCCCCGAGTACTTCCACGGCGACAACGGGGCCGGCCTGGGCGCCTGGCACCAGACCGGCTGGACGGCCCTGGTCGCTGACCTGATCCTCACCCTGCGCCGCTGACCGCAGGATCAGCAATCTGGCGGACGCCGGGCCCATTGGCGTACGGCTATGGTTCGTGATCGAAGGATCCTTGCCGCCACACGGGGATGAGGTGAGGGTGTCGCCTCCCGGCCACCGATCGACGCGAAGGCCGCTCCGAGGACGACGACGATGACGAGCGCCGTCGCCCAGGTGCCGCCATCGAGGTCACCGTCGCGCGGGACGGCCAGCAGGATCGGCAGGGCCAGGGCGAAGACCGCCAGGAACCGTAGGCCACGTCGGCGCTTGATCATGGTGTCGACTCCGTTCTCGTGGGCAGACTTCTCGACAGGAGGAATCATGCAGAAGTTTCGTACCGGCGTCGTGACGACGATCGCCACGCTCTCCCTGGTCGGCGTCGCCGCCCCGGTCGCGGCGGCTCCGGTCCAGGCCGTCGCGGCGCCGACAGCGGTGCCGTGGTCGGCATCGCACGGCGCGGCCACCGCGAGCGGTGAGCGCTGGTTGGAGACCCGGCCCGGTCAGTTCATTCCCGACGTGGTGGTCGAGGGACAACTGGCGACGACAGGTGCCGGTTGCCATGCGGTCTGGGTGCAGTGGCGGCGCGACTTCTTCCCGTTGCCCTGGACCCAGGTCGCCAGTCGGTGCGGTGCCGGGACCACGCCGGTGGCCACCCGCTTCTACGGCTACCTCCCGACGGTGACCGGCCAGCTCAAGGTCTGTCGGGGTCAGGCCGATCAGCAGGACTGCGGACCGTCGACGTCGCTGACCACCTGGCCGGTGGCGCGGCAGTAGGGGGCCTCGGTTCACGGGGGTGAAATGCACTTAATGCCATAACTTGTCCTGTTTGTTCTCGTTCAGTCGTTGACGGGTATCGACCGCCGAGCACGCCCGTCAGTCGAACTGAACGGGGGAAATTGGTGAGCTCTGTCCTGCGAAGAATCACGACCGCATCCACGGCGATGCTTGTCGTCGGGGTGGCAACCCTGGGATTGGGGACGCCGGCCTGGGCGGCGCCTGGGGACGCGAGTGCCCGAGGAGTGGTCGTCGACCTGTCCGCGGAGGTGCTCGGCACGCCCGTGATCAGCGC
Source organism: Micromonospora sp. DT228 (assembly GCF_049841595.1). Lineage (NCBI taxonomy): Bacteria > Bacillati > Actinomycetota > Actinomycetes > Micromonosporales > Micromonosporaceae > Micromonospora > Micromonospora sp. DT228. Next base: position 102,624 of record NZ_JBNCKO010000018.1, read on the forward strand.
CGACGCGACAATCGGCACGGCCACCGCCCCGCCCGCCGGTGGCACCGACACCGACAACCAGGCCGTCTCGCTGCCCGGGTCGATCGGCATGACCGCCACCGGCACCGTCGAGGTGTCCGCCACCCGTGCGGCGGCCTCCTCGTCGGCGTCCGCCCGCGTCACCGACTTCAACCTGGGCGTGCTCAGCGTCGACGTGCTGGGCCTGACCGAGGCCACCGCCACCGCGACCTGCCCGCAGGCCGGTGCGACAAGCGCCGCCACCACGCTTGTCGGGCTGGAGCTCTTCGGCTCGGCGGCGACGCCGGAGCCGAACGGCCCTCCGGTCGTGGCGAGTGTGCCAGTGGTGGTGCCGGGGCTGGTGGGCGCGAGCCTGAGCGCCTCGTTGACCCGGACCGAGACGACGACAGCCGACGGTGCCGCCGCGGTCGCCCTCCGGGCCGCCCTCACCCTGTCGGGCCTCCTCCTCGGCGAACAGACGACCATCCCGATCGGGACCGTGATCGTGGCCGAGGCCACCTGCGCGCGTCCGCCCGCGGCGCCCACCGCCGCGACGATCACGCCGGACGAGGGCCCGCAGTCGGGCGGCCAGACCGTGACGATCGCCGGTACGGGCTTCATCCAGGGCGGCACCACGGTCACCGTCGACGGCGTGCCGGCGACAGGTGTCACGGTGGCGCCGAACGGCACGTCCCTCACGGCAGTGACCCCGGCCGGCGCGGTCGGCCCCGCATCGGTGGTGATCAGCACGGTGAACGGCACGGCACCGCCGCTGGGCTACACGTACCTGGCCGGTGGCGGTGTGGTCACCGGACTCTCACCGACCTCCGGGCCGACCACGGGTGGCACGACGGTGACGATCACCGGTACCGGCCTCACCGGCGCGACAGGCGTGACCTTCGGTGGCACACCGGGCACCAACCTCGTCGTCGCCCCGGGCGGCACGTCGCTGACCGTGGTCACACCGCCGGGGCCGGCTGGCACCGCGGACGTCACCGTGCTCCTCCCGGGTGGGAACGCGGACGCGCCGGACGGCTTCACCTACGTGGCGGCCGCTCCGACGGCCGGGACGATCGCGCCGAACCAGGGGCCGCAGGCCGGCGGCCAGACCGTGACCATCACCGGTACGGGCTTCGTGCCCGGGAGCACGACTGTCACGTTCGACGGTGCCCCGGCCACCGATGTCACGGTCAACGCGCAGGGCACGTCGTTGACGGCGGTCACGCCGCCCGGCGCCGTCGGCCCGGCGGTCGTGGTGGTGAGCACCGGCGGTGGCGCGTCCGCGCCGCTGGACTACGCGTACCTGGCCAGCGGCGGTAACGCCACCGTGACGGGGCTGACCCCGACGACCGGGCCGACCTCGGGTGGCACCACTGTGACGATCACCGGGACCGGCCTCACCGGCGCGACCGGCGTGACCTTCGACGGGGTGCCCGGCACCGGGTTCACCGTCAACCCGGCCGGCACCACGATCACCGTGGTCACCCCACCCGGCCTGCCCGGCCCGGTGGACGTGATCGTGCAGGTGCCCGGTGACGACGTCGTCAGGGCGGACGGCTTCACGTACCGGATCGCCCCGCCCGTCGTCGACGCGCTGACCCCGGCCGAGGGACCGGCCGCCGGCGGGAGCACGGTGACGGTCCGTGGCTCCGGCTTCGTTCCCGGTCGGACCGTGGTCACCATCTGCGGTCAGGCCATCCCGGCGAGCGGGGTCACCGTGGCGTCGGGCGGGCGTTCGTTGACCTTCCGTACCCCGGCCTGCGCGGCGGGGAACACCACGCTCACCGTACGTACCGACGGCGGGGTCTCCGGTGGCCTCGCCTTCCGCTACCTACCGCGGAGTCTGCCGGTGACCGGTGACGCCCTCACGGCGCCGTTGGCCGTCGGCGCGCTGCTGGCTCTCCTCGGCATGGTCCTCGTGCTGGTGACCCGGCGCAGGCGGCCCGCCGACCGGATCGGCTGACCGGCGGTCCCGGTCAGGACCCAGTCCGGGTCCTGACCGGGACGCACGGCACGAAAGGCCGACCAGCGGGTGTACCGGTGTCGCGGCGTGCATCGGACCGTCGCTCGGAGCTAACCGCTCGCGGCGTTGTGTTTCGCGACCAGGCTCGGCAGCTCGTCCAGCGAGTCGATGCGGAACAGGCAGTGCGCGGCCACGTCGGGGAGGTCGAGGATGTGACCCCACGGGCCACGCCGGATCAGGCACGTCGGCATCCCGACCTCCTGGGCCGGGCGTACGTCGTTGTCGGGCCGATCGCCGACGTACAGGATCGACGACGCGTCGCCGCCGCCGGCGCGGACGACCCGCTCGAAGAAGGCAGGTGACGGCTTCGCCACCCCCCATCCGTGCGACGTGCCGATCACGTCCACGGGAAGGCCGAGTGCGCGGAGGGTCGCCTCGGCGTGCGCGGGTTGGTTGCCGGCCAGGCCCAGGAGCAGGCCCTGGTCCTTCAGGGAGGTCAGGCACCGCCGCGCGTCGGGGTAGAGATCCTCCTCGCCGAACGACTCCTCCCGGCCCGCGGCGGCCCGGCGCTCAAGCTCGGTGTCGAGGTCGAAGTCGGGCCGGAACGCCCGGAACGTCTCCTGGTAGTCCAGACCTCGGGCGATCACCGAACCGAGGACGGCCGAGAGCGTGTGCCGTGGCACGCCGAACCAGTCGGCCCAGGCCTCGAACTCACGGGACTCGTCGAGAATCGTCCCACCAACATCGAAGAATACCGCCCTGATCACTGTGCCCCCCGGTCACGGTCGTGCTGTCGGTGGAGCATAGACACACATGTCTTATGTGGACATCCGACGAAGGCGTACCGTGTGCCGGTGCATGTGCTCGACGACCCGACGGTGTCGGCAAGGGTTGCCCGTTTCCTCGGCACGCACGGGGAGCGCTGGCCGAGCACGCCGGCCGAGCGGATCCGGCGGTCGGCGAGTGCCGACGGACCGGACGGCCCGCTGGCCGTGGTGCCCGACGAGCTGGTCGCGGTCGCCGTCGCGTTCGAGGAGCGCTACGGCGGGCTCGCCTATCGGCTCAAGACAGGCGGCAACCACATGGAGTACGGCCTGGAGGGCCCGGCCTACTTCCGGTGGACCGCCGACCTCGGGTGGATGTTCCCGGCAGCCCTCGACGGAGCCTGGACGTGGAGCGTCGACGTCCTGCTCGACGGGCGGACGGCCATGGCCCCGGGCAACTGGCCGTACCGACTGATCGACCGCACCGTCGAGCAGCGGCTCGAGAAACACGCGCTCCTGGCGGAGCTGCGGCGTTGGCCGCACGTCACGCTCACCTACGAGACCGCGACCCTGGTGTCGCCGACGGTCACCCTGAGCGGAGTCCCGGAGGTGCGCGAGGCCACCGGCCCGGCCGATCGTCTGTGGTACGACGGCACGGTGGCGGCACACCTCTCTCTTCATGGCTGGCCCGCCGGGAGGGACCGCTGGGTGTTGCGGTGCTTCGCCCGAACCAGAGCCGGGTTGTCCGGCGTGCTCGACCAGCTCAGTGAGATCGGCGAGCTGGACGAATGGTGCTCGATCTGTGGCCGCGCCCTGGGGCCGTCGATGCCGTCCTACGTCCCGCAGGGCGGCGAACCGGGCCTCTGTCTACCCTCGCCCTCGGATCACCGGTAGTGCGCCGCCCGGGTGTCGCGGCGCTCCCGGCCCCCGGCGAACGTGTCACCCATTCACTATCCTGGTCGTCCATGGGGGCGGAGCCGGTGGGTGAGCTGCTCGTGCTCGGGCAGTCGCGGGTCTGGCCCGCCGTCGCGGTGCCGTCCGCGATGGTGGTCGGCCTGGTCGTCGTCGCGGTGCTGCTCGACTGGGTCAGCTGGGGCGGGTTGGTGCTCAGTGCCGCGTCGATGGTCCTCGCGTTCGTCCGCTGGCGAAACGCGGTGTTGGCTGACGACGCCGGGCTGCTGGTACGCGACCGTGGCGGCCTGCGACGCTCGTACGCGTGGTCGGAGATCGAGCGGATGGGCTGGCAGGGGAATTCCCTTGTGGTCTATCCCCGCGGCGGCCCCTACGACGTACCGGGACCCAACGCGTCAGTCACCGTGGCACGCATCTCGCAACCGAGACGCGCGCACCTCGCCGACCCGATGCCGGCGCTGCTCCAGACACATGGCATCAAGGCGCTAAGCGAGCCCTGATTCGCTCAACGTCGTCGACAACTGTCAGCCGCAGCGTCCGAGCGGCGGTGGGTGCGAAGCCCAGGGCCCGGTTGATGGACTGTCAGTCCTCACCAGCCTTCATGAACTGGCCGCCCGGCCTCGGCCTCGGCTCGGCCGCCCTGATGAAACAGGCCTTAGTAGGGCGGGGTGGGCATCTCCGGTGCGCGCCGGCGTGACCGTCGGGAGTCCGCGCCCGCCACCGCGAGCAGCACCACCGCGGCGGCGGCACCGGCGGTGAGCGCATTGAGGCGCATCGTCGCCGGCACCAGCAGCCCGAGGGCCAGAAGGCCGGCCAGCCGGGAGCGGGAGATCCGGGCGAACACCTGGTATTCGAGGGCTGATCGTCCGGCGAGGAAGACGACGGGGCCGCCGAGGATGGCGATGAGCCACGCCGCTGGCAGGTGCCCGAGCGGCTCGGTGATGAGCAGTTCGAAGCCAACGCCGGTGAGCACGATCCCGGCGATCATGACCAGGTGGGCGAACGCCATCTCGGTCGCCAGCCGATCGGCGTGGCAGGAGCGGCTGACGGCGGCGTCCATCACCTTCCCCGCCAGGTGGAAGTAGATCCGCCAGAGCAGCACTGTGGTCGCCAGGGCCAGGACGAAGCCGGCCGTCTGGTCGGCGTGGAAATCGCTGCCGCTGAACGCCAGACCGATGACGAAGATCGCCTCACCGATCGCGATGAGGAGGAACTGTTGGTAGCGCTCGGCCAGGTGCCCGGCCGCGATCGCCCGGCCGCCGATCCGTTGCGCGCCGATGCGGGGGGTCGGCCACCCGAGGTAGAGCCCGGTGTAGTCGATCAGCACGGCGATGATCCAGAGTGGCCCACGGATCGTGCCCTCGTCGGCCAGACCACCGATGATCCAGAGCGGTGCGCTCAGAGCGAACCAGACCAGGACCCGGGTGGTCTGCCGGGGATCGGGCCGGCCGTGCCCGGCGATGTGGAAATAGACCACGCGGCCGATCTGGAGGCTCACGTAGGTGATGGCGAAGAGGGCGGCGCGCGCGCCGAAGCCGTCGGGCACCGCGACCGCCATCGTCATGGCGCCGACCGCCGTCATCACGATGACGACCTGGACGATCGGTGCCTCCGGGTCCAGCCAACTTGTCGACCAGACGGTCAGCGACCAGACCGCCCACAGCGCCAGGAACAGCAGGAGTGCCTGACCGAGGCCCGCGACCACGCCGCGTCCACCGTCGGTGAAGTCGCTGATCACGCGTGCCGAGATCCGGGTGAGGGCGAAGACGAAGACCAGGTCGAGAAAGAGCTCCAGAAACGTGGCTCGTTGCCGGCTGGCGGCGTCGCGCACCAGCCCTTCGTCGCGCTGCTCGCTCATCCGTCCGCCACGGGCCGGTGCCGTCGAACGACCACGTGGCCTCCCGTCGTGATGATCCCCTCACCTAACGAGCGACGGTCGGCGGTGGCACGTGGGGCCGGAGGAACGGACTCGTTCGCCTTACGGCTGTAAGGTCATACGGTGACCACACCGAGAACGCGCGCTCGCAACAAGCGTGGCGAAGGCGCCCAGTTGCGCGAGGAGATCGTCCGCGCCGCCGGCACGCTGCTGGACGGTGGCGACCCGCAGGGCGTGACGCTGCGGGCGGTGGCCCGGGAGGCCGGCATCTCGGCGCCGTCGATCTACGCGCACTTCCCGGACCTGGACTCGATTCTGCTGGTGGTCGCCCAGCGCGCGTTCGCCGCCCTGGAGCAGGAGTTGGCCGAGCCGGACGACAGGGATCCGGCCGAGCGGCTACGGACCATAAGCGCCGCCTACCTGACCTTCGCCGAGCGTCAGCCGCACCGGTACCGGCTGATGTTCGGGGCGGTCTGGGATGCCAGCGAGGCCCGCGATCGGACGCCGGCGTTGGCGGACGACCTCGCCGTGCTCGGCATGGGCGCCTTCGAGGTCATCCATCGCACCGTCGCCGAGTGCGCCGCGAAGGGACTCTCGACGAGCGCCGATCCCTTCGCCGACGCGACGGCACTCTGGGTGGGGCTGCACGGGCTCGCCCAGCTCCAGGTGGCGACTCCGCTGTTTCCCTGGCCACCCCACCTGCGGGAGGCCCTCATCGGACGGCTGGCACTGCTTGTCTGACCGACGCGGACAGTCGCCAATCCGTCACCAGGCGACTGCTGTCGGTGTCCGCCCTTACGCTCAACTGCGTGCCCGGACCTGCCGAGAAGGCCACCGAACAGGACCGGCGTGACCTCATCGTCACGGTCGCGCGCGAGCTGGCCGAGGCGGAGGGCTGGGCGGGGGTGAGCACCCGACGCCTCGCCGAGCGGACCGACATCGACGTCGGCGACCTCTACCGGCACTTCGCGGATCTCGACGCTCTCCTCGCTGCCGTGGCCGTCTGCGCCTTCGCCGACCTGGCCGCCGATCTGGCGGAGGCGCACGCGGAGGCCGCCGGCAGCCCCGAGGGGGCCTGGCCGGCTGTCGCTTCCGCGTACCTCGACTTCGCGTACACGAATCCGGAGGTCTATGACGCGATGCTCGCGCTGACCCCCGACCTGGCCCTCGGCGTCGGTGGGGTCCCGGCCGCGCCGCGGGCGGTCTTCGCCGAACTGCGCGCGGCCCTGACCCCGCTGGCCGAGGGGCGCGACCCGGACACCCTCGCCGAGGTGGGTTGGAGCCTGCTGCACGGCGTGGTGATGCTCACCCGGGGCGGACGACTCCGACCCGAGGGGCAGGAGGAACGCGAGGTGTTGATCGCCAAGCGGTTGTTGCGGTGGCCGTGACGGGCGCCCTGCTCAGTTGAGAGGCTCGCGGTCGGACGGCCCCTTGTCGACGAACCGGAACGTGCTGTCCAGCGGCGCGGTGCTCAACTCCTTGAGGATCAGACCGTTGCCGGCGGCGTACAGAAGGAGCCGGGTCTCACTGCCGATCGCGTACGTGCCGGCGTCCATGGGAGTGATGCTGAACCGCTGGATCGGGTTGTCCGGATCGCAGACGGCGGCCTCGACGGTCAGCTCGGGCTCGATGTCCAGAGCGTTCACCTGCCAGCAGGACGGATCGTCGTTGGCGGGGTGATCGTCCTTCGTGCCGAAAGCCTTGATCACGTACTGGTCGTTGCCGATCGGCGTCGGAACGAACAGGACGCGTCCGCCGGTGTCGCCGCCCTCCTCGAGGCGGCCGCTGAGTTCCAGCGCGTTCCCTGGTCCCTGCACCCGCGCCATGGTGACCTCGCGCTTGCCGGACAGCAGGGGGTCGGTCGCGAGTGCCGCCGGTGACGGCGTTCCCCCCGGTGGCGTCGACGGGGACGCCACGGCACCCGACGGCGTCGGCGTGGCCTTCGGCGCCTTGTCGGCGTCGCTCCCGCACGCCACAAGCGCGCCGGTGCACGCCAGCAGCGCCGCGCCGGCACCCCAGTTCATCGTGATCACGTCGTACTCCTCATGAGCTGTCCCGACCTCTCGGCCGCGAGGAATTCTCCCACCCACCAGACGAAAGTCAGGCCGAGACGGTTCACGGGAAAATCCGAAATTCACAGCGGATCTCCCGCCTATCCTGTCCCTTCGACGGGGCGGCGAAGGCATGGGAGGGGACGGGATGACGGACGGCGCGGCGGCGCGGCGGCAGGCGCAGGTGCTGATCTTCGATGCGGACGACACGTTGTGGGAGAACAACGTGGTCTTCGAGCAGGTGATCGACGACTTTCTGGAGTGGCTCGACCACCCCACGTTGGATCGCACCGAGATCCGATTGATCCTCGACGACATCGAGCGGGCCAACACGGTGGCGCACGGGTACGGCAGCAAGGTCTTCCTGCGCAGTCTGGCGGAGTGCCTGGAGCGGCTGCGTGAACGGCCGGCCACCGACTCCGAGCGCCAGGAGATCGAGCGCCTGGCGGTCGCCCTCGTCGAGCACAAGGTGGAGCTGATGCCGGGGGTGGCCGACGCGCTCGACGAGCTGGCCGGCCGGCACGAGCTGCTGCTGCTCACCAAGGGCGACCAGGCGGATCAGCAGCGCAAGCTGGACGCCTGCGGGCTGCTGCACCACTTTCGGGCCGCGCACATCGTCGCCGAGAAGGACGTCGAGACGTACCGGTGGCTGGTCCGGGAACACCGGCTTGATCCGACCCGGGCCTGGATGATCGGCAACTCCCCGAAGTCGGACATCCTGCCGGCACGTGCGGCCGGGTTGAACGCGGTCTTCATCCCCAACGAGAACACGTGGGTGTTGGAGAACGACGACCTGGACCCCACCGACGGCGGGGTGTTGCGGCTCGCCGCGTTCCGCGACCTGTTGCAACACTTCTAGGGCGTGTGTCAAAGTCCTCGGTCGAGCCGAGGCGGAGTCCAGGCGGCGGTCCGGCAAGGCGGAGATTGGTCCGGATACCGGTGTTGTATCCGGACCAATCTCCAACGCGGCCGGTCGTCGTCTGGGCCCGCCGCAGGCCGGCCAGGGGCTTTGACACACGCCCTAAGGCCAGTGCCGAAAGCGAACAGCGTCGACGATCATGGTCGCGTTACGCCGGCTTGTCTGATTTTCACCCTGAGATCAGTCACGCCGTCGGTCGCCCGGCGCGGCTTGTCCGCCCGGCCCGGGCCGGCCTAACCTGGCCCGGCGCTCACGGCCTTCGGGGTGTCTGCCGGGAGCGCGCCGGCGTTCGGCGGCTGGCACCGTGGAGCTGAGTGCCGGAGCTGTCCGCTCCCATCCGGACGGCCGAGGGTCAGGGTCGGGTAGTTGCGGACCCGATCCTGACCCGGCCACCGATCGACCGCGCCCGGCCGTGCGGCGCAGACCAGGCGGCGCAGGCCGGGCGGTCGAGCGGCGCGGGCCGGGCGGTCGTGCGGCGCAGGCCGGGCGGTCGAGCGGCGCAGGCCGGGCGGCCTGGTGGGTCGCGACCTCAGGAGGCCCCGCCCCGGACGATCGACACGGCCACCCGGCAGAACTCGTCCATGTCCGGGTTGAACCCGGCCGCGATGTCGGGATGCAACCCGGAGCGGGTCTCCTCCAACAGTCGCTGGCAGACCTGCTCGACCGGCTCGCCACCGTAGCCGGCGCGAACCCGGTCGGTGGCCGCCTGAAGCGCCGAGGTCAACTGCTCTTCCAGCGGGCCCCGTAGCTTCTGTTGCACAGGGTCGAGCCCGCGAGGGTCGAGCGTGACATGTGGCTCCGACATCGGTGCTCCCTTCGTCGGCGTCCGCGATACCCCACCGCGGTCGTCGGTCAAACCCCGTCCGGTACGGCAGCGACCCGCACCTGGTACGAGAAGTCCTCGGCCGGCTCCTCCTGGTACGACAATCGGCGGATCTGCCGGTCGTCCTGGTAGAGCGCGACGTCCACAAGCACACCGAGGTGGGTGAGGCCGATGGACGACACCCGTTTCTTGTCCTGCAGCACCGCGCAGACGCCGCCGAGCAGGGTGCTGGCGTCGCCCGTGCGGTGTCCGGGCGGACACCGCAGGACCATTTCCACCGCGATCGGCCCGCCCAACGGCGTCCAGCCGGTGCGTTGAGCCGCGATGAGGGCGGCCTGGAGCAGGGTGCGGACCCTCGTCGCCTGCCGATGCCCGGCCGCGAAGATGGACAACGCTTCGGTCTTGACCGGTGGCAGGCCGCTCACCTCGAATGTCAGGGCGAGAGCGCGGGTGTCCTGCACGACGGCACCTCCTCGTTGGGACGATCCTGCCGAACCGGGGGAGCGGCGGTGGGACGTTCCCGCGATTACCAACCGATCGGGCAGGACGGGGGTCGGCCGGAGGCGTGTCGACGGCGGCGGCGAGCGCCCTGGCTGCGGCGTGAGGAAAACGCTAGTCGACGCCGGCCGCCCCCGGTAGTCGGCCAGTCACCCGATGGGGCGCGGCGGAAAGGCGCAGAACTCGTTGCCCTCCGGGTCGGCCAGCACCCACCACCAGTGCGTCGCGTCGAGCGGCTCCCGCAGCAGCGTCGCGCCCGCGGCGATCAGCGACATCGGCTCCGGGTCGAGCAGGTCGACGTCCCAGTGCAGCCGGTTCTTGACCGTCTTGGGCTCGGGCACCCCGGCGAAAACCCAGTAGTCCCAGGGGAACCCGGCCGCGCCGGTGACCCCCGCGTGGGTCGACTCGTCCTCGACGACGCCGCCGACCACACCGGCCCACCAGGTCGCCTGCGCGAGCGGGTCGGCCGAGTCGACGACCAGCTCGAACGGGCCCGGCCCGGTGCCCTCCCGAGCCGGGAAGGCGCAGAACTCGTTGCCCTCCGGGTCGACGAGCACCCACCAGGTGGCCTCGCCGGCCGGCTCCCGGACCAGCCGCGCGCCGGCCGCGAGCAGCGCCGCCGGGTCCGCGCCGGCCAACCGCAGATCCAGGTGTACGCGGGTCTTGCCGACCCGGGGTTCGGGAACCTTGTTCACCCAGATCGACTCGGCGTTCGAACGCGCCGAGCGGGGATCGACCCGGGTGTCGTCGTCGCCGGCATCGGCCACGTCACCGTCGAGCATCCGGGCCCAGAAGGCGCCGAGTGCGAGCGCGTCCGTGGCGTCCAGACAGAGATCCTTGAAGCGCGCGATCATCTGTCGATGGGGCTCAGTGCTGTTTGGCGTACGCGATGAAGGCATTCCAGGCCGTGGGGTCGACGCGCAGGGTGCCGCCGTCGCGGTCCTTGGTGTCGCGCACCAGCACCACGCTCGGCAGGTTGTCGGCGACCTCCACGCAGGACCCGCCGTTGCCGCCGGACCTGGTCGACTTGCGCCACTGTGGGGTCAGCATGTCCATGACTTGGCCACTTCCTTGATCAGCTCGGTTGACTGCCGGCGGGGGAGCGCCTCGTTTCGCACGATCTCCCATGTCTTCGCCAGCTTAGCAACGTCGGTCGGCGTATCGACGATCTGCGCGGTGAGCTGGTTGTCGGCGTGAGCGACCCGTCCACCGTCGGGCATCTCGGCGATGATGAACTGCCCGGCCAACCCCAGATACATTCCCGCATCCACCGGCACGATGTGCACCTGGATATGCTCCGCCGTCGCCAACTGTGCCAGGTGCTCACACTGCTCGACCATGAGCCCCGGCTGGTCGAGCACCGGCCGGCGCAGCACCGCCTCGTCCAGGACGGCGATGAGCTGCGGCGGGCGCGGGCGTTGCAGGATCGCCTGCCGCTCCAGCCGGGAGGCGACGATCCGGTCCACGTCCTCGGCGTCGAACCGACCACCGGCCAGCGTGGCCCGCGCGTACCGCTCGGTCTGGAGCAGACCCGGCACGTACGCCAACTCGAACCAGCGCAGCGTGGTCGCCTCCCGCTCGAACTCGATCCACTCGCGCAGCCAGGCCGGCTCGGCGTCGAGCCGGGTCAACTTCTCCAGCATCCGTTGGAAGCGTCCCGCGGTCGGGTGGTGCGTGTCGATGGCCCGCATGTACTCCTTGGTGGGCGCCCGGCCGCCGGTCTCCACCGAGCTGACGTGTGAGCCGGAATAGCCGATGCCCCGGCCGAAGTCGTCCTGACTGAACCCGAGCCCCGTGCGGAACAGGCGAAGCTCCTCCAACACGTAGTCGGTGACGTTGCCCCATCGAATCCCCAATCCCTGCCCAACCTGAACCGGCGTGTCCTTCGTGGCTGCTCGACCGGGCCGCTGAGCTGCACGGATGCCGCGAGCACGTATCGACCGTAGTCGGGTCCTCGCAAACTGTCACCAGTGGCGGGCTCGCCGGTGGCCGAAACGGCGGCGGCGGGCTCTGCGCCGGGGTCGCTCCCGTCTCCCCCTTGCGGGAGCGGCCCCTTCCCCACCCCGAGGAGGTCACTGTGCCGAGCCCGACCGAGCACCCCGACGAGACGAGGTGGCGGTGATGGTGGTCCGGCCGCCCGTACCGCACGTCGCCATGCGTCCGCTGTGGCGGTGCCGCAACTGTGGCCGGGAATGGCCCTGCCAGCCGGCCAAACTCGCCCTGCTGTCGGAGTACCGGACCAGCAGGACCACGCTGCTCATCTACCTCGGCACCCTCATGAACGAGGCGACGGCCCAGCTCACCCAACTGCATCCGGACCACCCGCCGGCCCGGATGACCGAGCGCTTCCTCTCCTGGGCGAGAGCCCGGGGCTGACGTTGCCCGCCGTCGGTCATCCCGGGAAGTGGATCAGCGGCACCCCGTCGGAGTATTCGGGACCTTCACTTGTCAGCACCGCGGAGTCATGGGTCAGGCCCGCCACGGCTGCGGCGGCCAGGTCGAAGCGGCGGGTCCTGCGCTGCCAGAAGGTCAGCTCCGGCAGATCCTCCGACCGCTCCGGCAGCAGCGCGCAGGAGGGCAGGGCCAGCAGCTTGTGCAGCAGCGCCAGGTCCTTGCCGGTCGTGATGGTCAACGCTTCGGTCGCTGCCACCACCGGCACCCCGAAACCCACCCCGTCCTCAATCACCTCGTGGACGGGCTCGCCCATGTGCACCGTCCGGAGGACGGCGTAGCCCAGCAGAGCCGACCGGTCCAGGATCAGCCGGACCGGTGGCGTCGTCTCCGAGGTCATGCGGCGTCGGCGCGGGGAGCGTCGTCGTCGCCGTCCATCTCGGCCGCCATGGCGGCGCGGATCTTGGCGCGCTCCGCCTCGAACCGCTCCGGGGACCACTCGGCGTCCACGCCCAGGCGACGGGCCCGCGCCTCGGCCACACCCTGCTCGGTGACGTGGATGCCGGAGGCGAGCAACAGCTCCTTGTGCTGTTCCACGCGCCTGCGCCGACGCACCGACTCGGTGACGTAGGCGCTGGCCATGCGGTTGCCCTGGCTCTCCAGGATCTGACTCACGTCCGGGGGGACCGAGATCGTGAAGCGACGCTGAGGCTCTGTCATACGGGCAGCTTACCCCTGTCATACTCCAAGCTGGCGCTGCTCGTACCGTCAGGCGGGTTTGATTCTGGTGGCCTCCGGGTGCGAGGTGTCGGCGGCGGTCCGGCCCTCGCGCAGTGACAGGCGACGCGCCAGTGCCGTGGCGCCCGCGAGCGCGGTCAGCACCATAGCGATCTCCGTGAGCACCACTGACGGGGCCAGGCTGTAGTCGGTGGCCCAGGCGAAGCCGACGGTGATCGGCGTGATGACGATGCCGGCCACCGGCACGAGGACGCTCATCAACCGGGCCGTCCGGCGGATCTCGGGCAGGTCGCGGAGCCGGGTCCGCACCGCGGCGACGGCTCCCGCGGCGACCACGGCGGCCGGTATGCCGTAGTAGACGGCGACGGCGAGCTGGACCGGTACGTCGATCGAGCGGGGTATGTCGACCATGCGGACGAAGGCCGGGTTGGCCGCCATCAGGAAGCCGTAGCCGAGCACGACACCGAGCAGCGCGCCGATCAGCGCGGTGCCGAGAACGCGGCCGTAGTCGCCGCGCACCCGTCGGACGCCAGCCTCGTCGGCGAGTCGGCGCGCGAAGCCGGCCACGTCATCGCCGATCAACTGCGCGGGATCGCCCCCGTCGGCTGCCGCGGCCCGCAGATCGAGGCGCAGGTCCGCGGCGAGTGCCGCCCGATCGGCCGAGCCCACCCCGTACCCGCGCCACGCCTGGTCGGCCTCACCCAGCAGGCGGTCGATGGTGTCCATGGGTCAACTCCTCGTGGGTGTGTGGTCGAGCGGGGTGAGCACGGCGTCGACGGTGTCGGTGAAGCGGTCCCACTGTTTCTGCCAGGCGTTTAGGTGGATCCGACCGGACCCGGTCAGCGCGTAGACCTTTCGGGGCGGGCCGGTCGGGCTGACCTGCTGTTCGTGAGCGACAAGGCCAAGTCGGCGCATGCGAGTCAGCAGGGGATAGATGGTGCCGTAGCTGATGGCGCCGAAACCGGCCGTCTCCATCCGCCGCACCAACTCGTAGCCGTGCGCGGGCTCGCGTGCCAGCAGCGCCAGCAGGCACATGTCCAGCGCGCCCCGCAGGAGTTGGGTCTGCCGGTCGTTGTCGTCGATGGACTGGCTCTCCGCCGCTACCATGCGACACATACTACCTCGCTAATTGGTCTCGCGATATACCGGAACGAGCTTCCGCTGTGACAGCCAGGTTTCGCGACGTCGCGGGTGGGGCAGAGTAGCCGCACAGAGCATCCGGGCCGGAGCGTTGTCGCAGCCCATCCAACCTGGACACGACTCGCCGTGCGCCGGGGCACGGACGCCCTCCCCGGTCTTTCGCCGAGGAGAGGGGGAGGGCGATGACGGACCCTGAAACGGCACCACACCGACGCCGATCGATTGTTCGGCTGGGCGCGGCGGCTGCCGCGCTGGCGCTTGTCGCACCGCTTGCCGCGTGCGGCGCGGACGACGATGGCGGCCCGCCGACGATCAACCTGTACTACCCGCCCGAGCAGAACCTGCAGAAGGTCGTCGACGACTGCAACGCGCAGGCGCAGGGGCGGTACGAGATCTCCTACCAGGTGCTGCCCCGACAGGCCGACGACCAGCGGGTGCAGATGGTGCGCCGGCTGGCCGCCCAGGACAGCGGAATGGACCTGCTCGGGCTGGACGTCACCTGGACCCAGGAGTTCGCCAGCGCCGACTGGATCCGCGAGTGGACCGGCCAGGACAAGGCCGAGGTCGAGCAGGGCACCCTCGCCGGGCCGCTGGCCACCGCCCGCTACGAGGACAAGCTGTACGCGGCGCCGAAGAACACGAACGTCCAGTTGCTCTGGTACCGCAAGGACCTGGTGCCGCAGCCGCCGACCACCTGGGACCAGATGATCAGCGCGGCACAGCAGCTCAGGGACCAGGGCAAGCCGTACCAGGTGCTCACCATGGGCGCCCAGTACGAGGGCCTGGTCGTCCTCTACAACACCCTGGCCGAGAGCGCCGGAGGAAAGATCCTCAACGACGACGGCACGAAGGCCGTGATGGACGACGGCACGGTCCGGGCGTTGGAGCAACTGAAGAAGTTCGCCACGTCGGGCGTGACCTCGCCGTCGTTCAGCAACGCCACCGAGGACCCGGTCCGGCTGGAGTTCCAGTCCGGCTCGGGCGCGTTCCAGGTGAACTGGCCGTTCGTCTACCCGGCCCTGCAGGAGGCCAACCCGGACCTGGCCAAGCAGGTCGGCTGGGCCCGGATCCCCGGCATCGACGAGGGCACCCCCAGCAAGGTCACCATCGGCGGGGTCAACCTGGCCGTCAGCTCCTACTCCACGCACCCGGAGATGTCCTTCGAGGCGGCCCGGTGCATCCGCAGCGCCGAGCACCAGAAGTTCTCCGCCATCAAGGACGGCGTGCCACCCACCATCGAGGCGGTCTTCGACGACCCGGAGATGACCGAGGCGTACCCGATGAAGGACACCATCCTGGAAGAGCTGAAGGAACCGGCGACCCGCCCCCTGACCCCGGCCTACCAGAGCATCTCCACGGTGATGTCGGCGATCCTGTCGCCCCCGTCGGCGATCCGTCCCCAGCAGACCGCGGACGAGTTGCGCGACGCCATCGCCGATGCCCTCCAGTCGAAGGGGGTCCTCCCGTGAGCGCGAGGAGTGAGCCGGTCCTGCGAGCCCCGCAGTCGCGAAAGAAGGTGGCACCGTGAGCGCGAGGAGTGAGCCGGTCCTGCGAGCCCCGCAGTCGCGAAAGAAGGTGGCACCGTGAGCATCAACGCCACGCCGACCGGCGCGGACGTCGCCGCGGAGGAGACCCGAGCGCCCGCCGCCGTGCCCACCCAACGCGGTGGTCGCCGTAAGCCGCAACTGAGCGCGAACAAGAAATCCGAACGCAGGCTGGGCTGGTTGCTCTGCGCCCCCGCCGCGCTGGTCATGATCCTGGTGACCGCGTACCCGATCATCTACTCGGTCTGGCTGTCGTTGCAGCGCTACGACCTGCGCTTCCCCGACCAGCGCGAGTTCATCGGTCTGGAAAACTACGTCACGGTGCTCACCAACGAGTTCTGGTGGACCGCGTTCGGGGTGACCGCGCTGATCACTGTGGTCACCGTGGCCGTCGAGCTGGTGCTCGGCATGGGTCTGGCGATCATCATGCACCGCACCCTGGTCGGGCGGGGCATCGTCCGCACGTCGGCGCTCATCCCGTACGGGATCGTCACCGTGGTCGCGGCGTTCTCCTGGCGGTACGCCTGGACGCCCGGCACCGGCTACCTGGCCGACGTGTTCAGCGACGGCGCGCCGCTCACCGAACGGGCCAGCTCCCTGGCGATCGTCATGCTCGCGGAGATCTGGAAGACCACCCCGTTCATGGCGCTGCTGCTGATGGCCGGGCTGGCGCTGGTGCCGGAGGATCTGCTCAAGGCGGCGTCCACCGACGGCGCCACCGCCTGGCAGAAGTTCACGAAGGTGATGCTGCCGGTGATGAAGCCGGCGATCCTGGTCGCGCTGCTGTTCCGCACCCTGGACGCCTTCCGGGTCTTCGACAACATCTTCGTGCTGACCTCCGGGGCCAACGAGACCTCGTCGGTGTCGATGCTCGCCTACAACAACCTGATCCGGGGGCTCAACCTCGGGATCGGCTCGACGATGTCGGTGCTGATCTTCATCAGCGTGGCGATCATCGCGTTCGTCTTCGTGAAGCTGTTCGGCACCGCTGCCCCCGGCAGCGACGACGGGGAGAGGCGCTGACATGGCTGTCGAAACCACCACCCGGGCCAAACTGCGCTGGGGGCTGCTGGACGTCGTCGTGGTCGTCTTCGCGCTCGTCCCGGTGCTGTGGATCGCCTCGCTGTCGTTCAAGACGCCGGCCACCCTCACCGACGGAAACTTCATTCCGCGGGAGTGGACGCTCGACAACTACAAGACGATCTTCGACACCGACCAGTTCGTCCGGGCACTCGTCAACTCGATCGGCATCGCCCTGATCGCCACGCTGATCGCGGTGGTGCTCGGCGCGATGGCCGCGTACGCCATCAGTCGGCTGGACTTCCCCGGCAAGAAGGTGCTCGTCGGCGTCTCCCTGCTGATCGCGATGTTCCCGCAGGTGTCGCTGGTGTCACCGCTGTTCGAGATCGAGCGGACGATCGGCATCTTCGACACCTGGCTCGGGCTGATCGCCCCGTACATCACCTTCGCGCTGCCGCTGGCGATCTACACGCTGTCGGCGTTCTTCAAGCAGATCCCCTGGGACCTGGAGAAGGCGGCCAAGATGGACGGCGCCACGCAGGCCCAGGCGTTCCGCCGGGTGATCGCCCCGCTGGCCGCCCCCGGGCTGTTCACCACGGCGATCCTGGTGTTCATCTTCTGCTGGAACGACTTCCTGTTCGCCATCTCGCTGACCTCCACCGAGCGGTCCCGCACGGTGCCGGCGGCGCTGTCGTTCTTCACCGGCGCGTCGCAGTTCGAGGACCCCACCGGGGCGATCTGCGCCGCGGCCGTCGTGATCACCGTACCGATCATCCTGTTCGTCCTCTTCTTCCAGCGCCGCATCGTGTCCGGCCTGACCTCCGGCGCAGTCAAGGGATAGGTGAGTAGTCATGGCTGACATCGTGCTCGACAAGGTGAGCAAGAGTTTCCCGGACGGGACCGTCGCCGTGCAGGACGTCGACCTGGAGATCGCCGACGGCGAGTTCGTGATCCTGGTCGGCCCCTCGGGCTGCGGAAAGTCCACCACCCTCAACATGATCGCCGGCCTGGAGGACATCAGCTCCGGCGAGCTGCGCATCGGCGGCCAGCGGGTGAACGACAAGGCCCCCCGGGACCGGGACATCGCCATGGTCTTCCAGTCGTACGCCCTGTACCCGAACATGACCGTGCGGGAGAACATGGCGTTCCCACTGCGGCTGGCGAAGCTGGACAAGGAGACCATCAACTCCAAGGTCGACGAGGCGGCCAAGGTGCTGGAGTTGACCACCCTGCTGGACCGCAAGCCGGCAAACCTCTCCGGTGGGCAGCGGCAGCGGGTCGCGATGGGCCGGGCGATCGTCCGCCAGCCCAAGGCGTTCCTGATGGACGAGCCGCTGTCCAACCTCGACGCCAAGCTGCGGGTGCAGATGCGCACGGTGGTGTCCCGGTTGCAGAAGCAGCTCGGCACGACCACCGTCTACGTCACCCACGACCAGACCGAGGCGATGACCCTCGGCGACCGGGTGGTGATCATGCGCGGCGGCGCGGTGCAGCAGGTCGGTCCTCCCCAGGAGCTCTACGACCACCCGCGCAACCTCTTCGTGGCCGGCTTCATCGGCTCGCCGTCGATGAACTTCCTGCACGCCGCCGTACAGGACGGCGGCCTGCACACCGCGCTGGGTGACGTGCCGCTCGGCGACCGCGTCCGCCGTGAGCTGGAGGCTGCCGACGCACCCCGGGAGCTGATCCTCGGCATCCGCCCCGAGCACTTCGAGGACGCCGAACTCGTCGACGACGACACCCGCCGCCGGGGCATGGAGTTCGAGGCGCCCGTCGACATCGTCGAGTCGATGGGCTCCGACAAGTACGTCTACTTCACCGTGGAGGGCGAGAAGGCCAGCGCCGCCGAGCTGGAGGAGTTGGCCGCCGACGCCGGCGCGGCCGACTTCGCCGGCGCCGGCGGCAACCTGGTGACCCGGCTGTCCGCGGAGTCACCGGTGGCCGAGGGACAGTCGCGCCGGGTCTGGTTCAACCTGGAGAAGATCCACCTGTTCGACCCCGCCACCGGCCGCAACCTGACCCTGCACGAGGGACGGGCCTCCGGCGCGCTCGCCGACTGACAACGCCACATCCCGTCGATCTTGCACTTTCTGTCGCCGATATAGGGCGGAATGCGCCCATTTGCCGGGACAGAAAGTGCAAGATCGACGTGCGCGGGGCGGGGGCGGGGGTGTGTTCTGCGGGTTGGGGTTGGTCGTGGCAAGGTGGTCGGAGGTCGCGTCGTGAGGCGGGGGGCGGGATGGACCGACAACTGGCCGCGCTGGCGAAGGCGCACGGGGTGTCCACCTGGTACGAGGACTGGCGGCACCGCCGCGTCGAGGTCGCGCCGGAGACCGTGGTGGGCGTGCTCGGCCTGCTCGATGTGGACGCCACCAGCCCGGCGGCCATCGCCGACGGTCTCGCCGCCGCTCGCGCGGTCGACCGGAGTGCGTTGCCGGAGACGGTCGTGCTCACCCACGGCGCCACCCGGGCGCTGCCCGGCCCCGGGGTGGTGATCCTGGAGGACGGCGGCCGGCGCGCGGTCGACAGCGAGCTGCCCGGAGACCTGCCGCTGGGCTGGCACCGGCTGGCCTGCGCCGGCCGCGAGGTGACGCTCGTGGTGGTGCCCCGCCGGCTGCCCGCGCCGCCGCGCACCTGGGGTTGGCTGCTCCAGCTCTACGCGCTCACCTCGGACCGCTCGTGGGGCATGGGCGACCTCGGCGACCTCGCCGATTTCACCGGCTGGGCCGGTGCCACGGGTGCGGGTCTGGTGCTGCTCAACCCGCTGCACGCGGTCGGGCCCGCGCACCCGGTCGCTGCCTCGCCCTACTCGCCCGCCAGTCGACGCTTCGTCAACCCGCTCTACCTGCGAGTGAGCGACACCGCCGCGTTCCGGGCGGCGGACCCGGCGATCCGGGCCGTGGTCGACGCCCTGCGCCCCGACCGTGGTGACCTGATCGACTACGACGAGGTGTGGACGGCCAAGCGGCACGCCCTGGAGCTGCTACACCCGTACGCCCAGCCGGTCGACCTCGCCGCGGACCCGGCGCTGGCGAGCTTCGCCACCTGGTGCGCCCTGGCCGAGCGGCACGGCAACGACTGGCGGGCCTGGCCGGCGGAGCTGCAGCACCCGGACGCCCCGGCGGTCGCCGAGCAGCGCCGCCAGCTCGCCGACCGGGTGGCCTTCCACGCCTGGCTGCAACACCTCTGCGACGAGCAGCTCGACGCCGTCACGGCGGCGGCGCGCGCGGCCGGGATGCCGGTCGGCGTGGTGCACGACCTGGCCGTCGGCATCGACCCGGGTGGCGCCGACGGCTGGCAGCTCGCCGACGTGCTGGCCCAGGGCGTGCGGGTCGGGGCCCCACCCGACGACTTCAACCAGCTCGGCCAGGACTGGGGGCTCGCCGCGTGGCGCCCGGACCGGCTCGCCGCGTCCGGCTATGCGGCATACCGGGACATGCTGCGCCGGACCCTGCGGCACGCGGGCGGCCTGCGGGTCGACCACGTCGCCGGCCTGTGGCGGCTGTGGTGGGTGCCGCCGGGTGGTGGGGCCGCCGAGGGCACCTACGTCCGCTACGACGCCGAGGCGATGCTCGGCATCCTCGCGCTGGAGGCGCAGCGGGCCGGCGCGGTCGTGGTCGGTGAGGATCTCGGGACCGTCCAACCCGCGGTGACCCGAGGGCTGCGCGGGCGCAACATGCTCGGCTCGACGGTGCTGTGGTTCGCACGCGACGACGAGGGTGACTTCATCCCACCGGCCCGGTGGCCGCGCAACGCTCTCGCCACGATCTCCACCCACGACCTGCCGACCGCGCCGGGCTTCCTGACCGGCGAGCACGTGCGGGTACGCGACGACCTGAAGCTGCTCGACACCGACGTGGCGGTGGAGCGGGTCCGCGCCGTCGCCGACCGGGAGCGCCTGCTCGCGATGCTGCGGGCCGAGAGCCTGCTGCCTGATGCGGCGCTGGTCGATGCGGCGCTGGTCGATGCGGCGCTGGTCGATGCGGCGCTGGTCGATGCGGCGCTGCCCGACCCGGCCGCGACACCCGACGCGGCGCTGCCCGCCCCGGCGTTGCTCGATCCGGCCGCGACACCCCACCCGGTATTGCCCGACCCGGCCGCGACACCCGACCCGGCGCTGGGCCGGCCGGCCGCGACATCACACGACGGCGAGGTGGTGGTGGCGATGCACGCCGCGCTCGCGGCAAGTCCGGCCCGGCTGCTCGGCGTCTCCCTCTACGACGTGCTGGGCGAGGTGCGCCAGCCCAACCTGCCGGGCACTGTCGACGAATATCCGAACTGGCGGTTGCCGCTGCCGGCCACCGTGGCGCAGATCCAAGCGGACCCCCGCGTGGGCCGGGTCGTCCACCTGCTCAACACGGCACGCCCACGATCGGGTGACGCGCGGCCGGCACGCCCACGATCGGGTGACGCGCGGCCGGCGCGCCCGACCGAGGACTGACGCTCAGGCTGGCCAGTCGAAGCGGGGCGGCAAGCCGAGGTAGTCGGCGTACCGCTGTAGTGCCTGCTCGACGCGGGTCCGCTCGTCGGCGGGCATCGGGGTGAGGGGCTGGATCGTGATGGTGACCGCGGCCCGACCCACCTTGCGCTTCCACACGCCCACGACCCGGCCGGCGCGGACCACGGTGGCCTGGAAGATGCCGTTGTTGCCCGGCACCACGGCCGCCTGGTGCGCCGGGTCGAGCATCAGTGTGCGGTCGCGGTAGCCGAGCAGGTACTCGTCGAAGCCGGGCAGCACCAGCACGTCGTCCAGTGCGCCGCGCGGTGCGTCGGCCAGCGCCGCGTCGACGTACATCGGCTCGCCGTCGACCCGGACCGGGCTCAGCAGGTCGCCGGCGGCGGTCAGCCCGCGCCGGGCGTCGGTCAGGGTGAGGCCGGTCCAGCCGGCGAACTCGCGGTCGGTGACCGGCCCGTGCCCCCGGACGTAGCGGTGGGCGAGCAGGGTCAGCGCCTCGTCCCGTTCCAGCCGACGTTGCGCGGGCGCCCACTCGTCGAGCAGGACGAAGGTCTGGTCGGTGCCGACGTTCGGTGCCACACAGGTCACCCCGCGCACGCTGGCGAACCAGAGCAGGTGGTAGCCGCGTTGACCGTCGGTGCCCAGGCCGGCGTCGCGCAGGGTCGCCAGGCACTCCGCGCGGGTGAGCCGGCCGCCGCCGGCCAACGCGGCGCCGAGGACGTCCACCGCCCGATCCGCGTCGGTGACCGTCAGCCCGAGCTGTGCCCGGCGGGTCGCCGCGCCGGCAAGCGAGCGAACGCCGGTCAGCTCCAGCATCCAGCGGGCGTCGGCGGGTGGGACGAGGTGCACGGTGCCCCGCATCGGCCAGGTGCGCAGCGCCTCACGCCGTTCCAGGGCCGCCTGCACGTCGGGGACGGTCCGGCCGGGCAGGCGCGCGCCCAGTGACCACAGCCCGCTGGCCAGGTCCTGTGCCTGCATCGCGCCGAACCACTCGACGATGTCGGCGACACCAGCGGGTCGGGCGCTCGGATGCGGGCGCAGCAGCAGGCTGGTCATCCGCAGCGCCAACGCGTCGGCCGCGCTGAGGTCGACAGGCATCGGGCGGTCCTCTCGTCGCTGGACGACCAGCCTAGGACACCCCCGCAGATCGGAGGCGTAACGGTGGTGGTCGGGGGAAAGCGGCTCGCCGGAAGTGCGCGCGCCGCGCGTACGGAAGGGACTCTCATGACTGCCGCAAGTGAGCCGGTACGGGGTGCCGGCGCACCGGCCGGATCCCGGAGCCATCGAGGGGACGCCCGCGCGAAGACGAGCGCCGCCGCGACCTTCGCCCTGGTGTTCGGGGTGGCCGGTTTCTTCAGCGTGTTGACGGCGATCCTCTTCTGGCTGGGGCTGGTGCTCGGCATCATCGGGATCATCCTCGGCATCGTCGGCCTCAAGATGGCGCGCCGACCCGGGGTCACCGGTCGTGGTGTGTCGATCGGCGGCCTGGTGTTGAGCATCCTGGCCGTGCTGATCGGCCTCGGGCTGGCCGCGGGCATCTCCACGTTCGTCAACAACGAGAACGCGGTGGACCGGCTCCAGACCCAGGTCGACAAGCTGCGCGACAAGCTCGACTGACACCGGCCCGGCACGCGCGTAGGGCCGAGTCGGCGGCACACGTGCCGGTCGCGGCCGGGACCCCAGTAGGGTGGGCGGCGTGCTCCGCCAGGTCACCGCGATCCGCTACGTCACCCCGCTGCGCGAGGGTGGGTCGCTGCCGGGCGTGGTGGAGGCCGACGACCTGGGCACGTACGTGGCGAAGTTCCGCGGCGCCGGGCAGGGGCCCAAGGCGCTGATCGCCGAGGTGATCTGCGGTGAGCTGGCCCGCCGTCTGGAGCTGCGGGTGCCCCCGCTGGTCGTGCTCGACATCGACCCGGTCATCGGGCGGGCCGAGCCCGACCAGGAGGTGCAGGAGCTGCTGCGCAACAGCGGCGGGGCCAACCTGGGGATGGACTTCCTGCCCGGGGCGCTGGGCTTCGACCCGCTCGCGCACCCCGTCGACGAGGTGCTGGCCTCCCGGGTGCTCTGGTTCGACGCGTACGTGGAGAACGTCGACAGGAGTTGGCGCAACCCCAACCTGCTGGTCTGGCACCGGGAGTTGTGGCTGATCGACCATGGGGCCGCGCTGTACTTCCACCACAACTGGCCGCGAGCCGGGGCGGCCGTGCACCGTGCCTACCGAGCTGACGACCACGTGCTCGCGCCGTACGCCTCCCGGCTGGCCGACGCCGACGCCGAGCTGGCTCCCCGGATCACCCCGGAGCTGCTCGGCGAGGTGTTGGCGCTGGTGCCGGGGGAGTGGCTGACCGCCGCCGACTTCGAGACGGCCGACGACGCTCGTGCCGCGTACCTGGACCATCTGTCCCGCCGGGTCGCCCGCACCGCCGACTGGCTGCCGCAGGGGAGCGCCGCATGAGGCAGCCCTTCGAGTACGCGCTGATCCGGCTGGTGCCCCGCATCGAGCGCGGCGAGCAGATAAACGTCGGGGTGTTGCTCTACTGCCAACAGCGTGACTTCCTGGCGGCGCGTACGCACCTGGACGCCGACCGGGTCCGCGCGCTGGCGCCGGACGTCGATCTGCCGGCGGTGGCCGCGGTGCTCTCCTCCTGGGACCGGACCTGCTCCGGTGACGGGCCGGCGACCCGGATGCGACTCGGTGAGCGGTTCCACTGGCTCGCCGCTCCGCGGAGCACGATGATCCAGACCGGGCCCGTGCACACCGGGCTCACCGCCGATCCGGCGGCCGAGTTGGAACGGCTGATGGCGGCCCTGGTCCGCTGAGCGGCGGCAGCCGGGACACCCCCTGATCGCGCTACGCCAGCTCCGTTGCTGGCGGAGCGCGATCCCCCGTTCAGGTGCTCGGTGCGGGGCGACGGTTGTTTCCCGCCGGCACCGGTGACATCAGGATCGCCGTCCGTAGGGGTCGTGGGGCCGAAACAGTCGGGAAGTTGCGGAAAATTTGAGCCGGCGGTCCGGAACAGGGGTCCGCGGGCCCTGCCGTTAGAGGTCGCGCCCACCGGGTAGTCGCGGGAGCTGACCCGAGACGAGAAGGGGACATCTGATGGCTGCCCAGACCAAGGTAGCGGTGATCTACTACAGCGCCACCAGCATCACGTACCAGATGGCGCAGGCCGTCTGCGAGGCCGCCGGAGACGCGGGCGCCGACGTGCGCCTGCGCAAGGTTCGCGAGCTGGCGCCGGACGAGGCGATCCGCTCGAACTCCGGCTGGCAGGCACACCATCTGGAGACCCAGGACGTGCCCGAGGCGATGGTCGACGACCTGGCCTGGGCCGATGTGGTGATCATGGGCGCCCCGACCCGGTACGGCATGATCGCGGCCCAGTTGAAGCAGTTCATCGACACCACGGGTCCGCTGTGGGCACAGGGTGCGCTGGCCAACAAGGTCTACGCCGCCTTCACCTCGACGGCGACCGCGCACGGCGGTCAGGAGACCACGCTGACCTCGCTGTTCAACGTCTTCTACCACTGGGGTGGCGTCGTGGTCGCCCCCGGTTACACCGACAC
This sequence comes from Micromonospora sp. DT228, assembly GCF_049841595.1. Lineage (NCBI taxonomy): Bacteria > Bacillati > Actinomycetota > Actinomycetes > Micromonosporales > Micromonosporaceae > Micromonospora > Micromonospora sp. DT228. Next base: position 127,280 of record NZ_JBNCKO010000018.1, read on the forward strand.
CAGCCAGTTCATCGCCGGCAACCCGTACGGCGCCTCGCACACGAGCAACAACGGGGAGATCGCCCCGGACGCCGTGGCGCTCGGGGCCTGCGCGCTCACCGCCCGACGTGCGGTGCTGCTCGGGACCGCGCTGAAGGCGGGCATGGCCGGCTGACGACGGCTGACGACCGGTGGCGCGGGCGGGGGCTCTCGGCCCGTCCACGCCACCGGTCGGCTTCGGCCGTACCCGGCGACGGGACGGCTATGCGCGCCCGCCCGTGGCGGACAGCTCGTCGGCGCGCGGCGCCGGCAGCAGATCGGTCAGCAGCTCGGTCAGCACCGCGAGCCCGTCCGGGCTGAGCACCGACTCCGGGTGGAACTGCACCCCGGCGAAGCCGCGCCCCCGCAGGGCGTGCACCGCGCCGTCGCCCGCGTCGCGGGCCAGCTCCACCGGCCCGTACGCGCTGGTCAGCCGGTCCGCGTCCGCGCGCGCCGTGAACGTGGAGTAGAACCCCACCCGGCGGACCCGGCCGAACAGCGACACCTCCCGCTGCGTGCCCTGGTAGGGCGCCTCCCGGCGGTGCAGGGCCAGCCCCAGCAGCCCGGCCAGCACCTGATGGCCGAGGCAGACCGCGAGGGTGGGCCGCCCGGTCGCCAGCAGTTCGGTCAGCAGCTCCCGCAGCGCCACCATCTTCGGCTCGTCCCGGCTGCCCGGGTCGCCCGGCCCGGGACCGACCACCACCAGGTCGTAGCCGTCGACGGGGCCTCCCGCGTGCCACGGCCGCAGGCTCACCGCGAGGCCCAGCGCGCCCAGTTGGTGGGCCAGCATCGCGGTGAAGGTGTCCTCGGCGTCCACGATCAACACCTGGCGGCCGACCAGACCGGGCAACCCGGCCGCGTTCGGTGCACGCTGGTCCAGCCAGAACCGCGCCAGCGGCGTGTTGCGTGCGGCCAGCGCGTCGCGTACCTCCGGGTCGTCGGCCAGCCGCGCGACCGGGCCGGCGCCGCCGGACGCCGCCGGCCCGAGACCGAGCGCGGCCAGCACGCCGGCGGCCTTGGCGTGCGTCTCCGCGACCTCGCCGGCCGCCGTCGAGTGCCGGACCAGGGTGGCGCCCACCGGCACCCGCAGGTGGCCGGTGGGGGAGATCTCGGCGGTACGGATCAGGATCGGCGCGTCGAGCGTCTGCCGACCGGCCTCGTCATGGCCGAGCAGGGCCAGCACACCTGCGTAGTAGCTCCGGCCGCGGCCCTCGTGTCGGGCGATCACCCGGCAGGCGTTCTCCATCGGGCTGCCGGTCACCGTCGGGGCGAACATCGTCTCGCGCAACACCTCCCGGACGTCGCGGGTGCCCCGCCCGGCCAGCAGGTACTCGGTGTGCGCCAGGTGCGACATCTCCTTCAGGTACGGGCCGATCACCTGACCGCCGTCCTCGGCGACGGTGGCCATCATCTTCAGTTCCTCGTCGAGCACCATGTACAGCTCCTCGACCTCTTTCGGGTCGGCGAGGAAGCGCAGCAGCGCCGCCCGGTCCGGGGTGCCACCGCCGGACCGGAAGGTGCCGCTGATCGGGTTCATCATGACCAGCCCGTCGTCGACGCTCACGTGCCGTTCCGGGCTGGCGCCGACGAGCGTCCGGGTGCCGGTGTGCACGACGAACGTCCAGTAGGCGCCGCGTTCGGCGACCAGCAACCGGCGTAGCGCGGCCAGCGCGGCCACCAGCGGTCGGCCCTGCACGGTGGCGTGCAGGGTGCGGTGGATGACGAAGTTCGCGCCCTCGCCGCGGCCGATCTCCTCGGTGAGCACCCGCTGCACCGTCTCGGCGTACTCCTCGTCGCTGACGTCGAAGGCGGCGTCGGTGGTGCGGACCGGTTCGTCGGGAAGCGTGGCCAGGGCGTCGGCCAGCGCGATCCGCCGATGCTCGCGGACCTGGAGGCACTCCAGCGGAGCGCCGTCGTCGACGCAGGCGAAGCCACGTTCGGTGATCTGGCGGTACGGCACCAGGGCCAGCGTCCGCGCCCCGGGCGTGCCCGGCGGCAGCGGGATGTCGGCCAGACGCTCGACGGTGTCGACGGGGCCGGTGAACAACTCCAGCTCGTCCGCGCCGTCGCGGCGCAGCAGCGCGAAGGGGCCCGGGTCGACGCCGCTGGTCACGGCGGTGAGCAGGTCGGTCAGGTGGGTCATCGAGGTCTCCGTGGGGCCGGGCGCCGCCGGTCGGGGCGGCCATCCGGGCCGGGAGAACCGGCGGCCGCCTCGATGGCGGCCGCGTGGATGGAGCTACGCGCGGAGGGTGGCCGCCGGGTCGGCGGGCCACCAGCAGGTCAGATGCGCGAGCATGTGATCCACCCTACGCGCCCGGCGCCCGCCTGGCACCGGGTAACTTGACCGGCGATGAACATTCTCGCGCTCGATCTGGGTACCTCCTCGGTACGCGGGCTCGTGCTGGACTCCGACAGCCGTCCGTTGCCCGGCGCCCTGGCCCGGCGCAAGGTCGACCTCGCCATCGGCGACGACGGCACCGGCACGCTGTCCGGCCCCGGCTACCTCGCCTGTCTGATCGAGTGCCTCGACGAGTTGGCCGACGCGGGGCACCTGCACGAGGTGGACCTGGTGGCGGTCTCCGCCCAGTGGCACTCGGTGCTGCCGCTCGACCGCGACGGCGCCCCGATCGGCCCGGTGGTCACCTGGCTGGACACCCGGCCCGCGCCGGTCGGCGGCACGGCCGGCCCCGCCGACCCGGACGGCTTCCATCAGCGCACCGGCTGCTGGTGGCACCGCTCGTACTGGTCGATGCGGTTGCCCTGGCTGCGCGAGCAGTCCGGCAGCCCGATCGCCCGGTTCGTCGGCCTGCCCGAGTACGTGCTGGGCGAGCTGCTCGACGACGCGCCCATGTCGGTGTCCCAGGCCTCCGGGACCGGTCTGCTTGACCTGCGCACCCTGCGCTGGGACGAGGAGGCGCTGACCCTTGCCGGCGCACGGCCAGGGGACCTGCCGGCCCTCGGCGGGTTGGACTGGCACGGCCGGCTCCGGGCCGAGAAGGCCCGCCGGTGGCCGCAGCTGGCGCAGGCCCGCTGGTCACCGCCGGTGGGCGATGGCGGGGCGTCGAACGTCGGCTCGGGCTGCGTCGATCCGAGCCGGGCCGCGGTCACCGTGGGCACCTCGGCGGCCGTACGGCTGATGCAGCGGATCCCGGCCGGCGAACCGATGCCCCGGCTCCCCGAGCGTCTGTGGCGCTACCGGGTCGACCACGACCACGTGGTCACCGGCGCCGCGTACGCCTGCGGCGGCAACCTGTTCGCCTGGGCGAATAGGGAGCTGCGGTTGCCGCAGGGCGCCGAGCTGGACGCGGCGCTGGCGCTGGTGCCGGTGGGCGGTGGCCGACCGGCCGACCCCCGCTTCGGTGGCGACCGGCCGCCCGGCCTGCTGCCGGCGGGCAGCGGACAGCTCCGCGACCTCAGCTTCAGCACCACCGCGGTGGACATCCTGGCCGGGCTGATGCAGGGGCTGTGTGAGCTGGTCGCCGAGGATCTCGCGGTGCTGGAGTCCACGATCGACAAACCGGTGGGTGTGGTGCTGGGCGGTGGCGCGGTGGCCGCCTCGGTGTGGTGGCGGCAGGCCTTCGCCGCCGCGCTGGCGCCGCGTCCGGTGTCGCACCAGCGCAACCCGGAGATCGGTGCCACCGGCGCGGCGCTCGTGGCGTTGGGTCGGTTCGGAGACGCGATCGGGCTCGCCGACATCGGCCGGACGGACGAGCTGGTCTTGCCGACCACGGCAGGACGTTCCCACCCGCAGTATCCTTCCTGAACCTCCGCGTCGCCCGGGCCGTTGACAGAGCTCCCGAGCCTGGTTGGATGGACTGCGCTCCCCGGACCGCGGTGGACGCGGTAGGACCGAGGAGGCAGGGTGGCGGTGGGTTCCGGCCCGGCGAACGGCACGGTGTCGAACCACCGCCGACGCCGCTTCGACGTCCGAGTCGTACCGCATCGACGGCGGTCGCCGTTCCGGCTGCGGGACTGGCGGATGAGCACGAAGCTCGCGACCGTGCTGATGGTGCCGTCGATGGCGTTCCTGGTGCTCGCCGGAGTGCAGACCAGCGCGCTGGTGGGGCGGACGACGGCGTTGAACGACTTCTCCCGCCAGGTCGGCATCGGCCGGCAGATCACCGCCGCGGTGCACCAGCTCCAGCAGGAGCGCGACCGCTCGGCGGGGGAGTTGGGTGACCGGCGCGGGGGTGGCGACCGGGACAACACGGTGACCAACCTGAAGCCGCTGCAGACGGCGACCGACCGGGCGATCGTGGACCTGCGTCGGGCCGCCGAGCCGCTCGCGGACGCCGACGCGTCCTGGCGGGTCGCCTTCTCCGAGGCGATGGAGGCGTACGACCAGGTTGTCGACATCCGAGCGGCGATCCAGCCGGCGGTGCTCAGCAGCGAGACAATCCTGAGCAACTACCACCGGGCGGTCGGCGCGATGCTCGACCTGCTGGCGGAGCCGAACCCCGGTCAGGACCAGCCCGCGTTGAACAACGCGGTCCTGCGCTACGTGCAGCTCGCCCGGGTCAAGGAGCTGTCCTCCCGGCTCCGCGCCCAGCTCTACGCCGCCTCCCGCGCGGGCGGGTACGGCACCGAGGACCGGGTGCTCCTCGCGGATCTGCGCGGCCAACAGTTGACCGCGCTCGGCGCGTTCCGGGTGGCCGCGACCGACGACCAGATCCGCCGCTACGACCAGACCACCGTGACTCCGGAGTTCGTGGTCGCCACGCGGCTGGAGGAACGCAGCCTGCCGGCCAGCGACGCGGCGCCGAAGGTGCTGCCGTCGGAGCAGTGGTGGGCGGCCAGCCAGCAGCGCCAGGACCTGTTGCGCCAGCTTGAGGCGGGGGTGCTCGACGACGCGGTCCGGCAGGCCGACGACGCCAGCAGCGGTCAGCTACGGGCCACCCTGCTCGTCGTCGGCGGAGTCGTGGTGGTCCTGCTGGTGGCCCTGCTGATCTCGTTGCTCATCGGGCGGTCGGTGGCCCGTTCGATGCGGTTGCTGCGGAGTCAGGCGTTGCGGATCGCGCAGGTCGAGCTGCCGGAGGCGCTGGACCGGCTGAAGACCGTCACCGGTGGGGTGCCCGCCATCGACGTCGCGCCGGCGGTGGTCCGTTCGCTCGACGAGATCGGCGAGCTGGCGGAGGCGTTCGTGGCGGTGCACCGCAGCGCCGTCACCGTCGCCGTCGAGCAGGCGCTCATGCGGCGCAACGTCAACGCGATGTTCGTCAACCTCGCCCGCCGCAGCCAGGTGCTCGTGGAACGGCAACTGGAGCTGCTGGACGACCTGGAGCGTGAGGAGGGCGACCCGGACCAGTTGGAGAACCTGTTCAAGCTCGACCACCTGGCCGCCCGCATGCGCCGCAACGACGAGAGTCTGCTGGTGCTCGCCGGCACCGATTCGACGCGGCGGTGGAACCGGCCGGTCGGCATCGGTTCGATGCTGCTGGCCGCCGCCGCGGAGATCGAGCAGTACCAGCGGGTCCGCATCGAGTCGGTGGCCGACGTGTATGTGGTCGGGCACGCCGTCGGCGAGCTGGTGCACCTGTTGGCCGAGTTGTTGGAGAACGCCACGGCCTTCTCCCGCCCGGACACCCTCGTGGTGGTGACCGCCAAGGTCGAGGCCGCGACCACCCTGATCGAGATAGTCGACAGTGGTCTCGGCATGAGCCCGACCGCCTTGGCCGAGGCGAACGCGGTGCTGGCCAGTCCCCCGGCCGCGGACGTCGCGGCGGTGGAACGGATGGGTCTGTTCGTGGTCAGCCACCTGGCCGCCCGGCTGGGCGTCTCGGTGCGCCTGCACGGGGGCCAGGACGGCCTGGTCGCCCGGCTCGTGCTGCCCGCCACGCTGTTGGCGCCGGCGGGCGCGGTGGAGCTGGATTCGCCCGCGCCGGCCCGGATGCTGGCGACGAGCGCCGCGCGGGGAGTGGCCGCGCCGTCCGAGGGTGCCCGGGAGGCAGAGGCGCCGGGGCCGGGCTTCGACGCCAGGGAGCTGCCGGTGGCCGGCCGGCGGCCGGGAGTGGCCGTGCCGCGTCCGGCCCGTCCGGCGCGCTCCGCGGATGTGTTGGCCCCGGCCGCCCCCGGCGGCGGTGCGGGCTGGTGGTCGCGGCAGGGTCCGTCCGCGCCGGCGGTGCCCGCGGCGGCGATGCCGCCGGCCATTCCGGTGACCGCCGGCACGAACGAGCGGGGGCTGCCGGTGCGGGTGCCGATGGCGCAGTTGAGCGCGGTCACCCGTACGGCGCAACCGACCTCGACGCCGACCCGCGTCGACCTGGACCCGGAAGCGGTCGGCGGCATGCTGTCCCGGCTCTACAGCGGGGTGCGGCGTGCCGAGGCCGAGGACACCACCGAGATACCCGTGCCACCGTCCGGGGGGCACGACGAAGGGGGACGAGGACAGTGACGACGTTGAGCCAGGAGGCGCGTGACCTGAGCTGGCTGGTGAGCGCGTTCGCGGACCGGGTGCCGGGCGTGGCGCACGCGGTGGTGGTCTCCTCGGACGGGTTGTTGGTGGCGATCTCCGACCATCTGCCCCGCGACAACGCGGACAAGCTCGCGGCGGTGACCTCCGGGCTGATGAGCATCACGGCGGGCGCGGCCTCGATGTTCGACGGCGATATCGTCAAGCAGACCGTGGTCGAGATGGGCCGCGGCTACTTCCTGGTGATGCAGATCCGCGACGGTTCGATCCTGGCCACGCTGGCGGCCGGGGACGCGGACATCGGCGTCGTGGGTTACGAGATGGCCCGGCTGGCCAAGCAGGCGGGGGAGATGCTCACCCCGGCGCTGCGAGCGGAGTTGCAGCAGGCGCTGCCCCGCTGACCTGCCGGTCCGGAACCCGGACGGTCACCGGCTCACCCGAGCCGAGCCGTCCGGGCCCGGCATTCCGGGTGGCGGCCGGCTCAGAAGCCGCCGTCGGTGATGACGGAGCGGTACCAGGTGGCGCTGCTCTTGAGCACGCGCCGCTGGGTCGGGTAGTCCACGTAGACAAGGCCCCAGCGCTGGTCGTATCCCGCGTCCCACTCGAAGTTGTCAAGCAGCGACCAGACGTGGAAGCTCTCCAGCGGCACCCCGGCGGCGATGGCCCGGTGCACGGCGGTGAGGTGGTCGCGCAGGAAGCTGATCCGGCCCGCGTCGTGGACGGTGTCGTCCGCCGTCAGGGTGTCCGCTGTGGGCAGGCCGTTCTCGGTGATGGTGAGGGGGATCGGGCCGTAGTCGCGGGTGACCCGGGTCAGCAGGTCGTACATCCCCTCGGGGTAGATCTGCTGCCACTCGGCCTCGGTGGTCGCCCAACGTCGCACCGTGCTGCCGTCGCCGGTGACGTAGATCGGTGTGTAGTACTGCACGGCGAGCAGGTCGATCGGCGCCGAGATGATCTTCAGGTCGCCGTCGCGGATGCCCCGGACCATCCGGCTCTGCGGGCCCAGGTCGGCCAGCAGGTCCTCCGGGTAGCTGCCCCGGAGCACGGAGTCGAGGTAGAGGCGGTTCTCGTAGCCGTCGTAGAGGTGGGCCGCGGCGGCCGCCTGGGCGGAGTCGTCGGCGGGGTAGCAGGGGTGCAGGTTGAGCGCGGGGCCGATCCGGCTGTCGCTGCCGCTGGCCCGCAGCGTGCCGACGGCCAGCCCGTGCGCGAGCTGCAGGTGGTGGGCGACCAGGTAGGCGGCGTCCGGGTCCTGTCGGCCGGGGGCGTGGTGGCCGGTGAGGTAGCCGTTCTGCACCACGGTCTTGGGTTCGTTGATGGTGAGCCACGCCGGCACCCGGTCGCCCAGGGCGCGGAAGACCACGTCGGCGTAGTCGGCGAAGCGGTGGGCGGTGTCGCGCGACTCCCAGCCGCCGGCGTCCTGCAGCGCCTGCGGGAGGTCCCAGTGGAACAGGGTGGCCATCGGGGCGATGCCGCGCTCGTGCAGGCCGTCGATGAGCCGGCGGTAGAAGTCGAGCCCGCGCTGGTTGGGCAGGCCGCTGCCGTCGGGCTGGATCCGTGGCCAGGAGATGGAGAAGCGGTAGCTGCGCAGCCCGAGGTCGCGCATGAGGTCGAGGTCCTCGGCGTACCTGTGGTAGTGGTCGGCGGCCACGTCGCCGGTGTCGCCGTTACGGGTGCTGCCCGGGACGCGACTGAAGGTGTCCCAGACGGATTCGCCGCGCCCGTCCTCCTTGGCGGCGCCCTCGATCTGGTACGCCGAGGTGGCCGCGCCCCAACCGAAGTTGTCGGGGAAGCGCAGTGGGCCGGCGGGCCCGGTAGGTATCGACATGGATTCTCCTCGTGGATACGGGGCCACCGCCGAGATTCGGGAGCGCTCCCAGAATAGGCCAGGGGCGGCCGGCCCGGTCAGCTGACCGTCATGGCGGCCGGCGATGGCGGGTCGAGGCGGTTGGGGGCCCCAGACAGCGAACGAGGCCGCCGGGCGGCGCGGCGCGCCTGTCCCGTCGGCCTCTTTTCCCATCGTGTACGGGGGTTTAGTGTGGGGACGGGGGAGGGCAACCCCCGTCCCCACCGTAACTGCACACACACGGGCGAGATTTGGGTCCTGCCGTGCGTGTCGCGCGGGAGCCGGGCCACGCGAGTGGCTCTGGTTCCACCTCCCTCCGTAAGGCGGGACGATGGCTGACGACGGCGTCCGGGCTGGCCCGTCGTCGGCCCTCGGGCTGGTTCGCCAGGCCCGTCAGAAACGACCCTAGCGATCTTCTTGTTGGAACCTTGTCGATGGAAGCGCTCCCATCGACCGATGTTGCGACTGTAACGCCCGTCACGGCTTTGTGAAAGACCCAAAACGAGATCGAAACAACGAGCTGAACGAGTGGCGTCTGCGCTTGTTGTGGGAGCGCTTCCATGGCAGACTGTCGATTCAACGCGACAGGAGCCACATCGCGTGAGCGCGGGTTCACCGAGGGCAGCCGGCAGCACCATCCCGGTCACGGTCACCCCGATCGCAGCCGGCGGGACCCCCTCCCGTGCGGGCCGCACACCGCCCTACCCCGGCCGGGCCCGGGGGAGACCACCTTCCCGGCGCCTCGAATCTCCCGCGGACCACCACCCTCGCGGGCAGGCGCCTTCGCCGGGGACCGTCCCGGCCTGGTCCGAGGAGACACCGCGCACATGAGACAACTGGCAAGACGCCGTCGCGTGGCGATCATCGCTGCCGTCGCGCTCGCCGCCGGCGGGGTGACCCTGCCCGCCGGCGCCGCACAGGCCGCGCCCGCCTGCGACGTGGTCTACGCGACCAACGACTGGAACACCGGCTTCACCGCCAACGTGACGATCAAGAACCTGGGCGACGCGGTCAGCAACTGGACGCTCAAGTGGACCTTCCCGAACAGCAGCCAGCGGGTCACCCAGGGCTGGTCGGCCAGGTTCAGCCAGTCCGGCAGCGCGGTCACCGCGACGAACGAGTCGTACAACGGCAACCTCGCCACCGGTGCCTCCACCACCATCGGCTTCAACGGCTCCCACGCGGGCAGCAACCCGAAGCCCACCTCGTTCACGCTCAACGGCACCCCGTGCAACGGCACCCCGGCGAACCAGCCGCCGACGGTCTCCCTCGGCCTGCCGAGCGGGCCGTTCACCGCGCCGGCCGACGTGCCGCTGACCGCCACCGCCAGTGACCCGGACGGGACGATCAGCAAGGTCGAGTTCTACCGCAACGGCCTGCTGATCAACACCGACACCTCCGCGCCGTACGCGTACACGCAGGAGGACCTGCCGGCCGGCAGCTACACCGTCCAGGCCAAGGCATACGACAACGCCAACGGCATCGGGGTCGACGAGAAGGCGTTCACCGTCGGCGCCGCCAGCGGCCCGACACTCGTCGCCACGCCGTCCGCGGTGAGCGTCAGCGAGGGTGGCACCTCCACCTTCAACCTGAAGCTCAGCGCCGCGCCGACGGCCAACGTGCCGGTCACCCTCACCCCCACCGGTGACGCCGACATCACCGTCTCGCCGGCCACCGCCACGCTGACCCCGAGCAACTGGAACACCGGGGTCACCGTCACGGTCGCCGCGGCGGAGGACACCGACACCCTGGGCGGCGCCGCCACCATCACCGCCGCCGCCACCGGTCTCGCCTCGCTGGCGGTCACCGCCACCGAGATCGACAACGACACCCCAGGTGGCGACAACACCTACATCGCGAAGTTCCTCGAGCAGTACGGCAAGATCAAGAACTCGGGCTACTTCAGCCCCGAGGGCGTGCCGTACCACTCGGTGGAGACGCTCATCGTCGAGGCGCCCGACCACGGGCACGAGACGACCTCCGAGGCGTTCAGCTTCTGGCTCTGGCTGGAGGCGAACTACGGGCGCGTCACCCAGAACTGGGCGCCGTTCAACAACGCCTGGACGGTGATGGAGAAGTACATCATCCCGACGCACGCCGACCAGCCGACCGCCGGCTCCGCGGGCACCCCGCAGTACGCGGCGGAGTACAACCTGCCCAGCCAGTACCCCTCGGCGCTGAACCCGAACATCTCGGTCGGGCAGGACCCGCTCCGCTCGGAGCTGCAGTCGACCTACGGCACCGGTGACATCTACGGCATGCACTGGCTGATGGACGTCGACAACACCTACGGCTTCGGTCGCTGCGGCGACGGCACCACCAAGCCGGCCTACATCAACACCTTCCAGCGGGGCACCCAGGAGTCGGTGTGGGAGACCATCCCGCAGCCCTCCTGCGACACCTTCAAGCACGGCGGTCAGTACGGCTACCTCGACCTGTTCGTCAAGGACACCGGCGCCCCCGCCAAGCAGTGGAAGTACACGAACGCCCCGGACGCCGACGCCCGCGCCGTGCAGGCCGCATACTGGGCGCTGACCTGGGCCAAGGCGCAGAACAAGCAGGCTGACGTCGCGGCGACCATCACCAAGGCCGCCAAGATGGGCGACTACCTGCGGTACGCGATGTTCGACAAGTACTTCAAGAAGATCGGCAACTGCGTCGGGGCCAGCACCTGCCCCGCCGGCACCGGCCGGGACTCGGCCCACTACCTGCTGTCCTGGTACTACGCCTGGGGCGGCGCGTACGACGCCAGCCAGAACTGGTCCTGGCGGATCGGCTCCAGCCACAACCACTTCGGCTACCAGAACCCGTTCGCGGCCTGGGCGCTGACGAACACCCCGGAGCTCAAGCCGCAGTCGTCGACCGCGGTCTCCGACTGGACCAAGAGCTTCGAGCGGCAGCTGGAGTTCTACACCTGGTTGCAGTCCGCCGAGGGCGGCATCGCCGGTGGCGCCACCAACAGCTGGGACGGCAGTTACGCCCAGCCGCCGGCCGGCACCAGCACCTTCTACGGCATGTTCTACGACGTCGACCCGGTCTACAACGACCCGCCGTCCAACCAGTGGTTCGGCATGCAGGCCTGGTCGATGCAGCGGATCGCCGAGCTGTACCTGCAGACCGGCAACGCGAAGGCCAAGGCGCTGCTGGACAAGTGGGTGCCGTGGGCGATCGCCAACACCACGCTCGGCACCAACTGGTCGATCCCGTCGGACATGGCGTGGACCGGTCAGCCGACCACCTGGAACCCGTCCAGCCCGCAGCCCAACACCAACCTGCACGTCGAGGTGATCAGCAAGGGCCAGGACGTCGGCGTCGCCGCCGCCTACGCCCGGATCCTGATCGCGTACGCCTCCAAGTCGGGCAACGCGGCGGCCAAGACCACCGCCAAGGGTCTGCTCGACGGGCTGTCCGCCGCCGCCGACGCCAAGGGTGTCTCCACCACCGAGAAGCGTGGCGACTACCGGCGCTTCGACGACACCTACAACGCCTCCACCGGGCAGGGCGTCTACGTCCCGCCGGGCTGGACCGGGAAGATGCCGAACGGCGACACCATCGCCGCCGGCAAGAGCTTCCTGGACCTCCGGTCCTTCTACAAGAACGACCCGGACTGGCCGAAGGTGCAGGCGTACCTGGACGGTGGCGCGGAGCCCAGCTTCAACTACCACCGGTTCTGGGCACAGGCTGACGTCGCCATGGCGTACGCCGACTACGGCAGCCTGTTCCCGAACGGCTGACGACGACCCGGGATGGGCGGCGTGGACCGCCCATCCCGGGATCCGGCCCGGGGTCCGAGGAACGACGGACCCCGGCCGGCGGACGGCCTGACACCCACGGTCAGGCCGGGGTGGGCCGGCCATCTGGCCGACGCAGCGGATCGGCTGGCCCACCCCACCGCCCGGACTGGAGCCAACCGCGAAAAAGCCCAGAAATTCGGGCCGTCACGGGATCACGCCGAGGTCCGGAACGGAGTAACGTACGTCACCGGAGAGGCCGCTCCCCCCGTGGCGGCCTCTCCACTTTTTGCCCGCAGCGCCCCTGCTCGGCCCTGGTTCAGCCCGGCGGCGCCGGCGTCTCCGCGCCGACCGGATGACGCAGACCGGGGTGCCCGGCCGGCAACGACCGCCGCAACACCACCCAGCTCACCGCCAGCGCCGCGGCGACCAGCGGCCAGGTCAAGGCCACCCGGGCCACCACCAGCGCGAGCACCTGCCCACCCAGGTACAGCGGCACGAACACCGCCAGCCGCACCAGGTAGGTCGCCGTCCACACCCAACTCGCCCGGCCGTAGCCGCGCAGCAGCGCCCGGTCGCGCCGCCACCGGGTGCGCTGGCCCAGCACCCCACCGACCACCACACCGAGCAGCGGCCAGCGCACCACGATGCTGACCGCCCAGGCGAGAGCGCTGGCGGCGTTGGACAGCACCTGAATGAGGAAGAAGTCCTCGGCCCGGCCGGTGCGCACCGCGATCAGCGCCGCGACGCAGACGGCCAGCAGACCGACGAGCACCGAGCGCGGCCGGTCACCCCGGCGCAGCCGTACGCCGGCCACCGTCGCGCCCACGGCCAGCGCCGCGCCGATCCCACCCCACAGCGACTCGCCGCCCAGCAGCCAGCCCGCCGCGAACGCGAGCGGTGGCAGGGTGGCGTCGACGGCCCCGCCCCGCCCGCCCAACAGGTCCGCGAGCGACTCGGCGCGCGCCCGCCCGTCGGGGCCCATCCGCTGGTCCGGACCGGGTGTGGCCTGGCCACCGCCGTGCTCGGGTGTTCCGCCCATCGCCGCCTCCTCGCTCTGGCACAACCTAACCGTCGGCGGGCGGCGGGCCACCGGTCGGCAGTCCGACACCTGCCGCTACGGTGTGCGGATGCGCGCGACGGCACGGGGTTGGACCGCGGTCTGGTTGGTCGTTCTGGCCCTTGTCCAGACGGCCGCTTTCCTCGCCGTGTGGCGGGTGGCCCTGCACACCGAGATCGGCCAGTGGGTGGACACCGTCGCCCTCACCGGCAACCGGATCGGGCAGGACACCATCGAGGGTCCCGTCGACCGGATCCTCAACGCGATGTCGGTGGTCTCCCTCCTCGCCGCCACCGCGATGATCGGGTTCATCGCGCTGATCCGCGGACGGATCGCCCTGGCGATCACCGCGACCCTCCTGATCGCCGGGGCGAACGTCTCGACCCAACTGCTGAAGTACGGGCTGAACCGGCCCGACTACGGCGTCGACCCCGAGCGCGCCGGGGTGGGCAACAGCCTGCCCAGCGGGCACACCACGGTGGCCGCGGCGGTGGCTGTCGCGCTGGTGCTCGTGTTGCCGGCCAAGGTGCGGGCGGTCGGTGCCTTCCTCGCCGCGGCCTATGCCGCCACCGCCGGCGTCGCCACCCTCTCCGCCGGCTGGCACCGACCCAGTGACGCGATCGCCGCGTACCTGGTGGTGGGTGTCTGGGCGGCGCTGGCCGGGCTGGTCCTGCTGATCACCCAGCGGGAGCAGGCCGAGGTCGCTCCCGGCGACGCGCACCGTACGGTCGCGCTGGTGCTCGGGGGGGCCGGGGTGCTCGCCCTGGTCGCCTGCGGGCTGTGCCTCACCTGGCTCGTCGGCCTGCGCGACACCGGCCCGGACGAGTTGAGCCGCCAACCCCTGTTCGTCGCGTACGCGGGCAGCGCCACCGGGATCGCCGGCACGATGGCGGTGGTGATGGCGTTGGTGCTCACCGTCGTGCACCGGCTGGTGCCCAGGGTCAAGGGCTGAGCGGACCGATGGACCCGGTCGGCAGGGCGTTCGTCGCGGAGTGCGCGCGGCTCACCGAGATCCTCGCCGAGCTTGTCGACGCCGACCTGGACCGGCCCACCGACTGCCCACCGTGGACGGTCCGGGAGCTGGTCGCACATGTTCGCACCGGAGTCGGCCGGCTGACCGACATGCTCGCCGCGCCGGCCCCGCCCCGCGCCGAGGTCGACGCCGCCGGTTATTTCGGCCTGGCGAGGTTCACCCCGCCTGTCGACGCCGACCGGATCGCCGGAGCCCGCCGCGACGCGCTGCCGGTAGACCGGGCGGCGCTGGCGACCGAGTTCGACAGCGCCTGGCGGGCCACCGACGCCGCGGTCGCCGCCGCGCCGCCCGGCCGCGTCGTACGGACCCGGCACGGCGACGCGATGGGCGTCACCGAGTTCCTGCGGACCCGGGTCGTCGAGGTGGGCGTGCACGGCCTGGACCTGGCCGCCGCGCTGGGCCGGCCGGCCTGGCTCACCCCACCGGCGGCCGAGGTGATCGCCGACCTGCTCACCGGGGGCAGACCGGCGCCCGCCGGGCTGCGCTGGGACCAGCTGACCCTGATCCGCAAGACCACCGGACGGGCGGCGCTGACCGTCCCGGAGCGGTCCGCGATCGACGCCGCAGGCTTCCGCTGGCTCACCTTCGGCCGCTGACCCGCCCACCGGGGGCATCGGTCACCGTTCGTGCGGTGCCGGTCAGCTCGCGGCGCGGGGTGCGGGGACGTGCGGGGCAACGCCGCGCAGGTGGGTCAGCACCACCGGGTCGATCCGCCCCGGCACCAGCCGCTCCTCCAGGTTCTCCAGCCCCGCCCAGGAGACCAACGCCGCCTCCGTGCCGCCGTCGGCCACCGGATGGCCCAGCGCGGCGAGCAACGCCGCCACCTCGTCGGCGACCGCGCCGCTGAGGTCGAGCAGGGTGGCCGGGTCGGGCCGGCTGAACAGCATGGTGTGCACGGCGAGCAACCGACCCAGCTCGGCGACCGGGTCCGGGTGATCGTCCACCCGAAGGTCGACGAGCACGTCGCTGGTGCCGCCGTACCCGCCGCCGCGCTCGACCACCAGCAGCCCGGCGCTCTGCCGGCCCCGCCGGTCGCCGCCGGCCTCGTCGCCGGCCCGCAACGCGGCGACCAGCCGCTCGGCGAACGGCAGCGCCGACCCGGCCAGCCAGGCGTCGCCAAGCGCGTCGACGACCTCCGGGCCGGTGAGCACGTTGCCCTGCGCGGCCCAACCGTCGCCGGTCCGCCCACCCGCCCACGGGTGGCAGGCCGGCCCGGTCCACGTGGCGCCCGGTCCCTCGACGCCCACCACGCCGAGCTGGCGGTGCTCCCGCTCGGGGTCGGCGGCGACCAGCCCGGCCACCACGTCGGCCGGGGTCACCCCGGTGCGCAGCAGGGTGAGGCCCTGCGGACGGTACGCGAGGTTGACGTGCGCCTGGGTGGCAAGCGCGCCGACCTCGGCGGCGGCAGCCGGCACCAGCGCCCCGGCGGCGAGGAACTTGCTGGCGACGACGACGCCGTGCAGGCGGGCGTCGGCGGAACGGGCGACGAGCGAGAAGGTCACCCGCCGAGCCTAGGGCGTGTGTCGTCGGGCCGTGCTGGCTCAGAAGGGTGGCGCGGCGGCCTCCGGTGGGGCGCCGTGCGCCCGGCGGGCGTCGACGACCACGACGACGGCCAACACCAGCACCCCGACCGCGCTCGCCGCCACACCGGGCAGGAACAGCAGTGGCACCGCCGACGCCGCCAACACCAGCAGTGCGATCCACCGGGACGGGGACACGCGCGCGAACACCTCGTACTCCAGGCGGGCCCGCCCGGCCAGGAACAGGGCCGGGCCACCGAGCGCCATGGCCAGCCACGGCCCCGGGATCTGTTCCAGCGGATGCTGGATGATCAGCTCGTAGCCGATCGCGGTGGCCGCGAGACCGACCACCATCACCAGGTGGGTGTCGGCCGCCGACCGGCCGATGGTGGCGGGGTGCCGGGCCTTCACCACCGCCTCGCCCAGAATCCGCCCGGCCCGCTGCACGTAGATACGCCACAGCAGGATCGAGGTGGCCAACGCGAGCGCGAACGCCCACACGTGCCCCGACTCGTACGGTCCCTCGCTGTACGCGAAACCCGCCACCAGGATCGTCTCGCCGAGCGCGACGAGGAAGAACTGCTGGTACCGCTCCGCCAGGTGTTCCCCGGCGATCTCCCACTTGGAGATCGTCGAGCGACCCAGCCCCGGCACCGGCCAGCCACACCGGGCGGCCAGGTACTCGAGGAACAGCGCCGCCGTCCAGAGCGTGACCTGCATGTTGGTGGGCAGCAGCGCCCCGGTGATCCAGAGGACCCCGCTGACGGAGAACACCACGGCCATGCGGACCTTCAGCCGGCGGTACGGGTGGGCCCCCAACGCGAGCGACAGGATCACCGGTCGGGCCACCTGCGCGACCACGTACGCCACCGCGAACATCAGCGCGGTCTCGCTGAACGCCCGGGGGATCGCCACCCCGAGCAGCATGCTGCACACCAACGCGGTGATCACCACGGTCTGCAGCGGCACCCGGTAGGGGTCGTAGCGGCTCGTCGTCCACGCGGTGCCCTGCCAGACCGACCAGAGTGCGAGCAGCAGCAGCAACGTCTTGCCGCTCCCGGTGATCGCCGCCATGACGTGCTCCCGAGCCGGCCCGTCGGTCAGGTCCTCGAACGCGCGCGCCGAGATCCGGGTGAGCGCGAAGACGTACACCAGGTCGAAGAAGAGTTCGAGGAAGGTCGCCCGGCCCGGGTCGCGTTTGGCCGGCTCCAGGTGCCCCGCTGCCCCGGAACCCATGGTCAGCGGCCTGCGCCGTTGGTCCGGTCCACCTCGAAGTCGTAGCATCCGCGCCGGCACGGGCGACCGGAAACCGGCGATTCTGCCCAACCCGGGGATCTTGCCCGTACCCCCGTCAACGGGCACGATCGATCGGTGACGAATCGATGGGGCATGACGGTGCCGCTGGGCGGGCTCGCCCTGGCGCACCACGACGCGGCCTATGCGGCCCTCGACGAGGCCGGGTTCACCGACGTCTGGTCGTCCGAGGTCGCCGGGACCGACGCGTTCACCCCGCTGGCGCTCGCCGCGGCCTGGCAGCCGGGCCTGCGACTGGGCACCGCGATCGCGCCGGCCTTCACCCGGGGCCCCGGGCTGCTGGCGATGAGCGCGGCGGCGCTGGCCGAGGCCGCGCCGGGCCGGTTCGCCCTCGGCATCGGCGCGTCCTCACCCGTGCTCGTGCGGGACTGGAACGCCGTGCCGTTCGACGAGCCGTTCCGCCGCACCCGCGACGTGCTGCGCTTCCTGCGCGCCGCGCTGCGCGGCGAGACCGTCGACGAGGCCTACGACACGTTCACCATCCGCCGGTTCACGCTCGAACAACCGCCGGCGGTGCCCCCGCCGATCCTGCTGGCCGCGCTGCGCCCGGGGATGCTCCGGCTGGCCGGTGCGGAGGCCGACGGTGTCATCCTCAACTGGCTCAGCGCCGACGACGTGCCGCGGGCCCTCGCCGAGTTGGGCGAGCGGCGCGCCGGATTCGAGGTCGCCGCCCGGATCTTCGTCTGCCCCACCGAGGACGCCGCGTACGCCCGAGCGCTGGGCCGCCGGCTCATCACCAGCTACCTCACCGTCGGAGCGTACGCCGAGTTCCACCGCTGGCTCGGCCGGGACGAGGCGCTCGGGCCCATGTGGGCGGCCTGGGCCGCCGGTGACCGGCGCGGCGCCAACGCGGCGGTGCCCGACGACGTGGTCGACGCGTTGGTGTTGCACGGCGCACCGGAGCGGTGCCGCGCCGAGGTGCGCCGTTACGCCGACGCCGGTGTCGACGTGCCGATCATGGCGCTGCTGCCCACCCCGGAGATCACCGCCGGCGGCGCGACCGCGCTGCTCAACCTCATCGCCCAGTTGGGGGCCGACACCGTGGGAGCGTCCGCGTGAACCTCACCGACCGGATCGTGGTGGTCACCGGCGGGGCCGGCGGCATCGGCGCGGCGCTGTCCCGCCGCTTCGCCGCGGAGGGGGCCGCCGCCGTGGTGGTCGCCGACCTGGACGCGGCCGCGGCGGACGCGGTGGCCGAGGGCATCGGCCCGGTCGCGCACGCCATCGCCCTCGACGTCACCGACGAGGAGCAGGTACGCGACCTGGTGGCCGACACCGAGGAGCGCTACGGCCGGATCGACCTGTTCTGCGCCAACGCGGGAGTGACCACCGGCGGGGGAGTGGAGGTCGACGACGCCGGCTGGGACCGGGCGTGGCGGGTGAACGTGCTCGCCCACGTCTACTCGGCCCGCGCGGTGTTGCCCGGGATGCTCGCCCGGGGTGGCGGTCACCTGCTGCACACCTGCTCGGCGGCGGGCGTGCTGACCGCGGTGGGCGATGCCGCCTACACCGCGACGAAGCACGCCTCGGTGGGGTTCGCCGAGTGGCTCGCCATCACCTACCGGGACCGGGGCATCCGGGTCAGCGCGCTCTGCCCGCAGGGGGTGGACACTCCGATGCTCACCGACGGGATCGTCAGCGGTCATCTCGGTGCCCGGGTGGTCGCCGCGTCCGGGGCGGTCCTCACGCCCGACCAGGTCGCCGAGGCGGCGATCGCCGGGCTGGCCGAGGAACGTTTCCTGATCCTGCCGCACCCGGAGGTCGCCGACTACGCCCGCCGCCGCGCCGAAGACCCGGACGGCTGGCAGGCCGGCATGCGCAAACTCATCCGCCGCCTGACGCGTTAGGGCAGTGGGACGCGTCCGGCGGCGAGGAGATGGGCACTCGAACTGATCAGCGCCGGCTCGCTGCTGTAGAGCCGGGCGAGCTCCAACGCCGCGGCGAAGACCGTGTCCGGTGCCGGTCCGCCCACCGCCGCCTCCGCCGCGGTCCACGCCGGCCCCTCCACCCCGTGTACGACGACGTCGGTCAGCCCGGCGGCCGAACACTCGTCGGTGATCTCCTCGATGCGATGGAAATAGGCATGGGTGAAACCGATCCGTGCGTCGTTGACGCCGTCGGTGAGCAGCGCCCTGGCCTCGTCGAGCAGCCTCCGGTCCAGTCGCCCGGTGGCCGCGAAGTCCAGCGGGCCGGCGAAGCGTGAGATGACAGCGGCCACGACGTGACCGCCGGGACGCGTGACCCGGACGGCCTCCCGTAGAGCCTGTAGTCGATCGACGCGGCGCACCAGGTGGTAGAGGGGGCCCAGGAGCAGCGCGGCGTCGTACACCCCGTCGGCATCGGGCAGCGCACGAGCGTCGCCGACCTCCGCCTCGACCGGAGGCTGTCCGGCGCGGGCCTGCGCCACGTGGCTCGGCACCAGGTCGACCAGGCGGACCTGGTGGCCGGCGTCCACCAGAGCCCGCGCGTACTCGCCGGTGCCCCCACCGATGTCCAGCACCCGGGCACCCGGGCCGGGCAGGAGATCCCGCAGCAGCTCAATCGTGCGGATCCACTCCAGTCGGGCCTGCGGCCGGGCGGACAGGCGCAGGTCCTCGCGGTAGCGCACCGTGTAGTAGTCGACGATGTCGCTCGTGTGCTGATCCACCCCCTGATCCTCAGCGTCGCGGGATCAGACCGCCACCGTGTTTCGGCCTCCGGGACCCGCGCCGGTGATCAAGAAGTTCGCGTCAGGTTCGGGCCGCAGTCGACGCACAGCTCGTGATCACCGCGGGGACCGGCGGGCGCGGCGCAGGGGAGTGGGGTGCACCGACCAGAGGAGGCGACGCCACCAGGGACGCGCGGAGCGAAGGGTGTGCACGTAGGCCATCGCCACCTCGGCGGCGCGGGCGGCCTGGTCGGGCGTCGCGGCGCCCGGGGCGAAGCCCACCTGGTTGAGCAGGGCCGCCAGATCGTCGACGGCCGGCCCGTCGGTCGTACCGTCTGCGGTCGTGCTGTCGGCGGTCATCCCCGCACGGGCGTCGGCGAGGGTCTGGCGGGCGTGTCCGGCGACCTCGGTGGCGGCCAGGTCGTCCCCGACCGGGCGGCCGGCCAGCCGGAGCGCGTCGGTGACCTCCCGCCAGGCGCCGGCGATGCGTTGGCCGGGGTCGCCCCGACCGAGCCGGGCGCGGGTGAGCGAGCGGCGCATCGCCAGCAGGGTGAGCAGCAGCGCCCCCACCAGCAGC
This sequence comes from Micromonospora sp. DT228, assembly GCF_049841595.1. Lineage (NCBI taxonomy): Bacteria > Bacillati > Actinomycetota > Actinomycetes > Micromonosporales > Micromonosporaceae > Micromonospora > Micromonospora sp. DT228. The sequence continues at coordinate 147,432 of NZ_JBNCKO010000018.1, forward strand.
ACCAGGCCACCGCTGCCGCCAGCGACAAGCAGCGGCGTGGACACACCAGCCCGGCCGGGCGGTCCGTCACCGGCGGCGACCGGCTCCGGTGACGCGCTCGGCTCCACGGTCGGCGCGGGCGCCTCCGACGGCGGTGGATCCGCAGGTGCCGGGCGGAAATCCTCCTCCACCGGCCTCGGCTCCTCGTTCGGGCGGGGCAGCGGGTGGAACGGCACCCAACCCAGCCCGTCGAAGAGCACCTCCGGCCAGGCGAACGCGTCACCGGCGAGCACCGGCCCCTGCTTGCCGGCCCGGAAACCCACCACGACCCGGGTCGGCAGCCCGGACAGGCGGCCGAGCACCGCGAACGCAGCCGCGAACTGCTCCGACGTGCCCTCCTGCCCGCCGCCGGTCCGGGGACCGAAGAGGAAGAAACCCAGATTCGGGTACGCGTGCCCGCTCGGCGCGTCCGCCACCACCCGGTAGTGCTCGGCCAGGAACTGCTCGATCGCCTGCGCCCGCGCGTACGGCGCGCCGTTCTCCTCGGCGAGCTGCGCGGCCAGCCGGCGCATCGGGTCGGGCACCCCGTCGGCCACCCGCAGCACCCGGGCCACCTCCGCACCGGCGGGCACGTTCGCACTTGTCAACAGGTTGGGGTCCGGCCGCTCCTCGGCGGAGGTCACCGCGTACCGCAGCCCCGGCGTCAACCCCTCCGGCCGGATCAACGTCCCGCTCGCCGGGTCGTACGCCACCCGCGCGCCGCTGACCTCCCGGGGCGTCGCCACCGCGGGCAGCAGCCGACCGCTCAACTCCGCCACGGTGATCTGCTGGCGGACCGTCTCCACAGTGCTGTCGCGGGACGGGGCGGCGGCCGGCAGGATGCGCCCAGCGTTGCGGTACGTCGCGCCGACCCGCCAGGTCACCCCGTCGTAGTCGCTGAGCACGGCCAACCGGATCCGCGCACCGCCACCGGCGTCGCCGGCCGGCTCGGCCCCCGGCGGGACGCCATCGGACACCTGAGGTGAGACACCGGCGCGCTCGGTGCTCACGTCGAGGAGCTTCTGCTCCGGGCGCAGCGCCCAGCCGGAGATCCGGATCAGCGGGTTCTCGTCGAGTGTCTGCACCTGCGGCGGCTCCACGTACCGGCGCGGGTCCACCGGCCGCCCGTCGACCTGGTCGGCGACCGTCGGTCCGAGCAGCGCGACCAGCCCGACCACGAGCGCCACCCCGAGCGCCGCGCTGGTGGCCAGCCGCAGCCGCACCGCCGCGCGTACCCGAGGGGCCAGCTCGGCGGGAGCCGACGCCGCACCGGTGGGGGCCGCCAGACCGACAGCCGCGACCGCGACGAACGCCACCGTCACCCCGACCGCCGGGGCGGCATTCGGGCCCACCACGTAGAGGGCGGCGGCGTAGAGCCCCGCCGCCGGCAGGTAGCCCAGCAGCACCCGGCCGGTGCGCAGCGCGACCTCCGCGCCGGCCAGCCCGGCCAGCCAGGCGGCGACCACGGGCACCAGCACCGTGTCCGGGGTGGGCTCCACCGGGATCATCGCGGTCAGCAGCCGCGGAATACCGTTGCGCGCGGCGTCGCCGGTGATCTCCAGCAGACCGCCCGGAAGCGCGGCCCGGTCGGCGGCCAGCCGCAGCGACCACAGTGTCCAGCCGACCATCGCGGCCACCGACACCGGTGCCACCAGCCAGGACGGCAACCGACGGGCGGCCACGCTGACCAGCACCGAACCGGCCGCCGCACCGACGACCAACCCGGTCAGCAGGCCCCCCGCGTACACCCGGCCCAGCACCACCCCGGCGAGCGCGGTCAACCCGATCAGCGCCAGCGGGACCACCGCCGCCCGCAGCACCCGAACGGCGCCCGTCACCACCGGCGTACCCCGTCCCACTCGGCGGCGAACTGCGCGCCGTCCGCCGCGTCGACCACCACCAGGCCGGCCGCGCCCGGCGGCGTCGGCTCGGCCGCGCCGAACACCCCGACCACCACCGACGGGTACGCCCCCCGCAGCGCCCCGACGTGCCCCAGGTCGTCCCGCCCACCCGGCCCGGTCAGGAAGATCAACGTGTCACCGAGCCGGTCCTGGCGCAGCCGGGTGGTTGCCGCGCGGACCGCGTCGTCGGCGTCGGCGAGTTCGGCGGCGGCGAGCCGGTCCAGCGGACCCAGCGCCGAGCCACCCTCCGGCACCCCGCCCGGCGCGGCCGGCTCCCCGCTGGCGAACAGCAACACCACCGGTAGGTCGGCGCGGTGCGCGGCGCTGACGATCGACGCCGCCGCCTCACAGGCCGACTCGAACGACTCCGCCACCTGACCCACCCGCTGCGGGTGCGCGGCGGCGCGGTTGTCCACGAGCACGATCAGGTGCGGCAGGCTGGTGTCCACGTTCTCCCGTACCATCAGCTCACCCACCCGGGCGCTGGTCCGCCAGTGCACCCGACGCAGCTCGTCGCCGACCACGTACTCCCGCAGCGAGTCGAACGTGATCGAACCGTGCGGCACCCCGTCCACCCGGCCGTCGAGGCTGCGCCCGGCACCGCGTGGCACCGCCGTCAGCGGGTGCACCCGGGGGTAGACCCAGACCGGCACCGCCGCGCCGTACGGGCGGGCCAACGCCACCAACCCCAGCGGATCGCGCCGGGTCACCCGCAGCGGCCCCACCGGCACCACCCCACGCCTGTGGGTCGGCACGTCGTAGCGGACCTCGGTGTCCCGGCCGGGCCGCAGACGCAACACCGGCACCGGCACGCCGCGCTCCCCGCACCGGTCCTCGGCCAACAGGTTCGCCGACCGCAGCCGGCCCGCGTTGCGCACGGTCAACGTCATGCTCGCCGGCTCGCCACGCGCCACCCGGTCCGGATCGGCGTGGCGGGTCACCGTCAGCCGGGGCCGCCAGGCCGCGACCAGCGCGGCGTAGCCGACGGCCGCCCCGGCCGCCGCGCCCAGCAACGTCAACTCGGGGTACGCGAACCGGAAACCCGTCCCCAGCAGCACCACGGCGGCGACGAGCAGCCCGATCCCACGGGCGGTGATCCCCATCGCGCTGCTGCCGGTCAGCCCTGCACCGGAGCGGGCTGCCCCGACGGCAGGGGCACCGGCACCGAGGCGACGGCCTGACGCAGCACCTCGGCGGCGGTCATCCCGCGCACCTGGGCGTCCGGCGTCAACAGCAACCGATGCGCGAACACCGCCTCGACGAGCGCCTTCAGATCCTCCGGCATGATCCAACCCCGCCCGTCGATGAGCGCGTACGCGCACGCCGCACGGGTCAACGCGATCACACCCCGGGGACTGACCCCGACCCGCACCTGCGGGTGGGTACGGGTCGCGGCGGCCAACCGGACCGCGTACGCGTAGAGCGGCTCGGCGATGTGCACCCGGCGTGCCATCCGGACCATCTCCCCGACGGTGGCGGTGTCGGTGACCGGGGCGAGCGCCTCCGGGGAACGCACCGTCGCGCCGCGCAGCACCTCCACCTCGACCGCCTCGTCCGGGTAGCCGACGGACAGCTTCACCAGGAAACGGTCCAACTGCGCCTCGGGCAACCGGTAGGTGCCGTCCATCTCCACCGGGTTCTGCGTGGCCACCACCAGGAACGGCGACGGCACCGGGTGCCGGACCCCGTCCACGGTGACCGTGCGTTCCTCCATCACCTCCAGCAGCGCCGACTGGGTCTTCGGCGACGCCCGGTTGATCTCGTCGGCGATGACGATGTTGGCGAAGACCGGCCCCGGATGAAACTCGAAGTCCCGGCTCGCCTGGTTGAAGATGGTCACCCCGGACACGTCCGACGGGAGCAGGTCGGGCGTGAACTGGATACGCCGCCACTCACCCTTCACCGTGGCGGCGATGGCCCGCGCCAGGGTCGTCTTACCGACCCCCGGCACGTCCTCCAGGAGCACGTGACCCTGCGCGAACAGCGCGGTCAGCGCCAGCCGCACCACCTGCGGTTTGCCGAGCACCACCGCGTTGACGTTCTCGGCCAGCCGGGCGGCCAGGGCGGCGAAGCCCTGCACCTCCGGCTGGGTGAGCGGCTCGTGGGTGTTCACGGTCGGCGGTGCTCCTTGGCTGGTGGTTCAGCAGGTGGGCAGGACGTTTATGTCGTCGCCGCCCTCCAGGTTGAGCCAGGCCCAGGGAATGTAGTTCTTCCCGCTGTACTCGACCTGCACCCACCATGTGCTGTGCTTCTGGTTGTTGTAGATCCACGAGTCGACGTCCTCGCCGGTCTTCTTGCAGTACGCCTTCAACCGGGTGCCGGGCTCCGCCCAGCCGGCCTGCTTGTCGTTGTCCTGCTCGGCGACCTTGAAGATCTCGTTGCCGTTGCGGCCGTCGACCTCCCTGTTGCAGTAGGTGCGCTGGGCGCCGTCAGGCCCGTTGTTGCAGGTCGCGATCCCGTACAGCGCGGGTGTGGCCTGGTCCCTCGTCGCCGTGCCCCTGCCGGCGGCGTTGGTCGCCGTCACCGTGAACGTGTAATCCGTGCCCGGCGTCAGGCCCGTCATCGTGATGCTGGAGCACGCTCCGGCCTTCGTCGGCTCACCCGGCGTGCTCACCGCGCAGGTGGCCTGCCCACCGCCCGCGTCCACAGTGAACGTCACGGTCGCCCCGACGGCCGTCGCCGACGAGCCGGTCACCGTGACCCGTGGCTCGGCGACCGTGCGGGCGGTGGCGGTGGCCTCCGGACCCGGTCCGGCCTCGTTCACCGCCCTCACCTTCACCGCCACGTTCTGGCCGTTGCCCAACCCGGTGACCGTCGTGCGGGTGTCGGCCACCTCGCTGACCCGCCCACCGACGTCCACCAGGTATTTCGTCACCGGACGACCGTTGGCCTCGGCCGGCGCCCACTGCACCGTGACCGCGCCCGGCTGGTTGGCGACAGTGCCGGCCCGCAGGTCGAGCGGCGCACCGGGCACCGCGAACGGCACCACCGTGTTGCTGACCGGCGACGCCGCCGAACCGGCGCCCTTGTCGTTGACCGCGACAACCGTGAACGCGTACTGGGTGCCGAACTCCAACTCACCGGCGGGCACCACCAGCTCCGTCTTCGTCGACTCACCGACCGGCGCGTTCGTCCCCGCCGAACTGGCCGTCACGGCGTACCGGGCGATGGTGTTGCCCTGGCCGTTCGCGGCCGGCCACTTCACCAGCACCGTGCCGTCCGGTCGCTCCTGGGCGGTCACGCTCGCCGGCGGGTCGGGCACCGCGGCCGTCGGGGTCACCGGGTTGCTGTTGCGCGGCGGACCGTCGCCCTTGGCGTTGACGGCGTGCACCGCGAACCGGTAAGTCTCGCCGTTGGTCAGACCCTTGACCTCCACCGCGCGTTGGTTGGCACCCACCTCCAGGCGCTGGCCGGCACCCTCCACCACGTACTTGATGATCTCGGCGCCGTTCGCGGCGGCCGGCCGCCAGCTCACCCGCGCCTGGGCGTTGCCGGCGGCGGCGGTGACACTGCGCGGCGCGCTCGGCTTGCCCACCCGGGGCTTCTTCGGCGGGGGCGGCGGCGGGGCAACAGGTGGCGGATCGCCGCCGAGCACGTCGTTTGCGTACTTGTCGACCTCGCGCACCTGGTGCTTGTCGTCCACCACCCGGGCTGTCGACGCGTCGGGAGAGTTGATGAACAGGTGATTCTCCCGGACCTCCAGCTCCAGCGGCCCGTTCGCCCGCCCGCTGATCGTCTCGACCAGCTGACCACCCGTGTCGAAGGCGTAGATCTTGCCGGTGGCCTCGTCGGCGCAGTAGAACCGGTCCGCCCAGGCCACCGCCGCACGGAGCCGGTCGCCCTCGCCCGGCACCGTGAAGGCCCGCTCCTCCCCACCGTCACCCACCACCAGCACCCGCCGCTCGGCGGGCACGGTGACCGGGACCCGCTGCCCGCTGGTGCGGGTGGGCATCGCCGCCGCACCGGACAACGTCAACGGCGTCGGGTGAACCTTGCCCTGCTGCACCCGGACCAGCTTGCCGGCCGTGCGGTCGAGCACTGCCACCCCCTCGTCCAGGGTGGACACCACAAGCTCGTGGCTGGCCTCGGCGACGTCGTACGACTCGATTTGCTTCGGGCTGAGCCCGGCACCGGCGGGCGCGGCCGAGGCCGGCGCGGACGGCAACGTGGCGGCGGTGATCGCCGAGACGGTGCCCTGGCTCGGCACCGCGACCCAGAGCCGGCCCTCACCGTCGAACGTCCCGCCGGTGATGCCCGGGGGATAGTGCACCGGCTCGCCGACCGGGGTCAGCGACCGCGGGTCGAGCTGCCGCACGATGCCCTGCACGGCGTCGACGACGAACGCCGAATCTTCGTGCAGAGCGACACTCACACCCAGGCCGGGGGTGGTCCGGGTGGTCGCGGTGAGCTGGAGGGTGGCCAGGTCCAGTGAGCTGACCTGCCCCGTGTGCAGGTCACGCAGGACCAGCAGTCGGTCGGTCTGGGTGATCTGCATCGGGTGCCGGACGGCGCCGGGGATCTCGGTGCGGGTGTCCACCCGGGCGGTGACCCCGTTGACCCGGGCCAGCTCGCTGCGCGCCGCGCTCCACAACCACGAACTCGCGTCGTAGTTGGCCACCGCGTTGTCGGCCGCGCCGAGCCCGAGGACGGTCAGCCCCATGGCCGCCAGCAGCGCGGCCACCGTGCCAACGGTCACCAGCCCGCCGCGCAGCCGGGACCGGGAACGGGGGGCGTCGGTCGGTACGGCGTCTTCGATGCTGGCCACAGCCGGCTGCCTCCCGTGAGTCGTGGCAGGTGGCGCGCCTCGCGGCCACCCCTCCCCTGAGCCGGGTGCCATCATATGGGGCTGCTGGTGGCGGGGGAACCCGCACCGTCACCCCTGTGGATACCGAGCGTGTGCGCAGTGGACGCCCAGCTCAGCTCGGTGCGGCCCGGCACGCCTCAGCTCGGCGACGGTCGGACCGAGGGCCCGCCGCTCGGCGGGGTGGCGCGCTCCCGCGTCGTACAGACCTGTCCGGAGGTCGCGAAGCTGTCGGTGGAGTAGACCGCCAACACGGTGAAGCAGTGATCCACCCGCGAGTTCAGCCCGTTGACCGTGTAGCTCGTCCGCCCCGGGTCCACGGTGGCCATCACCCCCAGGGGCTGCCCGGCCCGACCGGCGGCGACCATGAACGGCACCGCCCCGCCGGACGGGTCCGTCCAGGTCAGCGTGATCGTGGTCGCGTCGTCGCGGAGCTGCAGATCGCCGGGAGGTGGCCCGACCGTCGCCCGTGCCGTGGCAGTCGGCGTACTCCCCGCGGGCGGCGGGTCGTCGCGGGTCAGCACCACCACACCCAGGCCGGCCACCGCCACGACGGCCACCCCGGCCGCCACCGCCGCGCCGATCAGCGTCGCCCGGTTGCGCCCCGACCCGCCCTCATCGGTGTACGACGGTCGGTAGTCGGGCAGCGGGTGGTACTGCAGACCCGGGTACGGCGCCTGCGTCTGCTGGTGCTCCCGAAGTGGGTACTGATCGTGGCCCGGGTACTGGGTGTGAGTCGGGTATTGGCCCTGGGCCGGGTACTGGGTGTGGGTCGGGTACTGGTCAGGGTGCTGCGGCGCCGATCGCGATGCGGTCGGCAGCGGCCCCGTCGCCCCCGCGCCTGCGTCCGTCGGTCCTGCCGCTCCCGCGCCTACGTCCGTCGGTCCCGTCGCCCCCGCGCCGACGTCCGTCGACCACGCTGCCGGAGGCGGTTCGGCCGACGGCACGACCACGCTCGACTGCGCGGCGGCGACCAGGGGCGACCCGGCGTCGCCCCTGGTCGGGTCGCTGTCGGGCTGGACGGACGGGATCACCTCGGTCTGGTCGGACATCGCGGGCGGGGTCCGCTGTGCCGGCACCACCGGGGCGTCGCCACCCAACCCGAACCCATCGTCCGCGCCACCGTCGTCCACGTCCGTCGGGGACCCCGCGGCGGAGCCGGCACCGGGAGTCGGCAGGGGTTGCGGTGGGGCGTTGCGGCTCCACGGCGGTGCGGTCATCCCCCACGGCGGTACGGGCGGCGCACTCACCGGAGGCGCGGAGACAGGGTGCCCGAAGCCGGGTGGTGCGGAGACGGGGTATGCGTGGCCGGGTGGCGCGGAGATGGGTTGTCCGTGGTCGGGTGGCGCGGAGACGGGGTATGCGTGGCCGGGTGGGGCGGAGATGGGTTGTCCGTGGCCGGGTGGCGCGGAGACGGGGTATGCGTGGCCGGGTGGCGCGGACGCGGGTTGTCCGTGACTGGGTGGGGCCGAGACCGGGTGGGGGTGGGCTGGTGGTGCGGACGTCGGAGAAAGGTGCGCCGGTGGCCCGGAGACCGGGTACCGGTGGCCGGGCGGCGTCCCGACCGGTGGCCCACTGACCGGGTGGGCGGGTGGTCCGCTCACCGGCTGCGCCGGCCCTGGCTGCCCAGCGGCTGGGGACGGTCGGCCCGACGATGTCGCGTCGATGGCGGACGCGTCGCCCGGTCCGGCCGCTCCGGCTGGTCCGGCTGCGGCTCGTTCAGCCTCCTCGGCGAGGAGCGGCTCGATCTGTCGTACCTGGATCGTGGGGTTGTCCCACGGAGGTGCCGGCGTCCCCGGCGCTGGCGTGGTGACGACCGGCGTCGGGGCGGGTGGGGTCGACGGCCGGTGCGGCACGTTGGCCGCCGGGTGGGTCGCCTGGTCGCCTACCCGCTGCCGGGGCGCCGCGGTTGTCCCGGCCGTCGGTCGAGGTGGCGGCCGGTCGCCAGACGGCGGTGGCTGGCTTTCAGCCCTTGGCCGGGGTGGTTGGCCCTGGGCGCTCGGCTGGGTTGGCGGGCCCTCCGCTCCCCATCGGAGCGGCTGGCTCTCCGGCACCGGCCGGGATGATTGGCTGACCGCTGGCCGGGCGGACCCGAGCGGTTGCTCGTCGACGCGTTGGTGGGGCGCCACCGCGGGTGCTCGGCTGGGCTGTGGCGGCGTGTTTGGGGAAGGGCCTGGCGTACGCCGAGAAGAAGCCGGCGCTGCGGCGGTGTGGCCGGGTGGGTGGGGTGCGGCGGTGTCGCGTACCCCGGGAGGGGTTGCTCGGGGTGTGGCCGGCGGTGGCGGAGCCCAGGGGGAGTTGGTGGGCGTCGGGCCATCGGCGGAGGGACGCATCGCGGCCAGCGTCGCCATCGACAGGGTCGGGCCGGACAGCGCCGACCGGATGCCCGACTCCGCCGACGCGGCGACCGGGTCCGGCCCGTGCTGCTCGGTGGGCGTTGACGCGGACGGGCCGAGGTAGGCGCGGGCGGCGCGTACCGCCGGGTGGTGCTCCCCGAGGGTGGCCGGCCCGGCGGTGGCGACGCGGGTGTAGTTGCGCCGGGCCTCGTGCCGGTTGCCCAGTTCCTCGGCGACCTCGGCGAGTTCGAAGGCGAGTGCGAGCATCACGGGGTCGGAGTGCTCCCAACGCCGCTCGCCCGCCGCGAACGCCTCCTCCAACACCCGGCGGGCGGCGAGCGGATCGTCCGCCTCGCGCTGCAGCCGCGCCAGTAGGTGCGCGGTGTGCAGCATCTCAGGATGATCGTCACCGTACGGCGGGGGAGCGGCTTCGACGGCCTCCGCGAGTAGCTGCCGGGCGGCCCTGAGGTCGCCCGTGGCGCGCAGGGCGAGGGCCCGGTGCTGGGCGGCTGCTAGGGGAGAGGGATGGGACACGTGGCAATGCTGCCGTCAGAGGGCCGCCGGACGCTACCCGGGCGGCGAGTCGACGGGTGTACGCGGCCCGTGAGCGGGCCTCTGAGCAGCGGCGGAAGTGCCGGGAGAGGAGCGCCGGAAGGCGATGTGCATGATCCACGGACGGCGTGTACAGTAACTCCCCGTGCGGCCCGCCGTACCGACATCGGGTGGAAAGATCATCTGGTCGGCAGGGTAGGCTTAACGTGTAGGTCCGGGTGGCGGAATGGCAGACGCGCTAGCTTGAGGTGCTAGTGCCCGTATAGGGCGTGGGGGTTCAAGTCCCCCCTCGGACACCAGATTTCGTGGAAAATCACGATGAATTGGACAGGTTGACTGTCCCGTTTGGGCCTATTTAGGCTCAATGCTGTGAGCCTGGAGTGCCTTCTGGTATGTCCGGCGCACGGGTCCAATTCGGTAGACAGGAAATGGCGGCCGTTCGCGGCGCGCTGACCGTCCGAGATTTGTAGTGCCGGGGCCCGCGGCTCACCTTCGGTACGGGTCGATGATTTCCTTTGGGCGCAGCGCGGGGGCGGCGAGGTCGCGCAGCGTCGGCGAGGTGAGGTAGAACCTGCCTCGTGTCTCACCGTGCTGTTCGAGCATGTCCGCCCGGACCAGGGCGCGTAGGTCGCGGGTTGCCTGGTCGTCGGTGAGGTTCTCGTCGCGTTGATAGAGGGTTCGGCGCACTCGACCGCCGGTGGCGGCGAGGTGTAGGGCGCTGATGACCCGTTCGGGTAGCCCAGCGTGCCGGACCCAGGTGTCGAGCAGTTCCCAGAGATGCGCTGCTTGGTCGAGGCGTTGCCGGACCAGTTGGGCTTGTTGGTGGTGGGCGCTGAGGCAGAATCGGATCCATTGGCTGGTGTCGTTGTCGGGCTGCCAGGTTGGGCCGCCGACCTCGCCGAGCGCGTCGTAGTAGGCGTAGGTGTTTCGGCCGACGCCGAGCCACTCCTCGATCGAGGAGAACTCGGGGGCGAGGACGCCGTCGCGGGCGAGTACGAGGGTGTGTAGGCAGCGCGACATTCGGCCGTTTCCGTCCCGCCAGGGATGGATCTTTACCAGGTTCAGGTGGGCCATGGAGGCTCGGACGAGCAGCGGGGTCTCCGGTTCGCCGTCGGCCAGCCAGTCGATCAGCTCGGAGATCAGCGACGGGACGTCGTCGGCGTCTGGCCCGGTGTAGACGCGTCGGCCGGTGTGCGCCTCGTCGATGTGGATGTCTCCCGGGCGGTAGCGGCCCGGCCACTTGCTGAGGTCGTGCCGGAGCATCATGAAGTGCAGTGCGTTGAGCAGCATGTGCTGCCAGGTGAACTCGCGTGAGCGGGCGAGTTGTTGCACGTAGGTCAGGGCGTCGCGGTAGCCGGTGATGACCTCCCAGGTTTGCGGGTTCGTCTCTACCGGTTCGTCGCCGGCGACGGCGGCGGCTGCGTCGTCCAGGGACACCTGGTAGCCCTCGATCGAATTTGAGCCCTGGATGGCGTGGGCGATCAGGGTTCGTCGGAGTTGCCCTGTCCAGCGGTGCGGCTCAGCGATTTGATACCGCAGGTTGTCCCGCATGGTGTCCAGTTCGCCGAGCACGCGCTTGTCGTCATCGGCGAGCACGGGAGTCTGATAGAGCATGCGCTAATCATACAATGCTTTCTGCTGAATCCCAGATTTATTTCCGCATTACGCCGATGAAGGGCATGAGGCCGCCCCTGACGTGTCGCGCCTCATCGCTGAATGAGGTTGTTCGGTCATGACACGACCTATCCGACCGAAGGAACACCTCGTCGGTCCACTCGTACCCGCTGTCCTGCTCGCGCGTCCCCGCCCAGGCGTGATGCCGATGCCAGCTCTACCTGCCCGAGTCTGCCCACCGGCGATCACCGACGTCAGCCTGGTGCTGGGCATGGCTCTTCCGGCACGCTGTGGCCGGGTGAGCGCGCAGCACCTCCTGCGCGCGCTGGGGTGGCCCCCGCACCACCGCCTAGGTGAGGGCTTGAGCAGCTGAGGAGATCTTGCCCAGGTGTAGACGACTGGTGAGTTCGAAGCGGATGGCCACGACGATGTACTCGTGGCTGTTTTCAAGACTGGTAAGTGCAGTCCATGGAAGGGTGGGCATCGACGGCTCAGCTGACTTGGTCGAGCGAGACAACCAGTTTCGTTGCCGATACGCCGGCTCGCTGGAGGTCCATTGCATGCTGGAAGTCGCCCACGGTGTGCCCGACAATGGCTGGCTTCGGTGTTGCGGTGTAGCTGCCCTCGACCAGCGCAGCGGGAAGAAAATCGCTGAAGATCGCGGTGCTGACCTTGTTGTTTTTGATGTTCGTGCCGAAGATGTACTTCAGTCCGATACCGTGCGGGCGGGCCGAGAATTGCAGTGCAATGTTTGCGGCGATGAGTCGGGCGGTCACGCGCGCGCGTTCCAGCCTGCCGCGCAACGGATCCGCGAGGCTCGCAAAGTCGACCGGCGGTGTGGCGATCGCGACGAATTTCTTGCCGCGGGCTTTGGCCAAGATCTTCACGCAGGCGGGCGCTCCGGTAGTGCCGAAGGAAACCGCGCCGGCAACCGTTCGATCGGCGAGTGCCGTAATGATGTCCTGGATCACGGTCGTGCTGTTGTAGTCGAACACCTGCGACGCGCCCAGAGATTTAACATAGTCGAAGTTCTTCGGCGACGCCGTGGTGATGACGTCGTAGCCGGCGGCGGCAGCAAGCTGGATGGCGTTACTGCCAACGCTGGTTGAGCCGCCCCATACGAGAATGGTCTCACCGGTGGGACGAGCTCCGGCGGAGGGAAGCTGCAGACCGAGGTAATCATCCTGGAACAGCCCTGCCGCGGCTGTGGATACGGCCATCGGAAGCACGGAGGCCTCCTCGAAGCTCATCCGGTCGGGTATCGGTGAGCTCAACCGCTCGCGCACGACGGTGTATTGCTGGAACGCGCCTTCTGCGCCGGTGTTGGTATCCTTGTCTGTCCCGACGGCGAGTGCGAATACTCGGTCGCCAACGCTGAACCTCGTGACTCCTTCACCAAGTTCGACGACTTCCCCCGAAACGTCGGTCCCCAGCACAGTGGGGTACTTGAGCCAGCCGTACAGCAAATTGCCCTCGACCTGAATGATCCAGTCCAGCGGGTTGATCGCGACAGCATGGTTACGCACGACGATCTGGCCCGGACCCGGATGGGTGTATGGAGCCGATTCGACGGCTAGCTGTCCATGCTTGCTCTGAATTCGCGCGGCGAGGTTGGCAGGTTGGAGGGACATAAGAAAGCCTCCTGGGCTTGACCCGTTCTGACGAACAGGGTCGATGTGTTGATCTTATTAAGGCGGCTTGAGGTGCTGGCAGCGGGCCATCGTCGTGGTGGACCGCCCGCGCCGCCACCCTGCGCATCGCCGCCGACTGGCTCTGGACCGACCATTTCATCCGAGCCTTCGAACTTCTCGCCGCACTACCCAAACCCGTTACCTGGCAACGTATCCGCCGCCCCAACGACCAGGACCCACGGAGAAACCCGGCCTTCGGCCGGGCGACACCGCCTACCCGGCCAACCAACGTCGGCACCGATCCCTCGTCCAGCAACGACCGAGACAATCAGTCGCTGCTTGCTGGAAACGGAGGTTAGGCGGCGTCGACGTTTGCGGTGAAGTCGAGGATGGCCTTCGCCAGCTCTTCGGGGGCTTCCATCGCGGCGTAGTGGCCGACGCCGTCGAGTGTTACTGAGCTGACTTCGGTCGTCGTGGCCTGGGACATGGTGCCGGCGGTGAACGGGCCGCCGCCTGCGCCGACCGCGAGCACGGGCGCCTTCAGCCCGCGGGTCTGTGCGAGGGTCTTGATTTCGGGGCCTTCCTGCAGCATCGACTTGTAGAGGCCGGTCGCTCCGCGCCAGCCATCAGGGCGGGCGTAGGTGCGGACGAACTCGTCGATGTCGGTGTCGGTGATGGCCCCCGGGGTGGCACTCATGGCCGGAAAGGCGAATTGGCCGAGGAACTCGCGTTCGCGGCCGGCGAGCAGCATCTCGGGGATGCCGGGCGTGGCGAGAACACCGATGTGCCAGGCGCCGCCGTGGGTGATGTCGGCCAGCGCTTCCAGGCCGAACCCGGGCAGGCCCATCTCGATGGCGGTGAAGCTGCGCACATCCTGTGGATGGGTGGTGGCCAGACGAAAGACCGTCGCTCCGCTGATGTCCTGGCCGGTGAGGTGGACGGGGCCAACGCCGAGTTGTTCGATCAGCAGGTGCAGGTCTTCGGCCGAGGTCTTGCTGTCGTACTCGCCCGGCTCGTTGTCCGAGTCGCCGAAGCCGCGCAGGTCGACGGCGAAGACGCGGTGGTTGACCGCGAGCAGCGGGATGAGCTTGTGGAATGTCCACCAGGTCTCGGGGAACCCGTGCACCAGCAGGATCGGCGATCCGCTGGTTCCCGCGGCCACGTAGTGCAGGGTGGTTCCGTTGACCTCGGCGCGGTGGTGGGTGATCCCCGACACCGTGGGACCAGCTGGTGCGACTGTCATGCCTCTCCCTAAATCGACAACTTAGGTGTCCAATAATAGTCACCCAGGTTGTCTTTTGTCTAGGCGCTGCCGTAACCTGCTCTCATGTCTCGCTCGGGTGCCAGTCTCGCTTTGCTGCTGCTCGGAGGCTTCCGTACGTTCGTCGACGCGGTGGTCGTCGAGCTGGCCCGGCGCGGCTACGACGACGTACGTCCCGTTCATGCCTTCGCCATGCGGGCCATCGCCTCGGGAGCCGACAGCGCGTCAGAACTGGGCCGCCGGCTGTCGATCTCCAAGCAGTCCGCGGCGAAGACCATCGCGGTGTTGCAGGAGCGCGGCTACGTGGCCCGTGAGGCAGACCCCCACGACGCCCGCCGCAAACGCCTCCACGTCACCACACTCGGCCTGGACGTGCTGCGAAGCGGCGAAGCGGTCTTCGACGAGCTGCGCGTTCAATGGGAGCAACAGATTGGTGCCAGCGAGGTTGCGGCCTTCGAGATGCACCTGACCGCACTGGTGGGCGCGCTGCCCGTGCGCTCCGATGCCCCCGGCTGGGTTGCCCGAGACCTCGGCGAGTAGGTATCGGCGACTGATAGCCCTTCGTCCGTCGCGGTGGGCCGGATGCTCGACGGGGGTTGTTCGGCCTGGATCAGGGCAGCTCACACGGCCCGACCTCACGAAGATCGTGCGGCCTCAGCGGTACGTTCAATGCTGCGGTTTCTCTCGCCAGCGACGGTCCAATCGCCTGTCAGTGGCCGGCAACGTGGGGTGATCTCAGCTCGGCGCCTCGTAATCCATTGGACAGCCGATGTGCGGGCATTCATGGAGGCTTGTGTATGTGTCTCGGGTCACACTGCTTTCGCTATCCACCGGGCGGTCGGCGCCGTCCTACAGAGCGTGGGTGATCAGGAAGCGGTGACCGAGGTGCAGCTGGTTCGCCGCTGCGCACGCGGTGAGCATGCCGCTTTCGACGAGTTGTACCGGCGTACGGCGCCGT
This sequence comes from Micromonospora sp. DT228, assembly GCF_049841595.1. NCBI lineage: Bacteria > Bacillati > Actinomycetota > Actinomycetes > Micromonosporales > Micromonosporaceae > Micromonospora > Micromonospora sp. DT228. The sequence continues at coordinate 162,504 of NZ_JBNCKO010000018.1, forward strand.
GGCTGGCGACCCGGTTACGGCGCCGGTGTTCCGACGACGAGATCGTGGCCGAGGTTCTGCAGGAGACCTTCATGGCGGTGTGGCGGTCGGCAGGGTCGTTCACCGGCTCGGCGCAGAGTGGTGCGACGGGCTGGATCTGGACGATTGCGGCACGCCGGCTGGTGGACGCCTTCCGGCACCGTGCCCGCGCGGCGGAACTTCCGCTTGCGATAGCCGCGGCGCCGGCGCCCGCCGCCGAGGACGAGGTGCTGGCTGGCCGGGTCGATGCGGATCTGCTGCGGGCCTTGCACACCTTGGCTCCGGAGGTCCGGCGTGTGCTGCAGGCGATGGTTCTGGACGGGCTCTCGGTACGCGACACCTCAGCTTTGCTCGGAGTGCCGGAGAGCACTGTGAAGTTGCGCGCCAGAATGGCCCGCATCCGCCTTCGGGAGGCGCTGTCATGAATTCGCACATCGACGACGACCTGCTGGCGCGCTATGCCGGGATCAGCGAGAGCCTGCCGGATGCCGCGGTGTGGGGCGTGGAGATGCACCTGGACTCCTGTTCCGGCTGCCGTAGTCGGCTCGGCGAGGTCGTTCACCCCGACACGGCGACGATGGTCGCCGGCGTCGGTGGAGAGCTCACCGGGTCGTTGCCCGCGGTGGTGCCGTACCGGCGGTTCGGGGTGGTGCGGCGGTGGTCGACGTGGTCGTTGCTGCCACGGTTGATGGTCAGCGTCGGCGCGCTGGTGGCTGCACTACTGCTGGAGGTGGTCAATCCGCACTATCCGTCACCGGTGCTGTTGATCGCCCCGGTCGTGCCGCTGTTCGGTGTCGCGGCGGCGTGCTCACGCCGCGACGATCCGGCGTGGGAACTGGTCGCCGCCTCCCCTCAGGGAGGTGCTCTGATGGTGCTGCGCCGCACCGTCACGGTGCTTGCGGCGCTTCTGCCGGTTCTCGCGGTGGTCGGCTGGGCCGCCGGGACGTCGGTGGCGTTGTGGCTGCTGCCCTGCCTGACCGTCACCTCGGCCACGATCGCGCTGGGCAGTCTGCTCGGCGTACGACGGGCTGCCGGTGTCGTCGCCGCTGCCTGGGTCGCCGGGGTGGCGGCACCGGCGATGCTGACCCATCAGCTGCCCGTCGTGCTGGAGGCCGACAAGGCCCCGGTCTGGGCAATGACCGGACTGGTACTGGCTGCCCTGGCCTGGACCCGCGCTGACGCCTTCCAACGGCTCGCCAGTCGTAACTGATCAACGGCCCACGCACAGTTTCCCGCTGCCTACCAGCGGCTGATGATCCCTGTCCAAGGAGCGATGATGGTACGAAGTTTGTCCGAGGCCGAGTTGAGGCCGACCACGTGGGAACACGCGGTGCAGGCGCACGGCTTGCAGGTCCGGGCGGGCCGGCATCTGGCAGTGACCGGCCTCGACCTGCGCATCGGTGTAGGCGTCCACGGCCTGCTGGGTCCCAACGGCGCCGGGAAGACCACGCTGATGCGCGCGCTGGCCACCGTGCTCAGGCCGGCCGCCGGCAGCCTGAACCTTCTGGGTCGGCCTGTGCACGAGCGTCGGGCCGATCTACGGCCGATCCGGCGCATGACGGGCTACCTGCCGCAGGAGTTCGGCTACTACCCGAAGTTCACCGTCCACGAGTTCGTCGAGTACATGGCCTGGCTCAAAGAAGTCCCCACGGCCGGCATCACCGTGGCCGCCGAACGGGCGATCGCCCGGGTCGGACTCACCGAGCGGGCCGGCAGCAAGTTGAAACAGTTGTCCGGTGGGATGCTGCGCCGTGCCGGTGTGGCCCAGGCCATCGTCAACGACCCGGCGTTGCTACTGCTTGACGAGCCCACCGTGGGTCTCGACCCGGAGCAGCGGTTGACCTTCCGCGAGCTGCTACGTGACCTCGGCGCCGACACCTGCGTACTGGTCTCTACCCACCTGGTCGAGGACGTGGTGGCCTCGTGCACCGATGTGGTCATCGTGCATGCCGGCCGGGTGGTGTGGCAGGGCACGCCCGCGGAATTGGCCGAACGCGGCGGCACCGGTGACCCCGGTGACAGCGCCGCTGAACGGGGCTACGCCGCGGTGATCCGCCAGGCCCGGCGGGAGGCCGGCGCATGATCCGCGCGCTTGCCATCGACCTGCGCCGTAGCGCTGCGGCCGGCGCCGGCCTGATCGTGCTCCTACTCGGCCTCACCGGAATGTATCTGCTCTTCGGGCAGGACGCGTGGAGCAGCCGATGGTCCCCGCTGGCAACTACGCTACGCACCGCACTGGCCTTCACCTGGCCGCTCACCCTGGCCGCCGGGGCGTGGCTGACCGACCGCGACCGCCGCGGACGCGTCGGCGAGTTGTTCACCAGCACTGCCCGGCCCGCCTGGCAACGCGCCGCGTCACCGGCCCTCGCGCTGAGTCTGACCGTCACCGTCGCCTACCTGCTGACCGTGGCCGCATGCCTGCCGCTGGTAGCCGGCTCGGCGACCTACTTCAACCCCGCCGCGATCGCCGTCATCGCCACCGGGCTGCCTCTGCTACTCGCCGCGGGGCTGCTTGGCATGGGCCTGGGCGCCGTCGTACCGTCGCGGTTCACCGCGCCGGCTCTGGCCATGGCCGGACTGATCCTGGCCAGCGCCCCCGGCCTGCTGTCCGCCTACTCCGTCGCCGGCCGTATCCAGCAGAGCGTTGCTCTGCTGTCGCCGGTGCTCGGCCAGAGCGGTGACTTCCTCATCGTGCCGGCCCGGCTGAGTCTGGCCCAGTCCATCTGGGCGCTCGCCCTGGCCACCACCGGATTCCTGCTGCTGTCGGCCACCAACGTCCGCGCCCGCACGGCTGCCGCCCTACCAGCCGTGTTCGGTGCCGTGACCGCGCTGCTTCTGCTGGCGTCGGGCGGCCCGGCCAACAGCATGGACGCCGTCGACGCCGGTGCCCGAGAGCTGGTCTGCGCCGACGGAACACCCCGCGTCTGCGTCCGCCGGGTACACGCCGCCATCCTCCCCGACACCGTCGCACCCGCCCGCGACGCCCTGCACCGCCTCAGCCGCCTACCGAATCCCCCCACCGCCGTCGAAGAAGGGATCCAGGACATCAGCGGTAACCCCGACGAACAGGACACCCCGTCAGCGCAGACCACCCGCTTCTACATCGAAACCGGACAGGCCGCGGACATCGACGTCGAACAGGTCGCGCTGCAACTTCTGACCGGCGCCGGGGTCATCAGCTGCGGAGACACCAGCAACTGGCAGACGTACGGCGCCGCCCGGCTCGCCGCCGCGTACTGGCTGCTCGAAACACCGCCACCGGACACCAATCACAAAGCGGTCGAGGCGTGGCAACGGCTGACCTCACTGCCCGCAGCCGAACAACTGGCACGCATCGCCGCGCTCCGCGACGCCGGCCTCGCCTGCAACGCCGACGCCCAGTGGGACATCCTGACGGGCGGCCTACGATGAAAGGGCTCGCCCACCACCTCCGAGCGCGCCGGATACCCGCCGCCATGCTCGGCACCGCGGCGGTGGTCTGGGGCCTCTGGGCGATCTGGACCGCAATCTCGCCACCCGACACCCTGCCGGCTCCCCTGTCCATGGCCGCCACCGGCTTCGCCGCCATCGCCGCCGGCACCACTCTCACCGGTCCCGACCCCGACCTGGACCGCACCGCTGCACTTCCCTGGCCGACTCGGCGGGCACTGCACCTGACCCTCGCCGCTCTGGTCGTCCTCGGTCTGCTGCTGTCGGTAGCCGGCACGACGCACGGATACGGCGAGCCGGCCGCCCTCGCGCGCAACTGCGCCGGCGCGCTCGGTCTGATCAGTCTTGGCGCCGCCACCCTCGGTAGCGCGCGCTCGTGGTTCTATCTGGTCCCCTTCATCACCATTCCGCCGTTCCTGCCGATCAGCCGCACCACCGGCGACAGCGTCCTCGGCCAAATCGTCAGCTGGCCTCTGCAGCCAGCCGAATCCACAACAGCCGGCACTACCGCAGCCGTACTACTCGTCCTCGGCGCAGCCGACTACATCCTGCGAGGATCACGACTGAACACATCAGCACGGGCCGCCGCCTAGGGGCTGTGTCGAAGTCGGCTGCAGGTGCCCGAGGGTGAGGAAGTTTCGGCGTGGCGGTGATCGATAAGTAGCG
>NZ_JBNCKO010000019.1:0-149863 GCF_049841595.1 Micromonospora sp. DT228
GGGCTGGGCCACCCCAACCCAACGCCTCGCGGAACTCATCGCGCCCTAACGATTGCACTCAACCCTTGACCCCAAGCGGCGTGTCGCGACGATAACCTCATGATCACCGAGAGGTGGCCGGGGTGCGGAGGGTGTTTCGTTGGACCGCTCGGCTGATGTCGCTGGGACTGACGATGCCGACCAACTGACCGTCCGTGACCACCAGGGCTCGGCCGTCGGCGCAGTCGCTGAGCCGGGGGAGTAGGTCGTTGAGCTGCTCGCCGGGCTGGGCGAGGACCAACTGGTTGGCCCGGCAGGCCACCTCGGCCAGGGTGGTCGTCGCCCGCCGCTCGGCCGGCACGCCGCGTACCCGGTCGACGGTGACCAGGCCGGTCGGCCGACCCTCCTCGGTGAGTGGCAGCGCCGAATGCCGGTAGGCGAACAGGTAGTGGTCGACGAAGTCGGCGACCGTCATCTCCGCCGCGACGGTCTGTGGCTGCGGCGTCATGACGTCGCCCACCCGGACCCCGCGCAGCGCGCTGCCGGTGCGGGCCTGCCGCTCCTCGGTCCCGGCGGCACCGATCAGGAACCAGCCGATCAGGGCCAGCCAGAGCCCACCGAAGCCGACCCCGGACAGGAACTGCCACAGCCCCAGGCCGATCAGCAGGACGCCCAGCACCCAGCCCGCCCGCGCCGCGACCACCGACGCTCTGGTCCGGTCGCCGGTGGCCTTCCACACCGCGGCGCGCAGGAGTCGGCCACCGTCCAGGGGCGCGGCCGGCAGCACGTTGAAGATGGCCAGCAGCACGTTGATGCCGGCCAGCCACGCCACCGCCCCGAAGAGCAGCCCGTCCTGCCCGGCCAGCGCGAGCAGCGCGGCGATCGCGCCGAAGAACGCCCCGAGCAGCAGGCTGACCAGGGGACCGACGCCGGCGATCCGCAACTCCGCGCCCGGGTCGCGCGGCTCGCCCCGCAACTCGGCCACGCCGCCGAACAGCCACAGCGTGATGCCGTCGACAGTGAGCCCGTTGCGCTTGGCCACCACCGCGTGCGACACCTCGTGGGCCAGCAGGCCGACGAAGAAGACCACCGCCGCGGCCAACCCGGCAAGGAGGTACGCCACGGACGAGCGGTCCGGGTACGAGCGGGGGAACTGATTGGCCGCCAGACCCCACGCGATCAACGCGAAGATGACCAGAACGCTCCAGTTGACGCCGACCGGCACTCCCGCGATCCGACCGAGTCGGAAACTGGCCCTCATCCCCCCGAGATACCCCGCCAGACCCTGGGCATGCCGAGGCATCAGGCATACCCCGTGATCAGTCGGCGGTGCCGGGTGGGACAACCCAAGAGCTGGGCTGCTCGGTGATCGCGCTGATGAGATCGAAGTCGCCGTCGTAGTGCAGGACGGTGACCCCGTGTCGCTCGGCGGTGGCGGCGATCAGCAGATCCGCCATGGACAACGCCCGGTGGTCGCCCTCGTGTAGGGCCTCCACCTGCACGTCGATCGCTCGATCCCAAATCTCGTCAGGCATCGACAGCCACCGGAAGCCGCCCATCAACCACCGGGCAGTGCCCGCGCTCATCTGCGCGGACTGCGCCTCATGATCGCTACGGCTCAGCGGCGAGGGCTCTCGCTGGCGATTGTCGCCTCCCGCGGCAGTGCCGCCGCGCGCAGCGCCCAGTCCAGCGCGTAGTCGGCGACCTCCTCCCAGCCGTCCGCGCCGACGGTGAAGTGTGACCGGTCGGGAAACTCCTGGTAGGCGGTGAGCGCCCGGGACTTCTGGTAGAGCGCCGCGTTGGCCCGGACCACCGATGCCGGCACCACGTGGTCCGCCCCGCCGGCCAGCAGCAGCAGCGGCGCGCGGTCGTCGCGTGTGGTGTCGACCCGGGCCGGCGAGCGCGGGTCGACGTTGGCGAAGGCGCCCTCGAAGAACACCCGGCCCGCACCGGGGACGGCGTAGCGCAGCCAGGCCCGGTCGGAGTCCTCGCGGCTCATCGTGTTGCCGAAGGTGTAGGCGAAGTCGTCGGCGGTGAACGGGACGGCCTTGCTCCGGTTGGCGGGGCTGCGCAGGATCGGGAAGCCGGAGCGCAGTTGGCTCAGCGGCACCTTCAGCACCCCCTTCACCGCGGCGGGGTGCACACCGACCACGGCCGCGCCGAGACCCCGGTCGGCGAGGACCTGGGCGAACAGGCCGCCGAAGGAGTGGCCCATGATGATCGGTGGTCGCGGGAGCGCCCGGATGATCTTGTCGTAGTGCGCGACGATCGTGGCCATGCTCTGGTCGGCGATGGGTGTGGGATCGTCGCGCAACTGTTCCACGGATCGGTCCATCCCGGGCCAGGCCGGGGCGATGACGTGCATGCCGCGTCGGGTGTACCGCTCCACCCACCCCTGCCAGCTTCGCGGGGTCATCCAGAGTCCGTGGATCAGCACGACCGTGTCGACCTGGCCCTGCGGCGTGGCACCCATCGCGTCCTCCCGGTGTCGCGGCGTCCGGCCCGGCGGTTACCCGCTGCCGCGCCGGGAATTCCTCCCCGCCGGCGATGGAGCGCCGACGGCGGCCCGCTCCGCTCCCGCCGCCGTCACGCGTCCGGGGACGGCCCCTGACAAATGTCACGGTCGGAACGTGACGACCGCTCCGGGTGGCGAGGTCCGCGTCGCCGGAGCATGAGTGCCATGACCAGTACGCATCCGGCCGTCGAGTTGAACGGCCTCACCAAGACCTTCGGCGCGGTCACCGCAGTCGAGGGGCTGAGCCTGCGGGTGCAGCCCGGCGAGGTGGTGGCGTTCCTCGGCCCCAACGGGGCGGGCAAGACCACCACCATCGACATGCTGCTCGGTCTGGCCCGCCCGGACGAGGGCAGCGTCCGGATCCTCGGCGGCACCCCGGACGACGCGGTGGCCCGAGGTCGGGTCGCCGCCGTGCTCCAGACCGGCGGGCTGCTCAAGGACCTCACCGTCGGCGAGACGGTCGAGATGAGCGCCCACTTCTACCGGCACACCCGCCCGACGGCCGAGGTGCTGGAGCGGGCCGGTATCGCCGACATCGCCGGGCGGATCGTCGGGCGGTGCTCCGGCGGTCAGCAGCAGCGGCTGCGCTTCGCGCTGGCGCTGCTGCCCGACCCGGATCTGATGGTGCTCGACGAGCCGACCACCGGCATGGACGTCGAGGGCCGGCGGGATTTCTGGCAGGCACTGCGTCGCGACGCGCGGGCCGGTCGGACCGTCATCTTCGCCACCCACTACCTGGACGAGGCCGACGCGTACGCCGACCGGATCGTGCTGGTCCGACAGGGGCGCATCGTCGCCGACGGCACCACCGCGGAGATCAAGAACCTGGCCGCCGGCCGCACGGTCCGGGCCACCCTGCCCGGCGCCGACCAGGCCGCGCTTGCCGCGCTGCCCGGCGTGGACGCCGTGGAGGTACGCGGCGACAGCGTCCTGGTGCGCACCGGCGACTCGGACGCGATCGCCCGACACCTGCTGACCCGGACCGACGCGCGGGACGTGGAGATCACCTCCCGCAACCTCGAGGACGCCTTCCTCGCCCTGACCACCGCGCACCCCGGAGCCTGAGATGACCACAGTCACCCCCACCCCCACCCGTGCCGTCGAGCCGGACCGTCGGCTGCCCGCCCTGGGCGGCTTCGCCCCGGGCGTCCTGCGCATCGAGCTGCGCCGGGTGCTGCGCAACCGCCGCACCCTTGCCTTCACGCTGATCATGCCGGGCGTCTTCTTCCTCATCTTCGGTCTGCCGCAGGGCGGGCAGTCGCTGGACAACGGCCGCCCGGTCACGGCGTACGTCATGATCAGCCTGGCCGTGTACGCGGCCATGGTGGCGACCACCAGCGCGGGCGGGGCGGTCGCCACCGAGCGGGCCCTGGGCTGGAGCCGTCAACTGCGGCTCACCCCGTTGCGCCCGACCGCGTACGTGGCGACGAAGCTGGTCACCGCGATGACCCTCGGCCTGCTCGCCGTCGTCGTCGAGTTTCTGGTGGGCGCCGCGGCCGGTGTGCGCATCCCCGTGTACGTCTGGCTGTTGTCCGGGCTCGCCGCCTGGGTCGGCTCGCTGGTCTTCGCCGCGTTCGGCCTGTTCATCGGCTATCTGGTGCCGGCCGAGAACGTCATGCAGTTCATCGGCCCGATCCTGGCCGTGCTCGCCATGTTCGGCGGGCTGTTCGTCCCGGTCGAGGTGCTGCCCGAGGTGCTCCAGCAGGTCGCGAAGTTCACCCCGGTGTACGGCATGGGGGTGCTGGCCCGCGCCCCGCTGACCGGCGACGGGGTGAGCGTGGCGGCAGTGGTCAACCTCGTCGGCTGGGCGCTGGTCTTCGGTGTCGGCGCATCCCGGCTGTTCCGCCGGGACACCGCGCGGGTCTGAGCGGCTCGACCGCCCTGATGAAGCAGGCGCTAGCGTGAACCCGATGGACCTCTCGACCGCGCAGCCCTGGCCGGTGAGCCGCCACTGGCGGCGCATCGGCTGGCTGCTGGCCGCCGTGTGGCTGTTCTTCCTCAACGTGCCGCTCGGCACCGCGTTGCACCAGCCGGAGCCGTGGCGGCGGATCGTCGGGGTGGCGGCCCTTGTCGCCTTCGGCGCCGGTTACGTGTTGCTCTTCCAGTGGGCCCGCAGGCAGCGCCAGACCCTGCGGCCGATCCCGGCGGGTCGGGCGCGGGTCGGGCTGGTGCTGCTGCTCGCGGTGGGCCTGGCCAGCATGCCAGGCACCGGCGGAGACTGGATGGCCACGCTTGTCTACGTGGCGGCGGCGGCGGTGTTCCTGCTGCCCCTGCGGGAGGCGTTGGCCGTCGTACTGATCTGTGCCGTGACCCCCGCGCTGACGTCCTGGCTGGTGCCGGGGTGGGAGACGGAGAGCGGCATCGCGTTCGCGGTGCTGCTCGCCTCGTTCGCGATGTTCGGGGTGGCTCACCTGGCTCAGCGCAACAGCGAGTTGCAGGCCGCCCAGCGGGAGATCGGCCGGCTCGCGGTCGCCGAGGAGCGGGCCCGCGCCGCCCGCGACCTGCACGACATTCTCGGGCACTCGCTGACCGTGGTGGCCATCAAGGCCGAGTTGGCGGGCCGGCTCATCGAGGTGGACCGTGAGCGCGCCGCCGTCGAGATCGCCGAGGTGGAGGCGCTGGCCCGCGCGGCGCTGGCCGACGTACGGCAGACGGTCGGGGCGTACCGCGAGGTCACCCTGGCCGCGGAGCTGGCCGGCGCCCGCTCCGCGCTGGCCGCTGCGGGCATCGCGGCGGACCTGCCGGCCGAGGTGCCGGCGCTGCCGGACGAGTGGGACCGGTTGTTCGGGTGGGCGGTGCGGGAAGGGGTGACGAACGTGGTCCGGCACAGCGGGGCGCGGTGCTGCGCGATCCGAGTAGAGCCGACCGGGGTCGAGGTGAGCGACGACGGTCGGGGTCCCTCCACCCCGGACGCCAGCGGGCACGGGCTCGTCGGCCTGCGGGAGCGGGCGCGGGAGTTGGACGCCGTGGTGAGCGTCGGTCGCCGACGCGACGGGAGTGGCTTCCTGCTCCGGGTGCACGCCCCGGCGGAGGCCCGGTGAGTGCCTTCGGCGGGGGCCCGGTGAGCGGCGCCGCCCCGCCGATCCGGCTGCTGCTCGCCGACGACCAGGCGCTGGTCCGCGGCGCGCTGGCCGCGCTGCTCTCGCTGGAGGAGGACCTGAGCGTGGTGGCGGAGGTCGGCCGGGGCGACGAGGTGGTGCCCGCGGCCCGCCGCAGCAACCCCGACGTCGCCCTGCTGGACGTGGAGATGCCCGGCCTGGACGGGATCGCCGCCGCCGCCGCCCTAAGGATCGCGCTGCCGACCTGCCGGGTGCTTGTGGTGACCACCTTCGGGCGGCCGGGCTACCTGCGTCGGGCGATGGAGGCCGGCGCGAGCGGGTTCGTCGTCAAGGACACCCCGGCCCGGCAACTCGCCGACGCGGTTCGTCGGGTGCACGCCGGCCTGCGGGTGGTCGACCCCACCCTGGCCGCCGAGACCCTGGCCGCCGGGGTAAGCCCGCTGACCGACCGGGAGACCGAGGTGCTGCGGACCGCCCGGGGCGGTGGCACGGTCGCCGACCTGGCCGGGGCGCTGCACCTGTCCGAGGGGACGGTACGCAACCACCTCTCGGCGGTGATCGGTAAGACCGGCGCCCGCAACCGGGCCGAGGCGATCCGGGTCGCCGAGCAGAACGGTTGGCTGCTCGGCGAGTGACGGCTGCCGGTCAGGCGGTCGGGGGCGGTGCGGCCAGCTTGTCGACGACCACCACGCTGCTGCCGGGGCGGACCTCGGCGAGCAGTTCCCGCTGACCGCTGCGGGTCAGGCGGATACAGCCGTTCGTGGTGTTCTCGCCCAACTCGTCGTCGTCGTGCCAGGTGTGCACCCCGATGTGGGCGCCCCGCAGCCCGGCCGGCACCGACTCGGGGTCGTCGGGCACCGAGCCGAGGGCGTAGATGTCCACCCCGCCGTAGACCTCCTCGGGCGGCGGGGTGCGGCCCAGGACGAAGGTCCGCCCGAGCGGGGTCTCCTGCCCCGACTGGCCGAGGCTGACCTCCCAGGAACGCACCGCCGTGCCGGCCCGGTACCAGGTGAGCCGGTGGACCGCGCGTTCCACCACGATCTGGTCGCGCAGCGCCACGGTGTCGAACCCACCGGGCGGCAGCCAGGCGAGTCGCCGATTGGCCGAGGGCAGCAGGACGGCCGTCCAGCCGGCGCGCCGGTCGGCGATCGGCATGGTGAGGTCGACGCCGCTGATCATGGGTTCGAGGAAGGCTCGCGGCCGGCCGCCGGGCGCGTCGTACGCGGTGATCCGCCTGGTCGGGTGCACGCCCTCGGTCAGCGGCGTGGTGTCCAGGGTGGCCGGGTCCGTGGGGAAGCCTCCGGGCGCGGGGTCGTAGTCGACGACCGGCAGCCCGGCCGGGGCGGGCGCGGCCGGGGGGATCGACTCCTCGGGGCTCTGTTCCGCGCTGCTCGGCGTCGGGTCGGCCGCCGCGATCCGTCGGTCGGGGGCCGTCGTGCCGGGGGTCAGGGCCTGGCCCACCAGGAGCGCGGCCACCAACAGGGTCGGTACGGCGATGGCGGCGGCCACCCAGGGGCCGCGGCGACGGTACGGGGAGTTTCGGTCAAACGGCACTAAACCACTCTAAGGTGGCGGACGCCGCCGGGCTCCCGGTTCGGCGATACGCGCCCACCGAAGGTCCCGGGCGTGCGCCGAAACGCACGTCGACACGGTTCGGTTCGATCGCGGCCCAGAAATTTTCCGGACGGATGATCCGCGCGCCCCGCCGGTCCGTACTGGATGGGGGAGCAGGGGTCGGCCGGTGGTACGCCGCCGCGAGACGATCGAGGAGCACATGGCCCGGGCACAGCAGAACCAGAAGGCGGCCACCGTCCGGACCAGCGCCAGCAGTCGGGGGGTACGCACACCGTCACGGTCGGCGACCACACTGCTGATCGCGTCGGCGCTCGCGGCACTGTGGGCGGCGATCATGCTCACGGGCGCCGGGCAGACGGCGTACGCGTACGGTTTCTTCTTCACCGAGTTCTTCGCCGGGGTGATCTCCCTGGTGACGTTGAGCCTCACCGTGATGCTCGGCCTGCTCGCCACCGATCGGCTGGTGCTGCGCATCTCGCACCGGGTGCTGATGCAGTCGGCGCACCGGGCCACCGGCGTGCTGGGCGTGGCCGGGCTCGGCTTCCACGTCCTCACCAAGATCGCCACTGGGCGGGCCGCCGCGACCGACGCGCTGGTGCCGTTCGTCGGTGGCCGAGGGCTCTACGTCGGGCTCGGCACCGTGGCCGCCCTGCTGATGGTCAGCGTGATCTGGACCGGCATCATCCGGGCCCGCTTCGCCGGCGTCGGTCCCAAGTGGCTGTGGCGCACGCTGCACTCCACCGCGTACCTGGCCTGGCCGTTCGCCGTGCTGCACGGCCTCAACGCCGGCCGGGCCGCGCAGCCCTGGGTGGTGTTCAGCTACCTGGGCTGCATCCTGCTCGTGGTGCTGGCCCTGCTGGTCCGGCTCTCGGTCACCATCGGTCGACGCAGCCGCGAACAGCACCAGGCGGCGGTGCGCAACGCGGTGCTGGCCGGGCGGACCAGCGAGACGAACAGTGGCCGGTCGCTGCTGGCCGGGCTGAGCCGCCGCAAGAAGGCCGACGCGGACAAGCGTCCCGCCTGGGCGGAGACCACCACCGCCACGTGGGCCGCGCCGGCCGCGCGACGCGACCCGGAACGGTTCACCGTGCCGGTGGTACCCGAGCCCGGCTCCCTGGTGGAGCCGACCCGGCCGAGCCGACGTCGACGCGACGAGGAGCCGGCGGCCCGCCGCGACACCGAACGAACCTCGCGCGGCCGGCGGGTCGAGGAGTCCACGACCAGCCGATCGGCCCGCCGCGGCGTGGAGGAGACCGACACCCGCCGACGCGACGACGAGGACGAGTTGGAGCCGGTGACCCGGCGGCGCGGCTCCCGTACCCGGGACGAGGCCGTTCCGAGCGGTCGGCGACGCGCCGACGAGCCGGCCACCGAGCGGTCCCGCCGCCGGTCCCGCAGCGAGGACGACGGCAGCCGCTACTCGGCGCCGCCGCAGCCGACGGTCGAGCCGGAGGAGCCGTGGGACAGCCCGCGCCGGTGGCAGGCTGCCGAGCCGGTCTCCGCCGAGCCGATCTCCGCCGGCCCGATCTCGGCAAGCCCCATCTCGGCGGCGCCGCGCAGCGGCAGCGGCCGGCACAGCGCCGAGGACGACGTGCCGGAGGAGCCGGACTACTGGCGTCCGCCGGCCCGGTACGTGCCGGACGAGGTCGCGCCGCCCGTCGACGACACCCCGACCCTTGTCGACCTGGCGTCCCGGCGCGCTCGGCGGGCAGCCGGCGAGGGCCGGTCCGCCAAGCGCCGCAAGGCCAGCGCCGACGCGGTGGACGGGGCGTACTGGGCTGGGCTGCGGGGTGAGGCGAAGTGATGCGGACGACAGTGCCGCCCGTCGCCTGCGTGGGGGAGCCTCGGCTCACCGCCGGCTTCGCCGAGTTCGGTCGGCTGGACCTGGCCGCACACGAGGAGGTGCACGGCCCGATCGGCCCGATGGAGCCGGCGCAACTGCTCCGGCTCGCCGAGGGCATGCAGCTCAAGGGCAAGGGCGGTGCGGGTTTCCCGTTCGCCCGCAAACTGCGCGCGGTGCTGGAGTCCTGCGAACGGCAGGACCTCGCCGCCGTCGTGGTCGTCAACGCCACCGAGGGGGAGCCGGCGAGCTGGAAGGACAAGGTGCTGCTCACCCGTGCCCCGCACCTGATCCTGGACGGCGCGGCGCTGGCCGCGTACGCGTTGGACGCCGACGAGATCGTGATCGGCGTGGCCGACGACGGGGTCGGTCGGGAGTCGCTGATGGAGGCCCTCGAAGAGCGCCGGATGCCGGTGCTGACGACGATCGTCACCGTGCCGCACCGGTTCATCTCCGGCGAGGGCGGCGCGCTTGTCAACGGGATCAACGGGTTGCCGCACATCCCGCCCGGCACCAAGAAGCGCTCCAGCGACTCCGGGGTCAGCGGCCTGCCCACCCTGCTGTCCAACGCCGAGACGTACGCGCAGCTCGCCGTCGGCGCGCGACTCGGCCCGTACGAGTACGCGGCCCTCGGCACCGACGACGAGCCGGGCACCGTGCTGCTCACCGTGACCGGCGCGGCGGGCCGGCCGGCCGTGGTGGAGTGCACCGCCGGCATGCCGCTGCGCGACGTCCTCGACCTGTGCGAGGTGCCGGAGACCCAGGGCATCCTGATGGGCGGCTACCACGGCAAGTGGATCACCCCGGAGGCGGCGGAGAAGGCCGAGGTGTCCCGCAAGGGCCTGGCCGCTGTCGGCGGCACGCTCGGCGCGGGCATCATCGTCCCGCTCGGTGTCGACACCTGCCCGCTCGGGGAGGCCGCCCAGGTGGTGCGCTACCTCGCCGGGGAGTCCGCCGGCCAGTGTGGACCGTGCAAGATGGGCCTGCCGGACCTGGCCCGCGCGGTGGACCTGGCCGTGGCCGGGAGTCAGCCGGCCGAGGTGGTGCGGGCCGCCGCAGGCGAGGTGAAGGGCCGGGGCGCGTGCAGCCACCCGGACGGCACCGCCCGCTTCGCGCTCTCCGCGATCGAGGTCTTCGCCGAGGACCTGCGGCTGCACAGCACCGGTGACGGCTGTGGCCGACGGGTCAAGGGTGTGATGGGGCTGCCCGGCGCACCCGACGCGAACCCGCAGAAGCTCACCCTGGACTGGTCGCGCTGCGACGGGCACGGCCTGTGCGCGCACGTCGTACCGGATTTCATCCGGCTCGACGCGAACGGATATCCCGCCTTCCCGCCCACCCCCGTGCCGACCTGGCTGCGGGAGGGCGCGCTGAAGGCGGTAAAGGTATGCCCCGAGCTGGCTCTCCGCCTCGCCAAGGCCGAGTAGGCAAGGGCGCCCTCTCGCCGAACGAACGGAGACGCGCATGCCCAGCTGGCCCACCCGGAGGCGACCGTCGGGGGTTGGTGCGGCCCGCCGTGCCGGCACCGCCGCGGCGCTGGCCGCCGCTCTCCTCGGCACGGCCGCCTGCACCGGCACGGCCAGTCCGCCAGCGGCGGTCGCCGGTACCGCGCCGGCCACCACAGGTACCGCGTCAACCCCCGCCCCCACCGCGACCAGCTCGCCGCCCCCGGCGCAGGTTCCGGACGTGCTGCGCTTCACCGGCACCACCCTCGGCGGCGCCGCGTTCGACGCGGCGCAGCTCGCCGGCAAGCCTGTGGTGCTGTGGTTCTGGGCGCCGTGGTGCGCCACCTGCGCCAGCCAGGCCTGGACGGTGGCCGAGATCGCGCCCCGCTACCGGGACACCGTGCCGATCGTCGGCGTCGCCGGGCTGGGCGAGCGGAAGGCCATGAACGAGTTCGTCACCGAGTTCGACCTCGCCGGGACGCCGCAGATCGAGGACAGCAAGGGCGCGCTCTGGAAGCGGTTCCGGGTCACCGAGCAGAGCATCTTCGTGATCATCGACCGGAACGGCGCGGTCGTCCACAAGGGGTTCCTGGACGGTGAGGCGCTCACCGCCAGGGTCGCCGCACTGGCCGGGGCGTGAGCGGCCCACTGCTGCTCGCGCTGACCGCCGGCATGCTCGGCGCGGTCAACCCGTGCGGCTTCGCGTTGCTGCCCGCGTACCTCTCGCTGTTGGTCGCCGGGGCGTCGGACGTCCGCGGCGCGGTCGGCCGCGCGCTCACCGCGGCGGCCGGGCTGACCCTGGGGTACGTGCTGGTCTTCGGCGCGTTCGGCCTGGCGCTCGCGCCGCTGGCCGGCTGGCTGCGGCCCCGGCTGCCCTGGATGACCGTGGTGCTCGGCGTGCTGCTGGCGGTGGCCGGCTGCTGGCTAATCGCCGGCCGGCGGCTGCCCGCGCCCGGCTGGTCGGCCCGTGCGCCCCGGCTCACCCGCACCTGGCCGTCGATGGCGTTGTTCGGCGCGGCGTACGCGCTGGCGTCGCTCGGCTGCGCCATCGCGCCGTTCCTGGCCATCGTGGTGACAAGCCTCCAGGCCGGCTCGACCGGGCGCGGGTTGGCGCTGTTCGGCGCGTACGCCCTCGGGATGGGCCTGGTGGTCGCGGTCGCCGCGCTCGGCGTGGCGCTGCTGCGCGACGGCCTGGTGGCCCGGCTGCGCGTCGCCGGTGCGCTGGTGCCCCGGCTCAGTGGCCTGGTGCTGCTGCTCGCCGGCGGGTACGTCGCCTGGTACGGCTGGTACGAGTTAAGGCTCGCCGCCGGCCGGCGAGAAGCGCTCCGGGACCCGGTGATCCAGGCGGCGTCCCGCTTACAACACACCCTGGCCGACACCCTGGACGCCGTAGGCCCACAGGTGCTGCTGGCCGCGCTGGGAACCCTGGTCCTGACCGCACTCCTGATCAAGCGCTCCCACCGCACGCCCACCCAGCCCAGCCCTGTTGATCATGAGGTTATTGCCGCGACACGCCGAGGCGAGGGGCAATAACTCCATGATCAACAGGGCTGGGCCGGGACGCGGGGACGCGGGGGCTAGCGCGGGGTTAGGCGGTCTGTTCCTAGGCGGTCTTGGAGGACCTTGGGGATCAGGACACTGCCGTCGGCCTGCTGGTTCTGCTCCAGGATGGCCGGGAAGAGTCGGCTGGTGGCCAGCGCCGAGCCGTTGAGGGTGTGCACGAATCGGGTCTGCTTGCCGCCCGGCTCGCGGTAGCGGATGGCCGCCCGCCGAGCCTGGTAGTCGCCGGCCCACGAGACCGACGACACCTCCTTGTACTTGCCGGTGCTCGGCATCCACACCTCGATGTCGAGGGTCTTCTTCATCGACGCGCTGGCGTCACCGGCGGAGAGCAGGCTGCGCTGGTAGTGCAGGCCCAACCCCTCGACCAGGCTCTCCGCGTGGGCGAGCATCTCCTCCAGCGCCGCGTCGGCCTGCTCCGGGAGCGTGAACTGGAAGATCTCCACCTTGTTGAACTGGTGCCCGCGCACCGTGCCGCGCTCGTCGGAGTGCGAGCCGGCCGACTCCCGCCGGTAGCACGGCGTGTACGCGAAGGCCTTCAGCGGCAGCTTCGGGGTCTCCAGGATCTCGTCCTGGTACGCCCCGAGGATCGCCGTCTCCGAGGTGGGCAGCAGGAACTGCCCGCGCGGGGCGGACTCGGCGTCCAGGTGGTAGACGTCGTCGTAGAACTTCGGGAACTGCCCGGCGGCGAAGCCGGCCGAGTCGAGCAGCAGGTGCGGCGGGAGCAGGAACTCGTACCCGGCCTTGACGTGCTGGTCGATGAAGTAGTTGAGCAGCGCCCACTCCAGCCGGGCGCCGATGCCCGTGTAGATCCAGAAGCCGGACCCACCGAGCTTGACCCCGCGCTCGTAGTCGACGAGGCCCAGCGCGCGGCTCAACTCCACGTGGTCGCGGACCTTGTCGATCACCGGCGGCTCGCCGAAGGTCTTCACGACCCGGTTGGCTTCCTTGCCGCCGGCCACCACGTCGTCGGCCGGCAGGTTGGGCAGCTCACTCATCGCCGTGCGCAGCCGCGACTGCACCTCGTCCAGCTGGGACTCCAGCTCGGCGAGCTGCTGACGCTCGGCCTCCGGCGCGGCGGCCTGCGGCTCCTCGCCGGCCCGCTTCGCCTGCGCGTACGCCCGGGCCTCCGCCTTGCGGCGCTGCCGCTCGGCGTCGATCCCCGTGATCAGGGCGCGGCGTTCCTGGTCGAGCCGCTGGATCTCGTCCAGCGCCCGGCTGACCTCGGCGGGATCCAGACGCTTCGCCAGCGCGGTCGCCACCGCCTCGCGATCCTTCCGGATCAACTCCATGTCGAGCATGCTGCTCTGTACGCCTCCGTCCGGGGTTCACTGGTGAACCATCAGATGTTACCGTCGCGCACGTTTCCACCCGGGGACGGGGAGCGCGACCGGTTTCTACAGCCGGATCGGCATCAACACGGAGTAGGTGTCCTCGTCGTTCGGGCGGCGCACGGCCAGCGGGGCGATCGGCCCGTCCAGCTCCAGCACCAGTTGCGGGCCGCCGGCCGCGTCCAGCGCGTCGAGCAGGTACTCGCCGTTCACCCCGAATCGCAGCCCGCCCACCCGATCGTTGGCCGGGTCGGCCGTGGACAGCTCGGCGGGGTGCAGCAGGCGCAGGCCGCCGGAGTCGTCGAGACCGAGGACGGAGACCGCCAGCGGCGTGCCGGCGTACTCGCGGGCCAGCGTGGGAGCAGCCGGATCCCGCAGCGCCGCGCGCAGCGCCACCACGTCCACCGGGATGCGGTACGCGGCCGGCCGCTCGCCGACGGCCTTGCGCAGCAGCCGACGGTAGTC
Source organism: Micromonospora sp. DT228 (assembly GCF_049841595.1). Taxonomy (NCBI): domain Bacteria; kingdom Bacillati; phylum Actinomycetota; class Actinomycetes; order Micromonosporales; family Micromonosporaceae; genus Micromonospora; species Micromonospora sp. DT228. The sequence goes on from NZ_JBNCKO010000019.1 coordinate 13,770, forward strand.
GGGGAAGTCGTACGGCAGGGCGGTGCCGGTGAGCGTGCGACCGGCCACCAGCACCCGCAGCTCCGCGCCGGCCACGCTCAGCCACACCGGCCGGGCGTCGGTGGCGTCGAGCAGGGGTCGGAGCTGGTCGACGAGGGCCACCGGCACGAACACCCGGGCCGGCGGGCCGTCGACGTCCGCCGTGGCGCGGGCGAGCGCGATCCGGTACCTGTCGGTGGCGACGAGCCGTACGCCGTCCGGCTCCACGTCCAGCAGTACGCCGGAGAGCATCGGCAGCTCCGGGTCGACGCCGACGGCGAAGCGCACCGCGTCCAGCGCGGCGGCCAGGTCGGTGGGGGAGAGCAGCAGCGAGGTGGTGGCCGGCTGGGCCGGGTCGACCAGGGCCCGGAGCCGGGCGGCCTCGCGGCGCGCGTCGGTGAGGCCGTCGGCCAACCGGCGCAGGTGCGTGTCGAGCAACTGGCGCACCGCGGCCGGCTCGGCGCGTACCGCGGCGGCGATCTCCGGGACCGGCATGCCGATGCGGCGCAGCCCGGCCACCAACCGGGCCGGCGTGATCTGCTCGTCGGTGTACCAGCGGTAGCCGGTCACCGGGTCGACAAGGGCCGGCTCCAGCACCCCCGCCGAGTCGTAGAAGCGCAGCGCGCTGACGGTCAGGCCGCTGGCCCGGGCCAGTTCGCCGATGCTGTGCAGGTCACTCACGCTGGGCATCCTGCCCCCTCGACCCGGTCGAGGGTCAAGCCGAGCGTTCCAGCACCCGGAAGGTGAGGCCGGCCCGGACGAGCCGGTCCAGCAGCGCGTCGCCCATCGCGGCGACCGGGGTGAGCTGGCCGGCGGTCGGCGGCAGCTCGTCGAGCGCCAGGCAGAGCGCCGACTCGGCGAGCATCTTCGCCGTCTCGTCGTACCCCGGGTCGCCGCCGGCCACCTCGGTGACCACCCGCTGACCGCCGCCGGCGCCGACGAACCGGACCCGGAACCAGGACTTCGCCCGTTGCTCGGGGGTGGGCCCCTGCCCGGAGGCGAGCCGGCCGAGCAGCCAGCGTCGGCTGGGCGGCAGCTTCACCAGCCCGATCAGCGCGCCGAGCCCGACCGCGCCGGCCAGCACGGTGGGCAGCCGCTTCACGGCGGCGAAGTGCCGGTACCGGAAGTCCGGGCCGTACTCCGGTCGGGCCGCCGCCGACCGGCGGACCACCTGCGGGTCGATTGTCGGCAGCGGCACGGTCCAACTGCCCAGCTCGGCGGAGCGGGCCAGCCGGCCGGGCACCGCGCGGGCCCGGCGGTCGGTGGGGCGCGGCTCGACCGCCCGGCGCTCCCGGGCGGCCTGGCTGGCCTGCCCGGTACGGGAGAACGCGGTGAGCGCCGAATGGTAGGTGCCGGCGGAGAACCGACCACCGGCGCGGACGTAACCGTCCACGGTGAGCGGAGCGTCGGCGGGAAGCTGCTTGACCGTGAACCAGACGCCCAGGTCGTGCGGGACGGAGTCGAACCCGCAGGCGTGCACCAGCCGCGCGCCGGTGCGGGTCGCCTCGGCGTGGTGGCGCACGTACATCAGGTCGACGAACTCCGGCTCGCCGGTGATGTCCAGATAGTCGGTGCCGGCCGCCGCGCAGGCCGCGACGAGCGGCTCGCCGTGGTGGACGTACGGGCCGACCGTGCTGGCCACCACCCGCGCGCTCTCCGCCACGGCCCGCAACGAGTCGGCGTCGGTCACGTCGGCGGTGAGCAGCGGCAGGTCGGCGAGTGTCGGGTCGACCGCCGCGAGCCGGTCCCGGACGGCGGTGAGGCGGTCCGGGTTACGCCCGGCCAACGCCCAGCGCAGCCCGGCCGGCGCGTGTCGGGCCAGGTAATCGGCGGTCAGGCCGCCGGTGAACCCGGTCGCCCCGAACAGCACCACGTCGTACGTCCGCTCCCCAGCCATGCCCAGAGTGTGCCATTCGCGGTGCCCGACGGCAGCTCACGAGGAGGGCGTCAGGGCGTGAACACGGCGCGTACGCAGCCGTCGGCCCGGTCCCGGAACAGCTCGTACCCCTGGGGGCCGTGCGCCAACGGCAGTCGGTGGGTGGCCAGGTGTGCGGTGCGCAGCTCGCCGCGGGCCATCCGGTCCAGGAGCATCGGCACGTCCCGCAGGTCCGGCCGGCCGGCCCCGCGCAGCGTCAGCCGTCGGTCGGTCACCGTGCCCAGCGGGAACGCGTCGACGAACCCGTCCATCCCGCCCAGCAGCACCACCACACCGCCCTTGCGGCACGCGTGCACGGCCTCGCGTCGCGCGTCCGGCCGGTCGGCATGGCCACCGAACCGCTCGGGCGGCGGCGTGCCGACGGCCACCACGCAGACGTCCGGACCCCGCCCACCGCTGCGGTCGTGCAGCTCCGCCGCGACGTCGGTGTGGCGGTAGTCCAGCGGCTCCGCGCCGACGTGCCGCTCGGCCATCCGTAACCGCTCCTCGTACCTGTCGACGACCAGCACCCGGGCGGCACCGCGCAGCACCGCCGCCCGCGCGGTCAACTGGCCCACCGCCCCCGCACCCCAGATCGCCACCACGTCACCGGGACGCACGGCGCCCAACTCGGCGGCCAGCCACCCGGTCGGCGCCGCGTCGGCGGCGAACACCGCCCCGTCGTCGTCGACCGCGTCCGGCACCCGAAAGGCGCCCACGTCGGCGTACGGCACCCGCACGTACTCGGCGTGGCCGCCCGCGAACCCGCCCGCCGCCCGGGGACGGCCGAAGCAGCCGGCGTCCGCGCGTTCCCATCCGGGGTCGGCGCTCGCCGGGTCGGCATGGGCGTTGTCGCAGCAGGAGTGCAGGCCCTGGCGGCAGTACCAGCAGCCGCCGCAGGCGACGCTCGCGCCGACGACCACCCGGTCACCGCTGCGGTGTCGGCGGACCCCGGGACCGACCTCGACCACCTCGCCCAGGAACTCGGCTCCGAGCACGTCGCCGGCGCGCAGCAGCGGGTTGCGGCCGGCGAGCAGCGGCAGGTCGCCGCCCGAGGTGGCGCTGCGGTGGACCCGGACGATGACGTCGCGTTCGTTGCGCAGCTCCGGGTCGGGCACCTCGCGTACCGCCACCTCGTCGGCGGCCACCCAGCACAGCGCCCTCACCCGCGGACCTCGGGGCGGTCCAGCGCGGAGCGGTCGGCGCGCAGCACCTCGCCGGCCTCCACCCGCTGCTTGATCTGGCGCAGGGCCCGGCGGACGAGCAGACCCGGGTCGTCGCCGACCAGGTGGGCGGCCAGCCCGACCGGCGGGGTGGCACCGGCCACCGGCCGGGCGGCCAACTCGGTGCCCCGGTCGCCGGGCGCCGGCCGCACCCGCACCTCGACGGCGCCGTCCAGGCGGCGCAGCGGCTCCGGCCACGGACCAGCGGGAAGCACCTGCTCGGGCGGCCGGTCGACGGTCACCACCTCCCACCGGGGCGTGGTGACCGGGGCGCGGTCCCCGCCACCGCGGCCGTGCCACCGGGGTACGCGCAGCCGGCGCATCCCGGTCCGCGCCGCGCCGCCGAGGGCGGGTCCCGCCCGCACCAGCCGTCCCATCGCTCCCACCGGTCCCACGTCCTCCCCGTCCACGTCCCCCGATCGTCGGTCGCGGTCGGGTGAAGCGTGCTCGCCCGGAAGGGGTGAACCGGCCCGCGCCGGGTAACCGCTCGCCGACCGGGGGCGGAGCGCGTGGTGGGGGTGGGGCTGAGTGCCGGAACAGCAGAGTCGTGTACGCGTGGACACGGCACCGGAGCGACCGTTGCTCGCGTCGCGGCTGAGCCCGGCCGTGCCCCCGGAGCCGGTGCTGGCCCGGCCCCGGCTGCTGCGCCGGTTGGACGAGGGCGCTGCCGGACCCGTCACCCTGGTCGCCGCCCCCGCCGGCTGGGGCAAGACCACACTGCTCGCCACGTGGACGCGGCTGGACGGTGGGACGCCCGACGTCGCGCCGGGCGCGGTCGTGCCCGACTCCGGCGACCTCTCGGTCCCGGCCGGCCCGGTCCTGGCGTGGGTGTCGGTGGAGGTCGGCGACGACGCTTCTCGGCTCTGGGCGTACCTCGCGGCGGCGTTACGGACCGCGACCGGGTCGGCGGAGGACGGCCCGGTGCCCGACCGGCCGCCCCGCCCCGACCAACTGGAGGTGCTGGCCGCCACCCTCGCCGCCGCGGACCGGCCGGTGCTGCTGATCCTCGACGACCTGCACCGGGTCGCCGACCCGGCGGCGCTGAGCGGCGTGGAGTTCCTGCTGCGGCATGCCGGGCAGCGACTACGCCTGGTGATCGGGGCGCGGGCCGGGCTGCACCTGCCCCTGCACCGGCTCCGCCTCGCGGGCGAGCTGACCGAGATCGGCCCGGACGAGCTGGCGTTCACCGACGACGAGGTGGCCGACCTGCTCACCGCGCACGGCGCGGCCCTGCCGGCGACCGACGTGCGCCAGTTGCGCGAACGCACCGGGGGCTGGCCGGCCGCCCTGCGCATCGCCGCCCTGGCGGTACGCGGGCAGCCCGACCCGGGGCGCTGGGTGGGGCAGTTCGGGGGCGACCAACCGGAGATCGCCGGATACCTCCGCGAGGAGGTGCTGGCGACGCTCGACCCGGCCGAGGAGGACCTGCTGCGCCGGACCGCCGTCGTCGGGGCCGTCTGCGCGGACCTGGCCGCGGCGCTGACCGGCCGCTCCGACGCCGGGCGGGCGCTCGCCGACCTGGCCGGGACCGGTGGACTGCTGCACCGGGAGGACACCCGACCGCCGTGGTACCGCTGCGACCCGCTGCTCGCCGACCTGCTCCGCGCCGACCTGGCCCGGCTGCCCGACCCCGAGGTACGCGATCTGCACGTGCGGGCGGCCGACTGGTACGCGGGCGACGGACGGCCGGCCGACGCGCTGCGGCACGCGCTGACCGCCGGCCGGTGGGACCTGGCCGGCGACCTGTTCGTCGCGCACTGGCCGGAACTGATCCGGTACGACAGCTCCCCGGCGTACGCCCCTGCGCCGGTGGCCCCGCCGGCCGAGGTGATCCGCGCCGACCCGGAGGTGGCCCTTGCCTACGCCGCCGAACGCGCCTTCGCGGGCGATCTCGCGGCCGCCACCGGTCACCTGCGCGCCGCCGCCGGACACGCCAGAGACCTGCCGGTGCCGCGCCGGCAACGATTCCTGCGGTTGGTCACCGTGCTGGAGCTGACCGTGGCCCGGCTCGCCGACGACCCGGTGGAGGTGCGGGCCGCCGCCGCCCGGCTGTTGCGGACCCGCCCGCCGGATTCCGCGTCGACTCGACTGTCGGACTCCGCGTCGACGGCGGGGTCCGCGCCGACGTCCGGTGGGGGCGGCGCCGCCGACGACGCCGACCTGCGGGCGTTCACCGGCACCGCTCTGGGGCTTGTCGAGCTGGCCGGCGGCGCGCTGCCGACCGCCCGGTTCGTCCGCGCCCGGGCGGCCGGCCGGGAGGCGCGCCGGCCCCGCACCGAACTGGTCGCCACCAGCCGCGCCGCGCTGTTGCTCGCGGTCCGCGGTGAGCTGCGGGCGGCCGAGCAGGCGGCCCGGGAAGCGCTGCGCATGCCGCCGTGTCGGGGCTGGTCCTGTCGGCTCGACTGCGCCTACGCGTACCTGGCGTTGGCCCAGGTGGCGCTGCTGCGCGACCAGCCCGACGAGGCCACGGCGAACCTCAACCTCGCCGGCCCGGCGTTCGGCGTCACCGGCGACCGGGTCGGCGGCCCCGATCCGGAGGCGGACGGCTGGCCTGCCGGCGCTCGCGACGAACCGGTGGCCGCGGCGGTCGCCGCGCTGTGCCGCGCGCACCTGCACCGCGACGCCGGCGACCCGGCGGCCGGCCAACGACTTCTCGTCCGGGCTCGGGAGGCTCTTGCCGACAAGCCGTCCGCCGTCGAGTTGACCGGTCTGCTGCGGGCCGCCGAGGCCGAGCTGCGCGCCGAGCGGGGCGATTTGGACGCCGCCCGTGACCTGCTGGCCGACGCGGGCGCCGACCCGGTGCTCGCGGTGGCGTCGGCGAAGGTGGAGCTGCTGGCCGGCGACGCCGCTGCCGCCGGCCGCGGCCTGCCGGGCTGGCAGGCGCCGGCGGCCACGGCCTGGCCCCTGCCGGTACGCCTGGACGCGGGCCTGCTGGACGCGGTGCTGGCCGAGCAGGCCGGGGACGGGCGACGGGCGGGCCGGCTCCTGGAGCAGGTGCTGGATCTGGCCGGGCCGCAGGGTTGCCGGCGGGTCTTCACCCACGCCGGAGGGCCGGTCCGGGACCTGCTGGCCGCCCACCTGGATGCGGGCACCGCCCACTTCACCCTGGTCAGCGATTTGGTACGCGGTGCCGGCCCGAGCGCCGCCCGGCCGGCCGCCGAGCCGAGGGGCGGGCTCGACGAGCCGCTCACCGAGCGGGAGCTGACCATCCTGCGCTACCTGCAGAGCATCCTGTCCAACGTGGAGATCGCCAGCGAGCTGTCCCTGTCGGTCAACACGGTGAAGACCCACGTACGCAACATCTACCGCAAACTCGACGCGACCCGCCGGCGTGAAGCGGTCCGGCGGGCGCGCGAGTTGCGGCTGATCTGAGCGGGTCGGCGGTCAGGCGTCGCCGGCCCCGTCCACTGCCGCCAGCAGATCGGGCAGGTCGTACCCGCCCTCGTGGCGGACACCGTTGACGAACAGGGTGGGGGTGCCGTTCACCCCGCTGCGGATGCCACCCACGAAGTCCCGGCGCACCCGGTCCGCGTGCGCCCGGTTCTCCACCTCGGCGTTCAACTCGTCCGGCGGCAGGCCGACCTGCTCGACACCGAGCGAGAGGTGCACCGGGTCGAGTTGGTCCTGGTGCTCGTAGAGCCAGTCGTGCATCTCCCAGAACCGGCCCCGGACCGCGGCGGCCTCGGCCGTCTCGGCGGCGCGTTCGGCGTACGGGTGCACGTTGGCGATGGGGAAGTAGCGGTAGACCAGCCGGACGGTGTCGGCCCGCTGCCGCAGCAGTTCGTGCAGGTTCGGGTACGCCGCACCGCAGAACTGGCACTGGAAGTCGCCGTACTCGACGACGGTCACCGCCGCGTCGGCCGGCCCGCGGATGTGGTCCTCGGTGGTGACCGGGTCCCGGAGTCGGGCGGTCACCTGCAGTGGCGTGGTCATCCGGTCATCACCTTCCGATCGGCGGCGAGTTGGTCGAGCGCGTCGAAGATGCCGTCGGCGCCCGGGTTGACGTCGGGCGGCGACACGTAGCTCCAGGTCACCTCCCCGGCCGGGTCCAGCACCACGAGCGCGCGGTCCGACTCACCCTGCGCGTTGTACGCGCCGTAGCGGCGGGCCACCTCGCCCTTCGGCTCGAAGTCGGCAAGCAGGGGAAACTCGATGCCCCGGCTCTCCGCGAACGCCCGGTGTGACCAGATGCTGTCCACCGAGATGCCGAGCACCACCGCCCGGTACTGGGCGAACACGGGTGCCGCCGACTGGTAGAGCGACATCTGGTCCCCGCACACGGGGCTCCAGTCGGCGGGATAGAAGGCGAGCACGACCGGTCGTCCTCGGAACTGCTCGGGCCCGGTCAGGGCCCCGTCCGGGGTGGCCGGCAGGGTGAAACCGGGCGCGGGACGCCCCGGTCGGATCAGCCCGTTCGGATCACTCATGCCCCCAGCCTGTCCCCGGGGCGGGTGAGTCCGGCTCACCCACCCCGGGTGGTTCCGCGCTCGCTCAGCGCGAGTCGGGTGCTCGCCCGCGCTCGCTCAGCGCGAGTCGGGTGCTCGCCCGCGCTCGCTCAGCGCGAGTCGGGTGCTCGCCCGCGCTCGCTCAGCGCCCGCCGGGTGCTCGCCCGCGCTCGGTCAGCGCAGCACCGGCGCGACGGCGATGTGGTTCTGCACCTCCCGGATGCCCGGGGCGGACCACGCCACCTGCTCGACCTCGGCCCGTTCGGGCATCGAGTGGACCAACCCGGCGAGCACCGCGGTGTCGCCGTGCACCCGGACGCTTATCCGTTCGGCCTCGGTCGCCCCGGCGCGGGCGAGGGCGTCGACGATCCGGTCGGCCAGATCTCGGCCGTCCGGTGCGGCGGTCGGCCGCACGGTGATGCCGTTGCTCAGCCCGCGTACGCCGGTGAGCCGTCCCACGGCCCGCTCGGCGGCTCGGCGCTGGTATTCCCACTCGACCTCGCCGTGCAGCGTCACCCAGCCGGCCGAGACGGTGACCTGGAGCTTCTCGATGGGCACGAACGCGTCCCATTCCAGCGCGTGGCTGGCCGCGGCGGCCAGGTCGGGATCGGCGCGCTCGCCGCCGTCGGCCAGTCGTACGGCCAGGTCGTTGGCGACCGCCCGGACCCGGGCGACCCGGTGGGCGGCCCGTTCGGCGGCCCACTTCTTCGCGTAGCTGTCCACCCGGCCGGTGAGCGTGACGACGCCCTCGGCGACGGTCACGCCGATCTCGTGCGGCTGCACCCTCGGTTCCCAGGTCAGCTCGTCGAGCACGGCGGACTGGATGTCCTGGTCGGTGCGGTCGATCTCGGCGATCGCCATCTGGCCTCCTCCCTGCGCGTTTCGCTGGCCCTCGCGGCGGCCACCGCGTTCGTGGCGCCTCGACGGGGCGTGGCGGACCGGTGGCGGCTGCGGCCGAGGTCCGCCGGGGTCCGAGCCTGCCGCCGGGCCGGGTGAACCGTCCTCACCCGCGCCGGGTGAGGGCACGGCCGGGACCTCGGTACTCGCAGTCGCTGGGAGCGCTTCCAAAGCGAGTCAACTTCGGTTACGGTAGTCACATTCCTCGATTGCGGGAGCCGTCGCGTCGGGTGGTGGGAGCCAGGGCAGCTCCGTCCGTCCCGTCGTTGTGCCCGTCCCCCGGGCCACGGCGTCGCCAGGTGACCAACCCCGTCCCCCGGGGTTGCCTCCCGAGAGGAACCACAGATGCCCAGAAGTCTCGCCAGCACGGTCGTGACCGTGCTGGCAGCCGCCACAGCCGTCGTGGTGGTCCCGCTCACCCCCGCCGGGTCGGCCTCCGCCCCGACCGCGGCGGAGGCGTACACCTGGCGCAACGTCCCGGTGGGTGGCGGCGGCTTCGTGCCCGGCATCGTCTTCAACCCCACCGAGAAAAACCTGATCTACGCGCGCACCGACATCGGTGGGGCGTACCGCTGGGAACAGGCCAGCCAGTCGTGGACGCCGCTGCTCGACTGGGTCGGCGCCGACCGCTGGGGTTACAACGGCGTGGTCAGCATCGCCACCGACCCGGTGCAGACCAACCGGGTGTACGCGGCGGTCGGCATGTACACAAACGGCTGGGACCCCAACAACGGCGCGATCCTGCGCTCGACCGACAAGGGCGCCACCTGGCAGACCACCGAGTTGCCGTTCAAGAACGGCGGCAACATGCCGGGCCGAGGGATGGGCGAGCGGCTGGCCGTCGACCCCAACCGGAACAGCATCGTCTACTACGGCGCCGAGGGCGGCAACGGGCTCTGGCGCAGCACCGACCACGGGGCGAGCTGGGCCAGGGTCACCGCCTTCCCGAACGTCGGCAACTACCGGGCCGACCCCAGCGACCCGAACGGTTACAACGGGCAGAACCAGGGCCTGACCTGGGTCAGCTTCGACAAGAGCACCGGCACCGCCGGATCCACGACGCAGACCATCTACGTGGGCGTGGCGGACAAGGAGAATCCGGTCTACCGCAGCACCGACGGGGGCGTGAGCTGGTCGCGCATCCCCGGCCAGCCCACCGGCTACCTGGCGCACAAGGGTGTCGTCGACCCGGTCGGCGGCCACCTCTACATCGCCACCAGCGACACCGGTGGCCCGTACGACGGCGGCAAGGGCGACGTCTGGAAGTTCACCCGGTCGACCGGAGCCTGGACCCGGATCAGCCCGGTGCCCTCCACCAGCGCCGACGACTACTTCGGCTACAGCGGCCTGACCATCGACCGACAGCACCCCAACACGCTGATGGTGGCCACCCAGGTCTCCTGGTGGCCGGACGCGATCTTCTTCCGCAGCACCGACGGCGGGGCGACCTGGACCCGAATCTGGGACTTCACCAGCTATCCCGAGCGGTCCCGCCGCTACACCATGGACATCAGCTCGGTGCCCTGGCTGACCTTCGGCGTCAACCCGGCGCCCCCGGAGGCCTCGCCCAAGCTCGGCTGGATGAACGAGTCGGTGGAGATCGATCCGCACGACTCCAACCGGATGATGTACGGCACCGGGGCCACCATCTACGGCACCACCGACCTCACCAAGTGGGACACCGGCAGCCAGTTCACCATCCGTCCGATGGTCCGCGGGCTGGAGGAGACGGCGGTGCTCGACCTGGTCAGCCCGCCCAGCGGCGCACCGCTGATCAGCGCGCTCGGTGACGTCGGTGGCTTCCGGCACACCGACCTGGACGCCATTCCGCCCATGCTGTTCACCCAGCCGGTATTCACCACCACCACCAGCCTGGACTATGCCGAGAGCAAGCCGGCCGTACTGGTGCGGGCCGGTAGCTTCACCGACTCCGACCGGCCCAACGACAGCCATGTCGCGTTCTCCACCGACGGTGGGGCCACCTGGTTCCAGGGCACCGAACCGTCCGGGGTCAACACCGGCGGCACGGTCGCCGCCGCGGCCGACGGCAGCCGGTTCGTCTGGGCGCCAGGCGACGCCGGTCAACGGGTGGTCTACTCGGTGGGCTTCGGCAACTCGTGGGCGCCCTCGGCCGGCATCCCCGCCAACGCGACGATCGAGTCCGACCGGGTCGACCCCAACCGGTTCTACGGCTTCAGCGGCGGGCGGTTCTACCTCAGCACCAACGGTGGGGCGAGTTTCACCGCCACAGCGGCGACCGGTCTGCCCGCCACCGACGTCCGGTTCAAGGCGCTGCCCGGCCGTTCCGGCGAGTTGTGGCTGGCCGGGCCCGGCGGCCTGTGGCGATCCACCGACTCCGGCGCCAGCTTCACCACGCTGGACGGCGTCAGCGCCTCCGGCAACGTCGGCTTCGGCAAGGCGGCGCCCGGGCGGACCAACCCCGCCGTCTTCCTGTACGGCACGGTGAACGGTCAGCCCGGCGTGCACCGCTCCGACGACGCCGGCGCGACGTGGGTACGCATCAACGACGACCGCCACCAGTACGGCAACCCGGCCGAGGCGTTGACCGGTGACCCCCGCGTCTACGGCCGGGTGTACCTCGGCTCCAACGGGCGCGGCATCCTGGTCGCCGATCGGGCCGATGGACCTCCTCCGACGACGCCTCCTCCGACGACACCGCCGCCGACCACACCGCCGCCCACGACGCCTCCTCCGACCACGCCGCCGCCGACCACACCCCCTCCCACGACGCCGCCGCCGGCGAGTGGGTGTACGGCGACCTATCGCGTCACCGGTTCGTGGTCGGGTGGCTTCCAGGCGGAGCTGGTGGTCCGCAATGCCGGCAGCGTGTCCATCGCCGGTTGGACGCTCGGCTGGACCTTCCCCAACGGGCAGCAGATCACCCAATTCTGGGGCGGGACACACACCCAGGCCGGGGCTGTCGTCTCGGTTCGCGACAGCGGCTGGAACGGCGCGCTCGGTGCCGGGGCCACCACCACTGCCGGCTTCCTCGGCTCGTGGACCGGCAGCAACGCGCCGCCGGCCACCATCACCTGCCTGAGTCGCTGACCTGGTGATCCGGGCCGGATCACCACCCGAACACCGGTCCGTCGGGCTGCCTGAGGGGTCCGGCACCCGGCGGACCGGTCCCCCCTCGCCCCGCCCGGCCCCTCGCCCCGCCCGACAACGTCGATCATAGAGCCGTGGTGGGGGGAGAAAGGTGCTTGCGCCTTTTGTCTCCCACCACAACTCCATGATCGACACGTGAGACGCGAACGACGCAGGGCCGCACTCGATCGAGGTCGAATGCGGCCCTGCGTCGTTCGGGCGGTCAGACCGCCGGAGAGTTGGGCCGGTCCACGTCGACGAACTCCACGTCGTCGAGGGCGTGGTCGTCCCGGCTGCCGGCGGCCCGCGCGGCGGAGCCGACGGCCCAGCCGACGGCGGCGCCGACAAGCGCGGCGCCGATCAGCAGGGTCCAGGGCAGCGCCGGCTGCCGGCCGGCGAGCGCGTCGAGAGCCAGCGAGGCGCGACGTCGCGCCTCCTCGGCGGCGGAGCCCACCAGGTCACCCGCGCCGTCGGCGAGGTCGCCGCTGTTGCGACGGGCCGAGCGGGCGGTGTCCCGCACGCTGTCTCCGGCCGAGTTGACGGCGGAGAGCAGGTGCTCCCAGGCATGGTCCGCAATCCGCTCCGGTTTGCTGCGGCGGTCCAGCACGTTGGTTCCGAACATCGTGGTTACCTCCTCGGGTGCCGAAGCCGCCGGCCACTTCGGACTTCGGCGTCTGTTCAGCGCGTCACGGTTCGCCTACCCCGCCAGTGCCCAGGGCCGCCCGGGCGCAAACCCGGCCGGCTCCGTCGCGCCGCCGGGAGCTCAGCGCACCCCCACCACGGCGACGCCGCGAGCGAAGTCGTCGTCATCGTCGTCATCGTCGTCCCCACCGCCGAAACCGCAGGCCAGTACGAGAGCGAGCAGAACGCCGACGCCGGCCAGACCGGCAAGTCGCTTGATCATCGAAGGTCCTCTCCGTTGCGGGGGGTCTCCCGGCCCGATGCTAGGGCCTGTGTCAAAGCTCCTGGCCGGCCTGCGGCGGGCCCAGACGACGACCGGCCGCGTTGGAGATTCGTCCGGATACAACACCGGTATCCGGACGAATCTCCGCCTTGCCGGATCGCCGCCTGGACTCCGCCTCGGCTCGACCGAAGGCTTTGACACAGGCCCTGGGTGGCGCCGGCAACGGGGGACCGGGTCTGGCGGGTGTCCGCAGGCGACACGCCGGTGGCGCGGGGCGGGCCGTCGGTCGGGGTCGGTTGTCGGGCGCGTCGGGCCCAGGCCGCTACCCTGGTTCGCGGCGCTCGGTCCGGACCGGTCGTCGGAGGTCAAATAACAAAAAGTCTTGAGCAATCAGATACTCAAAAGTACGGATATGGGTGCCTTTGTGGGGTCGGATCCGTGAATTGCTCATCCCGAGGGGTGGCGACCGAGGCCGTCAGAGGAATACTCTCGGTCGCGGCCCGCGTACTGATGAGGCGCCCGGGGGACGGGCGGGTGGAGGTGCTCGCGTGAGCCTGTCGATCGTGAAGTCGGTTTTGTCCGGTGGAGTCGTGGAGATCGCCCCGCGGGGCGAGATCGACGTCGACACAGCGTACGAGGTGCGCGAGGCGATCGCGGAGGTGCTGGCCAAGGGCCGGCCGCTCCGCATCGAGCTGAATATGAGGCTTGTCACCTTCATCGACTCCGTGGGCATCAGCGCCATGGTTGCCGGCTTCCAGACGGCCGAGGTCAGCGACGTCAAGCTGGTGGTCACCGAGCCGAGCCGGTTCGTGCACCGGCAGCTCTGGGTGACCGGCCTGCTCGGCCTGTTCGGCGCCCCGGAGCCCTACTTCGCCGGCGCTGCCACCCCCGAGGTGCTGCCCGGCGCCTGAGCGCCACCAGGCAGCATGGTCAGGGCTGGTCGTCCAGTCCGGTCAGGTCGATGTCCGTCGCCTCGGTGACTGCTCGGATGGCCGTCACCGACGCGTACCCGGCGGCCAGCAACGCCACGTCCGTGCCGGGCTGCGCGGCCTGCCCCGGCTCCTCGAGTGACGTACGGACGAAGCCGTGGCCGGACTCGGCCACCGTCATCTGCACCTGACCGAAGCTGGCAAGCGTGCCGTGTCGCACCCCGCGCAGCCGCCCGTGCGGCAGGTCCGGGGCGTTCACGTTGAGTACGCTCTCCATCGGCCCGGAGGTCAACCGGGGGAGCAGGTCCAGGGCGACCCGCGCGGCGGTGCTCCAGTGCCGTTCGGCGTCGCGTACCCGGGCGGCGGCGTCCACCGCGGCGCCACCGCTGGCTGCCGTCGCCTCACCGGCGGAGAGCACGTCGAGGGAGACCGCCATCGCCCGGCAACCGTTCGTGGCGGCGGTGAACGCGGCACCCACAGTCCCGGAGTGCAGCACGGCCCGGCCCGCGTTGGCACCCCGGTTGATGCCAGAGAGCACCACCGACGGCGGTGGGCCGAACGCGCCGTGCAACGCGATCAGGGTGATGAAACCGGGGGAGCCCCCCACCCCGTACGCCGGCACTCCCGGCAGGTCCGGCAGCGGGTGCTCGTTCACGACGACCCGCCCGTCGCGCTCCACGGCGCTCATCGCGGCGCTGGTGCCGCTCGCCTCCTCCAGCGGCGCGGCGACCACCACGTCCATACCCCGCTGTGCCGCCGCCCAGGCCAGTGCCTGGATGCCGGGTGCGGCGATCCCGTCGTCGTTGGTGATCAGCACCCGCAACGTCATCGTTCGACCACCCGGTCGGCCAACTCGTCCGGGGTGGTCCGTTCCTGTGGCCGGCTGTCCGCCGGCACCAGCCGGACCCGGTCGACCAGGCCGGTGATCGAGTCCAGTCGTCCGGTGCCCAGGCCGTGCCGGGTCACGTTCATCGCGCCGGCGGCCGCGCCGGTGCGGATGGCGGTCCGGATGTCCCCGCCGCGGGCCACGACGGCGGCCACCCCGGCGGTCATCGAATCGCCCGCGCCACGCGGATCGGCGGCCTCCAACCGGGGCATCTCGACCTCGAACAGCTCCCCGTCGATGAGCGCCAGCGCCGGCTGGTCGGCCCGGCTCACCACCACCGTCTCCGCGCCGGCGGCGTGCAGGTCGTACATGGCCCGGGTCAGCTCCAGGCTGTCGTCGCTGCGGGCGCGGCCGTCGCGGATCAGCTCCTCGTGGCTCACCTTGAGGAAGAACACGCCGCTCTGCAGCACCGCGCCGAGGTGGTCGCCGGAGAGGTCGACCACCACCCGGCCGCCGTTGGCGGCGAGGTCGGCGGCGAAGCGCCGGTACAGGTCGGCCGGGACCAGCCACGGCTCGTTCGGCCCACTGAGGATGCTCACCGCGGCCCGGAGGCCCTCGCCGAGAGCCAGGTTGTACAGCTCGTCCAGCTCGTGCCGGCTCAACGGCTGCCCGGGCACGTCGGCGATCTCCTGCCGCGAGCCGTCCCGGCGGTCGTGCACGTACCCGCCGCTAGCGGAGTCGCGGACCACCACCTTGAGGTCCACGCCCTCGCTGACCAGGAGCGGCTCCAGCACCTGGCCGATCTCGCCGCCGAGAGCCGCGCAGAGCACCACGTCCACACCCAGCGACATCGCCATCCGGGCCTGCCAGACACCCTGCCCGCCGGGGTGCAGATGCAGCTCGGGGTGGTCGTTCGGCTGGTCCACGGTGACCGTGAGCTGCGGGGTGGGCGCGAAGACCATCACGTGCCCGCTCATCCGTCGTCGCCGCTCATGCTGCCGCCCTTCCACCCGGTCGGATGATTCCTCACTAACCGACCCTAATGCGACAACTGGCGATGCGACATCTCATCGGCCGGGGTTCGTCCTGGCATCGGCGGCCGTCGGGCGTTGCCAGCCGGACATCGGTACGGGACGATCGTGCGACAAGCGACGGTGGGAGACGTGTGCTCAGCAGCGATACCTTCAGCTACACCGTCCAGGCCCGGTGCTCGCAGGCCGAGGCCGCGGCGATGCTCAGTGACCTGACCCGACAGGGCGAGCTGCATCCGCTCATCGTCCGGGTCCGCCAACTGCCGCCCCGACCCGGCGCCCGGGCCAGCTACACGATCAACGACAGACTGGTGGCCGGCCCACTGCGCTTCCGGACCACGTACCACGCGGACGTGCTGATCAGCGAGCCCGACGAGATCGTCATGGTGGCCCGCCAGTGGCCCGCCACCACGGTACGCAACCACACCCGACTGCGCGCCGAGCCCGACGGCCTGGTCCGGATCGACGTCGAGATCACCCTGACCGCGCCGACGCCGCTGTTCCGGTACGCGTTTCGCCAGGCGCGAGCCGCTCACCTGGCGCTCGCCGCCCGCCTCGGCCCAGCCCTCGACCGCACCGGCGACGCACCACCCCCGGCCTGAGCGCCCGCCCGCGCCCGCCGCCCGGGTGTGAAGCGAGAAGATCGCGCCGATCTTGCAGTTTCGGTCGTCGACATGGGTTGTTATACCCCTTATGTCGGGGCAGGAAGTGCAAGATCGCGGAGCGGGGATGGGGGTTACGGGGTGCGGTTACGGGGTGGGGGTGCGGGCGGGCTGGGCGACGGGGCGTCGGCCCCACGGCTTGTACGTGGACAGCACCGTCGCGATGATCATCAGGCTCGTCGACACCGCGGGTGCGATCACCAGGTCGACGCGGTCCCGGGCGGGGAGGGCGGCGCCCACCGCACCGGCGTGCCGCAGATTCGGCGTGAGCAGGAACAGCACCAGCCCGAGCATCACCGTGGTGAGCACGAGCTTGGCCAGCACCCAGCGATAGCGCCACAGGCCCCACGGGGTGAGCAGCGCGCTGGCGACCCCGATCAGCCAGACCACAACGCTCAGCGGCGCGAACAGCAGCGTGCCGACCAGCGCCGTGACCGGGTAGACCACCGCCGGGTCGGCGCCACGCTGCACGGCGACGCCGAGGGTGAGGAGCACCAGGTCGGCGCCGAGCCAGCCGAGCGACGTGACCAGGTGCAGGGTGAGGAGTCCCTTGCGGGCGGTGGGAGAAATCCGACGCATACCGCGATGCTGCCCGCCGACCCGGGCCGGGTCGTCCGACCGCCGACGACATCAGGGGTACGCCCGGCAACGTAGCCCGCCCGGCGATGTAGCCCGCCCGGCGATGTAGCCCGCCCGGCGATGTAGCCCGCCCGGCGACGTAGCCGGCCCGGCAACGTAGCCCGCCCGGGCGACGACGTCACCCGACGCCACGATCAACACGACGCCGCCGACTCCGGGGTAACCCGTGGTCCGAATACCCCGGAGTCGACGATGGCGAGTGGATCAACCCCGGCTCGGGCCGGGTCACCCGTCGGCTGGGTCAGTAGACCGACAGGTGCACGTGGTTTGTGTGGTCGGTGGACGGGGTGCCACCCGCGCCGCTGTACGACTTCCACCCGCTGCTGGGCAGCCAGATCTGCCGGTACCAGATCACGTACAGCACGGCGAGCTGGTCGGCGTTGCGGATGAAGTACGCGGCCAGGTTGTTGCCGTACGTCTTGTCGCCGCCGGTGGCGTTGCCGCCGAAGCCGCTCGTCTGCGCGGCGAAGTCGCAGGCCCGGCCCTTGGGGTGTTCACCGGAGCCGCTGGGACGGTGACAGGAGACGTACCTGGTGAAGCCCGCGGCCTTGGCCTGGTTGAGCGCGTGCAGGGTGCGCGGGGTGATGCAGCCGTTGGCGGGTGTGGGGTCGTTGACGCTGCACGACTCGGATGGCCACGAGCCGTCGGAGTTGCGCGGCGCGGCCTTCGCGTTGACGCTGGAGGTGCCCCGGTTGGAGCCGGTGTCGGCGGTGGTCCGCGGCTTGGGGGTGTTGGCCACGGTCAGGGCCCGTTCGGCCTGGTCCTTGCGCTTGGCCATCACCGTGACCTGCTTGCGTTGTTCGACGATCTCGCCGTTCAGGGCGGCCCGGGTACGACTGGCCTGGTCCTTGGTGGCGAGCAGGTCGCGCAGCACCCGGTCCTCGTTGGCGGCCACCGCGTCCAGCGCGGCGGCCCGGTCCATGAAGCCCTCCGGGCTGCTGCTGTTGAGCAGCGCCGACACCACGCCGAGCCGCCCGGTGCGGTACGCCACGCCGGCGATCTGGCCGACCTTGCCGTCGCGCTGGGCAAGCTCGACCTCGATCTCCTTGAGCTGGGTGGCGAGCTGCTGCTGCCGCTTGACGGAGGTGTCCAGAGCGCGTTTCGCGTCCAGGTAGCCCTTGCTGGCGGCCTCGAGTTGGGCGCGTAGCGAGGGGGTGCCGCCCTCCTCGTCGGAGTCGGGTGCGGCGGCGGCCCGCTGGCCGGTCGGGGGAGCGGCCGAGGCGGTGCCGGCCGGGAGCGCGACGCCGAGGGCGAACATCGCGACGATCAGGGCCGCCAGTCGGGCGGCGGGTGGTCGTGCTGGTGCCACTGCGCATGTCCTTCCGTCAGCCGCCGACCGGGTTAGCTGACGGGTTCGGGACGGAAGATCCCTACCGCTGACGCGGATGCACCCCAGGAACGTGGTTCCCCGGTTCGCCCGGTTGGGCGATTAGGCGGCGACCGTCACCGGCGCCTGGAGGGCGCCGCCTGGTGGAGGCCGGGACCGAGCCTACCGGTGCCGGTGGGGCTGCTGCAGCCGATGTGACAGACGGTGCGTGCGTCGTCACGAGAAAGCTGTCACCACTCGATCGAGCCGCAGGCGCCGGGGGCGGCGCCGGGCTCGATCTGCAACGTCGCGTGTTCGATCCGGAAGTCGTCGTGCAGAGCGGTACGCGCCGCGGTGAGCACCGTGCCGACCTCCGCGCCGGGTGCCATGGTCAGGTGCGCCGAGGCCACCTCCATGCCCGAGGTGAGCGTCCAGACGTGCAGGTCGTGCACCTCGACCACCCCGGGGACCGCGGCCAACCGGTCGTGCACGGCGGTCACCTGGAGGTGTTCCGGGGCGGCCTGCACCAGGATCCGGACGGCGGCGCGGGCCAGCCGCCAGGTGCGCGGCAGAATGAACGCGCCGATGGCGACCGCGACGAGTGGGTCGGCCCACCACCAGTCGGTGACGGTGATGAGCAGCGCCGCGCCGATGACGCCGAGCGAGCCGAGCAGGTCGCCGAGCACCTCCAGGTAGGCCCCCTGCAGGTTGATGCTCTCCCGGGCTCCGGCGCGGAGCAGGGCGAAGGCGGCGATGTTCGCGAGCAGGCCGAGCACGGCCACCGCGAGCATCGGGCCGGCGACGACCTGGTGCGGGTCGCCGAAGCGGCGGATCGCCTCGATCACCACGTAGATCGCGACGCCGGAGAGCAGGACGGCGTTGGCGAGCGCGGCGAGCACCTCGAGTCGGTAGAGCCCGAAGGTGCGCTGCGGGTCGGTGGTGGCCCGCCGGGTCGCGGTGATCGCGGCGAGCGCCATCCCGATGCCGAGCACGTCGGTGAACATGTGCCCGGCGTCGGAGAGCAGGGCGAGTGAGCCGGTGCGCAGGGCGGCCACCGCCTCGACCACCATCAGGGTGGCGAGCAGCCCGAACGCCGCCCAGAGCCGGCCCCTGTGCTGGTGTGCGGCATTGGCGACCGACCCATGGTGGTGGTCATGACCTGCGCCCACGAGATCCACCTTCCGCCGCCGGTTGGGGCCGGGTCAAATGTATGCTCACATCGCTATGTATGCAAGTGTGGCGTAGACCGCTGGCCCGCCCGGCACGGTGCACCGGATCAGCCGGTCGGATCGATCGTGGTAAGTCGTTGCGTGGCCCGGGAGAGCGCCACGTACAGGGTGCGTACCCCCGCACCCGGATCCGCCCGGATCTCGCTCGGGGCGACAAGCACGACACCGTCGTACTCCATGCCCTTGGCCTCCAGGCTGGTCACCACCTGGAGGCGCGGCGCGCCGAGCGCGTCGAGCCAGCCGGCGACCTCGTCGCGGCGGGGGACCGGCGTGATCACGCCGACCGTGCCCTCCACCTCGGTCAGGAGTCCGGCGGCCGCCTTCACGACGGCGGTCTCCAACCCGGTCGCGGGCACCACCAGCTCGACCGGGTCGACCCCGGTGGAGCGCACGGCGGTCGGCAGCGGCAGGTCGGGGTAGAGCCGGCGGATCTCCGCCGCCGCCACCGCGAAGATCTCCGACGAGTTGCGGTAGTTGGTGGTGAGGGTGAAGTCGTGTCGCTTACGCCGGCCCAGCGCCTGGTCCCGGGCCTGGTTCAGCTCCTCCGGATCACCCGTCCACGCGGTCTGCGCAGGGTCACCCACCACCGTCCAGGAGGCCAGGCGGCCCCGCCGTCCGACCATCCGCCACTGCATCGGCGAGACGTCCTGTGCCTCGTCGACCACCACGTGCGCGTACTCCCGGTAGTCCTCCGGCCGCTCCCGGGCCGCCGCCCGGGCCGCCCGCTGACGGTCGCTGGCGGTGCTCAGTTCGCGTACGCCGCCAGCGAGTTGGAACGGGTCGCGACGGGCCTTGGCCGGCTGCGCCGGCTTGCCAAGCAGGGCGTCCAACTCGTCGAGCAGCGCGATGTCGGCGATCGTCAACCCGTCCGAGTCCAGGCTCCGGTACGCGGCGCTGAGCAGCCGGATCTCCGCGCCGGAGAGGATCCCGCCGGCGTACCGCCGCAGCCGGTCCGGCCGGGCCAGCCAACCGAGCACGTGCCGCGGGTGCAGCCGAGGCCACCACGCCTTGAGAAACTCGCGGAACTCCGACCGCTCGGCGATCTCCGCCTCGAAGGTCCGCTGCTCCGGCAGGCGGATGCCCACCTCGCGGGCCTGCGCCCAGAGCGCGGCGAACACGCCGTCGAAGCCGGCCCGGCGCACCTCGTTGCGGCGGGCGCCGCGGTGCAGCGCGCGGTCCCGGATCCGGTCCAGGCCGGCCCGGTCCAGCCGCAGCAGCGTGCCCCGGTAGAGCATCCGCAGCTCATTCGGGCCACCCGGCGCCGCGTCGCGGACCGCGCGTTCCAGCACCCGGCGCATCCGCAGCGAGCCCTTCACGGCCGCCACCTCGGGCGGGTCGGTGCGGGTGGCGGTCATCCCCGAAAAGAGGGTGCCGAGCGAGTGCAGGGTGGCGGTGTCCTCACCGAGCGAGGGCAGCACCGAGGCGATGTACTCGACGAAGACCCCCGACGGGCCGACCACCAGGATGCCGCCACCGGCGTACCGGCTGCGGTCGGAGTAGAGCAGGAACGCCGCCCGGTGCAGGGCGACAGCGGTCTTGCCGGTGCCCGGGCCGCCCGCGACGATCGTCACCCCGGAGCCGGGCGAACGGATCGCCTCGTCCTGCTCCCGTTGGATGGTCGCCACGATGTCCCGCATGCCCCGGCCGGTCGCCTTGGACAGGGTGGCCAGCAGGGCGCCGTCGCCGACGACAGTCATCCCCTCCGGGGCGGCCGTCGGGTCCAGCAGGTCGTCCTCGATCCGGGTGACCCGCTCGGCACGGGACTGGATCGTGCGGCGACGCACCACGTCCAGCGGCTGCGCCGGCGTGGCCTGGTAGAAGGCGGCGGCGGCCGGTGCCCGCCAGTCCACGACGAGCGTGCTGGCGTCCTCGTCGCGGATCCCGAGTCGCCCCACGTGCAGCACCTGCCGGTCCCGCAGGTCCAGCCGGCCGAAGACCAACCCCTCGTACTCAGCGTCCAGGACGTGCCGCCGCTGCGCCGCGTGGAAGACCATCGCGTCGCGCTCGACCAACGAGCCGTGCGTGCCCACCCGGGCGATCCGGTAGCCGTCGCGCTCGGCGCGGACCGCCGAGCGCCGCAGTTCGGCCAGTCGGGCGTACACCCGGTCGAGGTGTCGTTGCTCGGCGGCGATCTCCTGCTCCAGGCCGGTCTGGTCGGTCAACGCACGCTCCTTCGAAGGTCGCCAGCGGGCGGCGAGAACCGCGCAAGCCAACCGCAGAAGGGTACGGCCCCGCGCCGGGCCCGCCGCGCCCGAGGTGCGGGAACGCGCTCAGACGCCCGTCCCGGCGGCGGCCGGGCCGGAAATCTGGGGCGTCGGTTCGGCGAACACCCGACGCAGGACGCCGGTGAGCGCCGCGTTCACCTCGTCCGGGCGCTCCATCATCAACATGTGTCCGGCGCCCGGGCAGACGGTCAGCTCGGTGGCCGGCAGGGCCGCGGCTATCGACTCGGCGCACGGCGGCGGGGTCAGCCGGTCCCGGTCGCCGACCAGGGCGGCGGCCGGCAGGTGCGCCAACGCGGTGAGGGTGTCCAGTCGGTGTTGGGTGCCGATGGAGGCACGGAACCCGCCGATCGACCGCAGCGAGGCCCGAGCCACCGCCGACGTCACCAGCCGGATGTCGGCCGACTCGCAGCGGTCGCCGAAGAGCATCCACCGGATGCTCGGTTGCAGCGCGTTCAGCAGCGCCCGGGGCGCTCGCCACGAGCCGCACCGGGCCAGCACTCCGGCACCCGTCGTCTCGGCCAGCCGGATCAGTCGGGCGATCCGCGGCGAGAGCCCGTAGACGGTGTGGGTGTGCCCCTCGGCGGTGGTCGACACGAAGACCAGACCTGCGGTACGGGCGGCGAAGTGCGCCGGGTGGCGGTGGGCGTACTCCATGATCGTCATACCGCCCATCGAGTGCCCGACCAGGACCACCGGCCCGACCGGCGCCACCGTGTCGAGCACCGCGGCCAGGTCGTCGCCGAGTTGGGCAAGGGTGGCCGTGGGCAACGTCATGCAGCTGGACCGGCCGTGCCCGCGCGCGTCGTAGGTGACCACCCGCACCGACCCGCCGACCGACGCCGCGGTGAGCGCGTCGACCTGCCGGTGCCAGGCGCGCCCGTCCAACGTCCAGCCGTGCAACAGGACGACGGTGACCTGGGCGTCCGTCGGCCCCGTCGCCTCGACGTTGAGCCGTACGCCGTCGGGCAGACCGACCTCGAACCGCTCCGGCATCGCCACCTCCCCCGGCCGCCCGGCACCCCACCAGTCCCTCGAATACCCGGCTACCCGCCAGGACACCACGCCAATCGCGTCGCGGCTGACATTCCCCGACCCCGCCCGTGGGGCCCGGCGGCGGGCCAAGCTGGACGGCATGGGGTCGTCGGAAGCGCCCATGGGCGACATGTCGGGGCAGCGGCGGCAGACCGGCGGCACTCCTCGCGCGGCGCTGGCCGACCTGCTCGCCGGTAACCGGCGGTTCGTCAGCGGGCAGCCGATCCACGGGCACGACGTCACGGCCGCCGCGGCCGCCGCCTCGGGCGACCAGCAGCCCTACGCCGTGGTGCTCGGCTGCATCGACTCGCGGGTGCCGCTGGAGGCGATCTTCGACCAGACCTTCGGCGCGATCTGTGTGATCCGTACCGGTGGGCACGTCCTCGATCGGGCGGTGTGCGGGTCGATCGAGTACGTGGTCGGCCAGCTCGGCGTGCCGCTGGTGATGGTCCTCGGGCACGAGCGGTGTGGTGCCGTCGGCGCCACCGTGGACGCGGTGCGCGCCGGGGAGCGCCCCGGCGGCTCGCTGGCGTACCTGGTGGACGAGATCGCCCCGGCGGTGACCGGGGTGGGGATCGACGACCCGGCGGTGCTGCCGCTCGCGATCCGCCGGCACGTGCGGCGGACGGTGCGCACGCTGCGCGAGGACGACCTGCTGGCCGGGCCGGTCGCCGCCGACCGGGTGGCCGTGGTCGGTGGCCTCTACGACCTGGCCACCGGCGAGGTCGCCCTGCTCGATCTGGACTGACCGTGCCCCGACGCGCCCCGACCGGCGCCGACTCCGACGCCCCGACCGACCCTTGGCCCGACGCCGCTGGAGCGACCCGCTCCAAGCGCATGATCGACTCGGGTTTTGTGATGTCGGGGTGTCCGGCCTGCCGGGACACCCCGGTTTCCAGAAAGCTGAGTGGATCTCGCGCCGGACGCGCGAAACCGCCCGCCGGGAACTCCCGACGGGCGGTTTCGATGATGCGGTGGGGGAGGGCTCAGCCCTCGAAGACGCCGGCGGCGACCAGGCGCTTCTCGGTGGCCTCCCAGCCGTCGTTCGGGTGAACGGCAGCCAGGTTGTTGATCTCGGCCCGGATCTTGGTGGCGTGACCGGCCGCGGCCAGCACGCGGATCTCCTCGACGAAGGCGTCGGAGTCCGTGCGCAGGTGCGCGGTCTTGCCGTTGGTCAGGTTCCGCACGTAGGCGTGCTTGCCGCCGTTGAGCGGGATGAGGTACTTGAACTCGCCCAGCACGCTGAGGGCGCCACCCTGGCCAGCCTGGCCGGCCCGGACGGACGCGCGCGCGGTCTTAGAGGTGTTGCTCGCCACGGAGGTACTCCTTGCAAGACGTACGGGAGGACTGGACGTCCGGGGGCTGTGTGCGGGCCACACTGCGCTCGGCCCGCGAAGGTGTAACGCGGCATAAGCCGCCGGTGGAACTGTACAGGACCACGACATCATGCTGGTCGCCGCGGTGTCCTGAGAGGTAACGGCAGCCACCCGTCCGGCTATTCCGACAGGCGTTTTTTCCGATTCCCTGGCGCACCACTGGCCACACGAGTCATCATGTGTTGCAGCAGCCACCTGGTTGGACGAGGTCGTAGGGGAAGACGCACCTCGCTCTCCCGGGAGGTCACCGTGCCAACGCGTGGCGTCGTATACGTCCACTCGACCCCGCTCGCCGTGTGCTCACACGTCGAGTGGGCGATCGCGCGCGTCCTAGCCGCGCCGGTCAACCTGCAGTGGACGGCTCAGCCCGTCGACCCCGGCGCACGCCGGGCCGAGTGCGGGTGGACCGGCCGTCCGGGGACGGGCGCCGAGCTGGCTGTTGCCCTACGGCAGTGGCCCATGATCCGTTTCGAGGTCACCGAGGAGCCGAGTCCCGGCGCCGACGGCGAGCGGTTCATGTACGTGCCGGCCCGGGGCATGTTCCGGGCCACCGTCGGCGTGGCCGGCGACATCCAGCTCGGCGAGGACCGGCTACGAGCCCTGATGGCCGCCTCCCGGGCGCCGGAGGCGCTGGCACACGCCCTGGACAAGGCGCTCGGCACCGCGTGGGACGCCGACCTGGAGCCCTACCGGTACGCAGGTGACGGCGCCCCGGTGACCTTGCTCACCCGTGTCGGCTGACCCGGTAGCCACTGCGCTGGCGGTGGCCGTCGGGCCGCCCGCGACCGGTAAGGTCAAGTTGCCCCGATAAGGGGGAAGCTGGTGGGATGGGCGGCGTGTCGAATCGCCCGTGGCGCGCCACTGTCGCAGTCGCCGCCCTGACCGCCCTGCTCGCCTCCGGCTGCTCAGGTGGCCCCGCACGGCCCACACCGACGACCAGCCCGCTCGGCGCGTCCGCCGCCCCGAGCGGCCCCGCCCCGACGCCGGCCGGCGACCCCGCCGCCCGTGCCGCGGCGCTCGTCGCCACGCTGTCCGACGAAGATCTTGTCGGCCAGGTGCTGATGCCGTACGCCTACGGCGACTCGGCCACGAAGGTCTCCGCCGGCTCGGCCGCCGGCAACCAGGCACTCGCCGGGGTCGACACCCCCGCCGACATGATCGCCAAGTACCGGCTGGGCGGCCTGATCCTCGTCGGGTTCAGTGCCGACGACCCGACCAAGGGCAACCAGGAGACCACGAACGTCGACAACCCGAAGCAGGTGCACGACCTCACCAGCGGGCTGCGTGCCGCCGCCGGTCGGCTCGCCGCCGGCCCCGCGCCACTGCTCGTCGGCACCGATCAGGAGTACGGCGTCGTCACCCGGGTGACCGACGGCGTCACCGTGCTGCCCAGCGCCCTCGCGGCCGGCGCGGCCGGTGACCCGAAGCTGACCGAGACCGCCTGGCGGGCCGCCGGCGCCGAGCTTGCGGCGATGGGAATCAACATCGACTTCGCCCCGGTGGCCGACGTGCTGGCCACCCGCAGCACCGTGATCGGCTCCCGTTCGTACGGCGCCGACCCGAAGCAGGCCGCGGCGCAGGTGGGCGGCGCCGTCCGTGGCCTCCAGGCGGAGGGTGTCGCGGCCACCCTGAAGCACTTCCCCGGGCACGGCCACAGCGCCGACGACTCGCACCAGGACCTGCCGGTGCTCACCCAGTCGGCCGCGACGTTGCAGAGCGGCGCCTGGCCACCGTTCACCGCCGGCATCGACGCCGGGGCGATGGCGGTGATGTCCGGGCACCTGGACGCGCGCGCGATCGACCCCGGGACCCCGGCGACCTTCTCCCACAAGCTGCTCACCGACGTGCTGCGCGGTCAGCTCGGCTTCAAGGGCGTGGTGATCACCGACGGGATGAACATGCCGCCCGCCAAGCGCTGGCCACCCGGCGAGGCGGCGGTCCGGGCGCTGAACGCCGGCAACGACCTCATCCTGATGACCCCGAATGTCGGTCAGGCGTACGACGGGCTGCTCGCCGCGCTACGCGGCGGGTCGCTGCCCCGGGCCCGGCTGGTCGAGGCGGTCACCCGGGTGCTGACCATGAAGTTCCGGCTCGCGGAGGCCCCGGCCGCGCAGATGTCCACGCTCAACACCCCGGCCCACCGCGCCGCGGCCGACGCGCTGGCCGCCGCCGCCGTCACCGTGCTGCGCGGCACCTGCGGCGGCCCGGTGCCCGGGCCGGTCACCGTCACCTCCTCCGGTGGCCGGGACGGCACCCGGGCCACGCTCACCGCCGCGCTGAAGGCCGCCGGGGTGCAGGTCAAGGCCAGCGGTGGCACGATCGTGCACCTGGTGGGCTACGGCGACGGCGCCAAGGACCTGCGCCCCGACGCGGCGGTCACGGTCGCCATGGACACGCCGTACGTGCTGGGTGCGGCGAAGTCTCCGACGTTGCTGGCCACGTACTCCTCCAGCCGGGCGTCCATGACCGCGCTGGCCGCCGTACTGGCCGGCAAGGCCAAGCCGGGGGGCCGATCCCCGGTGGCCGTGCCCGGCCTGCCCGCCACCACCTGCGGCACCTGACCGGCCGGCGCGGCCAGGTCGGCGCCCGCGCGACGGAAATCCGGTCGCCTCCGCCTCGGTCGGTCTGACAACCTCACCCCATGGGAGCGGCAGCGGGATTCCGGCACGTGCGACGGGCGGACGGCACCGTCGTGATCACCCACCACGGACGGGTCGCCGGCACGCTGCGTGGTGCCCGGGCCGCGGAGTTCCTGGCCGAGGTCGACGAAGACCCGCAGTTGGTGATGGCCCGCTGGACCGGCAACTACCGCCACGGCAACGAGCGCACCGCGAAACAGCACCCCCGCAACCGGGGCTGAACGACGCAGGGGCCCCTCCTCGACGAGTTGGGGCCCCTGCGCAGAATCTCAGGGTCGGGCGAAGACGAGCGCCACGTTGTGGCCGCCGAAGCCGAACGCGTTGTTCAACGCGGCGGGGATCTCCATGTGGCGTGCCTTGTGCGCCGCGACATCAAGCGTGAGGCCGGGCTCCGGGTCGTCGAGGTTGATCGTCGGAGGGACGACGCTGTCGCGGATGGCCAGGATGGTGGCGATCGACTCCAGCGCGCCGGCCGCACCGAGCAGGTGACCGGTCATCGACTTCGTCGCGGACAACACCGGGTGGTCGCCGAGCGCCTTGTGCAGCCCGCCGATCTCCAGCATGTCGCCGATCGGCGTCGACGTGGCGTGGGCGTTGACGTGCACGATGTCCCGCTTGGCCACGTCCGCGTCCGCGATCGCCTTGGCGATGGCCCGGACGGCGCCCTCGCCCTCGGCGTGCGGCTGCACGATGTCGTACGCGTCGGAGGTGATGCCGGCCCCGGCGAGGCGCGCGTACACCCGGGCACCCCGGGCTGCGGCGTGCTCGGCCCGCTCCAGCACCACGATGCCGGCGCCCTCGCCGAGGACGAAGCCGTCCCGGCCCCGGTCCCACGGGCGGGAGGCGCGCTCCGGCTCGTCGTTGCGGGTCGACATGGCCCGCATCGAGCTGAAACCGGCGATCGGCAGCGGGTGGATGACCGCCTCGGTGCCGCCGGCCACCACCACGTCGGCCCGGCCGGACCGGATGATGTCCAGGCCCAGAGCGATCGCCTCGGCGCCGGTGGCGCAGGCGCTGGCCACCGCGTGCACACCGGCCTTGGCGCCCAGCTCCAGCCCGACCCAGGCGGCCGGACCGTTCGGCATCAGCATCGGGATGGTGTGCGGGGACACCCGCCGCGGCCCGGACGCCTCGAGGATGTCGTCCTGGGCGAGCAGGGTGGTGGCACCGCCGATGCCGGAGCCGACGCTGACGGCCAACCGCTCCCCGTCGAGGTCGGACCCGGCGAGGCCGGCGTCCGCCCAGGCCTGTTGCGCCGCGATGATCGCGATCGCCTCGGAGCGGTCCAGTCGGCGCAGTCGGACCCGGTCCAGCACCTCGGACGGGTCCACGGCCAACTGGGCGGCGATCCGGACCGGCAGTTGCGCGGCCCACTCCTGGGTGAGGGCACTCACCCCGGAGCGGCCGGCGAGCATGGCGTCCCAGGTCGACGCGACGTCCCCGCCGAGCGGGGTCGTCGCGCCGAGCCCGGTGACGACGACGTCAGGACGACTCATGATCAGGACTGCGCCGCGATGTAGCTGACGGCGTCACCGACGGTCTTGAGGTTCTGCACCTCGTTGTCCGGAATCTTGACGCCGAACTTCTCCTCGGCGGCCACCACGACCTCCACCATGGAGAGCGAGTCGACGTCGAGGTCGTCGGTGAAGGACTTCCCCTCGGCCACGTCGTCCGGGTTCACTCCGGCAACCTCTTCGAGGATCTCGGCGAGGCCGGTGGTGATCTCGTCACGGGTCATTGCGGTTGGTTCCTTTCATCGGGGTTGTCCGACGGACGGCGTCGCCGACCGCCATTCCTCGACGCGTACGCGTCGAAGGGGGTCATCAGGGGCAGCGGACGACCTGACCGGCATAGGTCAGACCGCCGCCGAAGCCGAACAGCAGCACCGGCGCGCCCGAGGGCACCTCCCGGCGCTCGACCAGCTTGGACAGGGCCAGCGGCACGCTCGCGGCGGAGGTGTTGCCGGACTCGACGATGTCCTTCGCGATGATCGCGTCGGGGATGTTGAGCCGCTTGGCGATGCCGTCGATGATCCGGGCGTTGGCCTGGTGCGGCACGAACGCGGCCAGCTCCGACGGGTCCACCCCGGCCCGCTCGCAGGCCTGCAGCGCGAGCGGCGCCAGCGCGGTGGTGGCCCAGCGGAACACCGCCTGCCCCTCCTGCTGGACGTACGGGCGCCAGCCCTCGATGCGTACCGCGTCGCTCTTCTCCGGCGCCGAACCCCAGACCACCGGGCCGATCCCGGCCGGCTCGTCGTCGGCGGTGGCGGTGACCACCGCGGCGCCGGCGCCGTCGGCGAAGATGATGCAGGTGGAACGGTCGGTCCAGTCGGTGAAGTCGGACAGCTTCTCGGCGCCGATGACTATCGCGTTGCGCGACGCCCCGGCCCGGATGGCGTGGTCGACGGTGCCCAGGGCGTACGCGAAGCCCGAGCAGGCGGTGTTGAGGTCGAACGCGCCGGGCGCGGTGATGCCCAGCTTGGCGGCGACCCGGCAGGCCACGTTGGGGCTGCGGTCGATCGACGTGCACGTGGCGACCACGACCAGGTCGATGTCGGCGGCGCTCAGGCCCGAGTTGGCAAGAGCCTTGCCGGCGGCGGCAGCGGCCATGTCGGCAACCGTCTCGGTGTCGGCGATCCGCCGGCTGACGATGCCGACCCGGTCGCGGATCCACTCGTCGTTGGTGTCGACGAGCTGCGCGATGTCGTCGTTTGTCACCACCCGCGAGGGCTGGTAGTGCCCCATCGCGACGATGCGACTGCCAGTCATGAACGACCTCCGATACGGGCGATCAGGTCCCGTGCGGCCGGCAGGTCGTCCGGGGTGTTCAGGGTGACGATCTCCGGCGCGCCCTCGCCCTTGAGGTCCCGCTTGACCAGCCCGGCGAGAGTGCCGGCCGGTGGTAGTTCGATCACGCCGGTGACCCCGAGGTCGGCAAGCGCACGGATGCACAGATCCCAGCGCACCGGCGCGGTGACCTGGTGGATGAGGCGCCGCACCATCTCCGGGCCGTTGTCGACAGCGGTGCCGTCGAGGTTCGACAGCAGGGTTCGGGCCGGGTCGGCGGGGGTGATCTCGGCGGCGGCGGCGGCGAGCGCCGTCTCGGCCGAGGACATGTACGGGGTGTGGAACGCGCCGGCCACCTTCAGTCGGATGACCCGGGTCCGGGCGGGCGGCTCGGCGGCGAGCTTGTCGAGCCCGTTCAGCGCGCCCGCGGCGACGGTCTGCCCGGCGCCGTTGCGGTTGGCGGGATAGAGCCCCTGCGCCTCGATCGCGGCGAGCACCTCGTCCGGGTCGCCACCCAGCATCGCGGCCATTCCGGTCGGCTCCAGCGCGCAGGCGGCGGCCATCGCCCGGCCGCGTACGCCGGCGAGGGTGATCGCGGCTTCGGGGGTCAGCACGCCGGCGATGGCGGCGGCGCCCAACTCGCCGACGCTGTGGCCGGCGGTGAGTCCGACGCCGTCCAGTGGCAGGTGCTCGGCCGCGAGCAACGCCGCGGCGACAAGCAGCGGCTGGGTACGGGCGGTGTCCATGATCTCGTCCGCGTCGGCGGCGGTGCCCAGGTGCACCAGGTCGACCCCGGCCAACGCCGACCACTCGCGCAGCCGCGCCTCGGTGCCGGTCAGGTCGAGCCAGGGGGTCAGGAAGCCGGGTTTCTGAGAACCCTGGCCGGGACTAAGTACGGCGAGCACGCCTATGACTCTCCCGGATAAAGGCGGGTAACGCGGTGCGGCCTCCGACCAAACCGTACTAGGACCTTTGGAGGTTTCCTACAAAGATCGGCGGGGATCATCCTCATTTTGGGCGGATTTCCGGGTGGCCGGGGTCATTGTCTGACTCGGGACCGGCGAGGCGAGCGGTACGACCGGATCCAACCGACCGACGGTCAGCGCGACCTGAAGCGCGAACGCGTCCCGGGGCGACAGCGGCGAGAAGCCGGTCACCTCGGCGATCCGCCGCAGTCGGTAACGCACCGTGTTCGGATGGACGAACAACGCGCGGGCGGCGCTCTCCAACGTGCCACCGGCGGCCAGGAAGGCGTCCAGGGTCGCCAGCAACTCGCCGCCGGCGCGCACGAGCGTCGCGTACACGTCGTGGCGCAACCGCCGACGAGCCTCCGCGTCGCCGGCGAGGGCCCGCTCCGGCAGCAGATCGGCGGCCGGCACCGGACGGGGAGCACCGGGCCAGGCCGGCGCGGCCCGGAAACCGGACAGCGCGGCGCGTGCCGACTCGGTCGCCTCGTCCAGACTCGGTACGGCCGGACCGACCACCACCGGCCCGTCGCCGAACGCGCTGAGCAGCTTCGCGGTGGCGGTGAGCGGGTCCGCCGCCCCGCCCAGCACGATCACCAGCCGGTCGCCGTGCACCCCACCGATCACCTCCACGCCGATCCGGCGGGCCTGCCGGTAGACCACGTGCAGCACCGCCGAGACCTCGCCGCCCGGCGATCGACCGACCGCCACCGCCACCGGCGGCGCGTCCGCCCAGCCGAGCGCGGCGGCCCGACTGGCCAGCACATCGGGTGAGTCACCGCGCAACAGCGCGTCGACGAGCAGGGCCTGCAACCGCGCGTCCCACGCGCCGCGTGACTCGGCTGCCCGCGCGTACACCCGGGCGGCGGCGAACGCGATCTCCCGGGAGAAGCGCAGCACCGCCTCGCGCAGTTGCTGCTCCTCACCCTCGGCGGCGAGCTGCGACACCTGCTCCTCGACCACGTCGATGGTCACCTTGATCAGCGCGACGGTCTGCTGAAGGGTGATCGACCGGGCCAGCGCCTGCGGGGCGGCGGCGAAGACCTCGTCCGAGACCTCCTGGGTGCTGTCCGCGGTGCCGCCACCCTCGCTCAGCCACTGCACCAGCGACCGGGCGCCCGCCTGGGCCACGAGCATCACCCAGGAGCGCTGGTCGGCCGGCAGCGCCCGGAACCACGGCAGCGTCTCGTCCATCCGGGCCACGCTGGAGGTGGCCAACGCCCCCGCCGAACGCTCGATCCGGCGCAGCGTGGCCGCCAGCTCTCCACCCCCCGGCGTACTCACCGCCCTAGCCTGACACGTCGTGACCAGGCCAACCACGTCGGCACCGGTCAGCGGGCCGCCGGAAGCAGGGTTCGCCCGCCACCCTTCGCCGAGCTGTTGAGCACGGGACCGGGGCTGTGCAGGAAGCACAGGACGCCGAGCCTGCCCGCCAGCCACTCGGGCTCGCCCTCCGGCGTCAACCAGAACACCTGGAACCGGTATCCCACGTCACCCTCCGGCAACCCGACGTAGCGCGAGACGGTGGACAGGCAGCCCGCGTCCGTGTTGTCGTCGGTGAGCTTCTCGACCTCCGGACCCGGCCGCCAGATGCCGGCGAACTCGGTGTCGTGCGGCCCGGTGCAGGAGGCGGGCGGCAGATCGCCCGACTCGGTCGGATCGGTGAAACAGGTGTACCGGAACGGCGAATCACCGGTCAGCGCGCCGCTCAGGCTGTTCGCCCGGGGGTTTGAAGAGGGCAGCCTCGGCGTCGCAGGATTCGTACGCCCGCCCGATGCCCTCGGTGCCGGCGGCCGGTGGCTTCGACGCGTCGGCGTCCGCGCCACCGAACCGGCCGACCAGGAACGTCTCCACCTCGTGCTTCGACGAGCAGGGGATCGGCGTGTACGTCTCAGGGCTGCGCTCGTCGGAGGCCACGGCGTGACACACCCCCGCCTCGGGGGTGAAGGACGGGGGTGATTCCGCAGCGAAGATGCTGTCGCAACCGCCCGCCCCCATGATCAACACCGCCAGGACCGTCGTCCCCCACCACCTTCGCACGGTCTCCCCATTCTCAGCGGCCGACATCGACGTCGGTGGCGCGCAGCGTACGGCAGACGGGCGGTCCGTCGGCGTCCGGAGTGGACGCGGGGACTCACGGTTGTGGGGGAGCGGGCAACCCCAGCTCCTGGGCCAGGATCGCGGCCTGCACCCGGCTGCGCAGCCCCAGCTTCGCCAGGATCCGGCTCACGTGCGTCTTGGTGGTGCTCTCCGCCGTCGCCAGCCGGTCGGCGATCTGCTGGTTGGACAGGCCCAGGCCGAGGCAGGCCAACACGTCACGTTCCCGCGGGGTGAGGGTGCCCACGGCGGCCCGGGTGGCCGCCGACGCGCCCGGCGCGGTGGCCGCGAAGGCCGCGATCAACCGGCGGGTCACCGCGGGGGCGATGAACCCGTCGCCACGCGCCACCATCCGCACCGCGGCCACCAGGCCGGCGGCGTCGGTGTTCTTGAGCAGGAACCCGGCCGCGCCGGCGCGCAGCGCGCCGAAGACGTACTCGTCGAGGTCGAAGGTGGTGAGCACCAGCACGTCGGCGAGTAGGTCGGCGACGATCGCCCGGGTCGCGGAGATGCCGTCCCGGCGGGGCATCCGTACGTCCAACACGGCCACGTCCGGGCGCAACTCCCGGCACAGCCGGACCGCCTCGTCGCCGTCGGCCGCCTCGCCGACCACCGTCAGGCCGGGGGCGGCGCCCAGGATCAGGGCCAGTCCGGCGCGTACCGCCGGCTGGTCGTCGGCAAGCACCACCCGTACGACCGTGTCGTCCGCCGGGCCGGTCACCCGCCCGCCCCGGTCGGCAGCGCGGCCCGGACCTGCCAGCGACCGTCGCGCGGCCCGGCGCTGAACCGCCCGGCCAGCAGCGTGGCCCGCTCCCGCATCCCGGTCAGCCCGGCTCCGGCGCCCGGCAACCCGCCCCCGGGCGTGCGTACCGGATTCTCCACCGTCACCACCACCTCCGCCGGCCGGTACGCGATGGTCAGCTCCGCCTCACCCGTGCCGTGCTTGAGCGCGTTGGTCAGCGACTCCTGCACGATCCGGTACGCGGCGAGGTCCACCCCCACCGGCAGCGGGGCCGGGGTGCCGTCGGTGCGTACCCGCACCGTGAGGCCGGCGGCCTGGATCCGCTCGACCAGCCCGTCCGCCTCGGCGAGCCGGGCGGTGACCGCCTCCGGCACCGCCGGGCCGTCGCCCGCGGAATCCGTCCCGTCGCCGGTCGCCGGCTCCCGCAGCACCTCGATCATCTGACGCATCTCGGCGAGGCCCTGCACGCTGCTCTCCCGGATCACGTGCAACGCCGAGGAGACCTGGTCGCGATCCAGGCCGGGTACGGACAGCACGGCGGTGGCGTGGATGGCGACCGCGCTGAGGTGGTTGGCGACGACGTCGTGCAGCTCCCGGGCCATCCGGGCCCGTTCGGCGCTGACCGCCTGTCGGCGGTCCAGCTCGACCAGCCGGGCGGTCTGCTCGGCCCGGGCCCGCTCGGCGGCCGCCTGGTCGCGGTACTGCCGCACGCTGATGCCGGTCAGCACCGGCAGCAGCCCGGCGAGCACCACGAGCACCCCGATGGTGACCCCGCGCCAGTTGTCGAAGGCGACCACACCGACGGCGGCGCCGACCAGGCTCAGTCCGATGGTCACCCGCAGCAGCCACCGCCACAGCCGTGGCGGGCCGTACACGCAGGCGTCGTAGAGCACCTGCGTGTAGACCAGGATCGTGCCCAGCGAGTTGCCGAGCGCGGTGTCCACGACCAGCGCCCCGGTGCCGACGGCCAGGCTGGCGCGTGGGGCGACCCGACGCATGCCCACCGCCGCGCACATCACCAGCAGCGGCGGCAGGAACAGCGCGGACGGCACGCCCGTGTGCGGACGGACCTGCGGCTGCCAGCCCAGGGCGAAGAGCACCAGGCCGCCGGCCAGCGACGCGGCGGCGAGCGCGAGGTCGCGGCCGAGGGTGCCGGAGCCGAGCCACGGTGGCGGTCGCATGCCCCCGATCCCACCACAGCCCCCGACGCTTCGACACCGCCTGGAGAACGAGCCCGACGGCACCGACATGCGCCGAAAGGGGTACGCGGAGCACGGGCCGACAGCGCAAGAATGATCATCATGACTGATCGGGAGAACCTGGCCGCGCTGGCTCGCGAGATCGACAGCACCTGCCGGCTGACCGGCACGTTCGTGCTCCGCTCCGGGCGGACCGCCGACGAGTACTTCGACAAGTACCGCTTCGAGGCGGACCCCCGCCTGCTGGACCGGGTGGCCGCCCACCTCGCGCACCTGGTCCCGACCGGCACCGAGGTGCTGGCCGGGTTGGAGATGGGCGGGATCCCGGTGGTGACCGCGCTCGGCCGGCACACCGGGCTGCCCTGCGCGTTCGTCCGCAAGAGCGCGAAGCCGTACGGGACGGCCCGGCTCGCCGAGGGTGCGGAGCTCACCGGGCGGCAGGTGCTGGTGGTCGAGAACGTCGTCACCTCCGGCGGGCAGGTGGTCATCTCCACCGGCCAGCTACGCGAACTGGGTGCCCGGGTGGAGCACGCCCTCTGCGTCATCGACCGCGTCGAGGGTGGGGCCGAGGCTCTCGCCGGTCACGGCGTGGCGCTGCGGGCGCTCCTGCGCCGGGCGGACCTGGAGGCGCACCGCGTCCGCTGAGCGCCGGCCCGATGGGGTTGCGGCCTCCGCGTGAACGGCACGAAAAGAAGCTGTGAACTGCGCGACCGGGTTCCGCGCTCACCGCCGTCTTCGGCAGCTCGCCGGTGCCGACCCCGGGTACGCTGCGCGCGGCCCGTCGGCCCCGGCCAGTACGGTGACAGGGGCACGTCGGGGGAGCACCCGCGGGTGAGACGAGCGTGAGGGAGACCGGGAATGGCGCACGGGGAGGCCGAGCACGGCTGCGCCCAGGGCGAGTCCTGCCGGCCGGGGCACCACGACCCGCAGGTGGCTGGCAAGCACCGTCGGCCGGCCGCCGGCGCGCCGTCGCACCCGGTGGAGCCGTGGGCCGACGACGAGACCGCGCTCCCGCGCCAGCGCTCCGCCGAGGCCCCCGCCCGGAGCGAGCCCGACGCGGACGTCCCTGCTGGTTGCCTCAGTGAACTTCCCGGCTGGGCCGGGGCACATCGGCACGGCCCGGTCCGGCCGCGCCCACGGGCCACCCGTCGGGAGCGCCCACCGCGCCGCTGGTGCTGAGCCCTCGCCGCCTCGGCGACGGCGGCCAGGAGCTAACGGGTACGACGGCGGATCAGCAGGGCGATCCCGGCGAGGCCGACCGTGATCGTCAGCATCACCCCGACGTTGAGCAGCAGCAGGCGCTGCAGATCGCCGAGCGCGTCGTCGAGGTCCTTCGCCGGGTCGAGCGCCTCCTCCGGGAGCACCCGTTCGCCACCGCCCGCGCCGCCACTCACCGTGTCGAACTGCCGCTCCAGCGGCACACCCGCGGTGCGCAGGGTCTCGGACATGCTGAGCCGACCCAGGAACCAGCCAGCACTGATCTTGCGGGCGTCCGGCTGCTTCGCCGGCCGGTAGACCCGCGGGCCGCCGGCCGCCTTGGGATAGAGGTCGAACGTCTGCTGCGGCGTCTCACCGACGAACACCACGACCGTGTACTTCGGACCGAGGTCGGCCGGCTTCGGCCCCGTCGGCATGCCGGTGCCCCCCAGGAAGTTGACCTGGTCGATGACCGCGCTCACGTGGGCGGGCTGCGTGTCCACGCGCAACCGCAGCGGCGCGGAGAGCCCCGTGCCGGTGATGTCCACCCCGGGCGGTGCCGGGTTCGGCGCCGCCGAGGCCGGGCCGGCGGTGCCGAGCGACAGCAGCGCCGTCGCCAGCGCGCCCGCCAACACGGTGGCCAACCGCCTCATGTGTCGGACCATCCCGCCTCCTCGCCCCGTTCGATGGATGGCTTCGGTGTGACGCCAGGAGCGGTCTGCCGATGCGACGCCGACCAGAGGGTCGGTCCTACACCTACAGACTCCGCAAAACGTCGATGAGTTGCAGCCTTTGGAACAGTATTTGGAACTATCTGCGATCTCTGCTCGACTAATGAGGAGCCGTTTGATCAGCGGGCGGATCGTACCCTTACGGAGGGGTTCATGGGGGGCAGGGTTACACGTACGGTGCGGGTCGTGCCAGTGGTGCTCGGCGTGGCGCTCGGTGTGTCGTTTCTGGCGCCGCCCACTCCGGCCGCCGCGCACAACTCGCTGACCGGCAGCGATCCGCGCGACGGTGCCCGAGTGGCGACGGCCCCGGCCCGGATCGAGCTGCGGTTCCTCGCCAAGCCGGCACCGGCTACGACGAAGATCACAATAACGGGACCGGACAATGTGGCCGCTGGCGGCCCGCCCGTCTTCGCCGGCAACCGCGTGCGGGTGCCGTTCACGCCGGCGGCCGCGGGGCTCTACATCGTCGGCTACCAGCTCGCGTCCAGCGACGGGCACCCGGTGAAGGGCGAGGTGCGGTTCACCCTCACGACCGGGACCGCCGCCAACCCGTCCGCCTCGCCGTCGGCCGCCGTCGGCACCAGTCCGGCCGGTTCGCCCGCGGCCGTCGGCGCACCCTCCGCCGGGCCGGCGTCGCCGACACCTGACAACTCGACGGTCTCCGCGCTGCCGGCGGCGTCGGAGCAGTCCGACTCCGGCGGTCGCCCGTGGCTCTGGGCGCTCGGCGGCCTGCTGCTCGCCGCCCTCGCAGCCGGCCTCGTGTTCCGCCGCCGGCAACGAGTTCGGTGACCCTCTGACACTCACCGCTCCCGGTGGGCCAGGTGCGCCGGTCATCCTTTGCTCTGCACCCGCGGGTGCGACGGCTACGGTCTGTGACCGGTGCCTATCGGGGTGCAGAGCAAAGGCGCGGCGATGCGGAGTTGCGCCGGTGACGCGTACTTGACGCGTCGCCGAGCGACAGTCAGACCAGGCGGAGTCGGGCGGCGCGCATCCGGGTCAGGGTGCGCTCGCGACCGAGCACCTCCAGCGACTCGAACAGCGGCAGGCCCACGGTGCGGCCGGTGACCGCGACGCGTACCGGCGCCTGGGTCTTGCCGAGCTTGAGGCCACGCTCGGCGCCGACCGCCTCCAGTGTCGACTTCAGCGCGTCGGCGTCCCACGACTCCAGCGCCTCGAACGCCGCGATGGCCTCGTCCAGCAGCTCCGCCGAGCCGTCCTTCATCGTCTTGGCCCAGGCGGCCTCGTCGATCAGCGGGGAGGCGAGGAACAGGAAGTCGACGTTCGGCACGATCTCGCTGAGCACCGCGAGCCGGGTCTGGGCCAGCGGGGCGACCGCGGCGAACGCGTCGGCGTCGTACTCCTCCGGCTGCCAGGGCGGCGGCGCGATGGTCCCGGTGCCGGTCAGCCACGGCTGGCAGGCGTCGATGAAGTCGGGCACGGACAGCGCGCGAATGTACTCGCCGTTGAACGCGCGCAGCTTCTTCTCGTCGAAGAACGCGGGGGAGGGGTTGACCTCCTCCAGCCGGAACTCGTCCTCGATGACCGACCAGGGGACGATCTCCCGGTCGCCCGACGGCGCCCAGCCGAGCAGCATCAGGTAGTTGCGCATCGCGCCGGAGAGGTAGCCCTCCTCGCGGTACGCCTCCAGGGCGACCTTGTCCCGCCGCTTGGAGAGCTTCTGCCGCTTCTCGTTGACCACCACCGGCACGTGCGCCCAGATCGGCGGCTTGACCCCGAGGGCGTCCCAGAGCAACTGCTGCTTGGGCGTGTTGGGCAGGTGCTCCTCGGCCCGGATCACGTGGGTGATCCCCATGGTCATGTCGTCGACGACGTTGGCCAGCAGGAAGACCGGCGAGCCGTCGCCCCGGGCGATGACGAAGTCCTCGATGAGCTTGTTCTCGAAGGTGGGCTCGCCGCGGATCAGGTCGACCACCACGGTCGTGCCCTCGTCGGGCGTCCGGAAGCGCAGGGCGTGCCCCGGACCCGGGCCGAGGCCACGGTCGCGGTGGTAGCCGTCGTAGCCCTGGTACTGGGAGCCGGTGCGGGCCTGCACGTCCTCACGGGTGCAGTCGCAGTAGTAGGCGCGGCCCGAGTCGTAGAGGCGGGCGGCGGCGGCCCGGTGCTCGCCGGCGTTCTCCGACTGGAAGTGCGGGCCCTCGTAGCTGCCCCGGGAGATGCCGATCCAGTCCAGCGCGGAGAGGATGCCCTCGGTCCACTCGGGCTTGTTGCGCGCCGCGTCGGTGTCCTCGACGCGCAGCACGAACACCCCGCCCTGCTGCTTGGCGTAAATCCAGTTCTGCAGCGCCGAGCGGGCACCGCCGACGTGGAACATACCGGTCGGGGAGGGAGCGAAGCGCACGCGTACCGTCACGTCCCCCAGCCTACGGCGGCGGGCGATCGCTTTTGGCCACGGCCCCCTGACTCACGGCACCGAGCGGATCTTCACCACCAGGGCGCTGCCGACCAGGGTGACCACGGCGGTGACCGCGTAGAGCGTGGGGTAACCGCCCAGGTACACCACGAGCGGGGCGGACAGGGCCGGGCCGAGCACCTGCGGCGCGGAGTTGGCGATGTTTATGACACCGAGGTCCTTGGCCCGGTCGGTGGCTCGGGGCAGCACCTGGGTGATCAACGCGGCGTCCACCGCGAGGTACACGCCGTAGCCCGCGCCGAGCAGCAGCGCGGCGACGATCGCCATCGGCCAGACCGGCGCGACCGCGAGCAGCAGCGCCGCCACCGCCATGATCAGCCCGGACGCGATGACGTAGATCTTGCGACGGCCCGAGCGGTCCGACAGCCGGCCGGCGACCACGGCGGTCAGCATCATGCCGAGCGTGTAGAGCAGGATCAGCACCAGCAACCCGCCCTCGGGGTCGGGGTGGCGCACCCCGTCGGTGAGGAAGTACAGCAGGTAGAGGGTGCCCAGCGCGTTGCCGAGCTGGACCAGGAAACGGGTGATCCAGGCCCAGGCGAAGTCCGGGTGCCGGCGCGGGCTGATCCACATCGAGGCCAGCAGCGCCCGCGTGCGCAGCGCGGGCCGGTGCGTACGTGGCAGTGGTTCGTCGGGGGTGAGCAGCGCGAACGGCAGCGACAGCAGCAGGATGGCCACCGCGATGGCCAGGTAGCCGGCCGCGTTGCCGGTGACCACCGCGGTGACCAGCACCGCGCCGAGCACCAGCCCGAGCGCCTGCGGAATGCCCACCCAACCCGAGACACCGCCGCGCTGCGTGACCGGCACCCGGTCCGGGATGGCCGCGCTGAGGCTGGCCAGCATCGCGTTGAAGCAGACCTGCGCGGCCACCCAGCCGAGGGCCACCCCCAGGATGGTCCGCTGGTGGGCCAGCAGCATCAGGGCCACCGCGCCGAGCAGTGCGCCGCCCGCGGTCCAGACGTGCCGACGGCCGAACTCCCGGCCCGCCACCCGCAGGCAGGTCCGGTCGGAGAACGCGCCCGCGAGGGGGTTGGCGAGCACCGCGGCCAGGGCGCCGAGGCCGGTGACCACCGCCAGCATGTTCTCCTTGTTGCCGGGCGCGATCTGCTCGATCTGTTGCGGCAGCAGCACCTGGATGGGCGTGAAGAACGCCATCCAGACCCCGAGGTTGGCCGCGAAGATCAGACCGATCCAGCCGCGCCGCACCGGCACGGTCGGCTCGGCGAGCGCGGCCGGCAGCGACGCCGGCGTCGGGTCGAGGGTGGTCACCGCGCCGACCCGTCCCGGGAGGCCGCGATCACGTCCCGCAACCAGGTGTACGACGACTTCGGCGTCCGCGTCTGGGTGGCGTAGTCGACGTGCACCAGCCCGAAGCGCTTGGTGAACCCCTCGGCCCACTCCCAGTTGTCCAGCAGCGACCAGACGAAGTACCCGCGCACGTCCACCCCGTCGTCGATGGCGGCCCGGACCGCCCGCAGGTGCCCGTCCAGGTACGCGATCCGCTCCGGATCCGCCACCTGCCCGCTCGCGTCCGGCGCGTCGTCGTACGCGCAGCCGCCCTCGGTGATCTCGATGGGTGGCAGGGCGTCGCCGTAGGTGTCGCGCAGCCAGCCGAGCAGCTCGTGCAGCCCGTCCGGGGCCACCGGCCAGTCGAAGGCGGTCCGTGGGTAGCCGTCCAACGGCACCAGGTCGAACGGCAGTGGCGAATCCTCCGCGGCGGCCCGTACACCCGTGGGGTTGTAGTAGTTGACCCCGAGCACGTCGATCGGCGCGGCGATGGTGTCGAGGTCGCCGGGGCGGACGACGTTCGCGTCGAGGCCGGGCAGCTCCGGGTAGCCGCGGCCGAGCAGCGGGTCGGTGAAGAGCCGGTTGTGCAGCGCCTCGTACGCCGCCCCGGCGGCCCGGTCGGCGTCGCGGTCACCGAGCACCCGCGCCGGTGAGTAGTTGTTGGCGATCGCCACCGGGCTGCTGGTGCGGGCCCGCAGCGCGGCGACCGCGAGCCCGTGCCCGAGTAGTTGGTGGTGGGCGGCCGGAAAGGCGTCGAAGAGCAGCGTCCGGCCGGGAGCGTGCTCGCCCATGCCGTACCCGAGGCTCATGTGGATGAACGGCTCGTTCAGGGTGATCCAGAGCCGGACCCGGTCGCCGAGTCGCGCGGCGGTCAGATCGGCGTACTCGGCGAACCGGGCCGCGGTGTCGCGGTGCAGCCAGCCACCGGCGTCTTCGAGGGGTTGCGGCAGGTCCCAGTGGTAGAGGGTCGCCACCGGGTCGACGCCGGCGGCCAGCAACTCGTCCACCAGTCGGTCGTAGAAGTCGAGGCCGGCCGGGTTGGCCGGGCCGGTGCCGGTGGGCCGTACCCGGGGCCAGGCGATGGAGAACCGGTACGCGTCGACGCCGAGGCCGGCCATCAGCGCGACGTCCTCGGCGTAGCGGTGGTAGTGGTCGCAGGCGACCTCGCCGCTGCTGCCGTCGCTGATCCGTCCGGGGGAGCGCGCGAACGTGTCCCAGATGGACGCCGCGCGCCCGTCGGCCGTGGCGGCGCCCTCGATCTGGTGGGCTGAGGTGGAGACGCCCCAGCGGAAGCCGGCGGGGAACTCCGGCATCGGTGCGGTCGACATGCGCCCTCCCGGTCAACGTGAAACGTGTTCGGGACTTTAGGGCGCTCTCCATCAATGCGCCATAGGCCGGCTTGGCGCAATCCGCAATGGTTGATCGGCGTGTCTTTTTCCGAACCCGTCCAGGTAAGTCCGATTTAGCGCATAGAGTGCCGATATCGTGGGATGTCCTCACCGGAGGAAAGACGGAAATGATCCTCGTTGAACGCAGTGCGCACGTGGCGGCGCCAATTGAAGTGGTCTGGGATGTCGTGCAGCGGGCGGAGCAGTTGCCGGCCTGGCTGGCAGGCGTCCGCGCGGCCGAAGTGCTCTCGGGAGAGGGCTTCGGCCGGCGACAACTGGTCCAGGCGGGGCGCGGCTCGGCGCACGAGGCCGAGGTGATCGCCTACCAGGAGCCGACGCTCATCGGCTGGCGGGAACGGGCCAAGGGCGCCGGTGCTCGGGCGGAGGCGCGCACCGAGATCTACGTCCAGCTCACCACCGATGAGGAGGAGGGCGGGACCATCGTGCGGCTCATCGTGGTCCGCTGGCCGGCCGGCCCGGTCAAGGCGGCAATGCTGCGCCTCGGACTGCGTCGGGTCGGCGCCGACCTGGAGGACTCGCTGGCCCGGCTCACCGACCTGGCCGCCGTCGGCTGACGAGCGCCCATCCTCCCGGCGCCACCCGCGACGGCGGTGGTCCG
Organism: Micromonospora sp. DT228; assembly: GCF_049841595.1. Lineage (NCBI taxonomy): Bacteria > Bacillati > Actinomycetota > Actinomycetes > Micromonosporales > Micromonosporaceae > Micromonospora > Micromonospora sp. DT228. The sequence goes on from NZ_JBNCKO010000019.1 coordinate 55,616, forward strand.
GATCCCGGCCTGGGGTCCCGGACCACCGCCGCTCCATACCCACCCCCGCCGTCCCCCGCCCCCCACCACAACTCCATGATCGACCCGAGTGGGGGTGGGTTTTAGCGAACAAGGAGGGCCCGGCGCTTGCGCGCCGGGCCCTCCTTGTTCGCGCTGGAACTAGCTGTCGCCGCCGGTCTCGCCTACCGGGGCGGCGTTGACGTCGTCGATCGCGTACTTCTTCGCGGCCTCGGCCGGCACGCTGGCCGCCACCGCACCGCTGCGCGCGAGCTGTCGCAGCGTGGCCACCACGATCGACTCCGCGTCGACGTGGAAGTGCCGGCGCAGCGCGTGCCGGGTGTCCGACATGCCGAAGCCGTCGGTGCCGAGCGACGTGTAGTCGCCGGGCACCCAGCGGGCGATCAGGTCCGGCACCGCCCGCATCCAGTCGCTGACCGCGACCTTCGGCCCGTCCGCGTCGGCCAGCTTCTGCTGGATGTACGGCACCTTCGCCTCGGCGCCCGGGTTGAGGAGGTTGTATTCCTCGGTCTCCACCGCGTCGCGGCGCAGCTCGGTCCAGGAGGTCACCGACCAGACGTCGGCGGCCACCCCCCAGTCCTGGGCGAGCAACTGCTGGGCCTTGAGCGCCCACTGCATGCCGGTGCCGGAGGCGAGCACGTTTGCCTTCGGGCCGTCGACCTGCGGTGCCGGGGAGTAGCGGTAGATGCCCTTGAGCAGGCCCTCCACGTCCACGTCGGCCGGCTCGGCCGGCTGCAGGGTCGGCTCGTTGTAGACCGTCAGGTAGTAGAAGACGTTCTCCTGCGCGTCCCCGTACATCCGGTGCAGACCCTGCTCCATGATGTGCGCGATCTCGTAGGAGAACGCCGGGTCGTACGCGACCACGGCCGGGTTGGTGGCCGCGATCAGCAGCGAGTGCCCGTCCTCGTGCTGGAGGCCCTCACCGTTGAGCGTGGTCCGACCGGCGGTGGCGCCGAGCAGGAAGCCCCGGGCCATCTGGTCGGCTGCCGCCCACAGCCCGTCGGCGGTCCGCTGGAACCCGAACATCGAGTAGAAGATGTACATCGGGATCATCGGCTCGTCGTGCGTGGCGTACGCCGAACCGGCCGCGGTGAACGAGGCCACCGAACCGGCCTCGTTGATCCCCTCGTGCAGGATCTGCCCGGTGGTCGACTCCTTGTACGACAGGAACAACTCCCGGTCGACAGAGGTGTAGCGCTGGCCGTGCGGCGAGTAGATCTTCGCGGTGGGGAAGATCGAGTCGAGACCGAAGGTGCGGGCCTCGTCCGGGATGATCGGCACCCAGCGCTTGCCGAACTCCTTGTCCTTCATCACGTCCTTGAGCAGACGGACGAAGGCCTGCGTGGTGGCCACCTTCTGCTTGCCCGAGCCGCGCTTGATGTCGGCGAACCGCTCCGGGCCCGGGATGGCCAGCCGCTTGGTGCTGGTCCGCCGGGACGGCAGGTAGCCGCCGAGTTGCTCGCGCCGCTCCTTCAGGTACTGGATCTCGTCGGACTTCTCACCCGGGTTGTAGTACGGCGGCAGGTAGGGGTTGTCCTCCAGCGCCTTGTCCGGGATGTCCAGGTAGAGGCGATCGCGGAAGGTCTTCAGATCTTCCAGCGTCAGCTTCTTCATCTGGTGGGTCGCGTTGCGGCCCTCGAAGTGCGAGCCGAGCGTCCAGCCCTTGATCGTCTTCGCCAGGATGACCGTGGGCTGACCGGTGTGCTCGGTGGCCGCCTTGTAGGCCGCGTAGAGCTTGCGGTAGTCGTGCCCACCCCGCTTGAGGTTCCAGATCTCGTCGTCGCTCAGCGGGTCGACCATCTTGCGGGTCCGCGCGTCGCGGCCGAAGAAGTGCTCCCGCACGTACGCGCCCGACTCGGCCTTGTAGGTCTGGTAGTCACCGTCGGTCGTGGTGTTCATGAGGTTGACGAGCGCGCCGTCGGTGTCCGCGGCGAGCAGCGGGTCCCACTCACGGCCCCAGACCACCTTGATGACGTTCCAGCCGGCCCCCCGGAAGAACGCCTCCAACTCCTGCATGACCTTGCCGTTGCCCCGGACCGGGCCGTCCAGCCGCTGGAGGTTGCAGTTGATCACGAAGGTGAGGTTGTCGAGCTCCTCGCGGGCGGCCACGCCGATCGCGCCAAGCGTCTCCGGCTCGTCCATCTCGCCGTCGCCGAGGAACGCCCAGACGTGCTGCTGCGAGGTGTCCTTGATGCCGCGGTGCTGCAGGTACCTGTTGAACCGGGCCTGGTAGATCGCGTTCAGACCGCCGAGACCCATCGAGACGGTGGGGAACTCCCAGAAGTCCGGCATCAGCCGCGGGTGCGGGTACGACGGCAACCCACCGCCGGGGTGCGACAACTCCTGGCGGAACCCGTCGAGCTGGTGCTCGCTGAGCCGCCCCTCCAGGAACGCCCGCGCGTACATGCCGGGGGAGGCATGGCCCTGGTAGAAGATGTGGTCGCCGCCGCCCGGGTGGTTCTTGCCCCGGAAGAAGTGGTTGAAGCCCACCTCGTAGAGCGACGCCGAGCTGGCGAAGGTCGAGATGTGCCCGCCGACGCCGATCTCCGGGCGCTGCGCCCGGTGCACCAGCATGGCGGCGTTCCACCGGACGTACGCCCGGATCCGCCGCTCGACGTGCTCGTCGCCCGGGAACCACGGTTCGCGTTCCGACGGGATGGTGTTGATGTAGTCGGTGGTGGTCAGGGGCGGAACCCCGACCTGGCGCTCACGGGCCCGCTCCAGCAGGCGCAGCATGACGTAGCGGGCGCGTTTGGCGCCGCGTTCGTCGATGACACCGTCAAGCGACTCGACCCATTCGCTTGTCTCTTCAGGGTCGATGTCCGGAAGCTGGCTCGGTAGGCCGTCGCTGATCACCGGGCGCTTGCGTTCCGTAGCCACAGGCGTTCCCTCGGTTGTGTGTGGGATAGGTCTCTAGCGCCATCCTGCCCCCTGGTGCCACCCCTCGTCACGTCTAGGTCCCCCGGACGCGATGCTGAACACAGGTACCCGTCGGTAACTTGGCGCGACGGCCCCTGCGGATCCAGAACGATTTGCCCCCTCTCCCTACCGTCGTCCCCATGGACAGGAACCTTGTCGCGGCTGCTGGAACCATGATGTTCTTCGGTGTCGCGGGATTGGTGACCGGAGTGTTCGGGATCGTCCTCGATGACAGGGCGTTTAAGGGTGTGGGGGCTTTCGGCGTCATGGTGGGCGTGCTTGGCCCGCTCCGCCTCTGGGGCAGGAGCCGCGCGGATCGGATGGCCGGCGAGTCCGGCCGTCGACGCCGCCCGGACTCGGTTGGCGGGCGGCTAACACGTCCACCCGGGCCCCGCCGGGGACGCCGATAGCGGGGGGCACGTCGACCGCCAGCGGAACGGCGAGCACGACTCCGACGGTGCGGAACCGGTCGGTGGCGATGACTCCGGTGGGGGCTGGTCCGGCGGCGGTGACTCCGGCGGCGGGGGCGGCGGCTCCTGACCGTGCCCTGCGGCAGAATGCGACGTATGCGCAGCGACGTGATCACCGTCCAGACCGGCTCCCGCCCGACCGTCCGGGACATCACCGCAGAGGCCCAACAGTTCGTCTCCAGCGAGGGCGACGGCCTGCTGCACGTCTTCGTGCCGCACGCCACCGCCGGCCTGGCGATCATCGAAACCGGCTCGGGCTCCGACGACGATCTGCTCAGCGCGCTGAACGACCTGCTGCCCACGACTGATCGCTGGCGACACCGGCACGGCTCACCCGGCCACGGCCGCGACCACGTGCTGCCGGCGTTCGTCCCGCCGTACGCCACGCTGCCGGTGCTCGGCGGACGGCTGGCGCTCGGCACCTGGCAGTCCATCTGCCTGGTCGACACCAACGGCGACAACCCCACCCGCCAGGTCCGCTTCTCATTCCTCCCCGGCTGACCGGGCGTCGGGCTTCGGGCCGCTGGCCAAGATCGTGCTCGATCCTGGATTTCGTGGTGTCGGGCGGCCGACCGCCGCCTCGTGCCCTGAAGATCCGCGCAACTTCCCCGGAAGTGCTGCCTCGATGCTCGCCGAGGCAGCACTTCCCCTGATGTTGCTCGGATCTTGAGGCTCCGGTCGGGTTGTCGGCGAAGGGCTCGCCTCTGCGGCCGGCCAGGTTAGTCCGCTTCTGCCGGCATCCTCGACTCACCGGAGCGAACCGTGTCGCCCCCTGGACGGGCGTGCTCGAACCTGACCGCTGCCCTCCGCGACTGGGCGCGCTGCCTACGATGTGGCGGTGACGCAGGAGGTGGGTTCCGCGACGGGTGGACCGGTGGATCGGGCTGGTCTCGTCGACGACGTGGTACGCCGGATGGCGCAGGTGACCACCGCGCTGCGGCACCGACAGGGCGTCGCGTTCGCCCAGTTGGGGCTCACCCCCGCCATGGCCCGGGCGTTGCACGAGCTGGACCCCGACCTGCCGCTGCCGGCCCGCGCTCTCGCCGAGCGGTTGGGGTGCGACCGGTCGAACGTGACGATGCTTGTCGACAGGCTGGAGCAGGCCGGGCTGGTCCAGCGTCACACCGACCCGACGGACCGTCGGCAGAAGACGCTCGTGGTGACCGGGGAGGGCTGCGGCGTGCGGGACCGGGTGACCGAGGTGATGTCCGACTCCCGACTCCTGTCCGGGCTGACCGACCGGGAGCTGAGCACCCTTCGTGACCTGGTCCGGAAGATGTCCGACGGTGACCGTTCGGAGCCCTGCGTGCCGGAATGAGTCGACAGGCACCAACCGTGTCCCACTGGGCGACAAAGGCTCTCGTCGGTAATGCTGTCCCACGTGACGACCCCGCAAGATCTCGACGACCGGTTCCGGGAGACGCTGGCGGCGCTGCCCGCCGCGGGGCGGCGGCGTGACCCCGCCGACCCGGTCAGCGACGATGCCCCACTGACCGGCGCGCAGGTGCTGGACCTGTTCGACGCGCAGGTGACCAGCCGGCAGCTCGACCTGGCCGGCCGTTGGCTGCGCGGCTTCGGGGAGGGCTTCTACACGATCGGCTCGGCCGGGCACGAGGGCAACGCCGCGGTCGCCGCCGCGCTGCGCCCCACCGATCCGGCGCTGCTGCACTACCGCTCCGGCGCCTTCTACTGCGTCCGCGCCGCGCAGGCCGCCGCCGACCCCGCATCGACCGCCGACCCGCAGCCGCCGGGGTCCGTGCCGCCGGGATCCGTGCCGCCGGGGTCCGTGCCGCCGGGGTCCGTGCCGCCGGGGTCCGTGCCGCCGGGGTCCGTGCCGTCCGACCCCGAGCGACCGACCGAGTGGCAGAGCGAGCGACCGACCGAGCGGTTGACCGACCTGGACCGGCCGATCGATCCCGAGCAGCTGACCGACGCCGAGCCGACCGACCTCCAGCCCACCGGGTCCGAGCCGCCCACCGGCGGGTTCGCGCCGTACGTGGACGCGGCCCGGGACGTGCTGCGCGGGATGGTCGCCTCCAGCCAGGAACCGATCGCCGGTGGCCGGCACAAGGTGTTCGGCCGGGCCGATCTGGCCATCGTGCCGACCACCTCCACCATCGCCTCGCACCTGCCCCGCGCGGTCGGGATGGGACTTGCCGTGGAGCGGCTGCGCCGGCTGGACAGCGTCGGGCGGCGTACCGGGGTCGGGGTGCGGGTTGGCAGTGGCGCGGGCGCCGCGGCCGCCCCGTGGCCGCCGGACGCGATCGTGGTGTGCTCCTTCGGCGACGCCTCGGTCAACCACGCCAGCGCCACCGCCGCGTTCAACACCGCCGGCTGGTACGACCACACCGGGCTGCGCATTCCGGTGCTCTTCGTGTGCGAGGACAACGGGCTGGGCATCAGCGTCCGCTCACCGGAGGGCTGGGTCGAGGCGACCCTGGGGTCCAGACCGGGCATCCGCTACTTCAGCGCGGACGGGGCCGACCCGGTGCGGACGTACGCGGTGGCGGCGGAGGCCGCGGCCTGGGTGCGCCGTAACCGGCGGCCGGCGGTGCTGCACCTACGCACGGTACGGCTGATGGGGCACGCCGGGGCGGACGCGGAGTCGGCGTACCGTGGCGCGGCCGAGCTGGCCGAGGACCTGGACCGGGACCCGGTGGCCGCCACCGCGCGGCTGCTCGTCGACGCCGGCGTGGCTACCGGCGAGGAGCTGCTGGCCCGGTACGACGAGACCGGCTGGCAGGTCCGCCGGCTGGCCGAGGAGGTGCTGGGCGAGCCGAAGCTGGCCTCCGCGGCCGACGTGGTGTCGGCGCTGGCGCCCCGCCGTCCGGTGCGGGTGGCGCGAGCCGTGGCCGACGCCGCGGCGCGGGCCAGTGGGCCGGGCGCCGGCGCTCGGGCGGAGGCGTTCGGGGGCAAGCCACCGGAGCTGGCCGGACCGATGACCCTGGCGCAGAGCATCAACGCGGCGCTCGCCGACGGGATGCTCGACCACCCGCAGATGGCGATCTTCGGCGAGGACGTGGCCGCCAAGGGCGGCGTGTACGGGGTGACGAAGGGCCTGCGGGACCGTTTCGGGGGGTCCCGGGTCTTCGACACGTTGCTCGACGAGACGTCGGTCCTCGGGCTGGGTCTCGGCGCCGGGTTGGCCGGGATGCTGCCGGTGCCGGAGATCCAGTACCTGGCGTACCTGCACAACGCGGAGGACCAACTGCGCGGCGAGGCGGCCACCATGCAGTTCTTCTCGCGCGGGGCGTTCCGCAACCCGATGGTGGTCCGGGTGGCCGGGCTGGCGTACCAGGAGGGGTTCGGCGGGCACTTCCACAACGACAACTCGGTGGCCGTACTCCGGGATGTGCCTGGTCTGGTGGTCGCGGTGCCGGCGCGGCCGGACGACGCGGCGCCCATGCTGCGGACCTGCCTGGCCAGCGCGGCGGTGGACGGCAGCGTCTGCGTGTTCGTGGAGCCGATCGCGCTCTACCACACCCGCGATCTGTACGCCGATGGCGACGGGGAGTGGCTGGCCGGCTACCCGGAGCCGGGCGCGTGGGTTTCCGGGCACGTGCCGATCGGCCGGGCCCGGGTCTACCGGGTCGGCTCGGCCGACGACCTGACCATCATCACCTTCGGTAACGGGGTGCGGATGTCACTGCGGGCCGCGGCGGTCCTCGCCGACGAGGGGGTCGGCACCCGCGTGGTGGACCTGCGCTGGCTGGCGCCGCTGCCGGTGGCCGACATCATCCGGGAGTCCTCGGCGACCGGCCGGGTGCTCGTGGTGGACGAGACGCGCCGCTCCGGCGGGGTGGGTGAGGGGGTCATCGCCGCCCTGGTCGACGCCGGATACGTCGGAGCCGCGCGGCGCGTGGCGGGAGTTGACTCGTTTGTACCATTAGGTCCGGCAGCACGTCACGTTCTGGTCTCCGCGGAAGCCATTACCGACGGTGCCCGTACGCTGCTGGCACGGTAAATTCCGTTCCACCCGGTGCGCCACTTGCGCGCGGACGCACAAGTGTGTGGACTTTGCCTGACGGCGTCGCACCGACGCCGCGAGCAGGGACGAGATGAGGAGGCACGCGACAGTGAGCGCGACCGCTGGTCAGGCCGCCGACGGGGTACGCAGCCTGGCGGACCGGTTCGGGATCGAACCGGGGATGGTCGTCATGGAGATGGGGTACGACGACGACGTCGACCAGGATCTCCGGGACGCCCTGACCGACCGCTGTGGAGAGCTGGTCGACGAGGACACCGACGAGGTGGTCGACGCGGTGCTGGTTTGGTACCGCGACGGCGACGGTGACCTTTTCGAACTTCTCGTCGATGCCCTCGGCCCGCTGGCCGACAACGGGGTCGTGTGGCTACTCACCCCGAAGGCGGGGCGTGACGGGCACGTCGAGCCGAGCGAGGTCGCGGAGTCCGCGCCCACCGCCGGCCTTCAGCAGACCTCGACCGTCAACGCCGGCCGGGACTGGAGCGGCGCACGTCTGGTGCTGCGCCGAGGGGCCAAGGCCAAGAAGTAGCCCGCGCCGCTTCGCCGGCCCGGCGGTCCGCACCGTCGGGTGGCAGGCTGGCGCCGTTTCCCCGACTCGACCCCCGAGGAGATCACGCATGCCCATCGAGGTTGGTGCCGAGGCACCGGACTTCGTCCTGAAGGACCAGAACAACCAGGAGGTCCGACTCTCGGACTTCCGGGGCAGGCGCTCCGTCCTGCTGGTCTTCTACCCGCTCGCCTTCACCGGCACCTGCCAGGGTGAGCTGTGCGAGGTGCGGGACAACCTCGACGCGTACGTGAACGACGACGTCCAGGTGTTGACGGTCAGCGTCGACTCGGTCTACAGCCACAAGATCTGGGCCGACCGAGAGGGCTACCAGTTCCCCATGCTCGCCGACTTCTGGCCGCACGGTGGCGTCGCCCAGGCGTACGGGGTCTTCAACGACGTCGCCGGCATCGCCAACCGGGGCACCTTCGTCATCGACAAGGCCGGCGTGGTCCGCTTCGCCGAGATGAACGGGCCGGGTGAGGCCCGCGACCAGCAGGGCTGGCGCAAGGCCATCGCCGAGGTCACCGGCTGACCGGAGTACGCCGTGCGCCGGGCCCGGCGGCGAGCAAGGTAAGCTTGCCAGCCACCGGCCCGCCGCACGGGCGATCCGGGCGCGTAGCTCAGTGGGAGAGCACTCGCCTTACAAGCGAGGGGTCGCAGGTTCGAAACCTGCCGCGCCCACACTCCGACCAGTAAACGAAGAGGGCCACCGGATCTCCGGTGGCCCTCTTCGTCTCAGTTGTCGTCTCAGTCGGCCTTCCAGAGCAATCCGGCGACCTGACCAGCAATGCCCTTGATGAGTTGCGGGGCCAGGGCCTGTCCTGCCGATCCTGACCGGTGGGCAGGGCGATATGGGTGGGGTGTTCGTCATGATCGAGGACGCTGTTCCGTCCCGCGAAGCCCTGTAGGCGCTCACGCACACCGAGCGAGCCGCCCTCGCCGACGACGTGGCCGGGTAGAGCGTCATCAAGGGGTTGCGGGTGGCGGCGACGGACGGGCCCTTCGCCGCCGGGACCGGCACGGTGGTCAGCGGCAGCATGCCGGCGCTGACCATGGCGATGGCCGGCTGCGCCCTGTACTGCGACGACCTCACCGGCACTGGCGTGTTCGCCCTGCGGGAATGCTGCGCTACCACCTGACGGCCGCCGGCCCTGGGCAGCGGGCGGCCCGGCCCGCCACTACGGTGCGGAGGATGGACAGTTCCCATCCGCTGGTGGCCGGCATTGTGCACCAGGCACCCGGCTCGACCGTACGGTTGCGCCCGGTGGCCGAGGACGATCTGGCGATGTTGCGCCGGTTCGCGGTCGAACCCGGGCTGATCGGGCTCGACTGGGCCGGCTTCCGGGACGCGGCCGCGCCGGCCCGCCGCTTCGCCGAGGACGGCTATCTCGGCGAGCGGACTGGCGGCCTGGTCGTGCAGGTCGAGTCGGCGGCGGATGCCGGGGCGGGCTACCTCAGCTATCTCCAGGGCCAGTACGGTGGGCGGGCGCCCTACTGGGAGATCGGCATCGTGCTGCTGCCCGAGTGGCGCGGCCAGGGCATCGGCTGGCGGGCCCAGGCGCTGCTCTGCGACTACCTGTTCAGCCACACCCCGGCGCAGCGCATTCAGGCCAGCACCCATGCCGAGAACGCCGCCGAGCAGCGGTCGCTGGAGAAGGCCGGCTTCCAACTGGAGGGGGTCGTGCGGGCCTGCGAGTTCCGGGCCGGCGCCTGGCGCGACGGGTGGCTCTACAGCCGGCTGCGCGACGACCCGTCACCGCTGTGACCGAATGGCTCGGCGTCCCCCCGGGTGGGGTCGAGCCTGCGGAAGATGTCTGCGGCAGCAACCCGTGTCATGGCGGCTGAACCTGTCCAGCCGGGCTGGGCGTGCCCTTTCGATCTTGTAGTGGTTGGTCGTTGACGATGTGCCGGTGGTGCGTCTTGGTGAACTGACTGACGAGGCGTGGGCGGTGATTGCGCCGCTGCTTGCGGAGCCGGGCGGTGACGGCAACGAGGTCTACGAGAGCCGTCTGTCGAGCGTGCCGATTGCCTGTCGCATCGCGTCAAGGTTGGCATGGGGCGCTTGGAAGCTGGCCTGAACTACCCTCATCGGCGTGCCCGTTGATGATCATCCGTTGCCTCCCGCCTTCGAAGCGGTCACGGCCTGGGCCGGCACCGGGCGAGTGGTGCGTGCTGCCGAGCGGGACGTGGCGATGTGGCGGCTTCCCGAGCCGCAGAAGGCCGCGCTGATCTCCTGTGGTGTACCGCTGATCGATGACCTCGTCGGTGCGGTGTCATTCCACCCGGAGCCGACGATGTACCGGTTGGCGAACTCCGACGACCCGCGCTGGGTGTACGGTGCCGCGCCGGGGACCGGTGAGGTGCAGATGTGGTCGCCGGACGGCAGCGCCGGGTTCGTCAACTCCACGATCATCCACTGGCTGTGTTCGCTGCACCTGGTGGGTAGCTGGCTGACCAGCTCAACCGTCATCGACCGCTGGGACGAAGACGAACAGGCCGAAGAGCAGGCGCTCGCGGAGATCGCCGACCTGCTGGAACGCGTCAGGGACCTTGACCCGCCCGCGTTCGGGGACGGCGACCATACAACTCACTTCTGGCCCGGAGTCCTCGACAGGTGGCTCTACTGATCGGTGCGGACATCGTCTTCCCCCGCTGTCCGCGCGGGTTGTCGCAGATCAGTTGGCGGACGGGTGTCGCGCATCAGTCGACGGAGGACAGCCGCCTGCGTCCTTCCGACCGTCCCGGTCGGGCAACTCGGCGAGAAGCCGTTGGTACTCGTCCTGGCTGCCGATCGCGACCCGGTGTTCCGGGTGACAGACGTAGTGCCGGATCGCAGCGGCGAGAAACCCGGCGTCGATGTTGTCGGTGTGCAGGGACGTCCGGCTCCACGGAAGACCGCGTCGCCGCACCAGCTGGGGTTCCGCGATCGCCATCCGGAGCCGCGAGGGGCGGTCGACACCTGGCGGGACCTGAGCGGCCGGTAGGGCCTCCCACGGCACAGTGAGCGAGCCGAGAGCCCAACGCTGCCGTATCCCGTGAGGATGGAGCTGTACCCCGTAGCCCCGCCACGCCTCAACCAGCAACAGCGCTACCAGCACAAACCAGGGGATAGTGACAACCACGTCGAACGTCGACGCAATGCCTGCCCTGGTCGAACGCACCACTGCGCCGATGCTGGCCGATGCGGGCGCGAGGAAGCCCAGGGCAATGAACATCTTCCACGCCGGAGCGGGTGTGACGAAGGCGGGAATCTGCGGCTGCACCACGAAGTAGACCGGACGGATCCCCATGGCGATGAGCGCCAGGACCAGGACCGCCAAGGTAAGGAAGAGCAGCGGGAAGAACAGGCGCTGCCCCAAGGTAGGCACGAACCCGACGGCGGCGACGTTCACGCCCGCCACCAGTAGACCAAGCATCAAGACGACGTGCCGGTGACGCACCATGGCATCTGAAACCTTGCCGATCATGCCCGTGACCATACGAGCCGGCGGATCACCGGTTGCCCTCGTCGTCTCGTGACCCCGTGGATTCCGTTCGCTGTCCACCCCCGGGGCACTCCTCGGGCGGGGCGTAGGCGCGGATGGTGCCGTTGTGCCGCGCGACTTCTCCCTCAGCGGTGAGGGCGACGAGGCGCTTACAGACGGGGCACCGGCCCCGCTGGTGCTGCGTCACGGTGCCTCCCCAGGTAGGCCGTTGCGCGTCACACTAGCGCCCGCCCACGATCATCCGCTGGGTCGCAATAGCTTGATCAGGACGGTACGTAGCGCGTTGGGGGCCTCGGCCCGGGACATCCGGCCGGCGTCGACCTCCTCGCCCACGGTGTGGCCGATCCTGATGGCGATCGCGGTGAGCCACCCGGCCGGGAGTCCACTGTCGAACTCTCCGCTCGCCTGTCCGCGCCGGATCACTCGGTTGATCCGATCGGCGACCGGCGCGTGGCGTTCCTCGTCGACCTGCGGACTTGCCGGCAGTGACGCGATCTGCTGGATCAGGACCGGATAGCGTCCGGCGGTCTGTGCGCCGGCTTCGAGGACGCGGAACAGCGCGTCCGTGGCGGATCCGTTGTCCGGCTCGGCGGCGTCCATCGCGGCGACGGCCTCGTCGGTGATCCGCCCGACGACGGCCGCCATCAGGTGCTCGCGAGAAGAAAAGTGGGCGTAGACGGTCTGTCGGGTGACGCCGGCCGCGCCGGCGATGGCGTCGAGGCTGGCGTCCGGCTGCGCGTCGAGCATGCGGATCGCCGCGTCGAGGATCGCACTGCTGTTGCGCCGGGCATCGGCGCGTCGCTTGTGGTCCGGTGAACCACTCATCTTTTACACCTTGCCAAAGTTTTCGGAGATCGATATTTTACAAGCCGTAAAGGTTCGCCGGTTCACGAGCTGACGGTGGCGACATGGGCGGTCTCGATGGCATCAGCCCGAAGGAGTTCATCGCGAACTTCTTCACCTCTTTCATGAGCGAGCTGGTTCGCGGCGACGAGGACCCGGCGACGGTCGTGGACCGCTATCACACGCCCGACATTGTGCAGGTCGCCGACGGGCACCTGATGGACCGCGCCAAGCTCATCGCGCACACCCGCCCGGCCCGCAAGCACCAGACCGGCGCCCGGTGGGAGGTGCACGAGGCGATCGCGGACGGGGACCGGATCGCCGCCCGCTACACCCTGCACTTCCAGACCTCCAAGCGGGAGGGCAGTGTGGACGTCTACTTCTTCGGGCAGTTCGCTGCCGACGGGCGGATGCGCCGGGCGCACATGCTCACCCGTCCCATCCCCGTCCGGACCAGCGACCCGGGGCAGTTGCCGGCATGACCGTCAGCAGCTATCGCGTGATCGGTATGGCCTGCGGGCACTGTGCGGGCTTCGTCACCGAGCAGATCGAACGGATTCCCGGTGTCACCGCCGTGTCGGTGGACGTCGAATCCGACACCGCCACGGTGACGAGCGTCCGACCTCTCGACATCGCCGAAGTGCGGGCCGCAGTCGAGGAAGCCGGTTACGAACTGCCCTGACGTCCGCCCGGGGTCTCGTCCCGGGCGACGAGCGCGAAGTGATGCGCGGACTCGACGGCTGCGTCCAGATGGAGGCTGGTGACGGGCGATTCCGCCAGCGGTGGGGTGTCACGGTGAACCGCGAAGCGGGTCCGCACCAGCGTGTCGTCCGGGCCCGCCTCGTCGATGTCCACCAACTCGGGCGGCGTGCCTGGTCGACCGCTGCCCGAGGCGGTCCAGCGGTACCGCAACTCCAACTCGTCGTCCCCTGTGCAATTCCAGCTCAACTGGCTCACCGAAGCGCCACCAGCGGCGTTGGCCCACGCGCTCCAGCCGGTGCCGTCACTGCGGAGGCACACCCAGCTCGACTCCAACGCCCCGTAGTCATACGGGCCGCTGTCCCACAGCCCGACGAGGATCTCGTCCGGCGTCGCCCGTGGCCTCACACCGGGAATCCTAGAGGCATCCACGTGGGATGGACCGGCCTCGCTCGGCTCGTTAGCCTCGACCACCATGACCAACGCGGACGAGCACGGTCACCCCGAGCCGCCGATCGCGGGCGACGAGACCGCCACCCTGTTGGGCTCCCTGGACCGCCAGCGCGCGACTCTCGCCTGGAAGACAGGTGGGCTCGACGCCGACGGTCTCCGGGCGACGCTCGGCCCGTCGTCGATCACCCTGGGTGGGCTGCTCAAGCACCTGGCCCTCGTCGAGGACCTCTACTTCTCGCTGAAGCTGGCCGGGCGCTCACCCGGACCACCCTGGGAGACTGTCGACTGGGCCGCGAACCCGGCTGGGAATGGCACTCCGCCGCCGAGGACACCCCGGAGCAGCTCTACACACTCTGGCGGGAGGCGGTGGCCCGTTCCCGCGCCACCGTCGCCGACCTGCTGACCGACGCCGGGCCGGAGCAGTTGGCTCGCGGCGAGTGGCCGGACGGCCGCGTGCCGAGCCTGCGCCGGGTCCTCGTCGACCTCATCGAGGAGTACGCCCGGCACGTCGGTCACGCCGACCTGATCCGGGAGTCGGTGGACGGGCTCACCGGCGAGGATCCGCCCCGCTGAGGGTGCGGACGGTGTCACCTCAGGGTGGCGTGCAGCCGATCTAGGGCGTGTGTCAAAGCCCCTGGCCGGCCTGCGGCGGGCCCAGACGACGACCGGCCGCGTTGGAGATTGGTCCGGATACAACACCGGTATCCGGACCAATCTCCGCCTTGCCGGACCGCCGCCTGGACTCCGCCTCGGCTCGACCGAGGACTTTGACACACGCCCTAGTTCTCCTGGGGTGCCGATGGCCGTGCGGTGCTCGGGGTGCTCCACGTACCGCCGAATCGTGTTGGCGAGGAGCCCCGGGTCCACGTGCAGCCGTCCGGCCGCCAGCGGATACGGGTAGGGCGGCGTGCCCGGCACCGTGGGCAACCGCAGCAGGGGGATGCTCGCGGCCTTCCGGGGCGGACGAGGCGGACCCCCCGGGGCCAGGCGATCCCAGGGTAGGAAGGTTCGCCGGAGAAAGCCCTGTGCGGTGATGCCGTCGCGGTCCAGGGTGAGGAGTGGCCGGTTCAGCAGCAGGGTGAGCGCGATGCCGCCTAGGACGACGGCCGGGACAGCGATGGCCAGCGCCAGCATCCCCGTTGTCTGGACGAGTTGTGCGCGATCCTCGCCGGCAATCCGTTCGGTCTGCACGAAGGCCGCCGCGAACCAGCCAAGGAGCATCGACGAGGTGCCCATCCACCGCGGGCTCGCCGGCGCGACGAAGCGGTTTCGTTCCGCGTCCACCTGCCAGGTCGCGGGCCCCCGGTTGCTCCTGGTCAACAGGCGGTAGCCGACCCACGGCACCAGGAGCGTGCCGGACAGGACGACCACCCAGGTCAGGAAGGCGACGCCATTCGGATCGATCCGCCAGGTCAGGGGCTTGAACCACAACTCGGCGCAGACCCGCAGGGCGAACGCTGCCACGGCGAAGGGCCAGACCAGCAGGCGCGCCGCGTGAAGGGGCATGGTCGGCACCGTAGGCGGTCCGGTCAAGCGCCTCACCCGCCGGATCGGCGCGCCCGCCTGACCCGCCGATCATCGAGCCACAGCGCGATCCGTTGGCGGCCCGCGTACGACATGGCAGGGGCCGCCAGTGCCGGTAGGTCCGGGCCCCCTCGCCCAGGAGAAACGCCTCCCATCCGAAGAATGGTTGAGGCCGGGCGGCGCCCGAGTGCCCGGGGGCGCCGCCCGGCATCCTCAGCTCGTGAAGCCGCCGTCCACATTGATCACCGCACCGGTCACGTACCCGGCCTCGGGGCTGGCCAGGTGCGCGACGGTGGCGGCGATGTCGGCGGGGCGAGCGTAGCGGCCGAGGGCGGTGAAGCCGCTGATGGCCGCCGCGTTCGGTCCGTCCGCCGGGTTGGCGTCCGTGTCCGTCGGGCCGGGGTTCACCAGGTTGACGGTGATGCCCCGGGGGCCCAGCTCGCGGGCCAGGCCCCGGGTCAACCCGACCAGGGCGGTCTTGCTCATCGAGTAGAGGGCCAACCCGGGGAAGACGGCCCGTTCACCGACGTTGCTGCCGATGCTGATGATCCGTCCGCCCTCGCCCAGGTGCCGCAGCGCGGCCTGCACGGCGACGTACGGTGCCCGGATGTTCACCGCGATCGTCTGCTCCACCTCGGCCGTGCCCAGTTCGTCCACGGCGCCGACCAGGAAGACCGCCGCGTTGTTCACCAGGATGTCCAGCCGACCCAGGTCGGCGGCCGCCCGGTCGACCGCGCCCCGCACGGCGCCCGGGTCGGCGCCGTCGGCCTGGACGGCCAGCGCCCGCCGGCCCAGCGCCTCGATCTGCCGCACCACTGTGGCGGCCCGCTCCGCGTCCTGTCGGTAGGTGAGCGCCACGTCGGCCCCGTCCTGCGCCAGGCGCAGGGCGATGCCGGCCCCGATGCCGCGGGAGCCGCCGGTCACCAGGGCGACCTTGTCGTTGAGTGTCGTCATGCCAACGATCATGTGGCCGTGCCGACCTCCCGGTCTGGCGGCAATCGGACCCCTCGTTCCCACCTCCAGGTCCGAAACCCGCGCGTGCTCGCCCACCGGTGAACCCGGTGGCGTAACCGGGTCGGATCTGCTGCACTCTGCACCGTCGACGACGGAGGGGAGGATTCGGTGGAGTTGACGCTGACACCGATGACGGAGCAGGACCTGACCCGGCTACTGGTGCCGCTCGAGGAGGAGTACGCCGAGGACCTGGTCGTGCACCGGGGGTTGACCCCGGAGGCGGCCCTCGAACGGTCGGTCAGCCAGATCCAGGGGTCGCTGCCGGCGGGCGCGACGACCGAGCGGACGCTGCTGCGGCTGGGCCGGGTCGACGACGCCGAGATCGGTTGGATCTGGGTGACCCTGCCGACGCCGGACGCCCCGAGGCACGCCTGGATCCAGAACATCGAGGTGCAGCCCGCGCACCGGGGACGCGGCTACGCACGTCGGATGATCCAGCTCATCGAGGTCGAACTCGCCCAGCTCAAGGTGCCGGAGCTGGGCCTGAACGTCTTCGGTACGAACGCCGCCGCGATCGGGCTCTACCGGAGTCTGGGCTTCGAGGTGACCTCGCAGCAGATGGCGAAGCGGATCGCCCCGGCGGGCTGAGCGGATCGCCCCGGCGGGCTGAAGCGGACGTCGCCGGCCCAGGACGGTCCCCCCGGCAGGACTGTTCACCTGCCCAGCGGGGAAACGGCGCGGACCGCACCTGGGGAGGAGCGACGGATGACGCACGGCGCCGGACTGACAATCGGTGTGCTGGGCTCGTACGGTGGGCGAAACCTCGGCGACGAGGCGATCCTCACCGGCCTGCTCACCGATCTGCGCACGCAGGAACCAAACGCCCGGATCATCGTGTTCTCCCGTAACCCCGAGCACACGCGGGCCGCCCACCCGGACGTCGAGGCGGTGCCCTGGGAGGGCGTCAGCCGCACCGACTCCGCCCTGGTGCTGGCCCAGCTCGACCTGCTCATCCTGGGCGGCGGCGGGATCCTCTACGACCGGGAGGCCCGCCGCTACCTGCGGGTGGTCCGGGTCGCCCAGGAGCGCGGCCTGCCCCTGATCACGTACGCCGTGGGGGTCGGGCCGCTCAGCGACGGGGTGGACACCGGCATGGTCCGGGAGACGCTCTCCGGCGCGACCCAGGTGACCGTCCGCGACCAGGAGTCCCGGATGGTGCTGGAGGAGGCGGGTCTGCTCAATCCGATCACGGTCACCGCCGACCCGGCGTTCCTCCTGCAACCCGAGGACTTCCCGGCCCACCTGCTCGCCGAGGAGGGCGTGCCGGTCGGTAAGCGGCTGGTCGGGATCAGCGTGCGGGAGCCGGGGCGGGCCGCCGAGCGGCTCGACGTGGACGGCTACCACCGGCTGCTGGCCCAGATCGGCGACTTCCTGGTGCACCGGATCGACGCGTACGTGCTGTTCGTGCCGATGGAACGCGACGACATCCGGCACGCCCACGGGGTGCTCTCCCACATGGTCGCCGCCGATCACGGACGGATCCTGCACGGCACCTACACGCCGCAGCAGGTGCTCGGGCTGATGCGCCACTTCGACCTGGCCGTCGGCATGCGACTGCACTTCCTGATCTTCGCGGCGATGGTCGGCACACCGTTCCTGCCCCTGCCGTACGCCGGCAAGGTCTTCGACCTGGCCCAGCGGCTCGGTGTGCCGGCGCTCCGGGGCGTGGAACGGGAGGTCGAGGGGCCGCTGCTGGCCGAGGTCGACCGGCTGTGGGACGAGCGGGAGCAACGCGCGGAGGCCACCGCGCGACGGGTGGCGGAGGTGTGCGAGCAGGCGCGGGGCACCTCGGAGGTGACCCGCGGCGTGTTGGAGGGCCTCCGCAGCCAGGCTCTCACCCGGGTCTGAGTGGGCGCTCACACCGCGGGGCCGGTCCACCGGTAGCGCCACTCGTCGGCCTCGTCGTGGGCGGTCTCCAGCTCGTAGATCTGTGCCTGCGCCAGCCCACCCGAGCCGAGGTGGTGGTGGGTCAGCGGCGGACGGCCGTTGCTGTCCAGTTCGACGGTGATGGTCTGCCCGTCCGCCGCGCCGCCGACGAGAAGGATTCGCACGGATGAAGCCATGCGCCCATCCTGCCCGTCGTGCCGCCCGCGCGCAGGGGATAGCGGGGCAGCGGGGCGACCCGACCCGTGACTAGGGTCGGCGGATGGAGCAGACGATCGATCCGACGCTCGGCCCGGTGCTCGCGCGTACCGGCGACGAGCGCGCCGTACTGGACTCGTTTCTCGACTTCCACCGGGGCGTGTTGCTGCGCAAACTGCGCGGTCTCTCCGATGCCGACGCGGGCCGACGGCTGGTGCCCTCGGCGACCACGCTCGCCGGGTTGGTCAAGCACCTGACCCTTGTCGAGCGGAACTGGTTCCCGACCCTGCTGGCCCCCGAGCCCGGCGACGTCTACCGCACCTCCGAGGAGGACGCGGTGGCGAGCTTCACTCTCGGTGACCAGGACACCGTCGCCGGGCTCACCGAGGCGTACGAGCGGGCCTGCGCACGGTCGCGGGCGATCGCCGCCCGCTTCGACCTCGACCACGTGGTGCCGCACCCGCAGCTCGGTGAGGTGTCGCTGCGCTGGATCCTGGTGCACCTGATCGAGGAGACGGCCCGCCACGTCGGTCACGCCGACATCCTGCGCGAACTGACCGACGGCGAGTCCGGCGCGATCTGAGCCACCGCCCCGCGATCTTGCACTTTCTGTCGCGGCATAAGGGGCACACAGCACATATCCTCGACAGAAAGTGCAAGATCGCACGACGGGTGCGCCGGGGCCGCGCCGGGGCCGCCTATCCTGGGCCCGGGCGGCGACGAGGGGGAGCAGGTGCTGGTCATCCACGGGCTGTGGAAGCCCGGCGACGGCTCGACCGGCGGTCTCGCCGTCTGGGCCGAGGACAGCGCCGCGCCACAGGCGCCGACCCGATCCGGCCGGCCGCCCCGGGAACGCCCGCACCCCTTCGCCGCCGGGCACGCCGACCTGGCCGCCGTCCTCGGCGACGCCGCCGAGCCGACCCAGCCCGGCACCGCGCTGCTCACCCTGCCCACCCGGGCTGGCGCGCCGACCGACTCGCCCGAGCTGATCCGGACCGCCGTCGCACCCCCGGCCCGCGGCCGGCTCACCCTGGCCGGGTGGCGGGTCCCCGTGCTGGTGTACGCCCCAGACGACGCGCTCGCACTACTCCGCGCCCTGGACGACCTCCCGGCGGCGCCCGGGTCAACCCTGCGCCACCTCGCCGAACTTGCCGACTTCGCGGCCGACCTGGTCACCCGGGGCCGGGTGCTCCCCGGCGTCGCCCCGACGGCGGCGAGCGCCAAGCTGGCGAGCGCCACCGCGGGGGCCGTCCCGCCGGCAAGCCGAGCGGCGGCAAACAGGACGCCGGGCGGCACCGCGCGGGTGGGGACGCCGGCGAGCACCGCGCCGATGGGCAGGACGCCGGCGGTGAGCGCGGCGGCGGTCAATGGCACTGCCGTCGGGGCTTCGTCGGGCGGTTCCGCGCAGGTGTCGGCGCGTGCGGTCTGGCGACCGCTGTTGACCGGTACCGACGCCGCCTGGGCACGATCGCTGGCGTTGGCCCTGCCGCCGGCAGCCCGAGCCGCCCTGGACCCCGCCCTGTCCAACCCGGCCGGCGTCGGGGCCGTGGCCACCGATTCGGGCGGGAGTGAGCTGACCGCGGCCGAGGTGGTCGCGGATGCGCTCGACGCGCTCACCGACGCCGCCGCGCGCGCCGCTCTGGCGACCACCACCCTGGCCCGGGGACTGCGGCCGGGCGGCCCGGCACCGGCCTGGTTGGCGGCGCTCGCCGGCCCGCAGCGGGACTTCACGGTCGATCCCTCGGCGTTGACCACGCTGCGCGACGAGTTGGACGCCTGGCAGCGGGACGCCGCCGGCGGCCCGGTGCGGGCCAGTTTCCGGCTGGTGGAGCCCGCTCCGGACGAGGTCACCGAACCGATCCTGGCCACCCGACCGGCACCGGCCGACATCGTGCCGGTCGAGTCGGTCGGTGGCGGGCGTTGGCGGCTGGAGTTCGGGTTGCAGGCGGCGGACGAACCCGGCCTGCACGTCGACGCCGGGGAGGTCTGGCGGGCGCCGCAGACCCTCGGCGGCCTGGCCGGCCGGACGACAAGCCCGCAGGAGACACTGCTCGCGGAGCTGGGCCGGGCCAGCCGGCTCTGGCCGGACCTGGACGCCGCGCTGCGCACCGCCGCCCCCGAGGCGATGGACCTCGACGTGGAGGGGGCGCACCGGTTCCTCAGCGAGGGTGCCCCGGTGCTGCACGCGGCCGGGTTCGGGGTGCTGTTGCCGTCCTGGTGGCAGCGCCCGTCGGCGCGGCTCGGCGCCCGGCTGCGGGCGCGCAGCCGCACCGCGCCCGGCACGGTCGGTGGCACCGAGGCGGGTGTCGGTCTGGACGCCCTGGTCGACTACCGCTGGGAGGTCGCCCTCGGTGAGCATCCGCTGTCCGCCGAGGAGTTGGCCGCGTTGGCCGAGATGAAGACCCCGCTGGTGCGGCTGCGCGGCCGGTGGGTCGAGTTGGACCCGGGGCGGCTCGCCGCCGGTCTGCGTCTGCTCCGCTCGACGGGCGAGCTGAGCGTCGCCGACCTGCTTCGCCTCGGGCTGGCCGACGGCGAGGCCACCGGGGAGCTGCCGGTGCTGGAGGTGAGCGCCGACGGGGCGCTTGGCGACCTGCTCGCCGGGGCGGTCGAGCGCCGGCTCACCCCGCTGGACCCGCCGCCGGGTTTCCAGGGAACGCTGCGGCCGTACCAACAGCGCGGCCTGGCCTGGCTGGCGTTCCTGCGCTCGCTCGGCCTGGGTGGCGTGCTCGCCGACGACATGGGGCTGGGCAAGACCGTGCAGTTGCTCGCACTGCTCGCCGGGGATCCGCCGGAGGCCGGGCCGACGCTGCTGGTCTGTCCGATGTCGCTGGTCGGCAACTGGCAGCGGGAGGCGGCACGGTTCACCCCGGGGCTGCGGGTGCACGTACACCATGGGGCGGAGCGGGCGCGGGGGGCGGAGTTCACCGCGGCCGCGCACGGCGCGGACCTGGTCCTGACCACCTACTCGGTGGCGGCCCGCGATGCCGTCGACCTGGCCGGCATCGACTGGCACCGGGTGGTGGTGGACGAGGCGCAGGCGATCAAGAACGCGTCGACCCGGCAGGCCGAGGCGGTCCGCGCGTTGCCCGCCCGGCAGCGGGTGGCGGTGACCGGTACGCCTGTGGAGAACCGCCTCGCCGACCTGTGGTCGATCATGCAGTTCGCCAACCCGGGGCTGCTCGGGCCGGCGGCGACGTTCCGCAAGCGGTTCGCCGAGCCGATCGAACGGCACGGCGACGCCGAGGCCGCCGAGCGGCTGCGCCGGATCACCGGGCCGTTCGTGTTGCGCCGACTCAAGACCGACTCGTCGATCATCTCGGATCTGCCGGAGAAGCTCGAGATGGAGGTGGTCTGCAACCTGACCGCCGAGCAGGCCGCCCTGTACCGGGTGGTGGTCGACGACATGCTGGCCCGCATCGAGACGAGCGACGGCATCGAGCGACGCGGCCTGGTGCTGGCCACCATGACCCGGCTCAAGCAGGTCTGCAACCACCCGGCCCAACTGCTGCGCGACGGCTCGCCGCTGGAGGGCCGCTCCGGCAAGCTGGCCCGGCTGACCGAGATCATGGAGGAGGTGTTGGCGGCGGGGGAGCGGGCGCTGCTGTTCACCCAGTACGCCGAGTTCGGCGCGATGCTGCGCGGTCACCTGTCGGCGCGGTTCGGCCGCGAGGTGCTGTTCCTGCACGGGGGGCTCGGCAAGGCCGAACGGGACGCCATGGTGCAGCGCTTCCAGTCCGCGGACGGCCCGCCGCTGTTCGTCCTCTCCCTCAAGGCCGGCGGCACCGGGCTCACCCTGACCGCCGCCAACCACGTGGTGCACGTGGACCGGTGGTGGAACCCGGCGGTGGAGGACCAGGCCACCGACCGGGCGTTCCGGATCGGGCAGCGTCGACGGGTGCAGGTCCGCAAGTTCGTCTGCGCCGGCACCGTGGAGGAGAAGGTGGCCGCGATGATCGCGGACAAGCGCAACCTCGCCGAGCGGGTGGTCGGCACCGGCGAGCAGTGGATCACCGAGCTGTCCACCGGCCAGTTGCGGGACCTGTTCGCCCTGGAGGCCGGGGCGGTGGTGGAGTGAGCGAGCGGAGCGCCGGCGTGAGCGACTTCGCCGACTACGGGCGCCCCCGCCGGGTCGACGGGGGCCTGCGGGCGCGCAGCGCCCGGGGCGCGATCGGCCGCTCCTGGTGGTCGCGGCGTTTCCTGGAGGTGCTGGAGTCGTTCGCGCTCGGCACCCGGCTGACCCGTGGCCGGTCGTACGCGCGGGCCGGTCAGGTGCTCAGCCTCGACATCGCGCCCGGACGGGTCAGCGCGGTGGTGCAGGGCTCCCGGCCCCAGCCGTACCAGGTGTCGATCGGGCTGAGGCCGTTCCCGGCCGCGCTCTGGTCCCGCATCGAGGCGGAGCTGGCCGGCCAGGCGTTCTTCAGCGCCCGGCTGCTCGCCGGGGACCTCCCCGACGAGCTGGAGGAGCTGTTCGTCGCCGCTGGCGCGCCGCTCTTCCCGGCCGGCGTGGACGAGCTGACCCAGCGGTGCAACTGCCCCGACTTCGCGGTGCCGTGCAAGCACCTCGCGGCAGCGTTCTACCTGCTGGCCGAGGCGTTCGACGCGGACCCGTTCGAGCTGCTGCACTGGCGCGGCCGGTCCCGTGCGGAGTTGCTCGACGAACTGCGCGCCCGGCGGGTCGAGGCCACCGGAGCCGCCCTGCCACCGGCGCCGACCGGTCCACCATCCGAACCGGACGGTCCGGAGTCGACAGTGGACCTCCCGGCGCCCGTCGGCGCGGCCCGTGCGTTGGCCGGGTTGTCGGCGACCCCGCTCGCCGAAACCGCGGACCGGTTCTGGATGCCACCGGTGCCGCTGCCCGACCGGCCACCGCGACTGGCGACCGGTCCCGACCTCCTGCTGCGCCAGCTCGGCGCGCCAGCGCCGGCCATCGGCGGGCCGGGACTGCTCGAACGGTTGCGCCGCGCGTACCGGGCGTTCGGCCCGGCCGACCGGTGAGCCGTCACGTCCACCGGCGGCGGAACCGCCACATGATCGCGGCGTTGGCCACCAGCACCACCGCGCAGATCGCGCCGGTCAACCGACCGGCGAACACGGCTATCGCCGGCAGCGACGCCCACAGCACGATCGTCAACAACATCAGGTAACGGCCCCTGCGGGCCCGAGCCCGGTGGTCCAACCGGGCGAAGAAGGCCGGGTCACTCTCCCGGAGCTGACGGGTGATCTGGTCGAACCTGCGCTGATCCTCTTTGCTGAGCATGGCGCTGCCTTCCCCTCACGCGTTCAGCGGTTCGGCGGCATACCCGCTGCTGCGGCGGCTCACGCTCGCCCGCTGCTGCTACTTTTCCGCCACGTGAGGTCACCTCATGTCCGGCTTACCCAAACCTTAAGTTTGCCTGTGGTGGTGAACGGAGTGGAACGTGCCGCGTGTGGCGGCGCGGTCCGGTCTGTGCCCGGCTGCCGCGCGTACGCCCTGCTGGGAAGGTCCGCGCGCGCCCGCAGCCCGACGCCCGCCCGCGGTATCGCACTGAGCGCTGTCTTAAGTGCCCTCGCAAGGGTGTCCGGCCCACCTTGAAGGCACCTGAGCGCTTGGTTACCTTGCCGTAGCAACCCCCTCAGGCAACAGTCGCCGCACCTGCCGCACCTGCCCGGTCGCAGCTTCCGGCGCTCATCAGAAATCGGGATTGGTACATGGCCGACCAGAATGTGCCACCACGTCGACCGCGGGACGACCGCGGTTGGGACGGACGCCAGCACCACACCGCGGACGGCTACGGCGACCCCAGCGCGTCCGCGCCCTACGGGTACGACTCGCCCCACCCCTACCAGGGCGGCTACCCCGCGCAGGCCGACCCGCGCGGGCAGTACGGCGACGGTTACGCCCACGCCGGACAGCCCGCCCCCGGCCCGCGCGGCCCACAGTGGGTCGGCCCGGAGGGTCTCGGTCGGCCGGCGCCGGCGCGACCGGCCGGTGCCGGACTGCCCGCCCTGGACGATGACGACAACTCGGGTGGCAAGGTCGGCCGGCGCAAGGCCATGGTCGCCCTCGGTGGCACCGCCGCCGTCGTCGCCGGTGGCGCGGCGCTCGCCATGACCCCGCAGATCCGTGGCCTCTTCGCCGACGAGACGGCGGCGGCTGCCGGCGACGCGACCGGCAGCACGGTGACCGACGGCACCGCGGCGCGGCCCAGCGGCCAGCAGCCCAGCACGGTGCGTACGTACACCGAGCAGAACGAGAGCTACATGGGCTCCCGGGCCGGCGAGGCGCTGAAGAAGAACGCGCCGACCACCGGACGGACCCTGTCCGGTCCCGCCGCCGCCGCTTCGGCGACGAAGGTGACAGTCAAGACGGTGCTGGCCAAGGACCCGATCCTGCACCTGGCCCGGCGCGCCACCTTCGGGCCGACGCCCGCGGTGATCGCCGACATCAAGAGCCAGGGCATCGACGCCTGGATCCGCGCCCAGTTGGAGCCGGACAAGCTCGAGCCGAGCAAAGCCGAGATGAAGCTCGCCGAGCTGCCCACCCTGAAGCTCGACCCCCAGCAGTTGCGCGCCCAGCGGGACCAGCTCAACGACCAGGGCGCCCAGCCGGAGCGCGAAATGGTCGACGCCACGATCGCCCGGCAGATCTGGTCCAAGCGCCAGCTGTTCGAGGTGATGGTCGACTTCTGGAACGACTTCCTGCACGTCGCCGCCGACTTCGACGGCGGCGAGCCCTACCGCAACTCGTTCGACCAGGACGTCGTGCGCAAGTACGCGCTGAGCAGCTACCCGGAGATGCTTGTCGCCGCGAACAAGCACCCCGCGCTGCTGATCTACCTGAACCAGAAGGACTCCCGCAAGGACGCGATCAACGAGAACCTCGCCCGGGAGAACCTCGAGCTCTACTCGGTCGGCGTCGACGGTGGTTACGGGGAGCAGGACGTCCGGCAGGCGGCGATGCTGCAGACCGGCCGCGGGATCGACAGGGACGGCAAGTACGTCTTCAAGCCCGAGCAGCACTACGTCGGCAAGGTGAAGATCCTCGGCTTCACCCACGCCAACGACTCCGCCGACGCGAAGAAGGCCGACGCGGCGATCGACGCGTACATCGCCTACATCGCGCTGCACCCGTCGACGGCGAAGTACGTCGCGCAGAGCCTGGCGACCCGGTTCGTCTCGGACACCCCGCCGAAGTCCCTGGTGGACCGGCTGGCCAAGACGTACACGACGAACAACGGCCTGATCAAGCCGGTGCTGATAGCGCTGTTCAGCTCCTCCGAGTTCTGGGCCGGCGTGGGCCAGAAGGTGCGCCGGCCGATGGAGTACCTGGTCGCCACGTACCGCACCCTGGGTGTCGCGCCGGACGCCTCGCCGAAGCACAACAACGGCGACAACAAGCGCACCCCGTACGCCCGGGGTCTGCGGCAGATCCACGACAAGCTGCGCGAGCTGGGCCACTATCCGATGGGTCAGCCCACCCCGGACGGCTACCCGGATGTCTACGTCGCCTGGACGTCGGCCGGCACCATGGTCAACGGCTGGAACGAGGCGGGCGAGGTCATCGCCGGCTACCGCACCGCCTTCACGTACACGGCCCCGGAAAAGCTCATCGCCGCGCCGCCGGCCACCGCCGGGGCGTACGTGGACGCGCTCTCCCAGCGGCTGGTGGGTCAGAAGCTGAGCGCGCGGGAGAAGAATTTGATCCTCGGTGTGGCCGGTGTGCCGGCGACTGCCAAGGTCGACGCCACGTTCAACGGGGCCATCACCGCCGTCGCGCGGGCGATCCTCGCTTCCCCCCAGCACCACCTCCGGTGAGGCACCCGATGGAGAAGACTGTGTACAACTCTTTCCCCCTGCACCCCGAATGCCCCGACGTGCGACGGCTGGCCGACAACCCGGCCGAGGCGTTGCTGCGCGCGGAGGCCGACATCGTCGCCGCCGAGAGCGCCGCCGAGCGGGACCGCTACCGCACCCTGGAGAACCTGGAGGAGGCGCAGCAGGACGGTCGTGGCGTCACCCGCCGGACCTTCGTCGTGGGTGCCGCGGCCACCGCCACCGCCCTGGCCACCGCCCAGTTCGTCACCACGTCGGCGTCGTTCGCGGCGACCCCGACCGGCACCCTGATCCACGTCTTCCTCTACGGCGGCCTGGACGGGCTGAGCCTCGTCGCGCCGGACAACGACGCCGTGCTCGCCAAGGCCCGCCCCGACCTGCTGCTCGGCAACGACTCGCTGGCCCTGGACCGCGGCTTCAAGCTGACCAGCGCGTTCAAGCCGTTGGAGAAGTGGCTCACGGCCGGTCAACTGGGCTTCGTACCGGGCACCTCGGACCCGCGGCTGTCGCGCAGCCACTTCCAGGCCGCGGACGCCTGCAACCTGGGTGGCCTGCCCAACGAGACCGGCGGCCGGGGCTGGCTCGACGGTCTCGTCGACCACCTGGGCAAGGGCACCGCGTTCCGCAGCGTCGGCATCGGCAGCACGCTGCCCCGCTCGCTTGTGGGCACCAACGGCGCGCTGTCGCTGAACAACGTGGGGTCGCTGCGGCTCAACGGCGACCAGAAGTACCGGGCCGCCACCGAGGCGGCCATCAAGGGGCTCTTCACCGGGATCAACCACCCGGTGGAGGAGGCCGTGCAGGAGGGCATGGGCGCGCTGGCCACCGCCCAGCAGTTGGCCGCCAAGCCGTACGAGCCCGTCGAGGGCGTCAAGTACGAGGGCGTCGGCAACGCCTTCAAGCAGCTCGCTCAGCTCATCAAGGGCGGCGCGAACGTCCGGGTCGCCACCGTCGGAATGGGCGGTTACGACACCCACGAGAACCAGGGCACCGCCCCGGGCGGCCAACTGCACCGCCGGTTGAACGAGCTGGCCAGCGCGATGGCGGCCTTCTTCACCGACCTCGGCCCGCAGTCCGCCGACGTGACGATCATGGTGTCCAGCGAGTTCGGTCGCCGGGTCGGCTCCAACACCGGCGGCACCGACCACGGGCACGGTGGGGTGGTCACGATCCTCTCCGGCAAGAAGCTGGCCGGTTCGCTGCTCGGCACCTGGAACGGCCTGGACAAGCTGGACTCCGGTGACGTGCCGGAGAACAACAACATGTTCAACGTGTACGGCGCGGTGGCCCAGGGCCGGTTCGGGCTCACCAACGCGGAGGTCGAGAAGGTCTTCCCCCGCCAGAAGTACGCCCCGATGAAGCTGTACGCGTGACGTACCCGCACACCCACGCCGCCGGCCGTCGTACCGGGACCTCGTCCCGGCACGGCGGCCGGTCGGCTGCGCCCGTACCCCCGCAGGTCCCGGACCGGCGCGGACCCGGCGGCCGGCGACTGCTGGCCCTGCTGCTCCTGGTCGGCCTGCTCGCCAGCGTGCTGCCGTGGTGGCTGGGCACCCCCGCCGGTTCGCTGCGCAGCACCGCGGCCACCATCACCGCGGCCGGCCGGATCGCCGGTCTGATCTCCGGTTACCTGCTGCTGGTGCAGGTGCTGATGATGAGCCGGCTGCCGGTGCTGGAGCGGTGGATCGGCGGCGAGCAGATCGCCCGCTGGCACCGCGACGTCGGCGCGACCCTGCTGGTCGCCGTGCTGGCGCACCTGTCGCTGATCCTCGTCGGCTACGCGGACCTGCGGAACCAGTCGATCCTCGCCGAGGTCGGCACGCTGCTCGGCGACTACGAGGACATGGTCTCGGCGTTCGTCGCCACCGGCATCATGATGCTTGTCGGGCTCAGCAGCATCCGGGCGATCCGCCGGGCGCTGCCCTACGAGCTGTGGCACCTGCTGCACCTGTCCACCTACGTGATCCTGCTGCTCGGCTTCGGCCACCAGTTCACCCACGGCGCGCAGCTGTACAAGCCCGGTCCGGTCCGCACCGGCTGGATCGCGCTCTACGTGCTGGTCGTCGCCGCCCTGCTCTGGGGTCGGGTACTCGCGCCGTTGGCGTTCAACCTGCGCTACCGGCTGCGGGTCGCCGACGTGGTCGCCGAGAACCCCGACACCATCTCCATCTATCTCACCGGCGAGCGGCTCGGCCGGCTGACGATGCTCGGCGGCCAGTACTTCCGCTGGCGCTTCCTCACCCGGGGCTGCTGGTGGCAGTCGCACCCGTTCTCCGTCTCCGCCGCCGCGAACGGTCGCTGGTTGCGGCTCACCGTCAAGGTCGTCGGCGCGCACACCGCGGACCTGCGCGACCTGACCCCGGGCACCCGGGTCTGGGCGGAGGGCCCCTCGGGCACCTTCACGGCCGCGCACCGGGTCCGCGAGCGGGCCCTGCTGATCGCGGGCGGCAGCGGCATCACGCCGATCCGGGCGATGCTGGAGGAGCTGCCGCCGGGCGCGGCCCTGATCTACCGGGCCCGTACGCCCGCCGACGTGCTGCTCAGCCGTGAGCTGGACTGGCTGGCGCAGGAGCGCGACACCTCGGTCTGGTACGTCATCGGCTCCCGCGACGACCCCGGCCCCCGCCAGCTGATGAGCCCGGACGGGTTACGGCAACTGGTGCCCGACGTGGCCCGGCGCGACGTCTACCTGTGTGGGCCACCCGGCCTGGTGGAGCAGTCGGTGCGCGCGCTGCGCCGCGCCGGCGTGCCCCGACGGCAGATCCACCTGGCCACGTTCGAGTTGTAGGAAGGCATCCCCATGCGTCGCGCGCTGCTCGCGATCACCGGCCTGGCCGCCAGCACCACCGCGCTCGTGGTGTTCAAAGGCTCGCCGGCCGCCACCCAGGTCGCCCAGAACCTGCCGACCGCCCAGCCGGTAAACCCCACCCCGCAGGATGTCGACCCGGGCGTCGACCCGGCCGCCGCACCGGTGGCCGGCGCGCCGAAGCCGTCGGTGGCGCCCAGCGCGCCGTCGTCGCCCAAACCCAGCAAGAGCACCGCCCGGCCGCCCGGCACCGCCCGCCCCACCACGAAGGCTCCTTCCGCGCCGCGGACCACCACAAAGGCGCCGCAGCCGACCACCCGGCGGGTGACCGGGCCGGGCGTGGACAACGAGTACGGCTTCGTGCAGGTGCAGATCGTCGTCTCCGGCAACCGGATCGTCGAGGCCGTCTCGCTGTCGCTGCCCAGCGGCGGCGAGTCCGACATCCACAGCGACGACGTCAGCGACAGGTACGACGGCACCGGCGGCGAGGTGGTGCAGAAGCAGAGCGCCAACGTCAACACCGTGTCCGGCGCCACCGAGACCAGCAACTCCTACAAGCAGTCGTTGCGGGGCGCGATCGAGGAGGCGTTCTGACGTGCCGGCCGCGATGATCCGACCCGGGCTGTGCCGGGTCGAGCAGATCATGGGTACGGCGATCACCCTGGATCTGGCCGACGACCTGCCGCCGGCGGCCCTGCACGAGTTGGCCGACGACGTCTTCGCCTGGATGCGCGAGGTGGACGCCCGGTTCAGCACGTACCAGCCGGACAGCGAGGTGTGCCGCTTCGACCGGGGTGAGGTGCTGCTCTCCGCGGCGTCCGCGGAGCTGCGGTTCGTGCTGGAGACCTGCGCCGACCTGTGGGGCGCCACCGACGGGTTCTTCGACGCGTACGCCACCGGGCGGCTCGACCCGTCCGGCTTCGTCAAGGGCTGGGCCGCCCAGGTCGCCTCCGATCGCCTGCTCGCCGCCGGCGCCCCGAACCACTGCGTGAACGCCGGTGGTGACCTGCGGGTGCGCGGATTGTCCCCGACCGGAGAACCGTGGCGGATCGGCATCCGACACCCGTGGGACGCCATGGCGACCTGCCTGGTGCTCGCCGGCACCGACCTGGCGGTGGCCACGTCCGGCGTCTACGAGCGCGGCCGGCACGTGCTCGACCCGCGCCGGGGCGCCCCGGCCAGTGGGTTGCGCTCGGTGACGGTTGTCGGCACGGACCTCGGGGTGGCCGACGCGTACGCCACCGCGGCCCTCGCCATGGGGGCCACCGGTCTCGGCTGGCTGAACGGCCTCGACGGCCACACCCACGCGGTGGTGACCGACGACGCCCGCCAGTACCACTCCGCGGGCCTCCCGTTGACCGACTAACCCCGTTACCCCGCGCCGCCCCTCGCCCCTCGCCCCCGCGATCTTGCAGTTTCTGTCTGTCATTCGTTCTGTTTTGCGGAGATTGCCGGGGCAGAAAGTGCAAGATCGCCGAGGTCGGGCGGCTGGGCCGGCTGGGCCGGCTCGGCCGGGGCCTTAGCGGACCGGGCGGTGGGTGCCGGCCGGGCGGGAGCCGGTGGGGCGTGGGCGGCCGGGGCGCGAGCCGGACGGTCGGGTGCCGGCCCACCTGTGGCGTGGGTGGCTGCGGCGCGGCGGTTCGGTGCCGTCGGGATGAGGCGCCCTGTCGTTCGTGGACATCGTTCCCCCGTTCGTGGCGCGCGTTCGCGCCGTCTCCCTGTCAACGAGGACCGGCGCCCCGGCGACGCTGTCGGGCACCTGATCGAATCGTCGGCCGGGCCCGTCTCATCTGCCTCGTCGGGGCAGTGGCAGGTGACCGGGGAGCAGGTCCGGGGCGAGGGTCACCCCGGCGGCGCGCAACGCTCCGATCAACGTGTTCTGCACGAGGTACGAATCCGGAAGTTGCCAGCGGGCCTGCTCGGGGGCGACCGCCCAGCGGACCGTGCCCTCCGGCAGCCTGGTGGGCGGCGCGGGCACCCACGAGCCCGGCCCGTGCCGGACCACGTGGAAACAGTGTTCCAACTCCGGCCGGAGCGGGTCGCCGGGGCGGACCAGGAACATCCACCGCCCGGTGGGGGTGACCAGCACCGGCCCGCGTACGCCGGTGCCGGCCGGGTGGATCCGCACCGCGTCGAGCACGTGCCGGCCCAGGTGGGCGGGCACCTCCAACACGTCGAAGGCCCGGCCGGTGGGCAGCAGCACCCCGTGTGGACGGTTGCGCCACCAGGTGGCCACCCGGGCCGGGTCGGCGCTGGCGGCCAACTCCCAGTTCTCCAGGGCGGGGTGACAACCCACCGTGGGACAGCCGGCCCGGCCGCAGACGAAGCGACTGCGGGCCAGGCAGGCCCCCGGCGTGACCTCCCACCCGTGTGTGGCGTAGCGCATGGCGACCCGGCGCAGCCGGACTCGTTCCAGCGGCGACAGTTCGGCGACGCGCGGTCCGACGTTCCCCCACATGTGTGCCATCTCCCCTCGTCGGGCCCGGCGTTCGCCAGGTCTCATGTCGAGCACCGTCACTGCCGTAACCCACGATCGTTGAGGTTGACGAACGGCTCGTGCAACTTGCACGAAAAGTACGAGGACTGGCTGTATGGCTGACGTACATCGTGTGCGACCAGCGAAAACCTGAAAATGAACCACAGTCACCGCACCCGCGGACATCGCCCCGGCTCGATCGGTCGGCGGCGGCAGGGGAGGATGGGCAGATGGACGAGCTACCCATAGGACGGCGAGTGGCTTACTGGCGGGGGCGCCGCAAGATGTCGCAGCAGGTCTTCGCCGACCGGCTGGGAAAGTCAAAGAGTTGGGTGGACAAGGTCGAACGCGGCGTCCGCCGACTGGACAAGTTCTCCGTCCTCTACGAGATCGCCGACATCCTCCAGGTCGACGTGCAACTCCTCCTGGGCAAGGACCCAGAGCGCCGCACCGACGCGCTGAACTGCATCGACCAGGTCGAGGTGCAGGAGATCCGGGCGGCACTGGAACGCTACGACTCGATGAGCGCGTACTTCGACGCGGTGCCGTGTCCGCCGCCGCTGGAGGACCTGCGCAAGGCCGTCAATCACGCCTGGCTGACCTACCAGTACGGCCGCTACGGCATGCTCATCCGGGCGCTGCCCAAGCTGCTGCGCGACGCTCAGGCCGCCGACGCCGCCTACGGCGGTGACCGGGCCCCCGAGGCGGCCCACCTGCTCGGGCAGGTCTACCAGATCGCCTCCTCGGTGCTGCGCAAGCTCGGCGAGTGCGACCTCGCCTGGTTGGCCGCCGACCGGTCGATGGCGGTGGCCCAGCGGGCCGACGACCCTCTGCTGGCCGGCATCGCCACCACCCGGGTCTGCAACGCGCTCGTCGCGATGGGCCGGGCCCGCCCCGCGCTGGAGCTGAACGTCCAGATCGCCAACCGGCTGGCCCCGGGCGGGAGCAACGAGGTCACCCCGGCCCGCCTCTCCGTCTACGGGATGCTCCTGCTCCAGGGTGCGATGGCCGCGTCGCGCATCGGTGACACGGCAAGCGTCGACGACCTGATCAACTGCGCGCAGGAGGCCGCCACGCTGCTCGGCGGCGACCACAACCACTACTGGACGTCGTTCGGCCCGACAAACGTCGAGCTGCACCGGGCCGCCGCCGCGGTGGAGCTGGGCGACGGGGGTCGGGCCGTGGAGGTGCACCAACTACGCATCTCGGAGCCCGACTTCAACGCGCTGCTGCCCGAACGCCGCGCCCATCACCTGCTCGACATCGCCCGCGGGTACGCCCAACTGGGCGACGTGGCGAACGCCGGCGAGATGCTGTTGCTCGGTGACCGGCTCGCCCCGTCGGAGGTCCGCTGCCGCCCGATCGCCCACGAGGTGATGTCGGACATCCTTCGTCGCACACGTGGTGCGCCGCCTTCTCCGGTAGCGGAGTTGGCTGAGCACATGGGAGTAGGGGTATGAGCGCGGAGCCGGTGTGATGGCCGGTTCACCACGTCACCGCGGGCACCGTCAGGTGCTCTACGTCATCGCCTGCGGTTCGCCGCTGGCCCGGCACGTCGGCCGTCTGGTCGACCTTGCCCAGCAGGATGGTTGGGACGTCTGCGTGATCACGACGCCCGACGGGGCGAAGTTCGTCGACCAGGCCGCGCTGGCCCGGCAGACCGGCCACCCGGTGCGGACGCACTACAAGAATCCCGGGGACCCGGACGTCCTGCCGCCCGCCGACGCCATGATCGTCTGCCCGGCCACCGTCAACACGGTCAACAAGTGGGCGGCCGGGATCACCGACACCCTGGCGCTTGGGCTGCTGGTCGAGGCGCAGGGCAAGGGCGTCCCCATCGTCGCGGTGCCGTTCACGAACGCCGCGATGGCCGTCCACCCCGCGTTCCGTGCCGGGGTGGCCCGGCTGGCCGAGTGGGGCGTCACCGTGCTCTTCGGTGACCACGTGATCACCCTGCATCCACCCGGCACGGGGGAGCAGCACCTGCACGCCTTCCCGTGGGCGATGCCGCTCAAAGCCCTGCACGCCGTCGCCGTGAGCGCTGTCTAGCGCGCTCACCCGCGCAGCCCGCCCGCGACGCGGCCGGGCCGGGTGTCACCGCTGGACCGCCTCCGCGCCGGTAAGCTGGCCCGCCGTGAGCACTAGCAGATCCGCCCCCACGGTGACCGACGTGGTGGCCGAGCTGGAACGGCGCTATCCACCGGCCTGGGCCGAGGAATGGGACCGGGTGGGCCTGGTGCTCGGCGAGCCGGCCGCCCCGGTCCGCCGGGTGCTCTGCGTGGTCGACGTGGTGCCCGAGACGGTCGCCGAAGCGCTTGCCGCCGACGTGGACATGATCGTCGCGCATCACCCGCTGCTGCTGCGCGGGGTCTCGTCGGTGGCGCCGACGACCTTCAAGGGCCGGATCATCCACCAGCTCATCCGGGCCGGGGTGGCGCTCTACGCGGCGCACACGAACGCCGACGTGGCCGCCCCGGGCGTCTCCGACGCCCTCGCCGCCCGATTCGGGCTGACCGGGCTGCGCCCGCTTCAGCGATCCGCGCCCGGCTCGCCCGCCCACGGCGACGACCGGGGCTTCGGCCGGATCGGGGAGCTGCCCCGGCCGATGACTCTCGCCGAGCTGACCCGGCACGCGGCCGCCGTGCTCCCCGTCACGTCCTGGGGAGTTCGCGCCGCGGGGGATCCCGGGCGTATGGTTCGTACCCTCGCCGTCAGCGGCGGGTCGGGGGACAGCTTCCTCGGCGCCGCGACCGCCGCCGGGGTGGACGCGTTCCTCACCGCCGACCTGCGGCACCACCCGGCCGGCGAGCACCTCGCCGCCGATGGTCCCGCCCTGATCGACGCCGCCCACTGGGCGACCGAACGACCGTGGCTGGACGACCTGGCCGCCCTCCTGCGGGAGGCGCTGGGCGTCGAGACGCTGGTGTCCGACCTGGACACCGACCCGTGGACCGTGCACGCCGCCGCACCCGCTGTGGACGACAAGGAGCCCGACCGTGAAGGCTGACCCTCAGGTGCAGCGCCGCCTGCTCGACCTCCAGGCGATCGACACCAATCTCGCCCAGCTCGCGCACCGCAGGCGAACGCTAGCGGAGCGGGCCGAGCTGGAGTCGCTGGCCCGGGAGTTGTCGTCGTTGGAGGATGAGCGGGTCCGCGCACAGGTGGCGGTCGACGACCTGGACCGGGACATCGCCCGGCTGGAAAAGGACGTCGAGCAGGTCCGCGCCCGCAAGGAGAAGGACGAGAACCGGCTCGCCGCCGGCACCGGCCCGGCCCGGGAGCTGGAGGCGCTCCAGCACGAGCTGGTCTCGCTGAACCGGCGCCAGGGCGACCTGGAGGATGCCGAGCTGGAGCTGATGGAGCAGCGCGAGACCGCGCAGGGCGTCCTGGACGGCGTGGAGCAGCGGCTGGCCGACACCCGGGACAAGCGCGCCGCGACCGAGCAGCGCCGCGACGACGCGCTGGCCGAGATCACCAAGGAGGAGGAGTTCAAGCGGGGAGCCCGTCAGCCGCTCGCCGCCGACCTCCCGGCCGACCTGGTCACCCTCTACGACAAGATCCGGGCCGACACCGGGTTGGGCGCCGCGCTGCTCACCGCGGGCCGCTGCGGCGGCTGCCGCCTGGACCTGTCCGGTGCCGACCTGGCCCGGATCCGCAAGGCCGCCCCGGACGACGTGGTCCGCTGCGAGGACTGCCGGCGGATCATGGTCCGCACCAACGAGTCGGGTCTGTAGGTCGTGGCGCCGCGGGTGGTGAGCGTCGAGGCCGACGGCGGGTCCCGGGGCAATCCCGGCCCCGCCGGCTACGGCGCGGTGGTGCGTGACGCGGAAACCGGCGAGGTGCTCACCGAGCGCTCCGAGTCGCTCGGCACGGCGACGAACAACGTCGCCGAGTACCAGGGGTTGATCGCCGGCCTGACCGCCGCCGCCGAGCTGGGCGCCGCCGAGGTGGACGTCCGGATGGACTCCAAGCTGGTGGTCGAGCAGATGTGCGGCCGGTGGCAGATCAAGCACCCCGGCCTGCGCCCCCTCGCGGCCGAGGCCGCCGGGTTGGTGGGCCGGTTCACCGCGGTGCGGTTCGCCTGGATCCCCCGCGAGCAGAACCGGCACGCCGACGCGCTCGCCAACGCCGCCATGGACGCCGCCGCCGGTCGACCGGCGCGGACCCCGACGACGGGCCAACCTCCGGCGACGCCCACGACGGGCAGCGACCCGGCGACCGCGCCGGCCTCCTGGGAGCCGCGCCCGACCTTCACCGCCACCCGGCTGATCCTGGTCCGGCACGGCAAGACCGAGTACACCGAGCAGCGGCGCTACTCCGGCCGCGGCGACGTGCCACTGTCCGCGAAGGGCCGGGCCCAGGCCCTGGCCACCGGCGCCCGGGTGGCCGCGCTGGCCCCGTCCGCCGCGGCCGTGCTCAGCTCACCGCTCTCCCGGTGTACGGCCACCGCGGCGGCGATCGCCGAGGCGCTCGACGGCGACGTGCCGGTGCGTACCGAGGACGACCTGATCGAGTGCGACTTCGGCCAGTGGGAGGGGCGGACCTTCGCCGAGGTGCGCCAGCAGTGGCCGGGGGAGATGGACGCCTGGCTCGCCTCACCCCGGATCGCCCCGCCGGGCGGGGAGTCGTTCACCCACGTCGCCGAACGCGCCCACCGCGTCATCTCCGGGCTGCTCACCGCGTACCCCGGGGAGACCGTGGTGGTCGTCTCGCACGTCTCGCCGATCAAGCTGGTGCTGCGCGACGCCCTCGCGGCCGGCGACGGCTTCCTGCATCGGCTCTTTCTGGACGCGGCCGGCATTTCGCTGCTCGACATGTGGCCGGACGGCGGCGTCGCCGTCCGCACGGTCAACGACACCGCCCACCTCGCCGCCCTCTGAGCCGGCACACCCCAACCTGATCTGGCCAGCCGGCCGGTCGCGCCGTTCGGCGCAGCCGTTCGGCCGTTCGGCGCAGCACCCTCCGTGCGGGTCCGGTGACCGCCGTCACAAAGTCATAGCCTCCGGCAGTTACATCGAGAGCCTCGACTCCCCGGAGGTCTGTCAGATGGCTACACCGGAACCGGAGGCGCCCACCACGGCGCCAACCCGGGCGAAGGACCACAGCCCCTGGAACTGGTTGCTGTTCATCCCGATCGTGGTGCCGCTGATCCCGGTCTTCTTCAACGGCGACTCGCCCCGGGTCTTCGGCTTCCCACGCTTCTACTGGCTGCAACTGGCGTACATCCTGCTCGGCGTCTCCACCACGACGCTTGTGTACCAGATGACGAAGAAGCGGGGAGGCTCCTGATGTGGCGGGACCATCTCACCGAGATCATCGTCTTCTCGCTCCTCTTCCTGCTGGTGAGCGTGATGGGCTTCGTGGCCGCCCGGTGGCGGGCGCCGAAGGACATGGCGCACCTGGACGAGTGGGGGTTGGGCGGGCGCAGCTTCGGCGGCTGGATCACCTGGTTCCTGGTCGGCGGTGACCTCTACACCGCGTACACCTTCGTGGCGGTGCCGGCACTGATGTTCGGCGCCGGAGCGGCCGGGTTCTTCGCCGTGCCGTACACCATCGTCATCTACCCGCTGGTCTTCCTGGTGCTGGTGCGCCTCTGGTCGGTGTCGCACCGGCACGGGTTCGTCACCCCTGCCGACTTCGTCCGCAACCGGTTCGACTCGCCGGTGCTGGCCCTGCTGATCGCCATCACCGGCATCGTGGCCACCATGCCGTACATCGCGTTGCAGCTGATCGGCATCGAGGCCGTGCTCAAGACGATGGGGGTCACCGGCGACAACGCGGTGGCCCGGCACCTGCCGATCATCATCGCGTTCGCGATCCTGGCCGCGTACACCTACCAGTCGGGGCTGCGCGCGCCGGCGCTGATCGCGTTCGTCAAGGACAGCCTGATCTACATCGTCATTTTGGTGGCGGTCATCTACCTGCCGTACAAGCTGGGCGGCTGGGGGGACATCTTCGCCGCCGCCGACGCGAAGTTCGACGCCTCACCCAACCCGAACGACGGCGTCCTGCTCAACGGCAACAACCAGCTTCAGTACGTGACGCTGGCGCTCGGTTCGGCGTTGGCGCTCTTCCTCTACCCGCACAGCATCACCGGTGTGCTGGCCAGCCGGAACCGTGACGTGATCAAGCGGAACATGTCGGCGCTGCCCGCGTACAGCCTTCTGCTCGGGCTGATCGCGCTGCTCGGTTACATGGCCATCGCGGCGGGGGTGAAGCCGCTGCCCGGCGCTTCGGCCGGCAGTGTGGACAACAACACCATCGTGCCGCTGCTGTTCGACCAGCAGTTCCCGGCCTGGTTCGCCGGTGTGGCGTACGCGGCCATCGGCATCGGCGCGCTGGTACCCGCGGCGATCATGTCGATCGCGGCGGCGAACCTGTTCACCCGCAACATCTACAAGGAGTACCTGAAGCGGGACGCCTCCCCGGCCCAGGAGGCCAACGTCTCGAAGGTCACCTCGCTGGTGGTGAAGGTCGGCGCGGTGGGCTGCATCGTCTTCCTCGACCCGCAGTTCTCCATCGACCTCCAGCTCATCGGCGGCGTGATCATCCTGCAGACGCTGCCGGCGGTGGCGCTCGGTCTCTACACCCGTTGGTTCCACCGCACCGGCCTGATCGTCGGCTGGGCGGTCGGCATGGGGTTGGGCATGTGGATGCTCTACCAGGTCGCCAGCCCGACCCGGAAGCACTTCGGCGGCTCGGCGTTCCCGCTGTCCGAGTTCGGGTTCGACACCACCAAGACGATCTACGTCGGCATCGTGGCGGTCCTGGTCAACCTGGCCGTCGCGGCACTCGTGACGCTGGCGCTGCGGGCCGCGAAGGTCGAGGAAGGAGTCGACGGCACCACACCCGACGACTACTTCGCCGACGAGGGCGACCCGCGGGTCACCCCGGGCACCGACCGCGACGCCGACTCGGCCCGCGAGCCGGTCGCCTGATCCCAGGTACGTAAGCCCGGGCGCCGACGCGAGTCGGCGCCCGGGCGTCGGCGCCGACCCGCCCTCCCGCCCCCTCCCGCGCTCCCGCGCTCCCGCGCTCCCGCGCTCCCGCCCCCTCCCGCGCTCCCGCGCTCCCGCGCTCCCGCGCTCCCGCCCTCCCGCGCTCCCGCGCTCCCGCCCTCCCGCGCTCCCGCCCTCCCGCCCTCCCGCCCTCCCGCGCTCCCGCCCTCCCGCGCTCCCGCCCTCCCGCGCTCCCGCCCTCCCGCGCTCCCGCCCTCCCGCGCTCCCGCGCTCCCGCCCTCCCGCGCCGATCTTGCACTTTGTGTCGTAGAAAAGTCAGGATTTGTGGCATAGGTACCGACAGAAAGTGCAAGATCGGCTAATTCGGGGTGGGGTGGGGTGGGGTGGGGGTCAGGGCTCGGGGTCAGGGGCGGTTGCGGTCTATCAGGGCCTGGTTGAGGCGGCCTAGGAGGACTGCGAGGGTGGAGCGGTCCTCGGTCGTCCAGTCGGCCAGCATGTCGCCGTAGAGCCGAGTGCGGGCGGCCTGCACGGCGGCCATCCGTTGCAGGCCGGCGGCGGTGGGGGAGATGACCGTGCCCCGGCCGTCGCACGGGTCGGGGGTCCGCGTGATCAGGCCGTCGCGTTGCAGGGCGGAGACCTGCCGGGTCACCGTCGAGCCGTCCAGGTTGAGTCGGGCGGCGAGCGCGGAGACGTTCTGCGGGCCGGCGTCGGCCAGGTGACGCAGGATGACGTACGCCGCGCGGTCCAGCACCCGGTGCTCGGCGGTGCCGGTGGCCCGCCGGGTGGCCTCGCCGAAGCGCATCAGCAGGGCCACCTCGGTCTCGATCTGGCCGAGGGTGCTCTCGTCGTCGTCACTCATGGCTGTATGATACAGGATAAGTACCTGTACGATACAGCTAGTTGAGGAGTCGGAGTGGATCGGCGTACCGAACCGAACCGCAGTGCCATCTACGCCACCACGCTTGTGGCCTTCCTCGCCATCGCCGGCATCGCCGTCGTCGACCCGATCCTGCCGGCCATCGGCGAGGCGATCGGAGTCAGCGCCTGGCAGGTCGAGTTGCTGTTCACCGCGTACATCGCGGTCATGGCTCTTGGCATGATCCCGGCGACGCTGGCCAGCGGCCGGTTCGGCTTCAAACCGGTGCTCGTCACCGGCGTCTCCGTGGTCGGCCTCGCCGCGATCCTCGCCTCGTTCAGCGACAACATCGTGCAGCTCTCCGTGCTGCGCGGTGTCTGGGGGCTGGGCAACGCGATGTTCTTCGCCACCGCCATGGTGGTGCTCGTCAACCTGGCCGTCGACCGGGAATGGGTGGTCGGCCTCTTCGAAACCGCCCTGGGCCTCGGCTTCGCCGTCGGCCCACTGATCGGCGGCCTGCTCGGCGAGGTCAGCTGGCGGCTGCCGTTCTTCGTCTGCGGCGTCTTCATGGTCCTCGCCCTCGGCGTGGCCTCCCGCAAACTCCGCGAGCCCACCAACCGGCAGGCCCCGGTACGCGTCGGCCAGATCTTCGCCACCTACCGCCGGCCGGCGTTCATCGCCCTCTGTGCGGTGACCGCCGCGTACAACTTCGTGTTCTTCGTGGTGCTCGGCTACACGCCGCTCTTCCTCGGCCTGGACGTCATCCCGCTGGGGCTCGCCTTCACCGGCTGGGGGCTGGGCCTGGCCGCCGGCATCATGGTGATCGGCCACCGGCTGGCCCACCGGATCGGCGCCGTGCAGACCGTCGGCGTGGCCATCGCCGGGCTGCTGGTCTGCATGGTCCTCTTCGCCACCTCCGGCAGCACCGCCGAGGCGCTCGTGGTGCTGGTGCTCGCTGGACTCTGCATGGGCCTGGCCAACGCCAACCTCACCGATCTGGCGCTCGGCCTGGGTTCCAGCGACCGGCGGGTCGCCACCGGCGCGTTCAACCTGGTCCGCTGGGGTGCCGCCGCGCCCGCGCCGATCATCTCCGGCAAGCTCGCCGAACACTCGCTGTCGTTGCCGTTCTGGGTCGGCTTCGGGGTCCTCGCCGTCGGCGTGCTCGTCTACCTGGCGTTCGCGCACCTGATGGCGGCCGGCTACGGCGAACGGGTGCTCTGGTCCCGCTGGAACCGCGCCGCCGCCGACGCCGAACACGCGGCCGAGGAGCCGGTGGGCGAGGCGTACTGATCTTGGCTTTGCCGCCGGTCAGTTCAGGGCACGCCAGAGCAGGTAGAGGCCGATCGTCGTACCGAACACCACGATCAGCGTCTTGAGCACCACCGGCGGCAGCCGGCGGACGAGCCGGGCGCCCACGTACCCCCCAAGAAGGGTGGCCGGCGCGACCACCGCGACCGCCGCCCAGTTCACCGGGCCGAACAGGGCGAAAACCACGAGCGTGGTCAACCCCACCAACGCGGAGAGCAGATTCTTGATCGCGCTCACCCGCGCCAGCGTCGCGTCCAGCACCAGGGCCAGCCCGGCGACAAGCATCACCCCGAGTGCCGCGCCGAAGTAACCGCCGTACACCGCGCCGAGCGCGACCATCGTCTGCACCGTGACCGTCCGTCGGCGTGGCGACAGGTCGCGGGGGTGACCGACCAGCCGGCGCAGCGGGTCCTGGAACGCCAGGACCGCTGTCGCGCCGAGGACCAGAAAGGGTACGACCAGCTCGAACGCGCGGGCCGGGGTGGCCAGCAACAGCAGCGCCCCGACGATCGTGCCGGCAATCGTGGTGGGCACCAATGTGGCAAGCGCGCGGGGGCGCGGCAGGTCCGTCCGGCTGCCCGCCACGCTGGCCAGGTAACCGGGAAACACCGCGATGGAGTTACTGACGTTCGCCGGAACCGGGGGCAACCCGATCGCGATCAACGCCGGGAAAGTGATGAGCGAACCACCACCGGCCACCGCGTTGACCGTGCCAGCGGCGAGACCGGCGGCGAGCAGCAGCGCCGCGTGCGAGAGATCCATAGCCCCACGAGGCTAGCCTGGCCGCCCGGACCCCCGCACGATCGGCTGGCCATCGCCCGCGCGCGCCGACACCGACCGTCAGGGGGTGGTCGGCGTGACCCCGTCCAGCAGGTCGGCCAGGCGCTCGGTGGTCACCGGTGCCCGCAGGTGCAGCCGGGCCACGTTGATGCTGTCCTGCCCGACCACGGCGAGCAGAGCATGCCCGCTGACCGCGTACACGCTCAGGTAACCGCCTGCGTTGCGAATCGTGGACTGCTGGAAGTCGCCCTGGCCGAGCCGGAACCCGATCTGTCGACCCAGCCCGTACGACGTGGC
The DNA here is from genome assembly GCF_049841595.1 of Micromonospora sp. DT228. Classification (NCBI taxonomy): domain Bacteria; kingdom Bacillati; phylum Actinomycetota; class Actinomycetes; order Micromonosporales; family Micromonosporaceae; genus Micromonospora; species Micromonospora sp. DT228. Next base: position 96,952 of record NZ_JBNCKO010000019.1, read on the forward strand.
GGCAAGCGCGGCGAGGTCGTGCGGGTCGGCGTCGGTCTGGATGTTGTGGGTGATGAGCAGGCCGTCCACGCCGCCGAGCACGCACCCGTCCACCCCGGGGATCTGCACCCGCAGCTCCGCTAGCTCCTGCCCGATCGCCGGATACGGCAGCGCCGGGTTCCCGGCCAGCGAGGGCGGCAACGGGCGTGGCGGCTCCAGGGTGTCGGCCCCCCTCCGGGTACGGCGGGGTAGCCCGTCAGCGCCACTCACAGCTCCAGAGTCTCCTCGATCACCCGCAGCTGGTGACGGGCCATCGCCAGGTTGGCCCGGCTCTTGCTCAGCATCAGGTAGAGGAAGAGACCCTTGCCCGCCCGACCGGTCAACGGCCGGATCAGGTGGTACTGCGTGCCGAGCGTGATGAGGATGTCCTCGATCTCGTCGTTGAGTTTGAGCATCTCGATGGTGCGCAGCTTGGCCCGGACCACATCGGTGTTACCGGCCGCGGCCACCGTCAGGTCGATCTCGCCGGTGCCGCCGGCCACACCGAGCGTCATGCCGCTGCTGTGGTCGACGAGCGCGGCACCGATCGCACCGTCGATGCCCATCGCGCTCTTGAGGGCGATGTCGAGGTTCGTCAAGGCGTCTTCTCCCAGATCCGACGGGTGGTGGCACCGTTGGGCGCACGGGGTTACCGGGCCGTGACAGGTGGTACACAACCGCACAAATGCTCTGACGAGGTTCGCACACGTATCAACCACTCGCACCCTCAGGGCCACCATCTGCCCGACCGTTCACCCGCATCCGGACGGCAGTCCCGTACCGGGGACCCTCCGGCGGATTGTCCCCTTCCGCACTGAGCTGATACGGCCTGCAATACCGGAATCGGTTGTCCGGTTTCCGTGGGCACCCCGGGTGACCGGGGTGGCAAACGCTGGAAGCTGGGGGTGGACTACCGGGATGTCCTCGCCTCTGGATTTCTTCGTTGACTTCGCGGTCACCGGCATGGTCCTTGGCGTCGGTCTCGGTTCCCGTCCGGACCACTGGCCGGGCGTACTGGGGTCCGACTTCGACGAGGGGTCGGGGAACGATCGCCACCTGGTGCGGCAGTTCGGGTTCGTCGACGCCAACTTCCACGACGGGTCGGGCGAGTGGATCTGTGATTGCGTCATCGTCCACGCCTGGAGGTTGCATCGGTTCGATGGCATGGTCCCCGAGGTGATCGGTAGCCGGTACGGGAGCTTCCCGCCCCGGGTGCCGTTCGAGGAGGTGGCCGACCGGCTCGTCAGCGCGGGCGTGGAGATCTATCACGTCAGGCGGGTGCATTTCGCTTCCCTCGAACACTATTGGATACCGGATGCCAAGGTCATGTTCGGGTTGATCTCCGAATATCAGCTGGAAGACTTCCCCGCGCTGCGGCTCGGGGACGTCGATTCGGTGTCCACCACCACCGGCGTCGACCTTCGGGCGGAGCTGCTGACCCGGTATCGCTGATGGGGATCACATCCGCAGGCTGGCCCGTGCCGCTGCTGTGGCACGCTTCGGTGATGATCGAGCTCGCGGACATCGAGGCGGCCGCCGACCGGATCGCCGGCCATGTGGTCCACACACCAACCGTGCCCAGCCCCGGCCTGTCCGAGCTGCTCGGCGTGCCCGTCACCGCCAAGCTGGAGCTGCTGCAACGTACCGGGTCGTTCAAGGCGCGTGGCGCGGCGGCGAAGCTGCTCGTCCTGGACGACGCCGAGCGGGCGGCGGGCGTGCTGGCGGTCAGCGGCGGCAACCACGGCATCGCGGTCGCGGTGATGGCCGGTGCCCTGGGCGTGGCGGCGACCGTGGTGATGCCCCGCACGGCGCCGGCGCGTGCCGTCGAGGTGGCCCGCGCGACCGGTGCCGACGTCCATCTGACCGACGGCATGGCCGCCGCGTTCGCGCTCATGTCCCGGCTGCGGGAGGACGGCCTGACCCTGCTGCACCCGTTCGACGACCCGGTGGTGCTCGCCGGGCAGGGCACGGTCGGATTGGAGTTCGCCGACGACGCCGGTGAGTTGACCGACGTGCTGGTCAGCGTCGGCGGCGGGGCGTTGATCGCCGGGGTGGCCGCGGCGCTGCGGGCACGCCGGCCGGGGGTACGGGTCTGGGGCGTGGAGACCGAGGGCGCGCAGGCGATGTCGCAGGCCCTGGCCAAGGGTGGGCCGGTCGAGGTGCCGCTGTCGTCGATCGTCACCACGCTCAGCGCGCCGACCGTCTCGCGGCTCACCTACGACCACGTGAATGCCCTGGTCAGCGACGTGCTCGTGGTCTCCGACGCCGAGGCGGTGCGGGGGACGGTGGAGTTGGCCGAACATGCGAAGGTCTGGGCCGAGCCGGCCGCCGGATGCCTGCTGCCGGCCGCCCGCCTCGTACGGGAGCGGGTGGGTGACGATGCCCGGTTGGGTCTCGTGCTCTGCGGCGGCAACTCCACGGTCGCCGACGTGGTGTCGTGGACAGCGCGCCTGGGGGCCTGAGCGCCCTCGGGTAATCCCCACGGCCCGTCGGCCCCGCCATCGTCATCGGCCGAGCCGAGCCGGGGCGGAACGGGGCGTCCCCACCACGCCGTTAGGATGAGGGCGCGACGGACGAGTCGACCGGGCGGTCGCGTCGGCGGGCTCCGGCCCGCCGCCGAGGAACGTCCGGACTCCACAGGGCAGGGTGGTTGTTAACGGCAACCCGGGGCGACCCGCGGGACAGTGCCACAGAAAACAGACCGCCGACCCCCAACGGGGACGGTAAGGGTGAAACGGTGGGGTAAGAGCCCACCAGCACCCCGGGTGACCGGGGTGGCTCGGTAAACCCCACCCGGAGCAAGGCCAAGCAAGGGCCGTCACCGCAAGATGACGACCCGGCGCAGACGCTTGAGGGCTGCCCGCCCGATGTCTGCGGGTAGGCCGCTGGAGCCTGCCGGCAACGGCAGGCCGAGATGGATGGCCGCCGCCGGCGCAAACCCTTTGGGGTACGCGCCGCGCACAGAATCCGGCGTACAGGTCGACTCGTCCGTCGCCCACCAGCTCAGAGACCTGATCGGGGCTCTGAGCTGGCTCTATGTTCAGGTGTCGATGGTCGTTCATGGTCAACATTGGTCGGCGTTTGACGCCCTGAGGACGCCCTGACGCCCTGGAGACGCCCTGAGCGCTGGCTCAGTTGACCTTTTCTCGGGTCGGGCTGGCAGTGCCGCATTGGGCCGTCTCCGGGTCCACGCCCGACCGTTCCGGCTGGGGCCGGCGGCCGTGCATGTTCGGCACGTCCTGGTGGTGGAGCTGGTGGCGCGACCCAGTGATCCGGTGGCAAGCCAGTCCCGGGGTTGGACTGGCGCGGCAGACGGAAGCCCCGGCACGCGACCAGGCTGACCCGCTGGCTTCCGTAGCGGTCTTGGTGGTCCCATTCGTGGATGAGGTGGGATGAGTGCGTGCCGGAGCTGCTGGAGCACCTGGGGGAGATGGGTCTGGTCGGGCTGGTCAAGATTGACGGCGAGCGGGAGCGCAAGCCCTGGACCGTGGTGATCTCGGGTCAGCGGCTCGATGGTGCGGCGATAAGGGTCGACGGCCACAGCCTCGATTACTGCCTGCGGCATGTGGTCACAGCGCTTCACGAGCGCTTCCCAGACGAACTCGCGCTGAGCTGAGATCCGACTGTGGGGCGGTGTCCCGGCGGCTGTCGGTGGCTCACCGCCCCGGCGCCGTAGGCGACCGGGGCGGCTTGCCGCCGGCCGGGCTTGCCGCCCCGCACCGCGCGGAGCGCGGTGCCTTGATCCAGAACAGAGAAATTCGGCAGCAGAGACCGATACGTGATGTCCTCCGTCGACTGATGCGCAACACTCGTCCGCCAGTTGATCTGCGACACCAGCGCGCTGATCGCGGCAAGAGCGGGTGCTTCGAGTCGACTCGATCCCGGCCGTCTCGCGGCTGTCCTGGCAGGGTGGTGAGGCAGAATCGTGAGCCGTGCCGACCTACCCCGATCCTGTTGTTCTCTATCCGGAGGTTGCTGCCGAGGGCAGCCTTGCGGCAGCGTTGCGAGCCGTCGCCGTCCGGCAAGGGCTGTCCATCCCCGTGCCGGTTACGGCGTCCAGTTCATTGCATGGCGCTGTCGTTCCGGCCACCGTCCCGCATCGTGAGGCGTTGGAGGTGTCCGCCAGCCACGTAGAGCGACGGTGGTTTATTCGCGGCTGCGAGCGCGACCAAGGTCTGGCCTTGATCGAAGGAGACACGGTGGATCTCGCTCAGGTGGCGCGAGCCGCGCAGGCGTGGCATGACGGAGCGCCCCTGACCGAGATCCCCCAGGCTGCGTCGTTCGTGAAACTGACTGGACGGTTCGAGGTGCCCGACCGCGATCCGGCAGGGCTGGTCGAATCGGAGTGGCGGCACCTGCGTACGGAGGCAGCGGAGGTGAACTGGCCCGAGTACCACGCGCTCATCGAGGCCGCGTACGCCGAGCCCACGCTACGGCAGCTCTACCCCTTCACCAGCCATTGGTCTTTGCGGTTCTCCACCAGCACCCGGCCCAGCCTCTCCCGCGGCGTCCTGGTGTGCTTGCACGCCAGGCGAGGCAGGGACTACATCGTCACGATGGGCTACATGGGACAGGAACTCGGCGAGACCGCTACAGCGGAGGAGGCCGTGTCATTGGCCGCGCGCAACCTGCCCGCCGAGCTCGGTCCGGTGAGGTACGGCGCAGCCGAACCGAGCTAGTGCTTCTCCGCCGAGCCGTCCGCTCAACGGCATGTCAGGACCTGCACGGCGAACCTCATCCGGGCAATCTGCTCTCGACCCAGGGCGGCCCGCTCTTCATCGACTTCGAGACGTGCTGCCGAGGGCCGATCGAGTTCGACCTGGCCCACGCACCCAACGAGGTCGAAGACCACTACCCGGGAGTCGATCACCATCTACTTCGAGATTGCCGGACTCTCATGCTGGCGATGATCACTACGTGGCGCTGGAATCTCGATGACCAGTTCCCCAACGGCCACAGGCTCGGCAACGAGTGGCTGAGTGAACTCCGGAGGGTGGCGGCTCGATAATGACCTTGTCCGGGCTGGTCGCTGTCGTCGCTTGAGCTGAACCTCGGTCACGCCGACGCTGCGTCACGCTGCGGGGCTACCCGCACGTTGTGCTGGCCGAGCGGGCCCCGCCGTTGCCCGCACGTGTCGTCGCCCGGTTAGTCACCCGCCCGCACCGCTGGGAAGGCCCTGCTGCACATGGCCTCGACATCACGTAGCCCCTCGTCCTCCTCCCAGATGCAGGCCGCGCAGATAGAAAGGTTGCGATAGTCCGGCCTCGGGTGCGCCTGCGGCGCGTGCCCGCACTCGGGACAGGGCTCACCGTCATGACTGTTCACGCTGCGATCGTCGCAGGCGCGCAGCGTCCATGATTAATAAGCTCGGCCGGCGTCCTGGTCCTCGCGACGGTTGGCCCCCGCGTGCTCAGGGTGTCCGTCGGCAGAACGCTGATCGTCCAGAGAGGAGGAACGTGATGCCCGAACTGCCGGACGAGTGGGTTCAGGTGTGGTTTCTCATGCCGCCCGGCAGCAATGCGACGAGCATGGGGATGGGCGCGATACCGGTGGCGCCGGATCGGGTACGGCTGCCGAGTGCGCCGTGGGCAGCGTTTGACGCCGCGATGCACGACGTCTTCCGGGTTGAGCGCGATCACGAGGGCCAGTGGTGGGTCAAGGAGAAGGTCACGGCATCGGGTTACTGCGCGATCCGCATCTGGGCCCCTGACGACAATGATCGCGAACATTTCGAGGAGGGTGTCCTGGCTGACTTCGCCCCGCTGCAGGTGAGCGGGGCTGGCATGTTCGGGCTTGTCGTCCTCGATGTTCCACCGACAGTGGATCTGCCCCGGGTACGGCGGCTCCTACGCGACGGCGAACGCGCCGGCCGGTGGACTGTCGACGAGCTGTGCGTGACGGCGGCGTGGCAGGCAGCCGCTCCATAATCACGGGTGACCGCGCCGGCAGTGGTTGCGCCGGGTTCCGGCGGGGCGCATGCCCCCCGACCTGCCGGCGGTACCTGCGGCGACCACGCCCGCTACGGTGGTTCGGTTGCGCTGGGCAAGGAGGACTCATGGGACTCGGTTCCGCCGGACTTGGTGGGCCGCCGAACCTGGTTCCTGCTCGGCGTTGGTCGACAACGCTGGCGGTCGTGGCCGTGGTCACCGCGGCCTGCGCCTCGCCATCCGCACCGCTGCCCGAGAAACACGACATGCCTGGCGTGTGGTGCGGCTCCGAGCGGGAGATCCTCACCCTCAAGGCCGATGACACCTTCGAGATAACCGGGCTCTCGAAGACTCACCTGGACGAGTTGATGGGTGATCCGAACTACGTCGAGGGGTACCGCATCCGGACGGAGTTCGACGGCGTCGCGCCGACCTCCGGATCGGGCAGATGGAGTTTCCGGGTCACGACGGAAGGCTGGCCGTTCCTGGACCTCGACTACCGCAGGCTTGACGGCAAGGAGTCCTCGGACGTCCTGCAGCTCGGGGTCGATCGTGACGAGGAAGAGGCGGCGCTCGTCGTCTATGACGGCAATCGGGACAACAGGTGGGTTAGCTGGTTCCGCAGGTGCGACAAGACGGCGCTGACCGGATCGCCGTCCAAACAAGCCGGCGCAACAGATCCGCCGCTGGTCCGCGCGATGATGCGGGTCCGCTCGACACAGACACGAAGCGGGACGTCAGTCAGGGTCAGTGCGGCACTGGGGACGGCCCGTCGGGTTCCAAGACACCTGTCGCCGCGAGGGTGCCCCGTCACGTCACCGTGCTGCCCCTCGGCTAGCTCCAGCCGCGCGAGGGCGGGCTCCCCGGCCGGGCCGTCCGTGCAGGTGCGCCCTACGCCGAGACTCCAGGATTGTCCTGTCGATCATGAATCGACTGGTCAGGTCACACCGACCGGGGGATCATGAGGCGTGACTGAGGCGGACGAGGTGCTGAGGATCGCGGACTTGCGCCGAGCGTGCGCGATGCTGTTGGACGCGGCGGAGAGCCGGTACGGCCCTGAGATCCAGCTGGCACAGCTCGACGTCGGCTACTACTGGAACGTCGATCTTCGCGCGGCATACACGATGGCCGCGCAGCCGGAATTGGCGATCGACTGTGGGCAGAGCAGCGACGATCTCGCGGAGTTGTCCGGTCTCCTCCAGCGAGATCCGGAGGACGTCGTATCGCTGTGGCACGACATCGGCCACCTGAGTGGGCTCTTGCGGCTGCTGGCGTACCTCGATCTGCCTGACACCGGCGAGGCTCGCGGCGCCTAGCTGGTGGCTGGCTGCGGCCGCTCGGCGGGCGACCTGGTCGGTGCGCTGTGAGATGACTGCGGGCTGTCGCCGGCGCGACCTCAGGCGAGCCGGATCGTCGGCCCCGTTTGACCGCTGCGTCGGGCACGCCGAGGCGGGCCGCCGCTACGGCTGGTCGTCTGAGGGTTGTGTCGCGTCGCGCCGTCGCAGTTCGACACGTGTCAGCCAGGCGAGCCCGCCGAGCGCGGCAAGCATGATCCAGCCGACGGGGTTCGTCGGAGCGATCACCAGGGCGGCGATGGCGGCCACCGCCCCAAATGCGCCGAAGAGCCACATCGTGCGGAGCGGCATCTCGCGAGGCGGTTGCGGCTCACTCGCGGCAGACGCCGGAGGGTCGTCGGTGGTCATGCGCTGATCTGTGCCGTGGCCGGGTGCCTCGTCAACGCACGGGCTGCCGAGACCTCCCGTTGTGATCCCATCTCGGCAGGAGAGGCAGTCACCGTTCGGTGGTCCATCCGAGTGCCGCGAGGCGATTGATCAGTCGATCGACATTGAGCGCCCGGAACATCCACACCTCATCATGATCGGCAACCTCGAACTCCAACCCGGCGCTGCGCCACCGTCGGATCGCCATCAGATTGTCGGCGGTGATCACCAGAGTGCCGGCCCAGATCTCCCGCAGCGTGATGGAGTGCGAGTCCGCCCGCAGCCTCGCCATCGGCCAGCCCGAGTCCGCCCGAACACCACCCCCGACCGTGGGAAGCACGCGGATGCCGCCACGCAACGAGAACCCATCTACGTCAGTCAACCTTCGATCCTCCGTGTCACGGCAGCATCCACACTGGTAACCGTCCCGATCGTCACCCAGTCAGTCAACTGGCTCCTTCACGCATCGGGGGACGCGACAGAGAACCTTGCCCAGCATGGAAATGCGCCCCCGCGTCATCTCCCGCGCGCCGCCGCGCCGGTGGCCGCCCACCAGGTGACAGCATGGCTTGGGTGACCGCGGCTACCGACTGGCACGACTGGCATCTGCCGTACGACGACGACACGTCGCCGCTGTCGCGCAGGCTTCGGCTCGTCCAGCAGCACATCAACGACTGGCTGGACCGACGGTCGGACCCTTTGCTGTGGGTGGTCAGCGTGTGCGCGGGACAGGGGCGGGACCTCATCGGCGCCCTTGCGCCGCGCCCGGACGCTGATCGGGTACGAGCGGAACTGATCGAGTACGACCCTCGAAACGTGGCCGCCGCCCGGGCGGGCATCGCCGCCGCCAAGCTCACCGGGTTCACCGTCACCCACGCCGATGCGGGCGACTTCGCCGCGTACCGGATGGTCGTCCCTGCCGATCTGGTCGTTCTCGCCGGGGTGTTGGGCAACATCAGCGAGCAGGACGTGCGGGCAACAATCGACGCGATGCCTCGGCTGTGCGCACCCGACGCCACAGTGGTCTGGACCAGGACCCGCCGCGATCCGGATCTCACCCCGGCGGTACGCGGCTGGTTCGCCGCCGCAGGCTTCGCCGAGGAGGCCTTCGACGCGCCGTCCGACGTGCTGTTCTCGGTCGGCGTTCACCGGTTCCACGGACAACCGCGGCAGGCGCCGTCGAACGGCAGAATCTTCACGTTCGCCGGGTGAGGCTTACCGGGCCGCGCTCCTGGCGGGGGAGCTTCTGCGGTAGCTCCGCTATCGAGGCGCGGCACGCGGCATGATGTGAAGTTCCCCGCTGTCGGCCATCGAGTGCAACATGCCGGCGGCCAACGGGATGAGCCGGGCAAGGCCTGGTTGTTTGTTGCGCCGGGCCAGTTCGGGTCCGAGCCTGGTCATCAGCCGGGTCAGCGCCGGCAGGGGGCGGATGAAGAGCGTGATCTCGGTGATCAGGCCGTCCGCGGCCAGGCGCAGGCGTTGCGCTTCGTACAGACGCCGGTCGCCGATGTGGGCCTCGTAGAAAAGCGCCACGGTACGGCCCTCGGCGACCTGGTCGGTGTAGGTGATGCCGTCGATCGCGGCCAGGGCCACCTCAAGCAGATCGCGTACCTGTTGGCGACCGTGGAAGGCGAACTGCTCGGTGATCGGCGAAACCAGTGTGACCTCCGGGCTGAAAGCGGCGACCGCCGCCGCGGCGTCACCTGCCTCGCCGGCGGCACGCCATGCGGCGACTGCGTGGTACGGCTGACTCACCGGCACTCCATCCCGGGCGCGTGGTTGACGTCGTCGGTCGGCGTTTACGGCGACCGGCATCAACGGTATGGCACTGACCGGTCCGTCGTTACCCTGCGTGGCAGGATGAGAGCCATGGCTGAGGAGACCGCCGCCATAGAGCGGCTCTACGAGGAGTTGCTGACCGCCTGGAACGACCGCGACGCGCGCCGGTACGCCGCCTTGTTCGCTGACGACGCCTCGCTTGTCGGCTTCGACGGCAGCCAAGTCGACGCGTCGGAGTTGGAGGGACACCTGGCGCCGATCTTCACGGACCACCCGACCGCCTCCTACGTGTGGAGAGTGCAGGAGGTGCGTCCACTCGGTCCGGCGGTCGCGCTGCTGAAAGCGCGGGTCGGAATGGTCCCACCGGGCCAGACAGATGTGAACCCGGCGGTGAACGCAGTGCAGTCGCTGGTCGCGGTGCAGCAGAACGGAACGTGGCGTGTCGCGTTGTTCCACAACACGCCGGCGCAATATCACGGCCGATCCGACCTCGCCGACGAACACACAGCCGACATGCGAGCCGCCATGGCCGAGGCCAGCAGTCGCTCCTGACAACAGCCAACCGGTAACGGCATGGGCTGGACAACTACTGCACGTCGAGCCCGACCTAGACGAACGCATCCCCTCTGACCTCAGCAATCCGAACGGCAACCGCACGTAAGGCAGTATCGGCTCACCGGTGGGTTGCCCCGACGCGGAGCCGGTTGCCGTCCGGGTCGACCACCTCGAACTCACGTCCCCAGTCCTGCTGTCCGACCGCGCCCACACCGCAGGCAGCAGCCGCGGCATCGATGTCGTCGACGTACAGATACAGCAGGGTGTCCGGCCGCGCGTCCCCGGTGTGCTCCGACAGATGGATCTCCACATCGCCGCGGGCGATGCTCACATACAGCGGCAGGTCAGGGGCGAACCGATGCTCCCACTGCCGCACGAAACCAAGGCGGGAGTACCAGGCCGCCGCAGCGTTGGCGTCAGTGGTCCGGAGGACAGGCGCGAGGCGTTCGGTCACCCCGGCAGTCTTGCACCGAGTTGCGACGAGAACGTCTGCGTTGGTCGGACGCGCCCTACCGCCGCTCGGCGACCTGGTCGACGAACGTGGCCCAGGCTGCCGGGGCGAAGGTCAACGCTGGCCCGGCGGCGTCCTTCGAGTCGCGGACGGCCACCACACCGGGCAGGTTGCTCGCTACCTCGACGCAGTTGCCGCCGCTCGCGCCGCTGCGGGTGGACTTGCGCCACCGGGCGTTACTGAGGTCCATGATGGCTCTCAACTTCCTTCAGCAGGTCGATGGACTGCCGGCGCGGTAGCGCCTCGTTCCGGACGCTCTCCCACCTTGCCTGAAGCGTAGCTACCTGATCGTCCTTGTCGATGACGTCTCCGCCAAGCTGGTTTTCGAGGTGTCCAACCCACACGCCCCCACTCGATCGAGCCAGCGCGAATGGTCCGGACAGCCCGATGTGCAGGCCGCTGGCGATCGGAATGACGTGGACGTGAACGTGCGGAAGCTCGGCCATCGCGACCAGGTGGGCTACCTGTTGGGCCATGATCCCGCCGAGACCATCGCCCGTGCGCCGGATCGTGGCTTCGTCCAGCACGGCGACGAACTGTGGCCGGCGCTCACCGGTCAGGATCGCCTGCCGGCTCATGCGACTCTCCACGCGTTGCTCAACCTCGTCATCGGTGAGGCTTTCGACTGTCCGCAGGACGGTACGGGCGTAGTGCTCGACCTGTAGTAGGCCAGGGATCAGGTTGGGCTCGAAGTAGCGAAGCTGGGCCGCTTCGCGTTCGGCGTCCAGCCAGGGTAGGAACCACGACGGTGCGCCGAACGTCGTCGCCAGGCGCTCGAAGAGCCCACCGTTGTTAAGCGCCCGATCAGCGCCCTTGATGAAGTCGATCGTCAGCGCACGCGTGCCGCCCTCCACGGCGCTGACGTGTGAGGCACTGAAGCCCGCCGCGCGGCCGAACGACTCTTGCGTCATGCCGGAGAATCCTCGGGCGCGGCGGATCTCCCCCACGATGAACGCCGACAACGGACCTGGTACGTCAGCCACGCAACGCTCCTCAACTCGAAGATCGACTACCCGGGGTGCCACACGTCGGAACTCTGTTAGGCCAGGTCAGCCCGGACGCCGGGCGTACCTATCGAGCGTAGTCGTCTCCACAGCAGAGTGTCACCAGGCGGCGCGGCCGGGGGGATCACGAGGCCCGGTGGTCGCGTTCGTAGCGGGGCCGCTGCCGGCGGGCGAGCACTCACGGGAGCGGCCCCTTCCCAATAGACACCAGGGGGAGACCGTGCCCGACAACCTGCCCGAGGTGCCCAAGCCCGAGGTGCCCAAGCCCGAGATGCCAAAGCCCGCGAACCTGGCTGCGACAACCGCCCCCTACGGCCCCCGACCGCCCGAGTCGATGGGTCTCCACGTCCGGCGTTCGGGTGTGAGCCGCGTTTTCGCGTACCCCTGGGGGTTGTGGTGATCGCGACGATGAAGGCCGGCGACGTGGTCCTCCTCACCACGGCCGCGAGCGTGCAGTTCCTGCGTCCGATCTTCGTGCGTGTCATCCGTGAGTTGCCCGAGCGGCACACGTACGACGGCTGGGTGTGGATCGAGGCCTACGAGCTGAACGCCGCCGGCGACGCGGTGGCGCGGAGAGAGTTGTACGTGCGGCGCGGGGGCGTACGGTTCCAGGCCCAGCCCGCCGCGCCGACCACGCCCACCAGGCGCCGGCCCGTCCGCAGAGGTCCGGTGCGGGTCGGATGACCGCCCGTCCTCGCCCACACCTGCCGATGCGCCCGGCGTGGCTGTGCCGCAACTGCGCCGCGCCCTGGCCGTGTGGCCCGGCGCAGCTCGACCTCGCGGCCGAGTTCTACGGTCATTCGATCGCCCTGGCGTTCTACCTGGCGGCGTCGATGCACGAGGCGATCGACGACGTACACGGTCTGGGTCTGCGTCCGAACCTGCCGGCGATGCACGCCCGGTTCCTCGGGTGGTTGTCCCTGGCCCGGCGGCCTCGCCGGTCCGGTCGAGTCTGAGGCCGCGTGCTGGCCGGTAGGGGCGTTGACCCCGTGTCGGAAGATGATCAGGTGAAGCTGCGGCGCCCGTTCATCGACCGCGTGGTCGCGTTCCTGTTCGGGATGCTGCTGCTCGGCGGAGCCGCCTCGGTCGCTCACGGGGCGGTGACGGGAGGTCTCGGCTGGGTCGGTCTGCTCTTCTGCGCGGCGGTTGTGCTGTTCGGCCTGGCGATCGGTGGCCCGCTGGTGCGGCACGCGGTGCTGCCGTTCCGCGTCGACGTCGACGCGAGCGGCTGGTCGGTGCGGACACCGAAGGTCAACCGCTACCTGCGGTGGGACGAGGTCGCGGCCGTCGTGCTCGCCGATGCCCCCGCAACGGCCCGTCGGGGTATCACTGCGGCCCCTCGGCTGCTACTGGTGCCCGCGGTCGGGGTGAGCGTGGGAGTTCCGCCCACTGAGGAGAGTGGTCTGGGAGGCCAGGCCGCCGTGGAGCTGTGTCAGTTGAGTGAGGTGGACTACGGACAGGATCTACTCCTACGGGACCTGGCCGCGCTGGCCGGTGACCGTTTCCACAACCTCTGCCGACAGCTGACACGGCCAGCCGGCGCGATCCCGTTGCGGCGCTTTCCCGACGAGCCTGACCACGCCCGGTTGACACGGTGGCTGGATCGGCGCAGGGCCCTGCTGTTCGCCGGCTGGTACCTGCTCGTCCTCGTCCCCGCACTGCTGCTCATCGGCGTGGCGACACACGGCGACGAGCTGCTCGGCGGGATCGTGCTTGTCGCGTGCGTGGTGGGGATCGTCGCCGCGACGATCAAGATCTGGCTCATCTTTGGCGACTGCCGGGACCTGGTGGACGGGTCAGCGATGATCAACGGGACGGACCTCGTGATCGGCGTGGACGCCCCCACCCACCCGACGAGCCTGCACTCCGGAATCGTCGACATTCTGCGACCCGGCTCGGTGCGGGGCTACGGCAAGGCTTGGCTGCTCACCCAGCCAGGACACAAGGGGCGTCCGATCGCCGACCTACTGCTCAGCGATCCCCGCACCGGACGGCTACGTAGCCGAGACGACCTCTGCGCGTTGGAGGCGGTCCTGCGAGTCTCCCCGTACGAGCGGGACCGCTCCGCTGGGCGGCAACTCCAGGAATTGGCGATGGCGGCACCCGAGACGTCGCCCAGCACGCTCGCACCAGACGCCCTGCCCGCCTCCGCATACGCGAGTGCCCTCTGGCACGCGGTGCAGGGGGTGGGGCGCGCTGTGGTGCTGCTCGGCGTCGTGGGCACCGTCGGGATCGTGGGCGGTCGGGCGGGCGAGGACTCTGCAATTGTGGGCGCTGCCCTGATCATCGCCGCCGTCTGCCTGTTCGGCGTGTGGCTCCTGTACGCGTTGTACCGGACGTGGGGGCTCCTCGACGTACTGCTCACGATCGCGGCACGAGCGATCCGCGGAGCCAGGTAGGCACACCGGCGTGGCCGAGGCGAGACATGGCGTGCCCCGCCCGCTTAGCCTCGGGTCGTGGACACCACACTCCTTCGCCGGCTCCGGGTCGAACAGGCCCGAGCGCTGCTCGATGGCGTCGACCCGTACCACGCGGTGATGCTGGCCTGCGACCTGCTGGTTGCCGGCGTCGACGGTGAGGCCGTCGTGGCGCTCGCGTCGGAGTCAGCTCGGACACTGTCGGCGCACGACGCGGATCGGCGTCTAGCGGCGGTCATCGCCGAACTCGGGCTCTCGGAGCCGGACGTGTCAACCGCTGTGGCACTGATCGCGGCCGACACGTCCGAGCGGATCCTCGACCGGCGCATCACCGCCGAGGTGGGGACACACGGTCTCTACGTGGTGGGATACGAGGGCAGTCAGCTGGACGATCTGCTTCCGGCCGTCACCGCGCTTGCCAGTCGTCTTGAGGACGACCTCGGCGGACGGGCCGACGACGAGCTGCGGACCCAACTCGCCGCGCTGGCGCGGACCATCCTGGGCCGCGAGCCAGCCGAAGATCCGGCTTGACGGGTCCGGAAGCCTCAGCGCGGCTGCCGGTCACGACCGGCCTCGTCGACGGGGGTGGTGGACCGACATCGGTTTCAGGTCCTCGTGATTCAGTCGGTGCGCGATGGCCTGGGCCTGAAGATCCGGGTCAGTACCGTCGACCGGGAAGGTCATGACATATCTGCCCGGCAAGGCATAGCGCTCCCCGCTCAGGGCACGAGCGTAGTAGCCGATCTCGACAACATCCGGGCGGTCCTCGGGTGCGCGGATCGCGACGTAGCTGCGGATCCAGGCTCCGCCGTCCTGCCCCCACCCGTCACACCAGACGGTGGCTTGGAGGCTCTCGGCAACCGAGCGGGCCGGCCACATCCGGTTGGCTCGCTCCGTCGCCCGGGCAATCTCCTCCGCGTACGCGTGCAAGTCGAACCGGAAGTCGCCCAGCCCGATCTCCGGTCCTTCCTTCAGTACCCTGCCGATGACTGTCAGCCGCCAACCGTCCCACGTCACTTCATTGCCGGCCCGACGAACGAAGACCGTTAGTCTGTCCTCGCTCGTGTCGGATCCGCCTACCTGGACCTCTCGGGCTTCCGGTGTGGCAGCGAGCCCATTCGGTCCCAGCAACCACGAAGGCATCGATCCCGCTACCGGCTCTCCATGGAAGCCGTCGGGCGGGTACGTCGACGCCACGACGTCCACGCCGTTGACGAGCACCCGCAGACGGTGCGAGAGGAACTCGGCGGGAAACAGCAGCGGCTCCAGCCGTAGGACATCGACCACCGCGCGGTCAGCAGCGGGGGGCGTTGAGCGGGGCGGCACCGGCGAGCGCTTCGACGGTCGCCGTTGGCGCGACCGATTCGGACGGAGTCGGCGAGGGCGCGACGGACGGCGGCGCCGAGGGTGAACTGCTGGGCGTGGGTGTGGGGGCGGTGAGGACGGCCGTGCTGCGTTGGACCTGCTTCGTGACCATCCGGATGGCGGTGGCGGTCGCCTGGCGCCCGTACACGTCGGTGACCCTGATGCTGTACGGCCCGGCGCCGAGGCCACCCTCGACGGTCCAGTAGTTGTCGCTCTGGCGGGCCGCCTTGCGGAAGCCACCGCCGGGCCCCTTCGCCTCGACCGAGCGGAGCGGGTTGCCGTGGTTGCCGACCTGCACCGCGAACCAGTACCGCGAGGCGCCGCCCTTCAGCCGGAAGGTGAGGCCGCCGTCGAGCGGAGGGTTCACCGCCGCCCGGTACGTCACCTGCGCGATGCCCTGCGCCCGGTCGGCAATCTTGGTGAACGCCTCGGTGGAGAGGTCGATCTTGCCGGTCCCGCACCCGCCGCACTGGTCCATGACCATGACCCGGACGGTCCCCTTCGGGCCGGTCACGTCCAGGTAGCTGCCGCAGGCCGCGGACCCGGAGTACGCCGACGAGCCGACGGCCACGTAGAGCCGGTCCGCCGGTGGGCCCGGGAAGGAGCAGTTGCCGCCCGAGCGGCCGGCGTCGTAGAAGCTGGCCTTCACCTTGTGGACGGTGTTTCCCGTCGGTGGCGCGGCGCAGGCCGGGGTGGCGCCGCCACGGACGGCGAGGGTGATGCCGAGTACGGCGGCCAGGGCGGTGACTCCGGCGCCGGTCAACAGGTGTCTGACCCGCCGATTCCGCCGGGGTGTTCCGTTGGTGTCGTCCGGGGTGTCGTTCGCGGGGTCCGTACCTGGTGCCGTCACGGCGCCTGATGTTGCCGCACCAGCTCGCGGCGGTGCAACAACGCCGGCCTGACATCCGCGCTGCCGTCACCGACCGTGTCGGCCGCGGTCACTCGCCCCAGTCGAGTTGATGCTCCGGTACGCCGACGCTCCGGCCGTGCTGAAGGGCTCGACTGTAGGCGGCGCGCCTACTGATCCCGGACGGGCCACGCCAGCCAGGCTCCTCATCGGCGGGCGCGCTCCACTCGGCTTCACGGAAGGCGCGGTGTCCTGGGGCCCGGGATGGGCCGGATTCATGGAAGCCGAGTGGATCAAGCGGGCCGGCGGGGGCGCAACCCGTTGAGGGCGGTGCTGACGACGAGGTCGGCGTAGTCGGCGGTGAGCGGGCCGCTGCGCTGCGACCATCGGCTGAACAACGGTCCCCAGATCAGGTCCACCGCCACGTCCAGGTCGATGTCCTCGGCCAGTTGTCCGGCCTGTTGGGCGCTGCGCAGGCGCTGCCGTTTGGCCTCCTTCAACGGCCCGTCCAGGCGTTCGGCGTAGGCCGCCGCCAGCTCGGGGTCGAGCGCGATCTCGGTGGCCAGCGCGCGCATCGGCTGCTCGTATCGGGGGTCGTTCATCTCCTCGACCGTGGCGCGGAGCACAAGAGTCAGGTCGGCGGTCAGGTCGCCGCTGTCCGGCAACGTCGGCGGCCCACCCTCGGTGGCCTCGCTGAGCATGAGGAAGGCGTCGAAGATGACCGCGCCCTTGGACGGCCACCAGCGGTAGATGGTCTGTTTGCCGACGCCGGCGCGCGCGGCGATGCCCTCGATGCTGACCTTCGCGTACCCGATCTCCTGGAGCAGGTCGAAGGCCGCGGTGAGGATGGCGCGTCGGGAGGTCTCTCTCCGGCGGGCCGTGTTGGGCGTCATGGGGCACCACGATATCAGTGGCGAGACGAACCGTCTCGTCTTGACGGCAGGGGTGACGCGGCCTAATCTCCTTCGTAACGAGACGGACCGTCTCGTCTCGCTTGAGGAGTGGAGACCGACATGCGTACCTGGTTCATCACCGGCGCCAGCCGCGGCCTGGGCCGCGCCTTCGCCGACGCGGCGCTCGATCGTGGGGACCGGGTGGTCGCCGCCTCCCGGACCATCGCCCGGGACGACTTCGACGAGCGGCACGGCGACCGGCTGCTGGCGCTGACCCTCGACGTGACCGACCGGGCGGCGGTCTTCGCCGCCGTGGCCGCCGCCGTCGAGCACTTCGGACGGCTCGACATCGTCGTCAACAACGCCGGCACCCTGTCCATGGGAATGGTCGAAGAGTTCACCGAGGCGCAGGCGCGAGCCCAGTTCGAGGTCAATCTATTCGGCGCGTTGTGGGTCAGTCAGGCGGTGCTGCCGCAGTTGCGCGCCCAACGGTCCGGCCACATCGTGCAGGTGTCCAGCATCGCCGCGCTCGGCGGTTTTCCGAGCACCGGAATGTACAGCGCGAGCAAATTCGCCCTGGAGGGCATGAGCGAGGCGTTGGCAATGGAGGCGGCGGCCTTCGACATCACACTCAGCATCGTGCAGCCGGGCGGTTACTGGACCGACCTCTACACCAGTCTGAGTGCCACCAATCCGATGGCGGTCTACGCGCCGCTGCGCACCGAGCTGGAACGGCAGTGGGCGCAGGGATCGGTCGACAGCGAACCCCGGCTGGCCGCCGAGGCGTTGCTGCGCCTTGTCGACAG
The DNA here is from genome assembly GCF_049841595.1 of Micromonospora sp. DT228. Lineage (NCBI taxonomy): Bacteria > Bacillati > Actinomycetota > Actinomycetes > Micromonosporales > Micromonosporaceae > Micromonospora > Micromonospora sp. DT228. Next base: position 114,795 of record NZ_JBNCKO010000019.1, read on the forward strand.
CGACGACCCGCCGCTGCGGCTCCTGCTCGGGAGCATGGTGTACGACCTGGCCTTCGACGTCTCCCGCCGGCGGATGGACACCTGGGCGGGCTGGGAGCAGGTCAGCCGAGCCGCCGAGCACGCGGTAGCCGCCCCCGGGCAGGACCGGTGAGGGACTGCTCGTATCGCCACGAGCCCGGGGCACGGCGTTCTAGGCTCCGAGATATGGCGGCGGCGTGCCCATCTCGAATTGGCACACACGTCCGGGCAGAGCCTTCACCCCATGATTCCCCTCACGAGGCGCAAACCTAGACGGAGAGGAACACGCATGGCTGTCAAGACCAAGACTCGCCCCGGCACCACGGAGATTCGGCCGTTCTCGGTCGACATTCCCCAGGCGGACCTGGACGACCTGAAACGGCGCATCGCGGCCACCCGCTGGCCGGACAAGGAAACGGTGGACGACCAGTCGCAGGGCGTGCCACTCGCGACCATTCAGGCCGTTGCCCGCTATTGGGAGAAGGAGTACGACTGGCGCAAGGTCGAGGCGCGCCTGAACGCCGTACCGCAGTTCATGACCACCGTCGACGGCGTCGACATCCACTTCATCCACGTGCGCTCGAAGCACGAGGACGCGCTGCCGCTGATCGTCACCCACGGGTGGCCCGGGTCGGTGATCGAACAGATGAAGATCATCGAACCGCTGACCGACCCCACCGCGCACGGCGGCAGCGCGTCGGACGCCTTCCACCTGGTGATCCCGTCGCTGCCGGGGCACGGCTTCTCCGGCAAGCCGACCGCGTCGGGCTGGAACCCGGAGAAGATCGCGACCGCCTGGACCGAGCTGATGAAGCGTCTCGGCTACTCCCGGTTCGTCGCCCAGGGTGGCGACTGGGGCGCGGTGATCGTGGACCAGATGGGCAAGCAGGCGCCGCCGGAGTTGCTCGGCATCCACACGAACATGCCCGGCGCGGTGCCACCCGACATCGACCTGTTGTTCCAGGGCGACACGACGGGCGCGAACAACGCCATGGGCTCGCTGCCGTCCGGTCTGTCCGACGACGAGATGCGCGCCGCAGAGGAAGTCAACTACGTCTGGAAGCACGTCGCGTACGCCCTGATGATGGCGACGCGTCCGCAGACGTTGACCGGGCTGGCGGATTCCCCGGTCGGCCTGGCGTCCTTCCTGCTCGACCACGACGCGAAGAGTCTGGCCCTGATCGCGCAGGTCTTCGACGGGGCCACGGCGGGCCTCACCCGCGACGACATCCTGGACAACATCTCGCTCTACTGGCTGACGAACACCGCGGTCTCCGCGTCCCGGCTGTACGCGGAGAACAAGCTGTCGTTCTTCGCCGCCAAGGGCGTGAACGTCCCGGTCGCCGTGAGCGTCTTTCCCGACGAGCTGTACGAGGCGCCGCAGAGTTGGGCCGAGCAGGCGTACCCCAACCTCATCTACTTCAACAAGCTCGACAAGGGCGGGCACTTCGCGGCCTGGGAACAGCCGAAGATCTTCTCCGAGGAGCTTCGTACCGCCTTCCGGTCGCTGCGCTAGATGGCCGTGCACCTGCCCCCGCTGAACGGGGCGGCCGAGTGGCTCAACTCCGAGCCACTCGGCCTCGCCGACCTGGGTGGGCGCGTCGTCCTGGTCAACTTCTGGACGCTCACCTGCATCAACTGGCTGCGCCAGGAGCCGTACGTGCGGGCCTGGTCGCAGGCCTACCGCGATGACGGGCTGGTCGTGATCGGGGTGCACACCCCGGAGTTCTCGTTCGAGCACGACGTCGACTGGGTGCGGCGGGCGGTGGCGGCCCGGTCGATCGACTACCCGGTGGCTGTCGACAACGACTACGCGATCTGGCGTGCCCTCGCCAACCAGTACTGGCCGGCGCTGTACTTCGTCGGCACCGACGGGGTCATCCGGGACGAACACTTCGGTGAGGGCCGCTACGAGCAGTCCGAGCGGGTGCTTCAGCAACTGCTCGGCATCGAGCGGAAACCCGTACCCGTCAAGGGGCTCGGCCCGGAGGCGGAGGCCGACTGGGGCAACCTGCGCACGCCCGAGACGTACCTCGGTTTCAGTAGGGGTGAACACTTCGCGTCGCCGAGCGGCCCGGCGCTCGACGAACGCCGCGCCTACGACCTGCCGGCGAGCCTGGGCCTCAACCAGTGGGCGCTGGCGGGGGAGTGGACGATCGGGCCGGAGAACGTCGTTCTGGACCGGGCCGGCGGTGGCATCGCCTTCCGGTTCCACGCCCGCGACGCGCATCTCGTGCTGGCCCCCGGGGCGGGACAGTCGATCCCGTTCCGGGTGCTGCTCGACGGCGAGCCTCCCGGCCCGTCCCACGGCGTCGACGTCGACGCCGACGGCAACGGTGTGCTGGCGGACGGCCGCCTCTACCAGCTCATCCGCCAGGACGGCGTGGTCGGCGAGCGGACCCTGGAGATCACGTTCGGCGAGCCCGGCGCGGCGGCGTACGCCTTCACCTTCGGATAGGACCCCGAGAGCCACCCGAGCCGTGCGGGGTCCCGGACCGCTGAGCGCCGGCTGGCAGTCGTCGGCGGGCCTCACGCGGCGAAGATGTGCGCGTAGATCTCGTCGATGACGTCGTTCTTCGCCAGGCTGTAGTCGCGTGGCCGGTGCGCGGTGTCCCGCGCGAGGCGCCGCTTCGTCGCGGCGTATAGCTCCCGGTCGTGCGGGTGTGAGCGCAGCCAGTCGCGGAAGAGCCGATGGCGGACGGGTTCCGGCGCGTGCTGCGGCCAGACGTGCAGGTTGACGTCCTCGGCGGCGCTGAGCAGCATCCGGTGACCGTGCCACCAGGGCTCCCGCAGGACGAGCCGGTAGCCGAGCCGTTCCAGGGTGGGGAGGTAGCCGGACTCCTCGGCGGTGTCCTCGATGACCAGGTCGACGTCGATGACGGGCTTGGCCGCGAGCCCCGGCACCGCCGTGGACCCGACATGTTCCACCCCGATGACCAGACCACCCAGCGCCTCGGTGAGCGACGAGCGAACGGCGACGAACCGCCGCGCCCAGGCCGGGTCGTACTCCTCGATGACGACGGACTCCCACGTCCGTGGCGGCTCGCCCACCAGACCGGCGTCGACCTGTTCGGGGGTGCCGTGGAAACGCTTTACGACGTCCTGCGGATACTCGGCCACGGCAACCTCCTTCGGAACCAAAGTCCGCCAGGCTACGACACGACGATCGGTGCGCGCGCACCCGACCGATGCGGGCAGCGGATGTCGGGTGGGCCACCGACCCGGCCGCCTAGCGTCGGTGCTCGACAGGGAAGGAGGCCCGGGTGCTGGAACGGCTCAACGAGGCCATGGCGTACATCGAGCGGCACCTCGACCAGAAGATCGAGGTGGCCGAGCTGGCGCGGATCGCGCTGACGTCGGAGTACCACTTCCGGCGGCTGTTCTCCGCGCTTGCCGGAATGCCGCTGTCGGAGTACATCCGTCGGCGTCGGCTCACCGTCGCCGGTGCGGACGTGCTGGCGGGGGAGCGGACGTTGCTCGACGTCGCGGTGCGCCACGGCTACGGATCGGCCGAGGCGTTCGCCCGTGCGTTCCACGCCGTGCACGGCGTGGGGCCCGGAGAGGCCCGGCGTACGGGGGCAGCGTTGCGCGCCCAGCCCCGGATGTCCTTCCGACTCACCGTGGAGGGGAGCGGCGACATGGAGTACCGAATCGTCGACAAGGACGCGTTCGCGCTGGTGGGGCGCAAGGCCCGGGTCCCGCTTGTGCACGAGGGGATGAACCCGGCGATCGTCGCGTTCGTCCGGAGCATCGACACGGAGACGACCGGGCGGATCGAGGCGCTCTCCGATCAGGAGCCGGCCGGGATCGTCAACGTCAGCGACAACCTCGCCGACACCCGGGAGGAGGGCGCCGAGCTGGACTACTGGCACGGGGTGGTGACCGGCGCCGTGCCGCCGGAGGACCTGGACGCGCTGCCGGTGCCGGCCGGAAACTGGGCGGTGTTCACCACCTCCGGTGCGTTTCCGCAGGCCGTGCAACACCTGTGGCGGGACGTGTTCACCCAGTGGTTTCCGTCCAACCCGTACCGCAGCCGGCCGGGACCGGAGATCTCCCGGGTGCGGGTGTCCGCGGACGGCGCCCAGGCGGACGCCGAGCTGTGGATTCCCGTCGAACGGGTAACCACCCCTATGTAGAGTTCCGATACAGTGGTCGGATGCGGATCACGATTCCGGTCGCGAAGGTGCTCGCGGCGCTGCTTGCCGAGCCCGACGAGCAGCGCTACGGGCTGGACCTGATGCGATTGACAGGCCTGCCGAGCGGCACCCTCTATCCGGTGCTGCACCGGTTGCAGGGGGCCGGCTGGCTGGCCGCCGACTGGGAGGCGATCGACCCGGTGGCGGCCGGCCGGCCCGCCCGCCGTTACTACCGCCTCACCGCCGAGGGCGTGGCGCAGGCCCGCCAGACCCTCGCCGACCTGCGCGCCGCGATCCCCGACGGTCGCCCCTCCTGGGGCGGCACCGAGCCCACCGGGGCACCGGCGTGGTGACCCGCCGGGCCGCCGAACTGCTGTTGGAGATGGCCGTACGCCGCTGGCCGGCCGAGGTTCGCGACGACCTGCGCCGCGAGTGGGCCGCCGAATTGCACGTGCTCGCCGAGAGCGGCCGCTGGACGACGATGGTGGGCTTCGCGGCGAGCCTCGCCGTCAGCCGCGCCGGTGCCCCACTCGTCGACCGCGCCCTGCTGAGTGGTCGGGCCGGCCGCACCGCCGCCGCGCTGCTGCTGGCTCCGATCGCCTGCGTCGGGATCGTGCTCGGCGGCGCTGCCGTGATGTACCGGGCCCAGATCTGGGTGTGGGTGAGCTGGCCGGAACGGGCGCAGAAACCGCTCTGGGCGGCGTTCACCGTCGGGCTGGGCGTCCTGCTGGCGGTGTTCGCCGCGCGATGGGCCCGGCACACCGCACTTGACGGCCCGCTGCGTATCGCGCTCGGCGTGGTGCTCCCCGTCGGTGCGACAGCCATCGTGCTGATGACCGTCATCGGCCCCGAGGGCCCGGCCGCCGTATCCGGTCTGCTGCTCTGGTTGGCCGGCCTGACGCTTGCCCTCTGGGCCGCGGCGAGTCTCGCCGCCCGGGGTCGCCTCCGCGCCGCCTGGTGGGTGGGCGTCCTCGGCGCGCTCGTCGCCGCGGACCTCGCGGTGATCCTCGTCGTCGTCGACACGTTCCCCGGCGGAATCGGAGCTGGGCCGACGATCGACGCACGGGACCGCGTCGACCCGATCTCCGCGCCGCTGTGGCTCTTCGCCTGCTGGACGGACTGGAACTTCGGCCTGCCCCGGCCGATCGAGTGGGAGATCTTCCTGATCACCAATCGGGTGCTTGTGGAGCCCATGCTCTACCTGGCCTGCACGCCGTACGCGCTCGCCTACACCATCCGGGCGGCCCGGTCGGCGCCCGCCGCACCCGTCGTCGCACCGACGGGCGCTCCGGCGTGGTGACCCGTCGGGTCGCCGAGATGTTGCTGGGAGTGGCCGCGCGTCGGTGGCCCGCCGACGTCCGCGAGGAGCTGCGCCGCGAGTGGGCCGCCGAGGTGCACGTGCTCGCCGAAGACGGCCGCTGGACGAGGATGCTGGGCTTCGCGGCGAGCCTGGCGGTCAGCCGCGCCGGCGCCCCGCTCGTCGACCGCCGCCTGCTGCGCGGTCGGGCCCGCCGTACCGCGGCGGCTCTGCTGCTGTCCCCGATCGCCTGCGTCGCGATCGTGGCCGGCAGCGCGGTGGCGATGAATCTGGTCTACAGCTGGCTGACGATGCGGGTGAGCTGGTCGACGCGGGCGCAACTGCCGCTCTGGTCGACGCTGACGGTCGGCTTCGCGGTGCTGCTGGCGGTGTTCGCGGCGCGGTGGGCTCGGCACAACGCCCTCGACGGCCCGTTGCGCATCGCGCTCGGCGTGGTGCTCCCGGTCGGCGTGGCCGTCACCCTGGTCCTGTACCTCACCAACGCCGACAGCCTGACCCGCTCCGTACCCGGGCTGCTGCTCTGGTTGGCCGGGCTGACGCTCGCCCTCTGGGCGGCGGCGAGTCTCGCCGCCCGGGACCGCCTCCGCGCGGCCTGGTGGGTGGGCGTCCTCGGCGCCCTCGTCGCCGCGGATCTCGCGGTGATCCTCCTCGTGGTCGACACCATTCCCGGTGGCACCGGCGTCGTCACCGCCGACGGAATGCCAGCCGACACCGTCGACCGGATCTCCGCGCCGCTGTGGCTTCTCGTCTGCTGGACCGACTGGAACTTCGGCCTGCCCCGGCCCACCCCGTGGGAGATCTTCCTCGTCACCGACCAGGTGCTTGTGGAACCCATGCTCTACCTGGCCTGCACGCCGTACGCGCTCGCGTACACCATCCGGGCGGCCCGGTCCGCGCCCGCCGCGTCGGTCACCCTCGCGCCGACCACGGTGTGAACCTCAGTCGGGTACGTCGTCCCACGTCGTACCCGGCTCCAGGTAACCGGTCACCTGGTTCTCCCGCAGCGCGTAGGCGATGACCAGCAGGGCGTGCTTGTCCAGCTCGGGCAGCCGGTCCAGGGCAAACCACCGCACGGCCAGCGACTCGTCGTCGTTGACCCGGGCGGTGCCGGCCACCAGTCGGCACAGGAACCCCAGGTTCAGGTATTCGCAGTGGTCCCCGTTGGGGTACGTGTGCGGATGCGAGACGGCGCTGGACATCCGCACCGGCGCGACGTCCAGGCCGGTCTCCTCGCGGACCTCGCGGACCAGCGCGGTGGCCGGCTGCTCGCCCGGCTCGACGAAACCGCTGATCACCGACCAGCGCCCGTCGTCGGCGCGCTGGCCGAGCAGCAGCTCACCGGCGTCGTTGCGGATCACGGCGCTGACGCTCGGCAGCAACAGCAGGTCGTGACCGACGTGCCTGCGCATCCCCGCGATGTAGTCCGGTATCGCCATCGGGTGATCATAGGCCGCGACCCCGCTGGCCAGCCGTCGCGCGGGTCAGCCCGCCCAGACGACGCTGCGGCGAAAGCGCTCGTACTCCTTGGCCAGTTCGGCGTCGATCCGCTCCATCCGGGCCTCGGTGAGCACCACGGCCGGGTCCTGCCACGTGCGTGCGGCGAGCATCCGGCGGCGCAGTCCGGTCGGTGGATGGAAGGCGAACAACGACGCCTCGTCGCGGACGGACAGTTGCCGCAGCAACGGCAGGTGGGCGGTGTTGGCCGCACGGGACTCGGCCAGCGCGCGCCGCCACCGGTCCGGGCCGTGTCCCGCCTGGGTCTCCCGGCGTACGGCAAGCGCCAGCGACTCGGTGGCGAGCAGTGTGTCGAGGAAGTCGGTCGCGGCGGTCGTGCCGGCGGCCCGGGCGGCGAGTTCGTCGGCGAGGTACTCCGCACGCTGGCTGTCCCGCAGGGCCACCGTCACCAACAGCAGGTGCGCGACGAACAGCACCCGGGACACCACCCACTGGAACGCGCGGCCCAAGGCGTCGCCCAGCATCTCCACCAGCCCCTCGCCGACGGTGGTTCGCACCGGCCGGAACAGGTCGGAGGCCGAGGCGAGCATGTCGAACGCGGGCTGCGTGAGCAGGCCCCGGCGCGGATCACCGTTGACGAAGTGGCCAAGCTCGTGCCCGAGCAGCGCCACCCGCCCGCCGGCGGGCAGCGAACCCCAGAGCGGCAGCCCGAGACCGAGCACCTTCCGACGCCGCAGACCGACCGCGCCGGCGTACGCGTTGATGGCGTCATCCACGCCGACCACGTCCGGCACCGGTGCCCCGATCGCCGTGGCCACCTCGTCGATCAGGCCGAACAGCTCCGGAGCCTGGTCGCGGGTGAGCACCTCCAGTTCCGGGTCGAGCCGACCGAACCGGGGCCGCAACGCGATCGCGAGCCCGACCATCGCCACACCCGGCACGATCGCGAGATTGGGAAAGGGGAACGCCACGACCAGCCACCCGCCGATGACCGCGAGCGCGAGCACCGCAGCGACCAGGAGCAACGAGGCCGCGGCGGTGAGCGTTCGGGCCACTCCCGATCCGTCGCTGCCCAACGGTCGCCCGACCAACTCGGTGAACTGCCGCCCGGTCGCCCGGAACGCCATGCGGTAGGTCCATCGGTCCATCCAGCCCCAACCGAACTCGCGTCGGCGCCGCGCCGGGTCGTAGGCGTCCAGATTCCATTCGCAGCCGGGACACCAGGGCACCGCGTGACGAACCGATGCCGCCTTCGCCCCGCATCCTGGGCACGCCCCCGTGCCGATTCCCGTATTGATCACGACGCAGATCATGCCTGGGCCCATGATTGCGGCGGAACCAGCTGTTCGTCCTGGCCTATTTCGGGCGTTTCGGCCCGGACGGGCCGATGCATATCTACTGTGGAGAGGGTCGGCGACTTGCGCGATCCGGTGGCGGCCTGCCGGTTCGCGGTGCACAGTGATTCCCATGAGCGACAGCGAACGTGGTGGGCAGTTCTACTGGTGCACCCGGCATCACCGGGTCGAGACGGACGCCAACGTGTGTCCGGCGAAGCACGTTCTCGGCCCGTACAACTCGGCGGCCGACGCGGAGAACGCCCTGCAACGAGTGCAGGAGCGCAACGAGGCGTGGGATGCCGAGGACGCTCGTTGGGCCGGGGAGGACAAGTAGACGGCGCGGGACGTCCCGCGCCGAGGTATTTCGTGCTCCGCGAGGACGCACGCGAGAGCACGTCCCCAAGGAGGGAACCACGATGGCCGAAGCACAGCAGGCCACCACCCGCCCGACCGTCCGGCGCACCACCGCGAAGAAGACCGCCGCGGCGGAGCGAAACACGGCGGCGAGCCGGACCACCCCCGTGCGCAAGTCCACCGCGGCGGCGGCGAAGGCTCCGGCCCGCAAGGCTGCGGGCGGCGCGGGGCGCGCCCCGGCGAAGAAGACCACCACGGCGGCGAAGAAGGCCCCGGCCACGAAGACCACCACGGCGGCGCGGAAGGCCCCGGCGAAGAAGGCCGCGACGACGGGCGTGGCGGCCAGGAAGGCCCCGGCGAAGACCTCGACCGCCGCCCGCAAGACGACCACCGCCGCGAAGCGGGCCTCGGCGTCCACGGCGCGGAAGAGCACCACCGCCACGGCCAGGACAACGGGTACGGCGAAGAAGACCACGAGCGCCGCGAAGAAGACAACGGGTACGGCGAAGAAGACGACGAGCGCCGCGAAGAAGACCACCAGCGCCGCGAAGAAGACCACGAGCGCCGCGAAGAAGACGACGGCGTCGGCGGCGAAGCGGACCACCGCCGCGGCGAAGGCGCCCGCTCGCAAGGCCGCGACCAAGGCGTCAACCGTGAAGAAGACCGCCGCCAAGAAGACCGCCGCCAAGAAGGCCCCGGCGAAGAAGGCCCCGGCGAAGAAGACGACGGCCAAGAAGACCGCGTCCACCCGCCCCAGCGGCGGCGTCCGCAAGGCCGCGGCGAAGAAGGCCCCGGCCGCGAAGGCGACAGGCACGTCGTCGACCACCGCCCGCAAGGCGGCGGCGAAGAAGGCCCGGGCGAAGAAGACCGTCGCGGCCAAGGTGCCGGCCCGCAAGGTGACCGCCCGCAAGTCGCCGGCCCGCCCGGTCGCCGCCCGAGCCACAGCCCCCCGGAGTACGCGCAGCACCGCCCGGAAGGCCACCGGCTGAGCGCAGGCCGCCCCGGCCCGCCACCGGCTCAACCGACGGTCGTGGCGGTGCGGTGCGGTGCGCTGCTGCTGCTGCTGCCGTCGTCGGGAAGCACCTCGCCGGCGGCGGTTCGACGGAGATGTCGGCCGGTCACCGGAAGCGGATCACCGTCGACGCTGTCAGGATTGACCCGTGGTCATCCGACGCGTACTCGCGCCCCGCATCGACTTCGGCGCGCTGCGCCGCGAACTCGGCCTGCCCGAGGGCTTTCCGGCGGCCGCCCAACGGGAGGCCGACGCGGCCGCCGCCGCGCCACCGCGGCCGTCCGTCGACCGCACCGACATACCGTTCGTCACCGTCGACCCGGCCAGCTCGCGGGACCTGGACCAGGCGATGCACCTCACCCGCCGTCCGGGCGGCGGCTACCGCGTGCGGTACGCGATCGCCGACGTCGCCGCGCACGTCGACCCGGGTGGCGCGCTCGAGGAGGAGACGTGGCGGCGCGGGCAGACGGTCTACCTGCCCGACGGTCACGTGCCGCTGCACCCGCTGACGCTCAGCGAGGGCGCGGCCAGCCTGCTGCCGGACGATGACCGGGCGGCCGTGGTGTGGACCATCGACCTGGACGCCGACGGCGCCACGGTGGCCGTCGAGCTGGAACGCGCCCTGGTGCGCAGCCGCGCCAAACTCGACTACGCCGGGGTGCAGGCAGCGGCCGACGCCGGACGACTGCCCGAGCCGATCGCGCTGCTCCCCGAGATCGGTGACCGGCTGACCGCCCGGGGGCTGCGTCGCGGCGCCATCAACCTGCCGCTGCCCGAGCAGGACGTGGAGCCCGACGGCGACGGCTGGCGGCTGGTGCTGCGGGGGCCGGTGCCGATGGAGGAGCACAACGCGCAGATCTCCCTGCTGACCGGCATGGCCGCCGCCGACATCATGCTGGCCGGTGGGATCGGCCTGCTGCGGACGATGCCCGCCCCGAAACCGGAGGCGGTGCAGCGGCTGCGGGCGGCCGCCGCCCCGCTGGGCGTGCACTGGCCGGACGGCGCGGGCCCCGGCGAGGTGATCGCCCGCCTGGACGCCGCACAACCACGCTCGGCCGCCTTCATCGACCAGGCAGCCGAGTTGATGCGCGGCGCGGCGTACACCGCCTTCGACGGCACGCGGCCGGAGCACCCGGAGCACGGGGGTGTGGCCGCCGCGTACGCCCACGTCACGGCGCCGTTGCGACGCCTGGCCGACAGGTACGCCACCGAGGTCTGCCTGGCCCTGCACGCGGGCCGGGACGTGCCCGACTGGGCGCGCGCCGCGCTGCCCCGGCTGCCCGAGGTGATGGCCAGCACCGACCGGACGGCCTCGGCAGCCGCCCGGGGCGCCGTGGAGCTGGCCGAGGCGGTGTTGCTGGCGGACCGGGTGGGGGAGACCTTCGACGCGGCCGTACTCGACGTCGACGCACCGCCCAACGGCAAGTCCCGGCCCCGCCCGCCCGGCGGAACGGTGGCCCTGGACGCCCCACCCGTCCGAGCCCGCTGCCTCGGCGCGCTGCCGCTCGGCGAGCGGGTCCGGGTCCGCCTGGTCACCGCCGACCCGGCCGCCCGTACGGTGCTGTTCGAGCTGGCCTGAGCGAGGGTGCCCGGGGTGGCGTCCCGGGCAGCGGGGATTGTCACAGCGTCTGGCGCTGCTGACCGACCGGGCGGTTTGCGAGGATGAGCCCATGGCATACGACGCGAGCACGCTGCCCGACGTGTCCGGGCTGACGGTCGGCATCATCGGTGGCACCGGAGATCAGGGTCGTGGCCTCGCCTACCGGCTCGCCCGGGCGGGGCAGACGGTGCTGATCGGCTCCCGATCGGCGCAACGGGCCGCCGAGTCCGCCGCCGAGATCGCCGCGCTGCCCCGGATGCCGGCCGACGCCCGCATCACCGGCGCGGCCAACGACGAGGTGGCCCGCCGCAGCGACGTGGTGATCATCGCGGTGCCGTGGGACGGGCATGCCGCGACCGTCGCCGCACTCGCCGAGCCGCTCGCCGGGACGATCGTCGTCGACTGTGTCAACCCGCTGGGCTTCGACAAGCAGGGCCCCTACGCCCTCACCGTCGACGAGGGCAGTGCTGTCCAGCAGGCTGCCGCGTTGCTGCCCGACTCCCGCGTCTGCGCGGCGTTCAACCACGTCAGCGCCCCGCTGCTGGCCGACCCCGAGGTCGACCGGATCGACCTCGACGTGCTGATCTGCACCGAAGACCGTGAACTCGTCGACATCGTCGGGGCGCTCGCCGCGCGGATCCCCGGGATGCGCGGCATCTACGCGGGCCGGTTGCGCAACGCCCACCAGATCGAGGCGTTCACCGCCAACCTGATCGCGATCAACAAGCGTTACAAGGCACATGCCGGCATCCGCGTCACCGACCTCTAAGGCCTGTTTCATAAGAACTGGCCGGCCTGCGGCGGGCCCGGACGACGACCGGCGGCGTTGCGGTTTCGTTCGGATACAACACCGGTATCCGAACGAAACCGCGCCTTGCCGGATCGCCGCCCGGACTCCGCCTCGGCACGACCGCCCTTATGAAACAGGCCTTAGGGTGCGGCCGTGACACCCGAACCACGGGCCGGGCCACGTTCGACGGCACGCACTCCCGGTCGTATACCCGTGCGTGCGGTCTACCCCGGCAGCTTTGATCCCTTCACCCCCGGGCATGTCGATGTGGTGAAGCGGGCCCGCGACCTCTTCGACGAAGTGGTGGTGCTGGTCGCGGTCAACAGCGCCAAGTATCCGGACGCCGACGAAGAGGAGCGCGCGGCCGCCGTCCGGGCCATGCTGCCGGTCGGCTGGACCTCCGTCTCCGTCGCGGCCTGGAACGGGTTGACCTCTACCTACTGCCGACGCCATGACGCAGGAGTGATCGTCCGCGGCGTACGTAACACCACCGATCTCTGGGCCGAATACCAACTCGCCGCGATGAACCAGTCGCTTGGCGTCTGCACGGTATTCCTGCCTGCGCGGCCCGAACTGGCCGCGGTGTCCTCGACCGCGGTGCGCGCGCTGAGGAAGTGACCTTCGTTCACGCAGCCGTGGGCCGCCTCACGTTCGTCGGTGGTAGTGGTTGCGGCGGGGGAGTCGCTCGGGGTCGAGCCAGGCCGGTGGGGTGAATTGCGGGTGGCCGTCGTTGCCCAGCTCGACGGTCCAGTCGCTGTGGTGGAGGTGGCGGTGGTGGTAGCCGCAGAGCAGCACGGCGTTGGCCAGGCTGGTGGGGCCGCCGTTGGTCCAGTGTTGGATGTGGTGGGCGTCGCACCAGTGCGCGGGGCGGTCGCAGCTGGGGAACGCGCAACCGCGGTCGCGGAGCACCAGGGCGCGTCGTAGCGGGCCGGTGACGAGTCGACGTTGTCGGCCGACGTCGAGGGGTTGCCCAGCCCCGTTGAGGACGGCGGGGAGGATGGCGGCGTCGCAGGCGAGCCGGCGCACGGTCTCGGCGCTGAGGTGTAGGCCGGTGTCGAGAGCACCGGCGCCCAGCTGTCGGGTCAATCCGTCGTAGGTGGTGGTGACGACGACCTGGGTGGGGTCGCCGCCGTTTTCGGGCAGGTCGCCGGTGCGCAGGGCGAGTCGGCAGACGTCGGCGAGGGCGTCGTGCCGGCGTTGGCCTGGAGTGCGGTTGTCGTCCGGGCCGGACGGGGCTGTCAGCGGACCGATGGCGGCGCGCAGCACGGCGGCGGCTTCGGCGTCGAGGATGCCGCTGAGGCGTAGCCGTCCGTCGGAGTGCTCGCTGACGGTGACGTGCCGGTCGCGGGCGGCCCGCGACTCGGCCACCCGCAGTGCCGCTTCGGCGGCGGCATCGGCGATCTCGGGGGCGACGTGGTCGAGGATGCGGGTGCCGAGTCTGCGCAGCAGGGTGGCGTCGAACTGGGCTGCCCAGTCGACGAGGACACCGACGGCCTTGTCGGCGGCTTCAGGCCCGGCAGTGTTGTGCACGGTGGCGACGGTGTCGGCGATGACGCGGACCTGCTCCACGTCGACCGCCCCACCGGCCAGCGCGTCGCGCACCCGGGGCGGGGCGATGTCGAGCGCTGCGGCAAGCTCGACCAGGCGGCGGGCGGCACCGACGCCGAGATGTAACCGGTCGCGTAGCCAGACCGCCGTCGATGATGCGCCCTGCGCGGTCGCGGTGCCTCGGCCGTCCAGCTCGCGCACCAGGGTCAGCTTGATCGCCGCGAGGCGTTGCTCAATGCGGTGTGCGGCGTCGAGCGCGGTGATCAGGTCAGGCTCGGTGAGAGCCCAGGCGGCGGCGGTGGTGCAGGCGGCGACCACATCCTCTGCCAGCGCCAACTCCCCAACCATGACCACACAATAGAACAGACGTACGACAGAAAGTGTTCACCATGATCGATTGGCCGGCCGTCGGCGCCGGCCGCGCGGACGCCGACCAGTCCGCCCCCGGACCAGCCCGGTCCGTGGACCAGGCTGGTCCGTGATCCGGGCTAGAAGGTGTGCTCGGCGGTCGGGAAGTCGCCGCCGCGGACCTCGTCGGCGAAACGGCGGGTGGCGTCGGTGAGGGCGCCGGCCAGGTCCGCGTACCGCTTGACGAAGCGTGGCGCCTTGCCGGTGCGCAGCCCGGCCATGTCCTGCCAGACCAGGACCTGCGCGTCGGTGTCCGGGCCCGCGCCGATGCCGACCGTGGGGATGGGCAGTTCGTGGGTGATCCGCTTGGCCACCTCGCCGGGCACCATTTCCAGCACCACCGCGAACGCGCCCGCCTCGGCCACCGCCCGCGCGTCGGCGAGCACCTCGTCCGCCGTGTCGCCCCGACCCTGCACGCGGTAGCCGCCCAGGGTGTGTTCGCTCTGCGGAGTAAAGCCGATGTGCGCCATCACCGGGATGCCGGCACCGACGATCGCCGCGATCTGCGCGGCGCAGCGACGACCACCCTCCAGCTTCACCGCGTGGCAGCCACCCTCCTTCATGAACCGGACGGCGGTGCGCAGCGCCTGGGTCGGCCCCTCCTCGTAGGAGCCGAACGGCAGGTCACCGACGACGAGTGCCTGCCGGGTCGAGCGCACCACGGCCCGTACCAGCGGAAGCAGGTCGTCGGCGGTGACCGGCAGGGTCGTCTCGTAACCGAACACGTTGTTCGCGGCCGAGTCGCCGACCAACAGCACCGGCACGCCGGCCTGGTCGAAGATCCCTGCGGTGTACTGGTCGTACGAGGTCAGCATCGGCCACCGTTCGCCGCGCTCCTTGGCGGCGATCAGGTCACGGGTGCGGACCCGACGGGCGACCGGTCCGCCGTACAGCGCGGTCACCTCGTTCGGAGTGGACTCCACCATCTTCGTCTCCCTTCCTCGAGGCCGCCTGCGCGGTCCCCGGGTTCCGTCGCGATCGTCGCACCGCGAGACGGGGTGACGGCAGAGCTCAGTGCGAGATGTCACTCCATCGCGAAACCGCGAGGCCCGCGCCACGCGGCCCACGCGAGGCGGCGCCGGGCCGGCCACACCGACCCGGCGCCCCCGGGGGTACGCCTCAGCCGTGCTCGCGCCACCGGTTGGTGATCGGCAGGCGGCGGTCCCGGCCGAACGCCTTCATGGAGATCTTCGTGCCCGGCGCCGACTGGCGTCGCTTGTACTCGGCGGTATCCACCAGCCGCAGCACCTTGTCGACCACCGCCGGGTCGTGGCCCGACTCGACGAGCCCGTCGCGGCCGAGGTCACCGTCGACGTACCCGATCAGGATCGGGTCCAGCACGTCGTAGTCGGGCAGGCTGTCGCTGTCGAGCTGGCCCGGGCTCAGCTCGGCGCTCGGCGGTTTGCCGATCGAGTTCTCCGGAATCGGGGCCATCTCACCGCGCCGGTCCGCGTCCCCGTTGCGCCACTTCGCGAGCCGCCAGATCAGCGTCTTCCAGACGTCCTTGACCGGGTTGTAGCCGCCCACCGAGTCGCCGTACAGCGTGGAGTAGCCCACCGCCAACTCACTCTTGTTGCCGGTGGTCAGCACCAGGTGGCCCTCCTGGTTCGACAGGGCCATCAGGATCACGCCACGCACCCGGGCCTGGAGGTTCTCCACGGCCACCCCGGACAGCGACAGGTTGGCCAGGAAACCGTCCACCATCGGCTGGATCGGCTCGACGCGGTAATCCAGGCCGGTGCGCTTGGCCAGGTCGGCGGCGTCGGACCGGGAGTGCTCCGAGGAGTGCTGGCTGGGCAGCGACACACCGACCACCCGGTCCGGCCCCAGGGCGTCGACGGCGAGCGCGGCCACCACCGCCGAGTCGATGCCGCCGGAGAGCCCGAGCACCACCGACGGGAACCGGTTCTTGTTCACGTAGTCACGCAGGCCGAGCACGAGCGCATGCCACACCTCGGCCTCGTCGGCGACGGGCTCGATCAGCCCGCCGGTGGCGGCCGGACCGGACGGCGTGGGCGGAACGCCGTCCAGCACGTGGTGCGCCACCCGCATCCCGTCGGCGATGGTCTCCGTGGTCGGCGAGGTGGTGGCGGCCGGCAGGTCGACGTCGTGCACGAGCAGGTGCTCGACGAACTGCGGGGCCCGGGTGAGCAGCTCACCGTCGGCGCTCACGATCATCGAGTCGCCCTCGAAGACCAGCTCGTCCTGGCCGCCGGTCATGTTGACGTACGCGATGACGGCGCCCGCCTCGGCGGCCCGGCGGCGGACCAGCGGCAGCCGGATGTCGTCCTTGTTCAGCTCGTACGGCGAGCCGTTGATGTTGACCACCAGGCCGACCCCGGCCTGCCGGGCGGCGGCGAACGGCCCGCCGGACTGCCACAGGTCCTCACAGATGGTCAACGCGACGTCCACGCCGCCGATCCGCACCACCGTCAACGTGTCACCGGAGACGAAGTAGCGGTCCTCGTCGAAGACCCCGTAGTTGGGCAGGTGGTGCTTGAAGTAGCGGGCCGCGACGACGCCCCGGTGCAGCAGCGCGGCGGCGTTGCGGGCGCCCCGGCCCGGCTCGGCGTCCCCGCTGACCTGCGGCGGCCCGTCGGCGTCCAGGTAGCCGACCACGACCGGCAGCTCGCCGAGACCGTCGGCGGCGAGGTCGGCGGCGAGCCGCTCCACGGCGGCCTGGGACGCGGCGACGAAGGAGCGCCGGAAGACCAGGTCCTCGACCGGATACCCGGTCAGCATCATCTCCGGGAAGAGCACCAACTGGGCACCGGCATCGGCGGCCTGGCGTGTCCAGCTGCGGACCAGGTCGGCGTTTCCGGCGATGTCGCCGACGCTCGGGTTGACCTGGGACAGGGCGAGACGCAGGGTGGGCATGTCCTCATCTTGCCCCAGGCTCGACCGGACAATCCCCACCGTCCGACGAGATGGCCGCCACGCTGCCGGCACCGGGGGCGCGCAGCCGCGGCGGGTTGGCCCGTCAACGGCGGAGCACGCGCCCGCCGAGCGGGAGGCGAGGGGACGGCGAGCGGCAGTTCGCGTAACGTCTGCGTAACCAGGCCCGGGAAGACTGGGCGATCAGGTCGGGTGCAGCCCGACCAAGGCGGACAAAAGAGCGTCGCGAGGGGTTGGGGAAGTGGACCGTCAGCAGGAGTTCGTCCTCCGTACGCTGGAAGAGCGGGACATCCGGTTCGTCCGGCTGTGGTTCACGGACGTGCTGGGCACGCTCAAGAGCGTTTCGGTGGCGCCGGCCGAGTTGGAGGCGGCCTTCGAGGAGGGCATCGGCTTCGACGGCTCGGCGATCGAGGGTTTCGCCCGCGTCTTCGAATCGGACATGGTGGCCATGCCCGACCCGACGACCTTCCAGGTGTTCCCGTTCGAGGGCGGGGTCAGCGGCGAGAGCGCCCGGATGTTCTGCGACATCCTGCTGCCCGACGGAGGGCCCTCGTGGGCCGACCCCCGGCACGTGCTGCGCCGCGCGCTGTCCAAGGCCGCCGAGAAGGGCTTTACCTTCTACACCCACCCCGAGATCGAGTTCTTCCTGCTGGAGAACGGCCCCCAGGACGGCTCGGTGCCCACCCCGGTGGACACCGGCGGCTACTTCGAGCACACCACCCACGCCGTGGCGCGCGACTTCCGCCGCCAGGGCGTGCTGGCCCTGGAACGGATCGGCATCTCGGTGGAGTTCAGCCACCACGAGGTCGCGCCCGGCCAGCAGGAGATCGACCTGCGCTACGCCGACGCGCTCACCACCGCCGACAACATCATGACCTTCCGGCACGTGGTCAAGGAGGTGGCGCTCTCCACGGGTGTGCAGGCCAGCTTCATGCCGAAGCCGTTCACCGACCAGCCGGGCAGTGGGATGCACACCCACCTGTCGCTGTTCGAGGGGGAGCGCAACGCGTTCCACGACAGCGGCGACCCGATGAAGCTCTCCAAGGTCGCGAAGTCGTTCATCGCCGGCCTCCTGGTGCACGCCCGGGAATACACGGCGGTCACCAACCAGTGGGTCAACTCGTACAAGCGGCTCTTCCCGCAGGCCCTGCCGGACCGGATCACCGAGAGCCCGGCGTACGTCTGCTGGGGTCACCTCAACCGCTCCGCGCTGGTCCGGGTTCCCGCGTACGGCAAGCCCAACTCGGCCCGGGTCGAGGTCCGCTCGTTGGACTCGGCCGCCAACCCGTACCTGGCCTTCGCGGTGCTGCTCGGCGCCGGCCTCAAGGGCATCGAGGAGGGGTACGAGCTGCCCCCGGGCGCCGAGGACGACGTCTGGTCGCTGACCAGCGCCGAGCGGCGTGCCATGGGATACGAGGCGCTGCCGGAGAACCTCGCCGAGGCGATCGACGTGATGGCCGAGTCGGAGCTGGTCGCCGAGGTGCTCGGCGAGCACGTCTTCGACTTCTTCCTGCGCAACAAGCGGGCCGAGTGGGAGCAGTACCGCCGCGAGGTCACCCCGTACGAGCGGCAGCGTTACCTGGCGCTGTGAGCGCGGGGGGCTGACGCGGTTGCGCGCTGCCGCTATCGTCTCGATCACCGCGCCGGTACCCCTCCGGGCGGAGAGTCGGGAGGCAGTCGGTGCTGGAGGATCTGCTCAGCGGTGCCTGGCAGAGCGTCGTGTTCGGGATCGTGGGCGTGGGGCTGATGGCGGCCGGTTTCGGCCTGGTCGACCTGCTCACCCCCGGGCGGTTGCGGGACCTGATCTGGGTCGACCGCAACGCCAACGCGGGGCTGTTGCTGGCCGCCAACCAGCTCGGCATCGCCGGGATCGTCTTCACCGCGATCCTGACCAGCTACAGCGACTTCGGCAGGGGGCTCGCCTCCACTGTGCTGTTCGGGCTCGTCGGCCTGGCCATCATGGCGCTGGCCTTCGTGGTGCTGGACCTGCTCACCCCGGGCAAGCTCGGCGAGGTCATCTGCTCGCCGGAGCCGCACCCGGCGGCCCGGGTCAGCGCCGCCACCCACTTCGGCGCCGCGCTCATCGTCTGCGCCTGCATCGCCTGACGGCGGCTGTCCGCGCCCGTGCTGGCGGCCGTCGTCGTGCCGGCGTCGGCGTGCCAGCTCGGCGTCGCGTCGCTGTGCGGGGTCGGCGTCGCTGTGCGGGGTCGGCGTCGTCGTGCGGGCTCGGGGTCGCTGTGCGGGGTCGGCGTCGTCGTGCGGGCTCGGGGTCGCTGTGCGGGGTCGGCGTCGTCGTGCGGGCTCGGCGTCGGCGTCGCTGTGCGGGGTCGGGGTCGGGGTCGGCGTCGTGCGGGCGGCCGCTGCGGGGCGTCGTACCCCGGTCGTAGCGTGCGGGGCATGAACCGTACGGATCGGCTCTACGCGTTGGTCGAGGAGCTGCGGGCGGTGTCGCCACGGCCACGCAGCGCGCGTTGGCTGGCCGTCCGCTTCGAGGTCAGCAGCCGGACCATCGAGCGGGACATCGGCGCGCTCCAGGAGGCTGGCGTGCCGATCTGGGCCGAGTCCGGGCGCACCGGCGGCTACGTCCTGGACCGCAGCCGTACCCTGCCGCCGGTCAACCTGACCGCGGCCGAGGCGGTGGCGATGGCCGTCGCGCTGCACCGGCTCGACGGCACGCCGTTCGCCGGGCCGGGCGCCACCGCGCTGCGCAAACTGGTGGCGGTGCTGCCGGCCGCCGACGCCGCCGAAGCGCACCGCCTCGCCGGACGGGTGCACCTCGTCGGCGACGGACCGGCCACGCCCGTCCCGGCCGTCGTCGCCGACGCGGTCGCCGCGCGGCGGGTGCTGCGCATCCGGTACGCCGACCGGGCCGGCGCGGACTCGACGCGCGACGTCGAGCCGCTGGGCTACCTCGGCAACCCCCGACACTGGTACCTGCTCGCCTGGTGCCGGCTCCGCGACGAACTGCGGTGCTTCCGTACCGACCGGATCCGCAGCGTCCAGGCGCTGCCCGACGTGGTGGTCCGGGAGTTCCGCCCGACGGATCTGGACATCCCGCACGAACGGGTCCGCGCGCTGAGCCTGGTCTGAGGCGCCCGAGTGCGCCGGCTTCGGGTGTCCTGGCTCGGGTGTCCTGGCTCGGGTGTCCCGGCTCGGGTGTCCTGACTCGAGTGTCCGGCTCGAGTGTCCCGGCTCGGGTGTCCCGGCTCGGGTGTCCCGGCTCGGGTGTCCCGGCTCGGGTGTCCCGGCTCGGGTGTCCCGGGGCCGAGTGTCCCGGTGGCGAGTGTCCTGGTCGCGGCGTCCCGGCTGGGCGTCCCGGTCGCGACGGACCCCGTCGGGTGACCCGGAAACACCGACAGGACGGTGTCGCGGACGACCCCGAGACTGCTCCCGACGGCGGCCGAACGACCGCACGCGAAACCTGGAGGCAGCAGATGTCAACCACGCCCATCACCTGGTTCGAGATCGGCACCGACCGGCCGGAGGAGGCGGAACGTTTCTACGGAGAGCTGTTCGGCTGGACCTTCGAGGAGCAGGGCTCGGTCGACGACGGGTCGTACCGCGTGACCGGGGCCGGCGGGGACACCGGAATCGGCGGAGCGATCCGGGCGACTGACGGGTCCTCGCCGAACTACGCGGTGTTCTACGCCGAGGTCGCCGACGTGGCGGAGACCTGCCGACGGGCCGAGGCTGCCGGCGGCCGGGTGCTGGTGCCGGTACGGACGGCCCCGAGCGGGCTCACGTTGGCCCACCTGCTCGACCCGGCCGGCAATCACCTGGGCGTGTTCAAGCCCCCGCCGGCCTGACGCCCCTTGCGGGCCTGGGGCGGTGATCGACTCGGTTTTCGTGATTCGGGGGTGTCGGGCGGTCTTGGATACCGCAGGATCACGGAAAGCGAGTGGATCATGCCTGGGGCAGGCCCGGTGTGGCCTGGGCCTGCCCCGAAGAACTACTTGCCCGGCGTAGCCGCGGGGGCGCCGGCACCGCCTGGGCCGCCGGCACCGCCGTGACCGCCTGGGCCGCCGGCACCGCCTGGGCCGCCGTGACCGCCTGGACCGCGGTGGCCGGCGAGGCCGGGGAAGACACCGGTCTCGACGGCCTTGGTGATGGCGTCGGCCTGCTCCTGGGTGAGCTTGCCGTCCTTGACCGCCTGGTCCAGCCGTTGCTTGAGCGCGGCCTGCCGGTCCTCGGCCGACGGGCGCTGCGGCCGGTCGGCCGGCCGGTGCTGCTCACGGACCTTTTCCAGCGCGGCGGTCACCTTGTCGGTGGGAACGCCCAACTCCTTCGCGAGCGCCTCGGCGAACTCGTTCTGCCTGTCGGCCTTCGCGCCGGGAGCCGGGGCGGTGCTGGCGCTCGGTGTCGGCGTCGGGGTGTCCGCGGCGAAGGCGATGGTCGGGGCCGCGATCCCCACGCCGAGGACGCCGGCGGTCGCCAGGCCGGCCAGCAGATGCTTCCGACGGATGGTGCGGGACATGCTGTCCTCCAGAAGGTCGGTGACGCTGTTGTCATCACCGACAGTGACCAGCCAGCCTGGGCGCAACCCGTGGCGAACCTGTCAGCGGCCTGACAATCCGGGTGGGTGGGAGGTCAAATCGGTTGCGTCGTCGCTGGCGGAGCCGTCAGGGTTGGCGGTTCACCGACGGAAGGACGCAACTGGTGCTGAACGTCGAGATTCGGGAGATACCGCTCGTCGAGCCGGGCGCAGGCCCGTACGGCATCGCTGCCGGCCCCGACGGCGCGTTGTGGCTGACGCTGGTCCACGGCGGCGGGATCGCCCGCCTGGGCCCCGACGGCGCGGTCCGGACCTACCCGCTGGATCCGCCGGGCGGCCGTCCGTTGATCATCACAGCCGGGCCGGACGACGCCCTCTGGTTCACCCGCTCGGGGGACGACCGGATCGGTCGGCTCAGCGTCGACGGCGCGCAGCGCACGATCACCCTGCCGAGCGGCACCGGGCCAGGAGGCATCGCCGCCGGGCCCGATGGCGCACTCTGGTACGCCGGGATGACCTCCGACACGATCGGCCGGCTGGACACCGACGGTACGGTCACCGCGTTTCCGCTGCCGGTGACGGGCGGGTTCGCCTCGATGATCACTGCCGGCGCGGACGACGCTCTCTGGTTCACTCTCCACCAGGCGAACGCGATCGGGCGGATCGACCTCGACGGCAGGGTGACACTGCATCCGTTGCCCACCCCGGACGCCGGCCCGGTCGGCATCACGCTCGGTGGCGACGGCGTCATCTGGTTCGTGGAAATCGCCGCCGGTCAGCTCGGCCGGATCACCCCCGATGGCCGGATCACCGAGCTGCCGCTGCCGGATCGGGCGGCCCGCCCGCACGCGATAGTGGCCGATCCGGCCGGCGGCGCCTGGTTCACCGAGTGGGGCGCCAACCGGATCGGTCACGTCGATCCCACCGGACGGATCGACGGCTACGCCCTACCCACCCCCGGGGCCGAACCACACGGCATCACGCTCACCGCCGACGGCATCTGGGCCGCCCTGGAAACCGGCGCAGTAGCCCACCTAACCCAAACCCAAACCCCCACCTGAACCCCACCCCCGCCCGAACCCCACCCCCGCCCGAACCCCACCCCCACCCGAACCCCACCCCCACCCGAACCCGAACCCCACCCGAACCCGAACCCCACCCCCACCCGAACCCCACCCCCGCCCGAACCCGGTGTTGATCATGGTGTTATTGCCGCGACACGCCGTGGCGAGCGACTACAACCTCATGATCACCGGGGAAGGCGGCCGGGCGGCCGGGCGGCCGGGGGCCAGGGGCCGGGCGGCCGGGGGCCGGGCGGCCGGGGGCCGGGCGGCCGGGGGAGAGGGGCCGGGGGGAGGGGGCCGGGGGGAGGGGGAAGGGGAGGTAGGGCGTTACTGGACTGCGGGGGCCACCTTTAGGGTGTTGGTTCTGGTGTTCAGTGTTGCTGTGGTGCCGAACGGGACCGTCAGTTGCCCGTGACCGTGGCCGATCGGCAGGCCGCCGAGCACCGGCACGCCCAGGTCGCCCAGGCGTTCGGTGAGGACGTCGACGACCGTGGTGTCCCAACCGTCGCCGCAGTCGGTGAACTGCCCGACCGCCACGCCGGCCAACCCGTCCAGGGCTCCCGCCCGACGCAGGTGGGTCAGCATCCGGTCGACCTTGTACGGGGGTTCCTGCACGTCCTCGATCAACAGCACCGCACCGGTCAGGTCGGGCAGGTCCGGGGTGCCGATCGACGCGGCGATCATGCACAGGTTGCCGCCGAGCAGGGTGCCGGTGGCGCGCCCCGGGACGCGTACGCCGAAGGTGTCCTCGGTGGGCACTGCGGTGATCGCCACCGGCTCGGTCGTCATCAGCGCCGCGTGCAGGGACTCGGCGGAACGCAGCGGGGTCCGCTCGTCCCGCCAGGCGGCCCCCGGCCCGTGCACCCCGGCCAGCCGGGCGCCCCGCCACAGTGCGAACTGCAACGCGGTGATGTCCGAGAATCCGGCCACCACCTTCGGGTCGCGGCGGACGGCGGCCATGTCGATGGAGTCCACGATCCGCTGGACGCCGTACCCGCCCCGGGTGCAGATCACCCCGCGTATCCGCGGGTCGGCGAACGCCGCGTTCAGGTCGGCGGCGCGCAGGTCGTCGGTGCCGGCGAGGTAGCCGTGGCGGGCGTACGCGTTCGGTGCCGGCACCGGCCGCAGCCCCCAGCCGATGAGCAGTTCCATGCCCCGGGCGACCCGCTCCGGTGAGGTCGGCCCGGACGGTGACACCAGCAGCACCGTGTCACCCGGTCGCAGCACGGGCGGGCGGACGGCGGCCATGTCCTCGTTGATCACAACCGCAGAGCCTAGTGCTGTGACCACTAACGTTCACCGGGTTGTCGGTGGTGTTGTGGTTCCTCGCCCAGACGTTGTCGGAAGCGAGCGACTCCCCACCGATGGTGGGGCGGGCCTCAGCCGGCCAACTGACCCTGACACCGCTGGTGGGCGGCGTGGGTCACGCCGGGACAGCCCGGCACCGGGAAGGTGTCGGCCTGCTCGACGGTGCGTGATGACCGCACCCATGTCGGGTGCGGTGGTGGTGACGCCGCCCGGGGTCCGGGTGGCGATGGTGAACGCCGCGGCAACATCACGATGCCCGACGAACCCGCAACTCCTGCACATCATGGTCCGCCCGCGGGGCTTGACCACTTTGCGCCGGCACACCGGGCAGGCGCACGGGCGGCGGTCGCCCGGCGGCGGCCTTTCGTGTCGGCCAGGTGCTGACGGTGCTCGGCGCGGATCGCCCGGCCGGACACCAGCAACATCTGCCCGTCACCGGCTGCCACCGCGTACGGGTGAATGATGCCCAGGTCGACCCCGGCGACCCGCCCCCGCTGCGGCTCCCGACCCGCAGGGTAGGTCGCGACCGGAAGCTCCGCGGTGACCTCGACCCACAACCGCCCCTGATCGAACACCAGCGTCACCGACCGCACCGCATCATGAGGGTAGGGAACCGCCCGGTCCAGGCGCACCACCAGCGGCGGGCTCCCGGCCGAGGTCGGCAACCGCAGCCGCCGTTGACTCAGACCGAACGTGCCGTGATACCAGCGGACCGGCATCAACGACCGTCGCCGCCGCGGATACCGCACCTCACCATGCCCCGCCCCGCGGCGGGCGGCAGCGCTGAACCACGCATCAGAATAGCGACGCAACACCGACCGGGCGCCGGTCGAGTCGAGCTCACCGAACGTGCCCGGACCAGACGCGGCGAGCAGTCGACACAACTCCTGATAGCTCGCGACCGGCCGATCGTGACGACGATGCCGCCAGCTGTTGTATTCCAAGACACACGCCCAAAGATCCCCGGCCGCGCGGAGCAGGCCGAAGCAGCGTCGCCGCTGCGCCCGGGTCAGACGCAGGCCGACCCGGGCGGTGCGATGCACCACCCGCGGCGCTCCCGAATCCCTACGTCTGGGCATACCCGAAGCCAACCACGAGGATCTGACACAACCCGGCCAACGTTAGTGGACACAGCACTAGCGACCCCACCGGATCCGGGGCGGATGCCCGGCGTGCACGTCCCGAGCCACCGGCGAGCATCCCCGTAAACGGACCGCCCCGACGGCCGACAGTCGCACCGCCGGTGGCGGGGCGTGGCGTCCCGCGGTGCACCGGCTAGCCTCGACGGGTGGCAACCGCGCTGGTGATCGAGAACGACCCGACGGACGACGCGCGCCGGCTGGGTGAGTGGCTGACCGAGGCTGGGCTGGAACTGTCGGTGGTTCGCCCGCACGCAGGCGACGAACTCCCCGCCGACCTGGAGGGGTACGCGGCGCTTGTGGTGCTCGGCGGCGACCAACAGGCGTACCCACTGTCGGACGGCTCCCCCGGGGCACAGTGGTTCCCCGCCGTGGAGGGCCTGCTGCGCAAGGCGGTGCGGTACCGGGTGCCCACCCTGGCGGTCTGCCTGGGCGCGCAGCTGCTCGCCACCGCGCACGCCGGGCTGGTCGAGCGGAGCCCGTCCGGGCCGGAGATCGGCCCCGGCGTGGTCGGCCGGCGCGACGCCGCCGAGAACGACCCGTTGTTCCGGTACGTGCCGTTGATCCCGGACGTGCTCCAGTGGCACTCCGACGAGATCACCGAGCTGCCCCGGGGCGCCACCCTGCTGGCCGCGTCCACCCGCTACCCGCACCAGGCGTTCCGGCTCGGCGACCGGGCCTGGGGGTTGCAGTTCCACATCGAGTGCGACGCGGCGATGATCGCCGACTGGGCCACCGATTCGGCCCAGCTCGCCGAGCTGGGCTACGACCCGGAGCTGGTGGTGGCGGCCTGCTCCTCGGTGCTGGCCGACGTCGAGGAGGTCTGGCAGCCGTTCGCCGCCCGGTTCGCCGCGCTGGCCCTCGGCGAGTTGGACGACAGCACGATGCGGCGCGGCCTGCCGCTGCTCGGGCACTGATGAGCCGGCCGACCAGGGCACCGGGCCGGCTCGCCCGGTACGGCTTCGGCACCGCCGACGGCGACGGCGGCGCGCGCGCCGCGGACCTGCTCGGCCCGGACGGGCTGCGGCTGTGGCAACCGGAGGAGCAGGAGCCGACCGACGAGGCCGCCGCGGAGCTGCTCGCCGCGCTGTCCCGGGCCGCCGACCCGGACCTGGCGCTGCGGCAGCTACACCGCATCGTGGAGGCCGAACGCCGCACCACCGGCGGCAGCGCCGAGGGTCGTGCGACCGGCGGCAGCGCCGAGGGCCGCACGAGCGGCGGCAGCGCCGAACGCCGCACCACCGGCGGCAGCGCCGAGGGCCACACCACCGGCGGCAGCGCCGAGGGCCGCACGAGCGGCGGCAGCGCCGAACGCCACACCAGCGCCGAGTCGTCGCTGCTCGCGGAGCTGCACACCGACCCGGGGTTACGGCGGCGGCTGGTCGCGGTGCTCGGCGCGTCGGCGGCGCTCGGCGATCACCTGGTGGCCAACCCCGACCACTGCCTGGCGTTGCGGACCGCCCCGGACGGGCTCGCGCCGATCGCCGAGGGCCGGCTGGAGCCTACCGACGGCGGCAACGCGGTGGCGGCCTTGCGGACCGCGTACCGCTTGGCACTGCTGCGGATCGCGGCGGCGGACCTGACCGGCGGGCGCGGCCTGGAGCAGACGATGGGCGCGCTGTCGGCGCTTGCCGACGCGACGCTCGCCGCGGCGTACGAGATCGCCGTGACCGAGCTGGCCGAGGGCACCGAGCGGCCCCGGCTCGCGGTGGTGGCGATGGGCAAGTGTGGCGGCGGGGAACTGAACTACGTCTCCGATGTGGACGTCATCTTCGTGGCGGCCGAGGACGCCGACCTGCCGGCGGCGACCCTGGTGGCGACCCGGCTGATCCACATCTGCGGGCTCGTGGCCTGGCCGGTGGACGCCGCGCTGCGGCCGGAGGGCAACCGGGGTCCGCTGGTGCGAACGCTGGCCAGCCACCTGGCCTACTACCGCCGGTGGGCGCGCACCTGGGAGTTCCAGGCGCTGCTCAAGGCCCGCCCGGCCGCCGGTGACGTGCCGGTGGCCCAGGAGTGGATCGACCAGCTCGCGCCGCTCGTGTGGCGGGCGGCCGAACGGCCCGAGGCGGTCGAGGACGTTCGCGCCATGCGGCGCCGGATCATCGACCACATCCCGCCGAAGGAGCTGGAACGCGAGATCAAGCGTGGTCCCGGCGGGCTGCGCGACATCGAGTTCGCCGTCCAGTTGCTGCAACTGGTGCACGGCCGCGTCGACGAGACGCTGCGCGAACCCGGGACCATCCCGGCGTTGCGCGCGCTCGTCGCCGGCGGCTACGTCGGTCGGGCCGACGGCGAGGCGCTGCTGCGCGGCTACCGCTTCCTGCGCAGCGTCGAGCACCGGCTGCAACTTCAGGGCCTGCGTCGTACGCACACAGTGCCCGCCGAGCCGGGCGCGCTGCGCTGGCTCGCCGGCGCGCTGGGTTTCACGGCCACGCCGGGGCGCAGCGCCGTGGAGAGCTTCCGGGCCGAGTGGGTCACCCACGCGGCCGAGGTACGCCGACTGCACGCCAAACTGCTCTACCGGCCGCTGCTGGAGTCGGTGGCCCGGGTGCCGGCCGACGGGTTGCGACTCACCCCGGAGGCGGCCCGGCACCGGCTGGAGATTCTCGGCTTCGCCGACCCGGCCGGGGCGCTGCGCCACCTGGAGGCGCTCACCGGCGGGGTGAGTCGCACGGCGGCCATCCAGCGGACACTGCTGCCGGTGCTGCTCAGCGAGTTCGCCGACGCGCCGGAACCGGACCGGGGGCTGCTCAACTACCGCAAGGTCTCCGACAAGCTGGGCAGCACCCCCTGGTATCTGCGGCTGCTGCGCGACGGCGGCCCGGTGGCCCGGCGGTTGGCCCGGGTCCTCGCCCTGTCCCGGTACGTCGCCGACCTGCTCGCCCGGGACCCGGAGGCGCTGCGGCTGCTGGCCGAGGAGAACGAGCTGGCCCCCCGTCCGCCCGAGGTGCTCCGGGAGGGGTTCCTCGCGGCGGCGGCCCGGCACACCGACCCGGTCGAGGCGACCCGCGCGGTGCGCGCGCTGCGTCGTCGGGAACTGGTCCGGGTGGCCTGCGCGGACGTGCTCTGCCGGGCCGGCGCGCTCGCACCCACCCCGAGTCGGCCGGACGGCGCGAACCGGCCCGCCCCCGGGCTCGCCGACATCACCGAGGTCGGCACGGCGCTCGCCGACGTCACCGACGCCACGTTGGCCGCCGCGCTGCGCGCCGCTCGGGCAAGCCAGCCGGCCCCGGAGGGTCTGCGGTTCGCGGTGATCGGCGTGGGACGGCTCGGCGGGTACGAGTCGAACTACCTCTCCGACGCCGACGTGCTCTTCGTCTACGACCCGCCCGCCGGGGCCAGCGAGAGCGACGCCAGCGCCGCGGCGCACGCGATCGCCGAGGAGCTGCGCCGGCTGCTCGGCGTACCCGCCTCGGACCCGCCGCTCGGCGTCGACGCGGACCTGCGCCCGGAGGGGCGGCAGGGCCCGCTGGTGCGCAGTCTCGCCGCGTACGCGCAGTACTACGCCCGCTGGTCGCGGGTGTGGGAGGCGCAGGCGCTGCTGCGTGCCCGGTTCGTCTGCGGCGACGCCGACCTGGGCGCCGAGTTCGAGACGATGATCGACCCGGTGCGCTACCCGGCCGGCGGGCTGACCCGTGAGCAGGTCGTCGAGATCCGCCGGATCAAGGCCCGGGTGGAGACCGAGCGACTGCCGCGCGGCGCCGACCCGGCCACCCACACCAAGCTGGGCCGGGGCGGGCTCGCCGACGTGGAGTGGGCGGTGCAGCTCGTCCAGCTCCGGCACGCGGGCGCGGTCCCGTCGCTGCGCGACACGCGTACCCTCGATGCCCTCGCGGCCGCCGAGCGGGCCGGCCTGATCGACCCGGCGGACGCCGCCGAGATGGCTGCCGGGTGGTCCCTGGCCGCGCAGGTCCGCAACGCGTTGATGCTGGTCCGGGGCCGGGCCGGCGACCAGCTACCCCGGCACGGGGTGGAGCTGGCCGGGGTGGTCCGGCTGCTCGGGCGCGACGACCCGGGGGAGTTCCTCGACGAGTACCTGCGCACCGGCCGCCGCTCCCGCGCCGCCGCCCAGCGCGTGCTGGAGGCGTAGCGCTCGCTCAGCTACCGAGGGTGTACTCGCCGGGGCCGGGCACGGTGACCGTGGTCCAGTCCCCGTCGGCGGCGACCGTGGCGTCGCCGGACGCGACGAGCCACCGGCTGTGCCGAACGCGGACCGCCACCGGGCCGGCGGCCGGGGCCCGGAAGGTCACCGCCGCGCCGTCGGCGCGGATCAGCTCGGCGGGTGCGGCGACAAGCGGCGTCGGGTCGAGCACCGCCCAGACCCGCCAGTGCGGCCCGGACCAGACCGGCGTCAGGTAGGGCAGGCCGCCCTCGACAAGCTCCGCCTCGGCCCGGCCCACCCAGGACAGCGGGGCGTCCGGCAGCGCCACGTACTGCACGGCGTTCTCCGCCAGCCAGGCCCGGTAGCTGGCCGGGGTCAGCGCTACGCCGGTGCCGGCCGCGCCGGGCACCGTGGTGAAGAACAGCGGGTTGCGGTCGATGTCGGCCTGCCGCAGCCAACCGCGGGCCAACGGCACCTCACCGAGCCGGGCCGCCTCCCAGTAGTTTCGGGTCGGCGGCACCTCGACCCGGCCGGTGAGCCGCTGCCCGGCCAGGTACGCGCGCAGCGGCGCGTGGTAGCCCGGCGCGCTCGTCGGGTCGCCGATGCCGCGCAGGTCGGCGGGGACCGCCGGCGGCTGCCAGACGCAGACCCCCACCAGCAGCGCGGTCAGACCCACACCGCCGGCCAGTCGGGCGGCAACGGCCGACCGGCGGGCCAGCCGGTGGGACAGCCAGGCGGGCGGGCGGGCGGCGGCGGCCAGCACCGGCAACGCGAACATCGTCACCAGTCGGGTGGCGTTCAACCCCACAGGCGTGTGCACCACGGCGGCGGCGAGCACCCCGGCCGCGGAGAGCAGCGCACCGAACCGCACCGGCCGGTACGCCACCAGCGCCGCCACCACCAGGCTGGTCAGCACCGCGCGCACCGCGTCGGTGCGGCTGATGTTCATCCAGCCGCCGTCGCCGAAGAGCAGCGCCGTCGCGGCCAGCGGCACCGCCGCCGCGACACCGAGCGCCAGGCCGTCGGCGTACCGGCGGCCCAGCAGCAGCGCGACGCCCGCCAGGCCGACGAACAGGCCGGCCACCGGGCTGGTCGCCGAGGCCAGCAGCGCGCCGAGCGCGGCGAGCCCGAGCCGCCCTCGCCCTCTTCCACCCGGGGGTACGCCCCGACTCAGCGCGAGCAACGCGGCCAGCCCGAACGCCACGCCCAGGGCGTACGTGACCCGACCGGAGACCAGGTTGCCGGCCAGCGTGACCACCCCGACCAGGCTGCCGAGCAGTGGTCGGGGCACCTCGGCGCGGACCAGCAGCGCGGCCAGCGCGGCAGCCGACGCCACGAGCGCGAGCGCACCTGTCACCCGTACGCCGAGCAGGGCCATCACGGGCTGGGAGAGCAGGCTGTAGCCGAACTGCTGCACCCCGGCGTACCAGCGCAGGTCGACAGGTGTGGGGCCGTGGGCCGCGAAGAAGTCCGCCCGAGCCACCTGTGCGGCGAGGTCCGACCCCATCAGCGGCAGGGCCAGCCAGAGTGCGCCGAGCACGACCGCGGAAGCGGTGGTCACCGCCACCACCCGACTGCGCCGCATGCCCACCTCCGTACCGCGACCACCGTACTGGCAGCATGTCCGGCGTGCCTCACCACCTCGCGCGTTGGACCGGACTGGCGGGATCGGCGTTGCTCGCCGTCGCCGCGTTCCTCGGCGGCGCCCTGCCCGGCTCCCCCCTGCGCGCCAACCCGGTCAGCATCTGGCAGGGCCCGCACGGGCCGCTGGTCCTCGCCGCCTGGCTGGTCGGCACCGCGTTGCTGGCCTACGCCTGGTGGGCGCTGCGCGACTCGGTGCCGTCGACCCGCTGGGCGTTGACCACCATCGGGCTCTGGCTGCTGCCGCTGCTCGTCGCACCGCCGCTGGCCAGCCGGGACGTGTACGCGTACGCCTGCCAGGGCGCCAGCTACGCCGCCGGGATCAACCCGTACGAGCAGGGCGTCTCCGCGCTGCCCTGCCCCTGGCTGGACACCATCTCGTTCATCTGGCGGGACACGCCCGCGCCGTACGGGCCGCTGTTCGTGGCGCTCTCCGGCGCGGTGGTGAAGGCCACCGGCTCGCTGACCGGCGCGATCGTGGTGTTCCGGCTGATCGCGGTGGCCGGGGTGGCGTTGACCGCGGTCAGCCTGCCGGTGCTGGCGCGACGCGTCGGCGTACCCGCCGAACGGGCGATCTGGCTCGCGCTGGGCTGCCCCCTGGTCGCCGTGCACCTGGTCTCCGGCGCGCACAACGACGCCCTGATGGTCGGCCTGCTGGTCGCCGGGCTGGCGGTGATCGCCTCCCGGCCGGGCCGCCCCGGCCCGCTGCTCGCCGGCGGAGCGCTGCTCGGACTGGCCGCCGCGATCAAGGTGACCGCGCTCGTCGTGGTGCCCTTCGCAGCGCTCGCCGCGATCGTCGGCGGGTACTCGATCCGGGTTCTGCTCCGGCACGGCGGGTGGGTGGTCGGCGGCGCGGTCGCCACCGTGGCCGGGGTGACAGTCGCGGTGGGGCTGGACTTCGGCTGGGTCGCCGGGCTGGCCAGCGGCAGCGACGTGATCGCCTGGACGTCGCCGTCCACCGCGATCGGCCAGACCGTCGGCTACCTGGCGGTGCCGTTCGGCGGGCACATCGACGCGCTGCCGGTCACCAGAGGGATCGGCGTGGCGGTGCTGGCGCTGCTACTGGTCTGGCTCTGGTGGCGGGCCCGCACCCGGGAGCCGCTGTGGCACGCCGCGGTGGCGCTTGCCGCCACCGTCGCCCTCGCGCCGATCTTCCACCCCTGGTACTGGATCTGGCCGTTGGCCGTGCTCGCGGCCACCGCCCGACGGACCGGATGGTTCATCGTCGTCGCGCTCGTCGCGTCGTTCCTGGTGCTGCCCGACGGCACCGGCCTGCCCCGGTTCACCAAGACGGTCGGGGCGCCGCTGATGACGCTGTTGGTGATCGCCCTGGTCGTCCGGTTGGTACGGTCGGCTCGGGCGGCCCGTCAGCCGGTCGTCGCCGACTGAGGAAAGGTGCGCCGGTGACCGCTCCCGGTCCGCCGCCGTCACCGGCCGGCCCACCGCCGCCCGATCCGCCGCCGCGGCTGGCAGACGCCGCCCGATACGCGGGACTGGCCGGCGCGGTGCTGCTCGCCGTCGCCGCACACCTCGGTGGGGCACTGCCCGACGCCCAACTGGGCGCGACACCGGAGTCGATCTGGCGAGCCCCGGGCGGCCCGGCGACGCTTACCTGCTGGCTGGTCGGCACCGTGCTGCTGGTCGGGGCGTGGTGGTCGTTGCGCGGGGGTGCGCCGTCGACCCGGTGGGCGTACGTCACCGCCGGGCTGTGGGCGCTGCCGCTGCTCGTCGCGCCGCCGCTGGGCAGCCGGGACGTCTACTCGTACGCCTGCCAGGGCTGGACGTACGCGCACGGCGTCGACCCGTACGCGGTTCCGGTGGCGGCGGCGGGCTGCCCGTGGCTGGACGCGGTGGCGCCGATCTGGCGGGACACCCCGGCACCGTACGGGCCGGTGTTCGTGCTGCTCGCCGCGCTCGCGGTGACCCTGGGCGGCGGGCTCACCGGGACCATCGTTGCGCTGCGGTTGTGCGCCGTGGCGGGGTTGCTGCTGGGCGCGCTCTGCCTGCCCGGGTTGGCGCGCGCGGCCGGTGTGCCGGCCCGGCGGGCGGCCTGGCTGGCGCTGGCCGGCCCGCTGGTCGGGGTGCACCTGGTGGCCGGGGCGCACAACGACGCGGTGATGCTGGGCCTGCTGCTGTCCGGACTTCTACTCGTGGTCCGCCGGCCGGGTCGGTCGTCGTCATTGCTGGTGGCCGGGGTGCTGCTCGGGCTGGCGGTGACGGTGAAGGCGAGCGCCGTGGTCGTGCTGCCGTTCGCCGCACTGGCGGCGGTGCGGGGCCGCCACACCGTCCGGGCGCTGCTGCGCGACGGCGGCTGGCTGGCGGGCGGGGTGCTCGCGGCGCTGCTGGTCACGTCGGCGCTCTCCGGTCTCGGGCTGGGCTGGGTCGGCGGGCTGACCCGCAGCGGGGACTCCGAGCAGTGGACGTCGCCGCCCACCGCCGTCGGCCTGGTGGTGGACTACGCCGGCGCGCTGGCCGGGCGGGACCCGCAGGCGGTGCCGGTGGTCCGGGCGGTGGCGCTGCTGCTGCTCGCCGTGCTGCTGGCGCTGCTCTGGTGGCGAGCCTGGGGGGCGCTGGGCCGGCGCGACGACGCGCCCGACCGGATCGAGGCGTGCCGGGTGGTGCTGCTCGGTACCGGGTTGGCGCTGGCCGCGACGGTGGTCCTCTCCCCGGTCTTCTACCCCTGGTACGCCACCTGGCCCCTCGCTCTGCTGGCGGTCGCCGCCACGCGGACCACCTGGTTCGTGCTGCCGGCGGCGGTCGCGGCGTTCCTCACATTGCCCGACGGCACCAACCTGGCCCGGTTCGCCAAGGCTCCCGGAGCGGTCGCGATGACCGCGCTGGTGCTTGTCCTGCTCGTCCTCGTCCTGCGCCTGACGCACCGCCCCCGCCTGCCCAGACCGTTCGACCGGGGTCGATCATGAGGTTGGCGGCGCGCTCCGAGATCGAAGACACCGCCAACCTCATGATCAACGAATGCCGGGCGGCGCTCGCCTTCGGTCAGGAGGCGGGGGTGCGTCGGCGGGCCCGTCCGGCCAGCGCCACCGCGCCACCGAGCGCCGCCGGGCCGATCAGCGTCACGGCGGTCGCCGCCACGGCCAGGCCGAACCGGTCGACATTGGGTCCGCCGTGCAGGGCCGTGGGGCCGGCGGCGACCAGGTCGTGCAGACGGAGCATGCAGATCGGGGTGAGCAGGGTCAGCGCGGCCCACAGCCCCCGACGGTCACCGCCTACCAGTAGCCCGATCGCCAGCAGCAGCGTCACCGCCAACAGGGCCAGGCCCACGCCCTGCGGGATCTGGATGCTGGTCCAGCCGTAGTAGTAGTGGTCCTCCCACGGGTACAGCAGCTCCGTCGCGGCAGCGGCGCCGACGGCTGTGAGCGGCTGCGCCAGCCGCACCGGCATCGACAGCCGGTCCGGCAGGGCGAGCGCCACCAGCCCGAGGGCGACCTGGGGCAGCAGGATGAACAGCGGCGGTCGGGGCAGGCCGGCCAGCTCCGCGACGGGCACCACCACGACGGTGAGCAGCAGCGCGAGACCGATGGCCCGTCGCGCCCACCGGGCCGAGCCCACGGCCAGCGCGAGCGCCGGCAGGAGCCACCCCACCCACACCCCGGCACCGAGGGTGGCGACCGGCCCGAGTGCCGGGATGCCCCAGTAGGCCGCCGGGGGTCGCAGCTCCAGCACCGACCAGACCGCCGCGAGCGCGGTCGCGGTGAGCAGGGACAGCACCGCCGCGAGGCGTACCCCGGGGATCAGGCCGGCGGCCCCGACGGCCCGCAGCCGCTGGCGGACGCCGCCACGCGCGAGGTCCGCGGCGTCCGCCGGCGAGGGCCAACGCCGCTCCGGGCCGGCCAGGTCGAGGTACGTCCCGACGATCTCCGCGCCGCGGGCCCGCCGGTAGTCGGCGGGGTACGCGCGCAGCAGCCACAGGTAGCGCCGCTCCAGGTCCTTCATGCCAACCCCTCGGCGGTACGCGGGGCGAGTGGCCGGGTGGTGCGGGCGCGCAGCCGGGCGGTGGCGGCCTCGACGTTGCGGCGCAGCCGCTCGGTCTCGGCGGTGAGCGTCGCGTCGCCCGCGGGGGAGAGGCGGTAGTAGCGGCGTAGCCGGCCGTCCACGATCTCCTCCCGGTCGACCTCGACCAGGCCGGCATCGACCAGCCGGTCGAGTGCGCCGTAGAGGGTGCCCGGCCGGAGGTTGACCCGCTGGTCAGAGAGGCCAGCGACCTCGCGGATCAGCCCGTAGCCGTGCAGCGGCTCACCGGCCAGCGCGGTGAGGATGAGGAACGTCGGTTCCCGCAGGGGAGTGTCCATGGCGACAATGTAACGGACGCGAAGATATAACGGTAGGTGATACGTCTGGTGAGCGGGGAAACGGAACCGGGCCGGCGCCGCCGGACCCGGGGCCGGGCCGGGCGGCGGGGGCGAGACAGGGGGGGAGGGGGAGGAAATGGCG
>NZ_JBNCKO010000020.1:0-126932 GCF_049841595.1 Micromonospora sp. DT228
CGCCGTGCGCTACGAAGCCACCGTGCACATCGCCGCGATCAACGAGTGGCTATGACCGACTTCGACACAGACCCTAGTGCCACGCTGAGCCCGAGGGCGTCAGCGTCGGCGCAGCGGCTGCGCGACGCCAAGAAGGTCTGCCTGCTGCCGGGCGCTGTGCGTGTGGGCGGCGAGGGGGCCTCAGCTCAGAAGCTCTTCCGTGAGGCCCATCAACCGCTCGGCGTCGCGGGGGTCGAGGGTCGGGAAACTGAGCGGCAGTCGCTTCTCCCGGTCGACCGCGGTCACCGGCGCGGCCGGCGGCGCATCCAGGAACTGGTGAATCGGCGCCACCGCGTCTGCGACAGGTCGGGCCGCCACCGCCAGCAGTCCTCGGACCACCAGCGGGAGTGCGCTTCGATCGCCGCTCTTGGTGAATCCGGGGTGGTAGAGCACGTATCGGGCGCGGCTGCCGGACCGCTGGCCGAAGCCCACGCCGAGCAGGTCGTTGGCTCGACCGGCCTGCAGCTGTGCGGCGATGGCCGAGTAGCCCGACTGCAGCTGCGGGTCGGCCCAGTGCACCTCGCCTTTGGTGACCCCGACACCGGCGACGTTCACGATCACCGGCGCGGTAGCCCGGTCCAGGGCCGGACGCAGGCCGAAGCTGAGCAGATATCGACTGAGGTAGTAGAGCGCGAATGTGCGCTCCAGGCCCTCGACGGTCATGACGCGTCGCGGTGTCACAGCATTGGCGAACAGCGCCAGCGCGTCCACGACTTCGTTCTCGGTAAGGATGTGCTCGATGACCTGCCGCGTCTCGGCCATGCTGGACAGGTCGACGGGAAGGAAGGCGATCGAGCCGCCGGCCAGGGCCTCGCCGCGTTCGCGGCTGCGGCCGAGTACCAGGACGCGGTCGCCGCGTTCGGCCCGACCTAGGGCCAACGCACGTCCCATCCCGTTCGTGCCGCCACTGACTACCACGACGCCCATGTCGTCCCCCGTTATCGTTGCTCATTGACGTGCTCATTCTGGGCAGCCGGTCGGCGGAGGCGAAAGAAGGCATTTTCATGTCCACAAGTAACATCGGTGTGAGTGCCTCACTCCACGACCATCGGCTGCCGACGCCCGTTCCGGTCAGCGAGTACGAGCACTGTCCAGTAACCGACGTGCTGCGGCGGGTGAGTGACAAGTGGACGCTGTTGCTGGTCACCCTGCTCGGCCGGCATCCGTACCGGTTCAACGAGTTGCATCGGGCCGTGGAGGGCATCAGCCCGCGCATGCTCACCCGGACGTTGCGCACGCTGGAGAGCGACGGTCTGGTCGAACGGGAAGTGTTTCCGACGTTGCCGCCGAGCGTCGAGTACCGGCTGACGCCGCTCGGCGTCAGCCTTCTAGAGCCGCTCTCCGCGCTGACCGACTGGGCAGTCGACCACCACGCCGAGATCGCTGCGGCACGCCGGGGACCCATCTGAGACACCACGCGATGCCCGTCTGTCGCTGACAAGGCGCGGCGATCGTGAGCGTGCTACCCGATCGACCGATACGACTGCGGAGCCAGCACTGGTGTCGGCCACAGCACCGGGCCAACAGCGAACGATCGGTCGGCGTCGGCGGCCCGGTGCGATCCGGTTTAGGGGAGCAGGTTGCGAGCGGTGCGGGGCCCTGAACAGCCTTGATTGGGTGCAGGTTGGCGAAGCGGTCTCCGCACCCGAAGTATTCACGGAGGCAGGACAGCGACGAGGCCTTGACCTGCGGTGACGCGGTCGAGCGGTACGGTTCGACCTTCCAGTCGAAGTGGCAAGGGCCTACTGCTCCCAGCATGGCCTTTCCCCGGGTCACGGTCGCCTGTCGTCGCAATGGCGATCCGCTCCACAGGGCGGTGGCCACGACAGCCGCCGTCAGTAACCGTCCTCGGGTCTCGGCGGTACAGAGCCCGGGCTTCCCGCAGTCGCTCGGAGGGCGATCCGCAGGGCGGCTTGGGCAGGCGTGAGGTGCGTGGTGTCGATGACCTCGGCCTCGGCATGTAGCCACGTGCGGGCCGCCTCGGCGTAGGGCTGGAGGTACTTCAGGCGGAACGGGGAGGGGACGGGGTGTTCTCCCTCGATACGCCCGCGGAGGGTGTCTTGGTCGGCGTGGAGGACGAAGTGCCTTACCGGGATGGCGTGTTGGGCGAGGCCGGTGCTGATCTCGCGCCAGTACTGCTCCACCAGGACAGTCATGGGCATCACCAGAGTGCCCCCGGTGTAGTCGAGCACGCGGCGGGCGGTCTCGACGACGAGCTGCCGCC
Organism: Micromonospora sp. DT228; assembly: GCF_049841595.1. NCBI lineage: Bacteria > Bacillati > Actinomycetota > Actinomycetes > Micromonosporales > Micromonosporaceae > Micromonospora > Micromonospora sp. DT228. The sequence goes on from NZ_JBNCKO010000020.1 coordinate 2,264, forward strand.
AGGGCAGCCAATCCTGGAAGTTGTCCGTCTCGGGCAGCCCAGGCGTGATGTCCATGAGAGCCTCGCCGACCTTCTCGGCGTCGAACACTCGCGAATCCGGGATCAGTTGCTGCACGAGCGCGCTGGTCGTCGTCTTGCCCGCGCCGTGGGTGCCGTTGAGCCATACGATCACGGGACACATTCAACCGTGCCGGCACCACGGTCAGTCGGAGGGTGAGTCAGATTGGCCGGGTGACCCGCTTCCGCACCGTCACTGTCGGCGGGTGGAAGCAGCACTGACTGCGCACGCGCGCTCAGGGCAGCAGCTCAGCCGGCACTGCCAGGTCCTCACGGGCGTAGAGGTCGGCGATGGCGCCGTGATCGTCGGAGGCACATACGGCTGAGATCGTATCGATGAGTGCGTCGTAGTCGGGACCGGTCTTGCCCTGGTAGGAGGTGTCCATGCGCCCCCATTCATCCCAGGGCAGCATCTCGACCTTGTTCAGCGCGGCGAGGTCCCTGACGGCGTTTCCTCGAATCTCCGCAGGTCCCCAGTTCTCAGTGCCGTACACGCCGAACTGCGCGGCGTCGATACGGCCGTCGCGGAAGGCAGTCCATGCCTCGCCGCCGGCGAGGAACTCGCCGGTGGCGAGGTCTTCGGGCGTGGCCACGAGGGAGTCACCCAAGATCTCGGAATCGATTCGCACCCAGCGGCCGCCATGCCGGTACTCGGTGATCCAGTGGTCCACGCCCTGCCCTGGTTGAAAGTACGTGGCGAAGCCACAGCGTGCGCGGGCCGCGATCCCGCGGTAGCGCAGCAAGGCACAGCTGAGCACGGCGAAGTGGCGGCAGGTGCCGATCACTCGCCGGTCAGGGGCGCGTGCGGCAGTCAGCGGGGCTGGGTCGAGGGCGAGCAGGGCACCGATGATGCCGTCGACAGGACGCAGTTGGTTCTCGGCGAACCGCGGCTCGGAGACTCCGAGCGCTCTTGCGTCGGTGGGCTGAATGACGAGCTCGTGAACGAGGTGGCAGATGTCGACGGGCTCAGTCGGAAGATCATCGAGCGCTGGCTTGTGGACCGTGCCGATTGTCGTCAGCGGACCCGCCATGGCGTAATCGATCATTTCCGTCATGCCGGCCATCGTAGGCATGGCCGGGGCGGATCCAGTGCACGGGTGACCCGTGCAAACGACACGGTCGAATCATGACAGCACGGGGATCGGCATTGCGTTCCCGGATGGGCAGGCTGGAGTCATGGAAGACGTCGTCATTGAAGTGAACCAGCTGCGTCGCAGCTATGGGGAGTTCGAGGCGGTCCGGGGGGTGTCTTTGGCCATCGGCCGCGGCGAGCTGTTCGCCCTGCTGGGCACCAACGGCGCCGGCAAGACCACCACGATCGAGGCGCTCGAGGGGTTGCAGCGGCCGACCTCCGGCGAGGTGCGGGTGCTCGGCCTGGACCCGGTCGCCGACCGCTCCGCGGTACGTCCGCGGACCGGCGTGATGCTCCAGCACGGCGGTTTCACCGGCGCTTTGACCGTACGCGAGACGATCGAGTCCTGGCGTGCGCTCACCGTCCGTCCGCGCACCACCCGCGACATGCTCGAGACGGTGGAGCTGGCCGACCGGGCCGACGTCGCCGTCGAGCAGCTCTCCGGCGGTGAGGGTCGGCGGCTGGAGCTGGCGTTGGCTGTGATGGGCCGGCCGGAGGTGCTCTTCCTCGACGAGCCGACCACCGGCATGGACCCGGCCTCGCGGCGCCGCACCTGGAATGTCATCCGCGAGCTGCAGGCGGGCGGGACCACCATCCTGCTCACGACGCACTATCTCGAAGAGGCGGAGGTGCTCGCCGACCGGGTGGCGATCATGCAGGGCGGGCACATCGTGTCTCGCGGGACACCCGAGGAGGTGGTGCACACGCTGCCGGCGCGGATCACGTTCCGCTCACCGGAGGGGTCCGACCTGCCCGATCTGCCGCACGGCACGCTCTCGGTGGACGGCGACCGCGTCGCCTACGAGACCCGCGACCTGCAGGACGACCTCTCCCGGCTGCTGGACTGGGCCAAAGCCACGGGAGTACGGCTGTACGGGCTCTCCGCGCGCCCGGCCACCCTCGAGGACGTCTTCCTGGACATCGCCGCCGAGCACGACAACGCCGGGTACCGACCGGAACGTGAGGAAGTTCGATGACCCCCGTCACGACGGATCGGGCGGCGCGGCCGTCCTGGCAGATGCTCGCCCTGCTGCGCATGGAGCTGCTGGCGCTGCGACGCAACTGGACCGCCACCGCCCTCTCCGTGGTCACTCCGCTGCTCATCGGGCTGCTGTTGACCAGCGGGTACGGCGGCCAGATGGTCCCCGGAGTGCGCCGGGTGGTCAGCGTAACCGCGCTGATCATGGTCTTCGTGGTGCACCACCATCTGACCACCGTCTACGCCTCGCGCCGGCAGGAGAACGTGCTCAAGCGGATGCGCGTGGGTCTGCCGTCCGACCGCACCATCCTGCTCGGCACTGCCAGCAGCACCGTGCTCACCTTCCTGGCACAGACCGCCGTGCTGGTGCTCTATGCCATCCTGGTTCTCGACCTGCCGGTGCCGCGACACCCGCTGGTGATCCTGCCTGCACTGCTGCTGGGCGCCGCGGTGATGGCCGTCTTCGCCGCGGTACTGTCCGCGGTCACCCGCAGCTCTGAGGCCGCGATGCTGACCACCCTGCCGTCCATGGTGATCTTCCTGGCCACCCCGGGTGCCCTGCTGCCGCTGGGTGCGCTGCCGGCGCCGATTGAGCGGGTGCTGTGGTTCCTGCCGACCGGCCCGTTCACCGAGATGCTGCGCGTCGGCTGGCTGGCACAGACCGACGGGGGTCGGGCGCTCGGCTTCTGGGACAGTTACCTGCTCGCGCTGCCCTCGGCGGGTGTGCTGCTGGTGTGGCTGGTCATCGGCGCCTGGCTGACCCGCCGCTTCTTCCGCTGGGAGCCCCGGCACGTCTGATCCGCCGCCGGCCCGTGGTGCGCCATGGGAGTGGTCCAGACGAGCGCGAGCGTGGCCAGAAGCCCGAGCAGCCGACGGCCGCCCGGGCTCCCGGATCGTGACGCGTTCGTCACGGGTACATCTGCGTGACGGTGAAATTCATCGATTGAGCGAAGAGACTGACACCGGTCGGGCTGTTGGGGTGGAAGGACTGCTGCGACGCCGGGCCGTCCGGGGTGTCACCCGGCGACTTGTCCGTCACGATGCCGTGGATGCCCGCCGGCGAGCCGCAGGCCGCCTTGCCCTCGAACTCGTCGATCGGGTCGGAGTAGTACGCGATCGTCGCGCCGTGCGCGGTGTTGAAGTCGCGGACGACGTCCAGTTGCTCGCCACGCAGCAGCACGCTCATCTCGGACAGCCACACCCGTTCCTCGTCGCTGAGGACGAGCTTGAGGGCGCAGAGCGGGTCGCCGCCGATCTCGACGAGCTTCGGGTACCCCATGAGCATGATCTTGGCGTTCGGCGCCTTCTTGCGGATCTCCTCCAGCACCTTCGTGTTCGACCGGGGAACCGTGTCGGTGATGCGGCGTCTGGTCGACACGTCCACGGTGTCCGTCTCGCCCGACAGCTTCGCCTTGAAGCAGTCCAGCGGGCCGGCCATGAAGACGCACTCCCTGATCACCGAGCTGAATTTCGCGTCGTTGCCGCCGATCGAGATCGTGACGAGCGTGGTGTTCTCGTCCAGGTAGCCCTTGTCGAGCTGGGACACCTCCAGGTACTGGCCCTTGCCCCGCTCGTTGTCGGCGTTGCGGGGCTCGTTGCTGACGGTACGCAGTGGCAGGATGTTCTCCGTCTCCGCGCCCGAGCAGGCGATCAGGTGGTAGTCCATGTTGACGTCGTGCTGCTGGCTCGTGATGTCCGCCCGCGGCCCGATCGGCGTGGACGATCCGGGCAGCACCGCCTTGCGCGACCACGCGTTCTTCGAGCGGTGGCAGCCGTTGCGGAAGGCGTTGTCGCGGTTGTTGTCCGTCTCGCGGTAGTAGTCCGAGCCGTTCACCGGCGAGGCGCCCTCGCCCGACGAGAACGAGTCGCCGAGCGCCACCACCTGGTGCTGCGGCTTGCCCGGCAGTGGGATGAACGCCGCCGCGTCGAAGGCCACGTTCTCCTGCGGCCGGCCCAGGGCCAGGTCGCCCTGCCCGCTGGTCGGCACGTCGTCCCGCAGCTGCGCCAACTCCTCCGGGGTCAGGTCCGACACCATGTTGGTCAGCTCCACCTTCGGGACGTTGTTGAACTCGAACACGCCGAGCGCCACCCAGCGGTTCGCGTACCCGCGCTGCTGGACCATGCGGGTCTTGACCACGCCGTTCTTCGTCGTGATCTTGTATGCCGCCTGCTGCGTGGTACCGAGGTGATCGGGGATGTGGACCATGACCCGCATCCAGCCGTTCACCGTCCGGTCCAGCGTCCACGTCCCACTGACGTAGAGGTTGCTGCCCGGCTCGCGGGTGTGCGTGAACCAGTAGTGCGCGCCGTACCCGCCGCCGACCTGGTGCAGGTCGATCTTGCCCGGGTACTGGAGCGTGCCGTTCTGCGTCTCTCCGGCGAACCCGTGCGTGAACGTGCCGCTGTTCGTTCGTCGGGTGCAGAGCCAACCGGCCTCGTCACGGCGTGGACTGACGACGTCGTTGATCACGTCGTCGACCACGAGCGCGTTCGCCGGCAGGTCGGTGCCGCACTTCGGGTAGTAGCTCACCCCGGCGGCCGGATATGCCCAGCCGGGGTCGTACCTGATGGCGGCGTTACCACAGTCCAGACAGCCCGGTTTCCAGTCCGCGGATCGGTTGTACCAGCACTTGAGGTCGCGGTCGCCAATGCCGTTCACGTGGTGGCACGGGCCGGCCGGCTCATCGATCACCTCGGGCGCCGTCGGCGGGAGGTTGTTGCCGTAGAAGCAGTCGTTGGACTGGTCGCAGAACGTCTGCAGGTGCGGCTTCACCCGCGCGCGCCCGTCGTTCGTGCTCCACCACGCGTACCGGTAGCCGTCGGTGTAGGTGTCCGGCTTCTCGATCGCGTTGAGCGGGTGGCCGGCCCAACCCATGATCTTCTCCGGGTACGGCCAGTGGCTCGGGTGCCGCGCGTCGTCGTAGGTGAACTCCAGGAACGCCTTGCGGTTCGCCGGGTACCGCGGGTTGGCCGGGTTGTTCGCCCAGCCGACGCCCCACGGCCCGTCCGTGCTGCCCTGCGGCTCGTAGAAGCCGGTGTTGTAGGCCCACACCGCGAAGAACCAGCTCTCGATGTACTGCGGGTCGCCGCCGTTGACCTTCATGTTGTACGCGTGGACCTGGTTCCACTTGTCCTGCAGGATCCGCAGCGACTGGGAGATGTTCGCGGCGAAGTCCACGGTGATGGCCAGCTGCTGGTTGTACGGCAGCGGGACCTCGTTCGGCTTCTGGAACCCGGGCTTGCGCATGCCGTCGGTGACCTGCCCGACGCCGTAGCCGCAGTCAGACTTGTCCCAGCGGATCGTCCAGTCGTCGCTCGTGTCGGCGTCGTAGATGTCCAGCCCGTAGTAGTTGCCGATGAGCGGGTTGCCGAACTCGCCGGGCAGGACGTGCGGCGAGGCCTGCCACAGGTTCGACTCCTGGGCGAGGATGCCGAGCATGATCTGCGCGGGCACGTGGCCACCTCCGTTGAGCGGCCGCATCGGGAACCACTGCGCGACGTTGTAGCCGGGCAGGCCGGACTGGTTGAAGTTGTTGCCCCGGTTGAGGATCAGCGCGTCCTGCACCGCCATGTCGACGACCCACTCGATCTCCCGGGCGCGCGGCTGGTACACCTGAACCCGCACGTCGTTGCGGGGGATCGCGCACCAGGCGGCGTTGTCGACCGGGTCGTGCAGCGGTGTCGCCAGCGTCGTGGCGCCCGGTGCCGACCGGGCCCGCCCCGGCGTCTTCGGGTTCGCCCGAGCGCCGGCGTCGCCCGACGTCGGCGTGGTGGGCGTGACCGCGAAGTCCACGCTGCGACCGGTCGCCGGCACCTTGGCCTTCATGGTGAGCGACCGTCCGCGGCGGCCGTCCGCGGCCTGCGCCGCCCGTGGATCGGTCGTCCACCTGATGTCGTCCAGCAGCAGGTCACCCTCGCTGGATATCTCCGCCTGCACGCTCGCGTCGAGCTTTGCGACACCCGTGGGCAGCTTGTGCACCGTGCCGGGGGTACCGGTGATGCCGACCCGACCGCCCGCGCCCTTGACCACGTTCATGTCGGTCGTGCCGCCCTCGGCCAGCGTGGCCGTCGCGCCGGACTTCACGACGGTCCGCTTGACCCGACCGGCCTTGCTGTCGGCATCCATGTACACGACGGCGTCGCCGTTGGCCGCCAGCCGGAACGGCACCCCGGTGGTCCTCGCGACCGCCGACCGGCGACCCTTGCCGTCGACCTTGACCAGCGCGCCGTTGTCGGCGGCGATGATCTCGTCCTTGACCGGTAGCGCCGAGGTGAGCTGGCCCGCCACCTGGATCGGCGCGGCCACGGTGCCGGTCGCGGCGTCGAGCTGCGTCAGGCGGGTCTTGCCCGAGCCGGTGTCGCCGCCGGTGAACGTGCTCAGCACGACGTTCTCACCGGTCCCGCAGCCGGGGCTGAAGTACGCGAGGGACGCGTGCGCGGCCACCTTCCGGACGGACTGGTCCTTGAGGTCCACGACCGCCACGAAGGCGCCGCGGTCGAACAGGTCGGGCTTGTTCGTGTAGGCGCGCGGCGCGTACGTGACGACCAGCCGCCGGCCCGACTCGGTGAGACAGCCGTTGCCGATCCACTGGTCGGTCTCCAGCCCCGGCTCGCTCAGCGTGGCTGCGGTCGTCCAGCTGTAGCCGGAGGCTGCCGACGCCACGAGCACGTGCAGGCCGGTCATGTCGCCGGAGAGGGTCCAGGCCCGATCCTGCGACGTCCGCCAGCCCTGCTTGAGGGCGGAGTCCCGCTGACCGGGGGGTATCGAGGTGGACGCCACATCCTTCGGAGGCGGGTCCGGCGCCGCGGCGGCCGGCGCGGGGAGCACCACGAGACCGCCGGCGGCGATCGAGGCGGTGGCGAGCGCGATGGTGGCGCCGCGACGGGCGGCGCCGGGACTGGGCCCGCGCGGCGGCGCGGGGCGGGGCGGCGATGCTGACACTGCGGTTCCTCCAGGATGGCGTGGGGTCGATGCAGTGTCGGAACCGCGCTCACCGTCGGCGCATCACGATGTCATCGCCGGCGCCCACGCCGACTCCGACGCCGACGGCGGCATGACACCGCGCGGTGCCCTGACGATGCGCCCGCAGTGTGGCGACGCCGCAGGATCACCCCCACGACTTGCAGCACGACTGAGGAGGACAGCATGAAGGTAGGAAAGGTCCGGAAGCATCGCCTGGTGCCGACGCTGATCGCCCTGGTGGCGTTCATGGGGCTCGGCGTGGTCACCACGGCGGTACCGGCGTCGCCCGCGCTGGCCGCGTGTTCGGGCACCGGCTGTCACAACGTCAATCCCAACGGCCAGTGCAGCGGCACCCGGCACGGCTGGACCGGCGGCGGGTACGACAGCGGACTCGGCATCGTCGTCGTGAAGTCGTCCGGCTGCAGGGCGGCCTGGGCACGCCTGCAGAACGACCAGTACGTCCGCTACGCGGGTGCGACGTTCACCGTGCGCATCGAGCGCCGGGTGTGGTCGTCCTACGGCTACTGGTACACCGGCAGCCTCAGCAAGCAGTTCCTCTCCACCAACGGCGGGGTGTGGACCAACATGCTCGAGGATCTCGACTCCTCGGACGAGCACCAAGCCTGCTTCAGCTTGAATGGCGGCGCCTGGACTTGCACCCCCTGGGTCTACTGAACAGCAGGCGGACGTCAGGGCCCCCGGCGGCGCGGGGGCCCTGAGATCCGCCATCCGACAAGCTGGCTGTCGACCCGGGGAAACTGCCCGCCGGGTACGCCTCGCATAGACGTATGGCCCTCTAGCGATGTCGGTTCGTCTTGTTAGCCTGCGGCTGTGGAGCTGCGCCTGCTTGGCCCCGTCGAGGCTGTCATCGACGGACGGGTCGTGCCCATCAGACGCCGTCAGGAGCGACGGCTGCTCGCCATCCTCTCGATGCGACCGGGCCAGTTTCACTCCGCGGAGCGACTCATCGACCTGCTCTGGGAAGATCGGCCTCCGGCCCAGGCACGGGCGGGCCTGCAGGCCATGATCTCGCACCTGCGGTCCACGCTGGAGCTGGGCCGGTCGACGGAGCCCGCGTTGCTCGCCCGACCCAACAGCTACGCACTCGAGATCCGGGCAGAGCGGGTCGACGTGCACCGGTTCACCGCCCTGGTGGCCGAGAGCAGGGGCGTCGCCGACGCCGAACAGCGCATCGCGATACTCAGCACCGCGCTCGGTCTGTGGCGGGGCGCCGCCCTGGCCGACGTCTTCGACGACGCCCAGCGAAGCCGGCTCTTCCCGGATCTCGACGAGGCACGACTGACCGCGCGGGAAGAACTGCTCGACGCGCGCCTCGACGCCGGCCAGCACCGGCAGATGCTGGCACCGCTACACGAGCTGATCAGTGAGGCGCCGACACGCGAGCGCCCCGTCGAGCTGCTGATGCTGGCCCTGAGCGGGATCGGTCGTCGCACCGAGGCCCTCGCGGCCTACGCCACCCTCACCGATCGGCTCGCCACCGACCTCGGTGTCGCTCCCGGACCGCAGATCCAGGCGACGTACCGGACGCTGTCACGCGCCACCGCACCCTCGGACGCCGCGCCGACGTCTCCTGGCGGGCCGGCGCAGCTACCGCTGCCGCCGGGGCACTTCGTCGGCCGCGGCGCCGAGTCGCGTCAGCTCGACCGCCTGCTTGCCAACGCGGCAGCGCCGCAGGTCCTGATCCTCTCCGCGGTCGTCGGCACGGCGGGTGTCGGAAAGACGGCCACCGCCATCCGGTGGGCGTACAGCGTCCGGGACCGCTTCCCGGACGGGCAGCTCTTCCTCAACCTGCGGGGCTACTCCGCCGGTCGGCCAATGCGCTCGGCGGAGGCGCTCGGCGTGCTGCTGCGGGGTCTGGGCGTGCCGGCGGCCCGCATTCCGGCCGATCCGGAGGAGGCATCGGCGCTCTACCGCACCGTCGTCGCCGATCGCCGGCTGCTGATCGTGCTGGACAACGCCCTCGACGCCGAGCAGGTCCGGCCGTTGCTGCCCGGGTCCGCGGACAGCCTGGTGGTGGTCACCAGCCGTGACCGCCTGACCGGGCTCGTGGCCCAGCAGGACGCCCACCGCCTGACCATCGGACTACTCCCGGAACCGGACGCTATCGAGCTGCTCACCGTCCTGCTCGGTGTCGACCCGCGAGCCGCCGAACGCGACGCGATCCGGGACCTCGCCCAGGTCTGCGGTCGGCTCCCGCTGGCCCTGCGGATCGCGGCGGCGCTGCTGCACGACGAGCCTGACCTCGCGGTGTCGGCGTACGTGCGGCAGTTGCGGCAGCGGAGCATCGCCGCCCTGGCGATCGACGACGACCCGAGCGCCGCCGTACAGACGGCGTTCGACCTCTCCTACACCCGGCTTCCCGGCGAGGCCCAGCGGATGTTCCGACTCCTCGGCACCGTTCCAGGGCTCACGCTTTCGGTCGACGCGGTCGCGCACCTGGCGCAGACCAGCCGGGAGTCGGCCCGTCGGACGCTGGCCCGACTCTTCTCTGCGCACCTGCTGGAGTCCGACGACGATCGCGTCGCGCTGCACGACCTGCTGGGGCGTTACGCGGGCCAGCACAGTGCGCGGCAGGGTGGCCGGCCGGAGGCGCAGACAGTCCTCGCCCGCCTGTTCGCGTGGTACCTGGTCCGCGCACAGGCTGCCGGTGACCTGTTGGCGCCGGGGCGGGTCCGCCTGGAGCTGCCGGCGGGCCTGGCGGCCGGTGACGCTGGCCTCCCGGACCGTGACGCGGCACTGGCCTGGCTCGAGGCCGAGGAGTCGACAATGGTGGCGCTGATCAGAGCGGGGGCAGACGGCACGTCGAGGGCCGCTGCCGCCCTGCTCGCCGACCAGCTACGAACGTACTTCTGGGTCACCCGCAATTCACTGAACTGGTTGCTCGTGGCGCAGGCGGCGCTGCACGCGTCGGGTGGGGACACGTTCCCGGCCCTGCGGGCGTCGGCACACATGAGTCTGGGCAACGTGTACCACCTCACGGGCAACCAGCTGGTCGCGATCGCGCACCACCGACGGGCGGGTCACCTGTTCCGCAGCGCCGGGCACACGCAGGGCCAGGCCGCCGCGGCTGGCTCGCTCGGCGCGGTCTTCGGCGACCTCGGGCAACTGGCGACGGCGGCGGCCTGCTTCGAGCATGCGTTGCGGCTGTACGAGCGGATCCGCCACCGTTACGGCATCGCGGTGATGTCGAGCAATCTTGGGACGATCTACGCCATGGCGGGTCGACTGCGGCTGGCGGTCGAGCGGCTCAGCGCCGCCATCGTCATCCACCGGGAGGACGGCGCACGACCCAACGAGGCGGTCATCCTCAACAACCTCGGCCTCCTGCGCATCATCCGGGGTGAGTACCCGGCCGCCTTGAGTGATCTCCACGCAGCGGTGCGCACGGCCCACGAGGTCGACATGGCGTCGATCGAGGCGAATGCGTTGGCCGGGATCGGCCAGATCCACACGCTACGCGGCGACGTGCCGGAGGCGAGGTCCGCGCTCGCCGCCGCGCAGCGTCTCGCCGACCGTAGCGACGACTGGCACTGCAAGGCGTCGATCGACATTGCCGAGGGGGGCCTGCTTCGGCTGACTGGCGACCCCACCCGTGCGGCGGCCACGTACACCCGGGCCGCCGAGTGGGCCAGGTCGGCGCGCACGTTGGCGACGGAGGCCGAGGCCCTGGTCGGTCTCGCCGCATCCGTCGCCGAGCGGACGCCGCTGTTGGCCAGCTCCTCCCTGGAGCGGGCGGTCACGTTGGCCCGACAGTCCGGCGCCGCGGTGATCGAGATCGACGCGCTGGCGGCGATGGGCGAGGTCGCCCGGCGGCACGGCGACCCCGTGCAGGCGGCCCGGCTCGCCGGCGAGGCGGCACATCGCGCGGAGGCGATCGGGGCACCCCTGGTACGCGCCCGCGCGCTGATCACCCTGGGCTACCTGGAGGACTCCTCGCGGGCCTGGCAGCAGGCGCTGAGCATCCTGGATCCGCTCGGCACTCCCGAGGCGGACATCGTCCGGGCCCTGCTGGAGCGGCACGACGGCCGTCCGTTCGACGTCGTCCCGGCCGGATAGCCGACCGTCCCTGCGAGGGCGGGGCGGCGCTGCCAAGGAAACGCCAACCCGTGCTGGGCAACCTGATGACCAGGCCGTGCACGGGGCGCGGTCGGCATGGAGGTCATCGTATGGAGTTCCGGATCCTCGGCCCGCTGGAAGCGTCCGTCGATGGAACGCCCCTGCCGCTCGGCGGACGCCGGCAGCAGCGGATCCTGGCCGTGCTGCTGCTGCGGGCCGGCCGGGTGGTCCCGGCCGACAGCCTGGTCGACTGCCTGTGGCCGCTGCGGCCGCCGGCCACCGCGGCGAGTCAGATCCGCAACTGCGCCGCGGCCCTGCGCCGTCAGCTCATCGCCGGAGGCCTGTCCGAGCGCTCGCTGGTACGCCGGCCGGGCGGTTACCTGCTGACGGTGGAGCCCGGCGCGCTGGATCGGACCCGGTTCGACGACGAGGCCCATCGGGCTCGGCGGGCGCTGGCCACCGGTCGCGCGGCGGAGGCCGTCGGGTCCTTCCTGCGGGCCGAGAACCTGTGGCGCGGACCCGCCATCGCCGGTCTCGCCGATGGCATGCTGGAGCCGGAGGCCATGAGCCTGGAGGAGTCGCGGCTGCAGGTGATCGAGGAACGGCTGGAGGTCGAGCTGAGTCTGGGCCGGCACGCAGGGGCCGTACCGGAACTCACCGCACTGGCCCGGACTCATCCCGGCCGTGACCGCCTGCAGGCGGCCTTCATGGTCGCGCTCTACGGCAGCGGGCGGGGTGCCGACGCGCTGGCCTCCTTCGACCGGCTGCGCTCGTCGCTGCGCCGTGAACTCGGCCTGGAGCCGAGCCGGCGGCTGCGGGACCTGCGCCAGGCCATCCTCACCGAGGACGAGGCCCGGCTACCGCCGATGGGCGTGGGGGCCGGCACGTGACGGTGAGCTTCATCGGTGGGCATCTCCTCTCCCGACGCGTGCCGCCCACCTGTGCGACCGTTTGCGGGCTCAGACGGTCGGGACTGTTCCACCATCGATCACGTACTCGGCGCCCACGATGGCCGAGGCGCGGTCCGAGACCAGGAACCCGACCAGGTCGGCGACCTCCTCGGTGTTGGCAAACCGTCCCAGCGGCACGCCTCCGAGGGAGTCGTAGATGCTCTGCTTGGCTTGTTCGCGGCTGATCCCGTTGCCCTCGGCGATTCGGTCCACGAACCTCTCGTAGGCCTCCGTCTCGATCCCGCCGGGGCTGATCGCGTTGACGCGCACACCACGCGGGGCGAGCTCGTTGGCGAGCCCCTTGCTGTAGGTGCGCAACGCGGCTTTCGCTGCCGCGTAGGCCAGGGACGCGTCGTACTGAGGAAGCTCACGCTGGATCGAGGTGAAGTGCAGCACGACCGCCGACCCGGACTCGATCATCGCCGGGAGGAGAGCTCGATCGAGCCGTACCGCTCCGAGGAGGTTCACGTTCAGCTCGATCATCCACTGCTCGTCGGTGATGACCGCGAACCCACCGGACGGTGTCGAGGCACCTCCGACGACGTGCACCAGGATGTCCAGTGCGCCGCCGGTCGAGGCGATCCGGTCGGCCACCGCCTTCGCGCCCTCGACCGTCGAGGTGTCCGCCTCGATGAACCGGTCGGGGTGCTCGTACCCCGCGGGCATGGTCCGGGCCGTGACGTAGACGTCGGCGCCCATCTCCCGCAGCCTCTCGACGACGGCCTTGCCTGAGCCCTTCGATCCGCCCGTGACCAGCGCACGGCGTCCATCGAGACGATCGCGATCTGAAGTAGGCATTCTCTCTCCCTCGAAGATTGACGTGGTGCGGGTCGTATCAGGATTCGTGGTTGGCGATGACGAGTTCGGTGACGACGTCCGCACGGATCGCGAACCGGTAGTCGAGCTCGGCGACGCCGCCCGGGAAGGTTCCCTCGAGCCGCAGCGTCACCACCCAGTGGTTGTCGTCGACGCGGGCAGCACCGATCTGCTCGGTCGTGTACTCGAACTCGGAGCCGGCGTCGCGCAGGAACGCGTGAATCTGCTCTCGGCCGCGGAAGGACTCGCCCTGATCGACGGCCACCGCGTCCTCGGCGAAGAACGACGATGCCGTGTCGGCGTCGCGGACGACGTGAGCGGCGAGGAAACCGCTGACGGTGGCGGGCAGTGGATCGGACCGGAGGCCGTTGTGCTGTGTCATAAGCCCAGCGTGTGGCCTCGCGGTGCAGGAGGGTCAAACGCTGGACTCTCCCCCTGGGGGAGCCTTCATACTGCGGGGGTGCTGACGATCGGGGAGTTCTCGCGCCTGACCCACCTGAGCGTGCGGACCCTGCGTCGGTACCACGAGGGCGACCTGCTGGAGCCCGCCGTAGTGGACGAGACCTCCGGCTACCGCTACTACGCCATCGAGCAGATCCCGACCGCCCAGGTCATCAATCGGCTCCGCGAACTCGACGTCCCCCTGGGCGACGTGCAGCGGATCCTGCGGTCCCCGGACCCCGGTGTCCGCGCCACCCTGATCGCCGACCACCTCCAACGCCTGGAAGCCGAACTCGACCGCACCCGAGCCGCGGTCGCGTCGCTGCGCCGCCTGCTTCGGCCCGACCCCGCGCCGATCAAGGTAGAGCTCCGTGCCGAGCCCGCCCGCACGGTCGCGGCGGTGGCGGCCGTGGTCGACGAGGGCGAGGTCGAAGCCTGGTTCGCGGGCGCGATGGCCGAGTTGGAGGTGGCCGTTGGCGACGCGGTGACTGGTCCACCGGGTGGCACCTACGACAACTCCCTGTTCGAGCAGGGCCGCGGTCACGCGTTGGTCTACCTCCCGACGGCCGCTCCACCTCGTACCGGGCGGGTGCACGCCGCGACCCTGCCCGCCGCGGAACTGGCAGTGGCCACCCACGTTGGCGAGCACGATGGCATCGAGGTCACCTACGGCGAGCTCGGTACCTGGGTCGTGAAGAACGCGATGTCGGTGGCGGGGCCCGTGCGGGAGGTCTACCTCGTCGGACCTCGGGACGCGAGCGATCCGACCGCGTGGCGCACCGAGATCGGGTGGCCGGTGTTCCGAGTGACCTGAGTGGGCCGGCTCACACTCGTCGCCGCCGGTCGGTGCTGGGGCGTGTTGAGTCACCCGGGCCCAAGGTCAACATCTCCGGGCGGAGTACTAGGCTCGGGGGGTGTCCGAGCACCGCCGCCTTCCGCTGTGGGCGGGACGCACGGCGTCGTTGCTGGGCATCGTGCTCGTCGCATTCACCCTGCGCCAGGCGGTGGCGACGATATCGCCGATCCTCGGCGACATCCGGGCGGACATCCCGATATCGGCCATCGGTGTCGGGCTGCTCGGCACGTTGCCACCGATCCTGCTAGCGGCATCCGGGTTCATCGCGCCGCGCGTCGCCCGTGGCATCGGCCTCGAGGGCGGCATCGCGCTCGCGCTGCTGCTCATGACCCTCGGCCATCTCGTGCGCGCATGTGCCCCGGGTTTCGCGGTGCTGCTCGTCGGCAGTGTCGTCGCGCTCGCCGGCACGGGCATCGGCAATGTGCTGCTGCCGCCGATCGTGCGACGCTACTTTCCCGACCGGGTAGCGCTGCTGACCGCCCTCTACGTCTGCATCGTGGGCGTGGGTACGGCCGTGCCCGCCGCGGTCGCCGCTCCCGTCGCTGAGCAGACCGGCTGGCGGTTCCTGCTCGGCGTCTGGTCGGTGACCTCGATAGCCGCGCTCCTTCCGTGGCTCGTCATCATCGCGCGGGAGCGCCGCCAGCGGCTCTCGGATGCCGTCGCCGTTGAGTCCCCGACTTCCGCCCTCGTCACGCGTCTGTGGCGGTCACGCGTGGCCCTGTCGATCACCGTCGTGTTCTCGACCAGCACGATCTGCACCTACGCGGCTTTCGCGTGGCTGCCCGAGATCCTCGGCGACATCGCTGGCTCGACGCCGACCGAGGCCGGGGTGCTGCTCGCCGTCACCGGCCTCATCAGCGTGCCCGGCGCATTCATCGCGCCCCTACTCGTCGCACGGCTGCGCAATGTCGGCTGGCTGATCGCCGCCGGTGTCGCGAGCTTCGTGTGCGGCTACCTCGGCCTGCTGCTCGCGCCCGCGACACTCACACTGCTCTGGGTGCTGCTGATCGGCTCGGGGTCGATCCTGTTCCCGGTCTGCCTCGTGCTCATAAACGTTCGCACCCGTTCCCACGGCGGCACCGTCGCGCTGAGCGGCTTCTCTCAGGGGGTCGCGTACGCGCTCGGCGCGCTCGGTCCGCTGCTGGTCGGGCTGCTGCACGACGTGAGCGGCGGATGGACCCTGCCGCTGCTGTTCCTGTTCGCCGTCGCCCTCGTGGCGACCATCCCGGCGATCACGCTTGCGAGGCCCGCGTTCGTCGAGGACGAGCTCACCCGTTGATCTGGGGAGCAGATTGGGAGCAACAGAATGCGTGCTCCCGGTTGTCAGTCGGGGAGTATCCGCACGTGCCGCTGAGCGTTCACTCGACCATCACGCTAACCGTGACCAGGACGCTTTCCGACCACATTTTTGATCTTGGGGCAGCGGAGTTACTCACCCAGCCGCTAGCATCACGCTGATTCCCCTTCCCCATTACGGAGACCTCCATGCGCAAACTTGCCGCCGCCGCCCTCATGGGGGTGCTCGTGGCCTTCCTTCCGGCAACGGCCGCCCTCGCCGCCAAGCCCAAGCCGGATATCGCGGTGACCTCTGCGGCCGACAAGGCCAACTACGCCGAGGGCGAGACCTTCACCATCACGGTCACGGTGAAGAACAAGAGCTCCGTCGCCGCCAAGCACGTGCACTACACCGGCGGCGACAGCGAGGGCGTCGACGGTGTCGCCTACGGTGTGCTGTCGACCGGCTTCGACCTCGCCGCCGGCGCCACCAGGACCGTTCAGATCACCGGCAAGACCAACCACGCGGCGTGGAAGTTCGGCTACGGATTCGTTGCCTTCTCGCTTGCCGCCAACAACGGCGAGGCCAACGAAGCCGACAACATCACCAGCGCGCGGCTGGTGGTGGCGGGCGCCTTCGACAATCTCGGCGGCTACGTCTTCCAGGGTGAGTCCTATGACGCCGAGTGGACGCCGCAGACGCCTGGCGTCCCGGGTGTCAAGGTCGTCGCCACCAGTGCCGACGGCAAGACGAACTACGCCGAAGTCAGCACGGACGCCAAGGGCCTGTTCCGCTTCGCCCGCCTCCCGGTCGGCGACGTCCTGCTGACCTTCACCGCCCCGGCGGGCTGGAAGATCCTGGCCGGCGAGAACGACGGGGAGGACCACACTCTGGCGCAGGTCAGCGTCGACGACAACGACGAGCCGCGCGTCTTCGTGGCGGCGAAGAAGGTCGCCGTGAGCTCGCCGAGCGCGACGCCGACCTCGACGCCGACCTCGACTGCGACGCCGACCTCGACTGCGACGCCGACTGCGACGCCGACGTCGACTGCGACTGCGACGCCGACGGCGACGGCGACGCCGACTTCGACGACGGCGCCGTCACCGTCGGCGTCGTCGAGCAACGGCCCGGGCCTGCCGGTCACCGGCGGCAACACCATGCTGTTCGTCGGCGCTGCCGCGGTCGCCATCGCGGTCGGCGTCGCGCTGGTGCTTGTCGCACGGCGTCGCCGCGTACGCCTGCAGGCCTGATCGACCTAGGGCCTGTGTCAAGGTCCTCGGCCGGCCAGGGGCTTTGACCCAGGCCCTAGATCGCTCCGGCGGCCGAACACACGCGGGCTGCAGCGTTCCCCGCTGAGTCGAGCAAGGCGAAGGGCGCCGAGGCTTCAGCACCTCGCTGGAGCCTCGGCACCGCGGCTCCGGCCAGGCATCGAGGATGCCCGCCGCATCATCAGGCGATGATCGTGGCTGCAGACCTGGCCGGCCAGCGCCATGGTCGGCGTGACTCACCGTTGGACGAGTGAGCTGACGGACCTACCCGAGCAGCGCCGCCGCCGTGGCCAGGGTGGCCAGCGAGAGCGTCGTGGTCACCACCACCGTGCGGTTGGCCACCGCCTCGCCGACGCCGTACTCCTGACTGAAGATGAACGTGTTCTGCGCCGTCGGCAGGCCCGCGCACACCACCACGGCGAGCAACTGCGGCGCGGACAGGTGCAGGGCCAGCCCGGCCGCGTACGCGATGACCGGCTGTGCGACGAGCTTCAGCGCGGTGATCACGGCCAGCTCGCCCGGCTTGGCCAGCTCGCCCGGCTTGGCCAGCTCGCCCGGCTTGGCAGGCTTGGCAGGCTTGGCCGGCGACGGCGCCGTGCGGTGCATCGACGCGCCGAGCGCGACCAGGGCGGCCGGAACCGCGGCACCCGACAGCAGGGTGAGCGACGCGCCGGCCGTCGACGGCAGATGCAGGCCGGCAGCCGAGCACGCGACACCGAGCAGCGACGCCAGGATCACCGGGTTGCGGACGGGCAGGGAGGCGATACGGCGGACCCGTACCCGCCCGGCCGGGTCGCTGTGCCGGTCCAGAGCGACCAGGATTACGGGCGTCACCACCAGCACCTGCAGCAGCACCACCTCCGCCAGGAACGACACGTTGCCGAGAACCTGCGTTGCGATCGGGATGCCGAGGTTCGCCGAATTGACGTACCCGGCGGCCATGCCCCAGATCGGCCGTTCGCCGGGCTCGCGACCGAACAGCCAACTCGCGCCGACCCACCCGAACCCGACGACCGCGGCCGTGCTCACCCCAAAGGCGAGCAGCGAGCGGCCGGCGAACCCGGAAAGAGGCATTCGGGACAGGGCTAGGAACAGGGCGGACGGCATCGCAAGGTGGAAGACGAATCGGCCGAGCACCGACGCCGCCGCCTCGCCCAGCAGGCCCCAACGACAGGCCGCGTAGCCGATCGCGGTCAGGATCCAGATCGGTACGAATGCCGACACCAAGCTCATCCGGGCGTCACCGGCGGGCGAGCGTCTCGCCGGCTCATGGACTGGCGAGCCCGATTCCGTAACACTCCACCGCGCTTGCGCCGGTCTTCAGACACACCGACGCGTCCAAGGTGCGTACCAAACCGCCGGGCAGCAGGGGTTGTCCACGTGTACGTCGATCCGGAAGCCACGCGTTCAGCCTCGCATCCCGTCCGGATCGAGCGACCATCCCGCTCATCCGCTACGTGCAAGGGCCGGGAGGGCGAACGGCGCGTGGTCGATGCCCGCTTCGCCGACCTCGACCCCCAGTGCCCGACACCACGACAAAAACTGGTGGCCTCGCCGGCCCGTCGCGCCCTACCGTGCAACTGGATCTTTCTTTTCCAACCCACTCAGGAGAGGACTTCACCCCGCGTGACGCCGCCTGCTCTTTAGACCTGACACCTTCTCCGTGCATCGGTCGCCGACGTCGACGTCGGCTCTTTTCCCATGCCTTCCGTCAGGTCTTCAGAGGGATCATGTCTACGCGTCCTCATCTCATTTCGTCCCGGACTCCTCGGCGCCCGGCCCTTCCCCTGCTCGGGCTCCGCTGCGTCCACTGCCATTCCGGCCTCGCCAGCACCGGCAATGGCACGTTCCGCGTCAGTGCCAACGGCGAACTCCTCGACATCCTGCTCCCGGTCACCTGCGTTTCCTACGAGCGCACCAGCGAAATCACGGTCCAGGATCGCCTCCCGGTCCGGTACCTGGATCCGATCCTGCTGGAGTGCTACTCCGGCAAGTCCTCCCGCCGTGGGCCTGAGCTGTGGCGGGAGGCACGGTGGCCGTGCCCCGGACTGCATCATGCGGCGGTCCGCGCGCGGTTGTTTCAGACCGGGCGCGAACGACGATCAGGGCCGGCCCGATACCGGCGACGAAGGTGAACGGCCCGGGGTTCAAACCTCCGATCCGGCGGACCTGCTGCTGGCTGTTCGCCAGATGCGGGCCGGTGGGGCGGAGACGATCGAGCGGCTGCGAGCGATGCCCGGGGAGCGGCACTCGTTGCCGTTTCTCCGGCGTCGGCTCCCTCTGATGGGTCCGCTCGACATCTCAGTGGTTGGCGCCCACGACGACGGTGACTGACAGTCGGGTACCTTCATGTGTTCGGGACGAGAGGCGCTGCGACGGGGCCCGCAAGATCGGGCCTCGCCACGCTCGTCCGGCCCACCCGTCGCGGTTCTGGCTGTGGCAGGAGGGTGTAACCGACCAAGGGCGCCTCCGTTGTAACGGAGGTGGTCGGTGTGGAGAGAAGCGCGACAACTGCTGAGCTGCGACGTCTGCTGAGCGAGCGGGTCCTGGTCCTCGACGGTGCCTGGGGCACGATGCTCCAGGCGGCAAAGCTGACGCCCGACGACTACCGGGCCGGCGGTGTGGTTCCCCCCGATCATCCGCAGGACGTCAGTGGGGATCCGGATCTGCTCAACGTGACCCGGCCCGATCTGATCCTCGACATCCACCGGCAGTATCTCGCCGCCGGTGCCGACATCACGACCACCAACACGTTCACCGCGACCAGCATCGGCCAGGCCGACTACGGCCTGGAGTCGCTGGTACGCGACATGAACGTCCAGGGCGCTCGCCTGGCCCGGCGGGCGGCCGACGAGGCGGGCGGCCGATTCGTCGCCGGTTCGGTCGGGCCGCTCAACGTCACGCTCTCGCTCTCGCCCAAGGTCGACGACCCGGCCTTCCGGGCGGTCACCTTCGACCAGGTCAAGGCGTCGTACGCCGAGCAGATCGCGGCGCTGGCCGAGGGCGGCGTCGACCTGCTGCTGATCGAGACGGTCTTCGACACGCTGAACGCGAAGGCGGCCGTCGCGGCGGCCCGCGAGGTGGCGCCCGACCTTCCGCTCTGGATCTCGTTGTTCGTCGACCTGTCCGGCCGCACTCTCTCCGGGCAGACCGTGGAGGCGGTTTGGCGCTCGATCGAGCGGGCCCAGCCGCTGGTCGTCGGCGTGAACTGCTCGCTCGGCGCGCTCGAGATGCGCCCGCACGTGGCTGATCTGGCCCGGTTCGCGGGCACATGCGTCGCCTCGCACCCCAACGCCGGCCTGCCGAACGCGTTCGGCGGCTACGACGAGACCCCCGAGGAGACCGCGGCGCTGGTCGGCGAGTTCGTGGCCGACGGCCTGGTCAACATCGTTGGCGGCTGCTGCGGCACCACCCCGGCGCACATCGCGAAAATCGCCCAAGCGGTCGCCGGCCAGGCGCCGCGGGTGCTGGCCGGCGAGCCGCGGACGACCCGGTTCTCCGGCCTGGAGCCGTTCGCGATCGGCCCGGACACCGGATTCGTGATGATCGGCGAGCGCACCAATGTCACCGGCTCGGCCCGGTTCCGCCGGCTGATCGAGGCCGACGACTACCAGGGCGCCGTCGGCGTCGCGCTCGAGCAGGTACGCGGCGGCGCGAACCTGCTCGACGTGAACATGGACGCCGATCTCCTCGACAGCGAGCTCGCGATGACCACGTTCCTCAACCTGATCGCCACCGAGCCCGAGGTGGCCCGGATCCCGGTGATGATCGACAGTTCCAGGTGGAGCGTTCTCGAGGCCGGTCTCAAGTGTGTGCAGGGCAAGGGGGTGGTCAACTCGATCAGCCTGAAGGAGGGTCCGGAGGCCTTCCTCCAGCAGGCCCAACAGATCCGCAACTTCGGCGCCGGTGTGGTCGTCATGGCCTTCGACGAGCAGGGCCAGGCGGACACCCGCGACCGCAAGGTGGCGATCTGCGGACGGGCCTACGACCTGCTGGTGCACGAGGCCGGGTTCGCTCCCGAGGACATCATCTTCGACCCGAATGTGCTGGCCGTGGCGACGGGCATCAGCGAGCACAACGGATACGCCAAGGCTTTCATCGAGGCACTGCCGCTGATCAAGCAGCGCTGTCCCGGCGCGCGCACCAGCGGTGGTATCTCCAACCTGTCGTTCTCGTTCCGCGGCAACGACGTGGTCCGCGAGGCGATGCACTCGGCGTTCCTGTTCCACGCGGTTCAGGCCGGCCTCGACATGGGCATCGTCAACGCCGGTCAGCTGGCCGTCTACCAGGACATTCCGGCTGATCTGCTGGAGCTGGTCGAGGACGTGCTGTTCGACCGGCGGCCGGACGCGACCGACCGACTCGTCGAGTTCGCCGCCACGGTCAAGGGTGAGGGCAAGCAGCGCGCGGTTGACCTGTCCTGGCGGGAGGCGCCCGTCGACGAGCGCCTCTCGTACGCGCTCGTGCATGGCATCGTCGACTTCATCGAGGAGGACACCGAGGAGGCCCGGCAGCTACTGCCCCGGCCGCTCGAGGTGATCGAGGGCCCGCTGATGGAGGGCATGAAGATCGTCGGTGACCTGTTCGGCTCGGGCAAGATGTTCTTGCCGCAGGTGGTCAAGAGCGCCCGGGTGATGAAGCGGTCGGTGGCCTATCTCGAGCCCTTCATGGAGGCGGAGAAGGAGCAGGCCCGCCTGGAGGGCCGGGTCGAAGTCGACCGCGGTCAGGGCAAGGTCGTGCTCGCGACGGTCAAGGGCGACGTGCACGACATCGGCAAGAACATCGTCGGCGTGGTGCTCGGCTGCAACAACTACGAGGTCATCGACCTCGGCGTGATGGTGCCCGCGGCCAAGATCCTCGAGACGGCGATCGCCGAGAAGGCCGACGTGATCGGCCTGTCCGGGCTGATCACACCGTCGCTCGACGAGATGGTCGCGGTCGGAGCCGAGATGCAGCGCCGCGGCTTCACGCTGCCCTTGTTGATCGGAGGGGCGACCACGTCCAGGCAGCACACGGCGGTGCGGATCGCCCCGGCGTACGAGGGGACGACGGTGCACGTGCTCGACGCGTCCCGGGTCGTCGGTGTGGTGTCCGACCTGCTCGACGCCGACCGGGCGAGCAAGCTCGACGAGAGCAACCGGATCGAGCAGGAGCGGCTACGCGAGCAGCACGCCAACCGGCACGCCCAGCCGCTGCTCACCCTCGAAGCCGCGCGGGCCAACCGCGAGTCGGTCGACTTCAGCGACCTGCCCACCCCGGCGTTCACCGGCGTACGCGAGGAGCAGCCCTCGATCGCCACTTTGCGCGAATTGATCGACTGGCAGTTCCTGTTCCTGGCCTGGGAGCTCAAGGGCAAGTTCCCGGCCATCCTGGAGCAGCCGGTTGCCCGTGAGCTCTACGACGACGCCAACGAGCTGCTCGACAAGATCATCACGGACGGCTCGTTCACGGCCTGTGGCCGGTACGGCTTCTGGGCCGCCCACAGCGAGGGCGACGACATCGTGCTCGACAACGGCGTGCGCTTCCCGATGCTGCGTCAGCAGACCAGGAAGCCGGCCGGGCGGGCCAATCGCAGCCTGGCCGACTACGTCGCGCCGAGCGGCGACTACCTGGGCGGGTTCGCGCTTGGCATCCACGGCGCCGACACTCTAGCCAAGCACTACGAGGCCGAGCAGGACGACTACCGGGCCATCATGGTCAAGGCGCTGGCGGACCGGCTAGCCGAGGCGTTCGCCGAATACCTGCACCTGCAGGCCCGCCGCGAGTGGTTCGAGCCCGACGCCAAGCCCAAGCTGGAGGACCTGCACGCCGAGCGGTTCCGTGGCATCCGGCCCGCCCTCGGTTACCCGGCCAGCCCCGACCACAGCGAGAAGGAAGACCTGTTCAAGCTGCTCGGCACTGACACCATCGGGTTAGGACTCACCGAGTCGTACGCGATGACCCCGGCCGCCGCCGTCAGCGGCCTGATCTTCCAGCACCCCGACTCGCGTTACTTCACGGTCGGCCGCCTGGGAAAGGACCAAATCACCGACTACGCCGCCCGCCGCGGGATGACGGTGGACGAGGTCGAACGCTGGCTGCGCCCCAACCTGGCCTACGAGGCCTGAGCTGCCCGGGCCTCGAACTCGGCCCGACCGCCCACGCGGAAGTTCCCCTTCCGCCTGGGCGATCGGGCACCAGAGAACCTTCTCGAGAGGCAGGCACTGCTTGGCGAGGTAGTTGGTCGTGGTGAAGTGCCGGAAGAACAGCCGGGGCAACAGGGGTGCTCGCTCCAGCGATCCGGCTTGACCTTCGAATTCGCCCACCACTGATCAAGTACCGCGAGAACCCGACGATGGTCTTCGGCGCTGGTTGATGGACGGTCAAACTCTCAGGAATCTTGATCATGTTGAGTGCCTCAGGTCGGCTGGCATGCCGGCCAGCCACCGCAGGAGAACCGGCTCTACCAGGGCGGCGAGGCGGGCATAACCGGCCGCGAACGGATGATAGGCATCACCCGCAGCGATCTCCCGGCTCCAGGCCGGGTCCGCGGAGAGCTCCGTGACGTCGACGAACGGCACGCTTCGGGTGGTGCACACCTGCGCCATCCCGGCGGCGAGATCGGCTGCCCGTTTGCTTGCCTGCCGGTCCAGCACCGGCGGCGGCCCCACCACAAGCGCGTGCCACCCTGCGGCGTGGGCGTCATCGAGCATCGCGGCAAGCAGCGCGAGTGATCGGCCCGGCGGGACGCGAACCTCGCCGAGCTGCATGTCCACGTCGTTGGTCCCGAACGCGAACACGACCCCGAAAGCCTGCCCGTCCTTGAGGCGGACACGGGCTTCAGGAAGCCAACGTCGGGCCACGTCCAGGGATGTGTCCCGGCGAACCCCCATGTTGTAGACGGTCAGATCATGGCCCTGCGCACGGGCGGCAGCGGCCACGGGCCCCACCCAGCCCGCACCGGACGGGTCGCCAACCCCCGCCGTGAACGAGTCACCGAAGAAGCACACCCGCAAATCGCACCGCGATCCCGTCGCGCCGGGCTCCTCCGGTGGCGTCAGCTTCGCCCCACTCATCCGACTGTCAGGCGGCATGTTGCCACTGGGAGGGTCCGCCTTCCCCCGAGTAGTAAACAGTCGAGACAGGCACCTGTATGGGTGGAGAACATGCCCGAGCATACCTATGTGGTGGACCGCATGACAATGCGATGCGGGTGTCAGTCTCCATGGCTCCAGACGGCGAATTCTCCGGTCGCCGTCTGGTGCCAGGTCGGCGCGGTCGAGATCGCCGATCTGGGGGGTGATGTTCGGCTCGAAGCCGCCATCCTCGCGCGGTCCCGGGGAGGAGAAGTTGAACAGCGCGTTCTTCTTCGTGACCACCGAGCCGTAGTTGGCCAGCCAGGTGTCCTTTCTGATGTTCGCGGCGACGCTGACGACGTTCTCGGCGACCGAGGGGTCGCCGACGGTGTTCAGGCCCGGTCCGGAGTTGCCGGCGGAGATGAACATCTGGACGCCGCAGGTGGTGATCAGGTCGTTGTAGAGCTACGCGCGGGCGTTCGCGCCGTCGTTGAGCGTCGGCAGGCCGCCGATGGACATGTTGACCACGTCGACGTGCCGGTTGGTGACCAGGTCGGCCATGCCGGTGGTCAACGCCGCGGTGGTGCAGCGGCCACCCCAGGAGCAGGCCCGGGCACCAGGTTGAGGGCTCGTTGCATCCGGGTCAGTGCTCCGGCGGAGCCGACACTGGGATTCCGTCGCGGAAGAGGCGTTCGCTTGGGAGGTCCGTCGACCGGGCGATGGGAAGTAGCCACAGGCTCGCCAGCGAAGCGCCTGCGGCCGTAAGCCACAGTGTGGGGCGGATACCGAGCCAGGTTCCGAGTGCTCCACCGACCAGCGCACCGAGGGGAGCGGCGCCTGAAGAGACCGTCCGCATGGTGGCGCTCATGCGGCCGAGGAGGTGGGGCGGGCACAGTTCCTGGCGGAGGCTGATCTGGACGACGTTGTAGGCAATGAGGCAAAAGCCGGAGACGGCCGCGCTGATGGAGAAGAGAGCCAGACGCCATCCGTCGGAGGTGACCGGCAACAACAGTGCGCCGAGCCCGGCGATCACCGCGTACAGGGGGAGAGCTCGATGCCGCCCGATCGCGCGCGTGAGCCGAGGAGAGCAGAGCGCGCCGAGAAGACTGCCGAGGCTCCCGCCAGCGAATAGCAAGCCGATGGTGCTCGCCGGGACCTGAACGTCGCGTAGCAGAAAGAGCACCTCGACGGCTCCCTGCGCCGAGTAGAGCAGCATTGCGGTGCCGTTGTAGCACGCGAGGGCGCGAATGACAGGCTGCGCGAACACGAAGCGAAGTCCTTCGGCGATCTGCTGCCCCAGCCGGGTGCCGGGTGCTCGCGCCGGCTCGGCCTCCGCGGTCGTGATGCCGGCCACCCATGCCGAGGACCACAGGAAACTCGCTGCGTCGACCACGACGGCGATGGGTGCGGTCAGCCACTGGACGAGATAGCCAGCTAGCACTGGTCCCGTCGTCGTCGCTATCGTGCGGTTGGCTTCGATACGGCTGTTGGCTTCAACGAGAAATTGCCGGTCCACGACGGCCGGCACGTAGGACTGGAAGGCGACGTCGGAGAAGACGGTGAACACGCCGCCGGTAAGCGCCACCACGTACAGCTGCCACATGGTCAGTACGTCCAGCAACGCCGCCACCGGGACGGTGGCGAGTACCAAGGCGCGGCCCAGGTCGGCCACGATGATCAGCGGGCGGCAGCGCATCCGCTCGACCCATGCGCCGACGGGCAGGCCGATCACGACGAACGCGATTGTCTGCAGCGCGGTGAGCATTGCCATCTCGAGGGTGCTCGCGTCAAGCGTCTGGGCCGCCGCCAGCGGGAGTGCCAGCGCGCTGACCTGGGTTCCGACCCTGCTCAAGCTGTCTGCGGTCCACAGACGACGGAAGTCGTCGTTCCGCCGCAGCAGGCCCCCGGCCCCAGATGACTCTTTTGGCATCGACTGATGACCATAGCCCACATCGTCAGCCGCCGCTGGGGGCCGGATCAGGGCCGGCGCAGGTGGTGGTCCACCAACGCGTCAACGGCGCGACTGCGCGGCGACAGGGCGAATCAGTATCAATGCTGCGCGGCCGGGCGTCATGTGTCGTGCCGGAAAAGCGACCCCTGACAGGACGAGGTCCTCTGGTGGTCATCATGAGAATGAGGGGTGTGCGCGTATGACGGCGTCACGAGTGGTGACAGCGGAGTTCTTCGACGGCATCTACCGCGCCTACGAGAAGTCGCCCAACCTGCGTGTGTTGCTGCGTTCGGCGCTCGACGAGGGCCTTCCCATCGAGGTCGAGCCGTATTCCTTCGTCACCATGGACGCACTTCGGGAGATCACGGAGCGGCTGCGGCCGGCCGCCGGTGAGCTGCTGGCCGACCTGGCCTGCGGCCGGGGCGGGCCGGGTATGTGGGTGGCCCGGTCCACCGGTGCCCGAGTCGTTGGAGTGGACTTCTCGGCCGTTGCCGTCGCTCAGGCGACTGCCCGGCGCGGTGCGTTCCAGCTCGGGGACCGGGCGGAGTTCCGGATCGGCAGGCTCGAGGCGACACGGTTGGCCGAGGCCCAGGTCGACGCACTCATGTGTGTCGACTCGCTGCAGTTCTCCGGCGTCCCGGAACTCGTCGCTCGCGAGGCGTGGCGCATCCTCCGTCCCGGCGGCCGGGCGGTGGTGACGACCTGGGAGGCGCGCGAAAAAGGGGATCCGGCCGTACCTGATGCGTACTCCCGGCTGGATGTGGGCCGCCTGCTGCGAGCCGCCGGCTTCACCGACGTCGAGGTCGCCGAGCGTCCCGAATGGCACCAGCGGGAGCGTGCGGTGTTCCAGCGGGCGCTGGACACCGAGCCCGGGGACGACCCGGCCCTCCAGCAGTTGCGGTCCGAGGCCGGCCGGGTCATTCCCGTGATGCCGCGAGTGCGGCGAGTGATCGCCAGTGCCGTGAAGGGCCGCAAATGATCATAATTGATCGCGTTGTTCGTGCGGACGCCCCCGGTCACGTCGTGCCAGCGCGCTATCCTGCGTGGGATATGCCAGGAGCCGCCGGCGGGAGTCCGATGAGCAACGCCCGTGGCCTTCCCCAGGTCGCCTTCGGTCTGCTAGGTCCTCTGTCGGTGGTCGTCGACGGCGCACCTGTCATCGTGGGCGCGGCGAAGATGCGGATCGTCCTGGCCAGCCTGCTGTTGCGGCGGGGCGAGGTCGTCTCCGTCGACATGCTCGTCGAGCGGCTATGGGACGAGCAGCCGCCGCCAGGAGCCCGAAACGCGGTCCAGACCTACATCCGGCGACTTCGGGCCCTGCTGGGTGCCGCCGGCCGGGTGATCGTCACCAGCGCACCGGGTTACTACATCGACGTGCCCGCCGCTGCCGTCGACATCGACCAGTTCCGGCGCCACGTCGAACTGGCTAGGAGTGCCGCCTCGGCGGGCGACATCGAAGCGGAGGATCAGGAGCTCCGGGCCGGTCTCACGCTCTGGCGTGGCGTGCCGTTGTCGGACGTGGAGAGTGAATCGCTGAGCAGGGACGAGCTGCCAGTGCTGATCGAGGAGCGGCTCGAGGCCCAGGTGGCCCGGTTCGACGTCGACCTACGGCTGGGCCGTCACGCCGAGCTCATCGCAGAGCTTCGCGGTCTGGTGGCGGAGCACCCGCTGCGAGAGGGCTTGTGGCACCAGCTGATGCTCGCGCTGTACCGGTCCCATCGGCAGGCCGAGGCGCTCAGCGTGTTCCGCCAGGTGCGAACGCTTCTGCGGGACGAGCTGGGGGTGGACCCCAGCGCCGAGCTGGTGGAGCTGCACCAACGCATGATCAGCGGTGACCCGGAGCTGCACGGGCACCGAGAGCCGACGAACGACGGCTGGGTGTCGGTCTGCCAACTTCCGCCAGAGGTCCACGATTTCGTCGGCAGGTCCGAGTCCGTCGAGCAGATCAGGTCCGTGGTCGCCGCGACCGGTGGTAGCCGGACAGGCCTTCCGCTGGCCGTTCTGACCGGGCCGCCCGGAGTTGGCAAGACCGAGCTGGCCATCCACGTTGCATACCAGCTCCGCGCGGAGTTTCCGGACGGACAGCTGTTCGTGAACCTTCGTGGATTCTCGCTCGACGCGTCCCTCCGAACGGAGGAGGTGCTGGGCGGATTCCTGCGTGCGCTCGGTGTTCCCGCGGAACGGGTCCCGCGGCACCCCGACGAGCAAGGCGCGCTGTTCCGGTCGCTGATGGCCGGACGGCGCGTGTTGCTGGTGCTCGACAACGCGGGCAGTCCCGACCAGGTGCGGCCGCTACTGCCCGGTGATGCCGCCTGCGCGGTGATCGTGACCAGCCGCGACAGCCTCATCGGCCTCTCGGCGGTGAACGGCGCACGCCGCGTGCAGATCAATCCGGTGAGCCGCGCCGAGGCGGAGGCCTTGCTGTCGAGGATCATCGGCGCGGATCGAACCGGGGCGGAACCGGCTGCCGTTGCCGACCTCGCCACCGCGTGCGGCTACCTTCCCCTGGCCCTGCGGATCGCCGCGTCCAACCTTGCCGCGATGCCCGATCAGCGCATCGCCGCTCACGTGCGGGAGCTCCGGTCGGAGGACCGGCTACGGGCATTCGCCGTCGATGGAGACGACCAGGCGTCCGTACGAGCGACGTTCGATCTCTCGTACCGCGCTCTCAGGCCGGAGGTCGCCAGGCTGTTCCGACTCCTGAGTTTGGTGCCCGGCTCAAACTTCGACCTGTACGCCGCGGCGAGCCTCGCCGGCGTGAGCCCGGCGGAGGCCCGCCGCATGCTCGCGAGCCTCACCACCGCCAGCCTGGTCGAACACCTGCGCAATGGCAGGTACGAGTTCCACGACCTGCTCCGCGACTATGCCGGCTGGCAGGCGCGCCAGGACAGCCACGAGGTACGCCTCGCCGCCGCTCGAAGGCTGCTGGACTACTTCCTGCGAGCGGCCGACGCGGCCAGCGGGCTGTTGTACGCCGACTTCCCGCGGCTTCCGCACCCCGACACCCACTCGTCTCCGGAGTTTCCGAACTGGACGGATCCCCTCGACGCGCTCGCCTGGCTGGAGGCCGAGGTGATGAATCTGGTCGCCACGGTCGGTGACCCGCTGCTCCAGGAGTCGGGCGCACCGGTGTGGCTGCTGGCCGACAGCCTGCTCGGATACTTCGTTCGGCAGCGCCAGGACATCGCCTGGCCGGACACCCTTCGCAGGGCGCTCGAGGCCGCCGAGCGGGCCGCCGATCCACACGCCACCGCGGCTCTGCAGCGCGGTATGGGGCGGTTGCATTTCCGGCGTAACGAGTATGCGGAGGCGCGGGCGTCCTATCAACGCTCCGCGAGGCTCTCGCAAAAGCTCGGAGACCGTGCCGGCGAGGGCCGCGACGTCATCGGCCTGGGGAACGTAGCCTTCGAGTTGCAGAACTACATCGAGGCAGCGCGTTGCTACGAGGAGGCCCTGCCCCTACTGCGGGAGAGCGGCGACCGGGACGGGGTGGCCATCGCGCTGGTCAACCTCGGCATCACGCTGATCATGATCGGCCGGTCCGGCGAGGGGGCCGAGCGCCTCGACGAGGGTAAGAAGATCGCCGAGGATCTGGGCCTGCGGAACCTCGCTCCCCGCGCCACCTCGGGGCTCGCGATGCTGGACTCCTGGTGTGGAAGATTCGAAGAGTCCGCCGCCGGGTTCGCGTCAGTCCTCTCCGACTGGTCCGATCTGGGTTACGTGCAGGGCCAGGCAGAGACACTGCGGAACATGGCAGAGGTTCATCTGGAGTCAAGGCGGGCAACGGAGGCGCTCGCCATGGCGGAGCAGGCGCTCGGCCTGGCGGAGCAGATGGACGCCAAGTGGATGGCGATGGGGGCCCACGTCACTCTCGCGGAGGCGCATCTCCGGCTGGGCGACGCCGGGTCCGCGCGGCGGAGCCTGACCGCCGCCGCCGCCCTCACCGCGACGGGTGGCGGCTACTGGTATCCGTTCGTCCTCGTCAACCTCGCCGCCTGCTACCGCCTCGCGGGCGATCACGAGACGGCCGTCGAGTTGGCCCTCGATGTCGCTGAGAACCAGCGTCCGCGCCTGCGGGCCCGGGCGTTCGTCGAGCTCGCGCTGATCTCGGTGGCGATCGGGGACCACGCGGCCGCCGTGCGATACGCCAGGTCGGCGCTTGAGACCAGCATCCGTTACGGGTACCGGCCGGACGAGGACCGTGCCCGGACCGTCCTTCGGCAGGCGGCCGGCCAGCAGGTCGCCGACGACGGTTCGGCAGTGCAGGCCGGTGACCTCGATGAATCTCTTGTCATTGACGGTGATCGTCCGACAATGTAGCGTTCACCATGCCGTGCGGTGAAACGACTCCTGTTCTTTGCACCAACGAAATCGGGGAAATAACATGAAGGAACTGACTGAACGCCTCCGTGTCCTGCGGGCAACCGCCAAGCTGGAGGATCTGTTCGACGACAAGCCCGCTTCGATGGAACCCACCAACGGATGCGCCGCGACCGAGGTCGGCTACTCGAAGATGTAGCGGTTCCCGGAGATGCAATGCTCCGGTCGGTCCTGAATCGCAAACTCTGCTGCTGGAAATCGTTTGCCGATACATGTCTTCGCGGGGCCGACGCTCACTGCGTCGGATGTGGTGTCTGCCGTTCCGGATGCGATCATCCATCCGCCGGTGACCCACGGTGACCTTCTCCGTCTCGACCCTGGTCCCGGTGACACGGTGGTCATCGTCGACGGTTACTACCATCAGGTTCCATCGCTGCGTCACAAGGAAATCCTCTGGATGCTGGCGCGGTCGGTGCGAGTTGTCGGCTGCAGCAGTTTCGGCGCGCTGCGTGCTGCGGAACTCTGGCCCTACGGCATGGTGGGGAATGGGACCGTCTTCGAGATGTACCGCGACGGCGTCGTCGATGCGGATGACGAAGTCGCCGTGGCGCACGGCGAAGGCCCCGAGTATCGGAAATTCAGCGTCCCCATGGTGAGCATCCGTCATGCGGTCGCAATGGCGCGGAGGGGCGGTGTGGTGACGGCCCCGGAGGCCGCCGACGTTGTCGCGGTATGCCGGGGTCTGCACTACACCGCCCGCAGCTGGCGGGCTATCGAGGCACTGGCCCAGGGTGACGCCGGCCGGGTCGCCGCGATCCACCGGATCCGAGCTTTTCTGGCTGACCATCCCGAACACGCCGACGTTAAGGCCGCTGATGCGCTGGACACGCTGAGGCGCCTTGGCGAGCTCGGCTGCGGCGTTTCCGTTACCGCCAGGGGATGGGTCGGCTCACCATGGTGGCAGAACCGACTGCTGCACGAATGGCGGGCGGAGTTCTCGGGGTCCCAAATCGACGGAATCCACATCGGTGACGCAGCGGTAATGCGATTTCAGCAGATCTACGACCGGGATTTCCCCCGGCGGTGGTCACGGTTCGTCCTGCGCGCCATCCGGGACGGCGTCGCCCTGCGTCCCGGCGACTACGCCAACGAAGAAATCGAGGATGACGTCGTGGCGATAAGTGCTGGCGCCGGCATCACTGAAGGTTCACTCTCGGCGGAGCAGCGCGCGGAGTGGCTGACCCCGCGAGAAGTGTCGGAGTTGAATCCGTCGGCCACCGTCGTCCGCATGCTCGTCCGCTCCTACCGCTCGCCACGCGGCCTTTTCGACCTCGTCGCCGCAGAACGTGACCTGGTCGATGACGCGGCCACTCGGACTGCGGTGGCGGAATCATCGGTATTCAACGCTGAAATCGCGCGGTGGGCACCGAGGCAGGGCGTCGAACACCTCAGGGCCGATACGCTCCGGGATCATCTTGGCTCGGTATGGGGGGCGGACGACGAAACGTCGCTACTCGCGGCTGCCCGTGACCGCGGGTTCGGTTCCCTTTCCGAGGCGGTGGAGGCCGTGCGGCCCTTTTTCCTGCGGCACCACCTGGCGAACCAGGAGCCGGTGGCGGAGAGCCGAGATGCCGACAACTGAGGTCAAGGTGTTCCGGGACGGAACGCATCGCGTACGGCTTCCCGAGGAGACCTGGAGCGTCATCGAGCCCAAGTTCCCGCGATTCGGCATCACCAGGGTCGCTGATGTGACCGGTCTCGACACGATCGGCATTCCGGTGGCAATGGCCGTGCGTCCACTGGCCCGCAGCCTCAGCGTGGCCCAGGGGAAGGGACCGACGATCCTCCTGGCCAAGGTCTCTGCGGCCATGGAGAGTCTCGAGCACTGGCACGCGGAGCACGCGTCCCCGGCGGTGGTCGGCAAGCACGTGCCCGCCCGGGAACTGGACCTCATCTATCGGATGGCTGACCTGGACGCCGATCCGGGCTCCCTAGTTGGCGAGTCCACACCGCTGGACTGGGTCTCGGCCGAAGGACTGATCACCGGGCGGCCGGTGCCGGTGCCGCTCGATCTCGTGTGCCTGACCCGCCCGGATAGCCGTCGCTGGACGCCTCCCGGCCTCAGGCGCAGCAGCAACGGCCTAGCTTCGGGAAACTCCCCCAGAGAGGCGGCCCTGCACGCGCTCTACGAGGTGATCGAACGAGAGACGGTTCGCGGCTGGCCGGGGCGCCGGCGACGGCAGGGCGTGGACCCGAGCTCGGTTACGGACCCCGGGTGCGCGGCGATACTGGCCAAGCTGCGGTCAGCCGGCGTGATGTTCTCCATCGAGTACGTCCCCAATCCGTTCCGGGTGCCCTGCTTCGCCGCGTGGATCTGGAGTGAGGACCTCCCGGTGACCTCGCTGGGATTCGGTGCCCACCTCGCGCCCGAGGTGGCGCTCTCCCGGGCGGTGACCGAGTCCGCGCAGAGTCGGCTCACCGTCATAGCGGGCAGCCGCGAGGACCTGCCTCCGGTGTACGGGAAGGTCCAGGACGGAGCGGACGGGCGGCCACAGGCGGTCGCCGTCACGTCGACCTGGGCGGAGGTCACCGCGGGCGCCGCCGGCGGCTCCGCCGAGCTCGGCGAGGAGATCGCCCTGCTGGCGATGGTGGTCACCGACGTGATCGGCGGCGAGCCGCTGCTGGTCGACCTGAGCACCGATGACGACTTCGCCGTGGTGAAGGTCATCGTTCCCGGTACGGGCTCCGACCTCGATCGTTTCCATGCGTCACATTAGGAGTCACCCGTGATTCGAGTGCGCGGCATCGTTCTGCCCGACCGGGAGGAGAGATCGTTCTGGATCGACGGGGAGCTGCTGAGGACCGACCCCGTACCCGGCGCCGACCTGGTGGTCGATGGTGGTTATCTGTTGCCTGGCCTGGTCGACGCCCACACGCACCCGGGCACCGAACGGCCGGGCGTACCCTTCGACGACGCGACGTTGCGCAGCCATCTGACCGACCATCGTGAGGCCGGCGTGCTGCTGGTCAGGACGCCGGGGTCGGCTGCCCGCATCCCGGCCTGGGTCGACGAGGACCCCGATCTTCCCAGGGTCCGCTCGGCCGGGCGCTGGCTGGCGACCCCCGGCCGGTTCGTTCCCGGGTACGGCCGGGATGTCACGGAGGCGGAGCTGGTGGCCGCGGCAGTGGACGAGGCGCGCTCCTCGTCGGGATGGTGCAAGGTCATCGCCGACTGGGAGTTCGGCGATCCGGCGATCTCCCTCGGTCTGCTGACCGAGGTCGTCTCGGCCGTTCACGCGGTGGGCGGCCGGGTCGCGGCTCACTGCCAGACTGCCGAGGGCAGTCACAACGCGGTGCTGGCTGGCGTGGACAGTCTGGAACATGGCCGCTACCTCGACCAGGACCTGCTCGACCGGATGGTCCGGAACGGTACGGCGCTGGTGCCCACGCTCAACGTGATGGGCAACAAGATCGACGAGGTACGTGCCCGGGAGGCCACGCCGCGACGGGACTGGCTGCTCAAGGGGTGGGAGGGGGCTGTGGCGAACGTCCGCGCCGCCGAAGAGGCGGGTGTGCTGGTCCTGGCGGGGACGGACAGCTTCCCCTGCGGTACCGTCGCGAACGAGGTCGGGTGGCTCATTCGCGGCGGGATGTCGGCCGAGGCCGCGATCGCGGGCGCATCCTGGGAGGCGAGGTCCTGGCTCGGCCTGCCGGGGCTGGTCGACGGCGCTCCCGCTGACCTGGTCGTGTACGACGTTGATCCAACCCTCGACCCGCGAGTGCTCGCCCATCCGAGCGCCATCATCCTGCGTGGCCGGGTCGTCCGATCCCGGAATCTCTGAGGTGTCCGCTCCACCGCCGTTCGATCGCCGCCCGGGCAGGTGCGGGGCGACGAGATGGTGAGCGTGCTCGGATCCGTCGCCAGGCGTCTGGCGCTGGTCCTGATCGCGGCCGGCTTCGGCTACCTGCTCGCCGCGAGCGCCCTGCACCCGCGGGCGGCGTACGACGCCATGCAGCCGAAGCCCCCGGAGTCGACGATCACCATGGCGCTCAACGAGGCAAACCTGAATCCGGCCGACCCGAAGCTGGTCCGGCTTGGACGGTGGGCGAAGGGAATCGTCACCGACTTCGACTTCGGCAGGACCATCGACGGTCAGTCGATCAACGCGGAGATCGGCCGACGCGTCTGGAGCAGCGTCCGGCTGCTGGTCGTCGCCTCGGTCATTGGGTCGGTCCTGGGCGTCCTGACCGGCGCGTACAGCGCGACACGGCACAACCGGTGGTCGGACAACGCCATCACTTTCGTCTCGATTGTCGTCCTTTCCGTACCGGTGTTCGTCCTGGCCGTCGCGATGAAGCAACCGGCGATCGCCTTCAATGACGCGGTCGGAACGCCGGTCCTCCTCCTGCAGGGAGAGTACGACGTGGGCGGGGGAGGCTGGGGCTGGGACGCGATCGTGGACCGGGCCCGGCACCTCGTGGTGCCGACCGTGTCGCTGGCACTCGGCATGGTCGCGCTCTTCAGCCGATACCAGCGCGCGACAATGCTCGACGTCCTCGACGGTGAGTTCCTGCGTACCGCCCGGGCGAAGGGGCTGCACCGTCGGCAGGCCCTGATCCGGCACGGCCTGCGCGTCGCCGTGATCCCGATGGTGACTCTCTTCTCATACCACTTCGCAGCCATGTTCGTCGGCACCATCTTCACGGAGAAGATCTTCGGCTGGCACGGCATGGGTGAGTTCTTCATCGACTCGGTCAACAAGAACGACATCAACTCGGTCGCCACGGTCGTTCTCTTCTCCGCGGTGCTTGTCCTAGCGGCCGGAGCCATCGCCGACCTCGCCCACGCCGTCCTCGACCCTCGGGTGCGCGGCGTCCGGTGGTCCAAATGACCGCGAGTCCGCCCGGTGTGACGAGACCGTCATCGCGGCGGCGCCTGGTCGTACGGCGCTTCTTGAGGCGCCGCAGGGCCGTGGTTGGCCTGTTCGCGCTCATCGTGTTGTTCGCGCTCGCGTTCCTCGTCCCGTTGATCGACCCGTGGGACCAACCTACCCGGGACTTCACGGCCTTCCTGGAATCTCCCTCCGCCCGCCACTGGTACGGCACGAGCCAGACCGGCGCGGACCTGTTCGCGCAGGTGCTGCGCGGGATGCAGAAGTCACTGGTCATCGGCCTGTTCGCCGCGGTGGTGGCGACCGGGCTCGCCGCGTCGGTCGGCGCGGCCGCCGGATACTTTGGCGGCTGGACCGACCGGCTGCTGATGTGGGGCGTCGACCTGCTGCTCGTGCTGCCGGCGTTCCTGGTCCTGGCCCTGCTCTCGCCGTCCCTGCGCGACCGCGGTTGGCTGCTGTTCGCCCTGCTGCTCGCCTTGTTCCAGTGGATGGTCACGGGACGGACCGTGCGGAACACGACTCGGTCGCTCCGGGAACGGGAGTATGTTCGGGCCGCCCGCTACCTGGGAGTCCCGTCGTACCGGATCATCCTCCGGCACATCGTGCCCGCCATGGCGCCCCTGCTGATCGCCGACGCAACCGTCAACCTCGGGAGCGCGATCGTGGGGGAGGCCGCCCTGTCGTACGTCGGGTTCGGGATCCAGCCGCCGGAAACCTCGCTCGGCACGCTGATCGCAGATGGCAGCTCGTCGTTCCTCACGACGCCCTGGCTCTTCCTGTTTCCCGCGCTGACGCTCGTCGCGATCGTCCTGTCGGCCACGTTGGTCGGCGACGGGCTGCGGGACGCCCTCGACCCTCAGTCGACACCGTGAGCGACGTCGTGCTCGAGGTTGACGGACTGTCGGTGACCTTCCCCAACGAGCACGGGGCCGTCGAGGTCGTCCGCGGGATCGGTTACGAGCTGCGCGCGGGCGAGGTTCTCGGCATCGTCGGCGAGTCGGGCAGCGGAAAGTCGGCCTCGGCCCTGGCGGTCATGGGTCTGCTGCCGAACCACGCCCGCGTCAGCGGGTCGGTGCGCTTTCGCGGTGCAGAGTTGTTGACGATGAGCGACAGGAGGGCCTCGGCGATCCGCGGCAGCCGCATCGGCATGATCTTCCAGGACCCCTTCTCCGCGCTGACTCCCGTGTACCGGATCGGTGACCAGATCGCCGAGGCGTTGCGGGTGCATCGCGACATCTCGAAACGGCGCGCCGCTGAGCGGGCCGTCGAGCTGCTGGACCTGGTCGGCGTCCCGGATCCGCGGCGGCGTGCCCTGGCATTCCCGCACGAGTTGTCCGGCGGCATGCTGCAGCGGGTGATGATCGCGATTGCTGTCGCGAACGATCCGGACGTGATCATCGCCGACGAGCCGACCACCGCGCTGGACGTGACGGCCCAGGCGCAGATCCTCGATGTGCTGCGGACCGCCCGCGAGGTCACCGGCGCGGCCGTCGTCGTCATCACCCACGACCTGGGGGTGGTCGCCGGGCTCGCCGACCGGGTCCAGGTGATGTACGCCGGCAAGCTCGTCGAGAGCGCCCCGGTCGAGGAGTTGTTCGAGCATCCCCGGATGCCCTACACGATCGGGCTCCTCGACTCGCTGCCGAGCCTGGACGACGACCGACGCCGGTCGTTGTCACCGATCGCCGGGACCCCGCCGCCGCCCGGCCGTCCCCCGCCGGGGTGCGCGTTCCGGCCACGATGCGCACTGGTGATCGACATCTGCGCGGAGCGGGTACCGGACCTGCGGCGGCCGTTGGGCGCCGGGCGATCACACCACGCGGCCTGCCACCGCAGCGACGAAACGGATCGCGACCGGCCGGCGGTGGCGGCTTCCGACGCCACCGGAGCCGCGCCGGAGCCGCGACGGAAGACACAGGTGCTCAGGGTCGACGGCCTCGTCAAGTGGCACGTACCGCGAACCGACGGCCTGTTCCGCCGGAGAAGTGCTGCGGTCCCCGCAGTCGACGGCATCAGCTTCGATGTTCGTGAAGGCGAGACGGTCGCCCTCGTCGGTGAGTCGGGCTGTGGCAAGACCACGACGCTGCTGGAGATTCTCGAGCTGCGCCGTCCACAACACGGCAGGATCGAGGTGTTCGGGCGCGACACAGCGAGCATGACCGGCGCGGAGCGGTTCACGCTGCGACGCGAGGTGCAGATCCTGTTCCAGGACCCGGTGGGATCCCTCGATCCGAGGATGCCAGTCGGCGACATCCTCGGCGAACCCCTGCTCACGCATGGCGTTTCCCGCGACGAGCGGCACCGCAGGGTACGCGAGGTGCTCGCCCTTGTCGGTCTCGCCTCGGACCATGTCGACCGGTATCCGCACGAGTTCTCGGGCGGTGAACGTCAGCGAATCGGTATCGCCCGGGCGCTCGCGTTGCGGCCCCGGCTCCTCGTGTTGGACGAGCCGGTCTCCGCCCTCGACGTGTCGATCCGCGCGGGCATCGTCAACCTGCTCGCGTCGCTGCGCGACGAGCTCGGGATGTCGTACCTTGTGGTCTCCCACGATTTGTCGATGGTCCGGCATCTCGCCGACCGGGTCGCCGTGATGTACCTGGGCCGGATCATGGAGATCGGTCCGGCCGCCGCGGTGTTCGTGGCACCCCGTCACCCATACACCCAGGCGTTGCTGTCGGCCATCCCGTTGCCCGATCCGCGCAGGGAACGCGCCCGCGAGCGTGTTCTGTTGCGCGGAGACCCGCCCGTCCCCGGCGGGCCGGCCAGCGGGTGCCGCTTCCGTACCCGCTGTCAGCTCTTCCCGGAGCTCGGCGACGACAAGCGCCGCCGCTGCCTGGCCGAGGATCCCTCGCCAGCCGGCTCCGACGACCATCACACCGCATGTCACTTTCCCGTACCGCTGCGGGTGCTGTAGCGACCTGCTGATGTCTCCTGGAGGAAAGTTGCAAAGACGAACCCTGCTCGCGGCCCTCGTGGCGGCGCCACTGGGGGCGGCCGTCGCGGCCTGCACCGGCTCCGGCGACAAGGCCAGCACCACCCAGCCGCCAGCGGCCGGCGTTCTCGACGTCACGCCGACGCCGCGCGAGCAAATCAAGGACGGTGGGGAGTTGGTGTGGCCCGTCGCCGACATCCCGGCCACCTTCAACTTCCTGCAGCTCGGCGGCACCCCCCGTGACAATTCCGACATCATCCTGGCGCTGCTGCCGTCGCTCTACCGCACCGACGCGGCCGGCACCTCTCTCTGGAATAGGGACTATCTGGCCGAGGAGCCCGTCGTCACGCCCGGTGCGAAACAGGTCGTCACCTACAAGCTCAGCGAGCTGGCGGCGTGGAACGACGGCACACCGATCACCTACGCCGACTTCGAGGCTCAGTGGAAGGCGCTCAACGGCGGCGACGAGGCGTACAAGGTCGCCAACCGAAACGGTTACCGGGACATCGCGAGCGTGGCCCGCGGGGCCAACGACCGCGAGGTGGTGGTGACCTACGCGCGGCCCTACACGGACTGGCAGGCGGTCTTCACCCCGCTGTACCCCCGATCCACCACGTCCGAGCCGCATACGTTCAACACCGCCTGGGTGGGGAAGATACCCGGACCGACCGCCGGGCCGTTCATGTTCGCGGCGCTCGACGAGACCGCGAGGACGGTGACCCTCAAGCGCGACCCCCGGTGGTGGGGTGATCAGGCGAAGCTCGAACGCATCAGCTACAAGGGCATCGAGGCGAGCGCGGCTGCCGACGCGGTCGACAACGGCGAGGCCGACTTTTTCGAGATCGCCGCCAACGTCAACCTGTACGGACGCGCCCGGCAGATGTCAGCGAAGGTGGACCTCAAGCGGGCGGGTGCGCCGTTCTACCGGCACGTGACGTTCAACGGCGCGAGGCCGCACCTGGCCGATGCCCGCGTCCGTCGGGCGCTCGCGCTCGCGATCAACCGGGAGACGATCGCGCAGGCGTTGCTGGGGCCGCTGAACTTTAGGCCCGAGGTGCTCGGCAACCGCATCTACATGCCGAATCACAGCCGGTACCAGGATAACTCCGGAACAACCGG
The DNA here is from genome assembly GCF_049841595.1 of Micromonospora sp. DT228. Classification (NCBI taxonomy): domain Bacteria; kingdom Bacillati; phylum Actinomycetota; class Actinomycetes; order Micromonosporales; family Micromonosporaceae; genus Micromonospora; species Micromonospora sp. DT228. Next base: position 41,348 of record NZ_JBNCKO010000020.1, read on the forward strand.
TGCCTACCGGCCACAGGATGCCTCGGCCCTGCTCGAGGAGGCCGGCTGGACGCTCTCCGGCACCACCCGGACGAAGGACGGCATGCCCCTCGCCGTCGACTTCGTCATCTCGTCCGGCGTCGCGGAAAGCAAGACGGAAACCGATCTGATCAAGACGATGCTCGCGGACGTGGGCGTGCGGGTCACCATCCGCGCCGTCCCCGCAGGCGACTTCTTCAGCAAACACATCACACCGGGCAACTTCGACATGGCGGTGTTCGCGTGGGGCGGCCGGCCGTACCCGATAAGCATTAACGAGTCCATCTTCGCCAACCCGGTCCGGCGCAGCGACGGTCAGCTCGACGTCCGACAGAGCTACGCGCGGGTCGGTTCGGATGAGATCGACACCCTGTTCCGCAGCGCGAACTCCGAATTGGACCCGGCCGCGGCGGCAATTATCGCGAACCGGATCGACGGCAAGCTGTGGCAGCTCATGCCCAACCTGCCCCTGTACCAGCGGCCCGACCTCTGGGCGGTACGCAAGGGTCTCGTCAACTTCGGTGCCTTCGGTTACGCGAGCAGGGTCTACGAGAACATCGGCTGGCAGGCCTGAGTCGGGGTCACGCCACGACAGCAGTGCGTCGGGGTGCCGAAACGCGGCCGCGCCTGACATTCCGCGCCCACGGGCCCGCCGTACCCGGCGTACGGACGGTCGTGCCCGTGGGCGCGCGCGTTGGGCGGGTAGCCGCCCGCGACGACGAACGTCCGCAGGTCCGGCACATCTGACCCGTCCTCCCACTTCGGACGGCCCCGCTGTCTTGGGCGTCATCGGCGCGACAGCGAGACGCCAGCAGCCCTCGATAGAAATGCCCAGTGAAGGCTTCGGGCCATCAACAAGCACGTGAACTCGCTGAAGGAATGACGCGGTCGAAGACATTCGTGCAACGAGGGGGCAGATTCAGCGTGACAGGCATTGCGCCATCCACCCAAGAGGCAGACCATCCGACCTCGCCGGCCTTCTCCGTGATCACGGGGGCGCAGGTGCAACGGGTGCTGCGGGGCCGGGAACAGCAGCTCGTAGACCTGGTGGGACACGTGTACGGCCTCCATTCGCGAGGCGGCACGGTGAACCCGCCGTCGTACTTCCTGCGCTTTCCGGACCGGCCGGCGGCGCGCATCATCGCTCTTCCGGCCTCGGTCGGCGGGGAGGTGGGCACGGACGGCATCAAGTGGATCTCGAGTGTGCCGGCGAACATCGACCGGGGGCTGCCGCGGGCCTCGGCGGTCCTGGTGCTCAATGACCCCGCGACGGGATTCCCGTACGCCTGCCTTGAGGCCTCGGTGATCAGTGCAGCCCGGACCGCGGCGTCGGCGGCACTCGCTCTGCAGCGGCTCACCCGGGACCGGAAGCGGCCGCAGCGGCTCGGCTTCGTCGGCGGCGGCCTTATCGCCCGGTACGTCCACTCCTACTTGGCCGGATCCGGCTGGGAGTGGGACTCGGTCGGCATCTACGACCTGTCCTCGGAGTACGCGCATCGTTTCCGGGAATCGGTCCGCAAGACGGTGCAGGGAGAGGACGTGCGGGTCTACGACAGCCCGGAGGATCTGGTGCGCGCCAGCGACGCCGTCGTCTTCGCCACTGTGGCGGGCACGCCGCACGTCACCGATCCCGCCTGGTTCGACCACCACCCGGTGGTGCTGCACCTGTCGCTGCGTGACCTGTCACCGGAGGTCATTCTGTCCGCGGTGAACGTGGTCGACGACGTCGAGCACTGCCTCAAGGCCGAGACCTCGGTGCACCTGACCGAGCAGCGGCTCGGGCATCGCGACTTCCTGGCGGGAACGCTCGCCAGCGTCATGGCCGGCGATGTCGAGCTGCCCCGGAACCGTACCGTCGTCTTTTCGCCGTTCGGGCTCGGCGTCCTGGACATCGCGGTGGGCCGGTGGGTCCACGACCAGTTGGCCGAGGACGGCGATCTCACAGTCGTCGATGGCTTTTTCTCTGAACTGAGCCGCTATGCGTAGCGGTGGAACGGGATCGCGGCACGGTTCGGCCGACGGGGGCGCGTCGTGCCGGTGATCTCATCTCCTCAGGAGTTCAACGTCGACAACCTCTTCGTCGACCTGCGACCGGTCTTCGGCCACGACCTGTTCCTCAAGTGCGAGGGGTTCAACTTCGCCGGCTCCATCAAGCTGAAGGCGGCCGTCGAGATGGTCACGATCGCCGAGCGTACGGGCCGCCTACGGCCGGGCATGACGCTCGTCGAGTCGTCCTCGGGCAACCTGGGCGTCGCGCTGAGCGTCATCGCCGCCGACCGGGGATACCGATTCGTCTGCGTCACGGACGTCCGGTGCAACCCGGCCACTCATCAGCTGATGACCGCGCTCGGCGCGGACGTCCGGGTGGTGAGCGAGCCGGCCGGAGGCGAGGGCCTGCTCGGTGCCCGGATCCGCTACGTGCAGGAGCTCTGCGCGGCGAGCGACGACCACGTTTGGCTCAACCAGTACGTGAACCGTGCCAACTGGCAGGCGCACTACCGCACCACTGCGCCAGCCATCGCCGCCCAGTTCCCGGACCTTGACGTGCTCTTCGTCGGCGCGGGCACGACCGGCACGCTGATGGGCTGCGCCCGCTATTTCAAGGCCTACCATCCCGGCGTACGGGTGGTCGCCGTGGACAGTGTCGGCTCGGTCAACTTCGGCGGGTCGGCGGGCCGCCGGATGATCCCTGGCATCGGGACGAGCGTGCGACCGCCGATCCTCACCGACACCTTCGTCGACGAGGTCGTGCACGTCGATGAGCCGGACACGGTCCGTACCTGCCGGCGGTTGCTCGGGCAGGGTTTCCTCTTCGGCGGCTCGACCGGCACGGTGATCAACGGTGCCCTGTCGTGGCTCGACGACCGGCCGCTGCGCGCGGTGGCCATCGCGCCGGACCTGGGGGAGCGCTACCTCGACTCGGTGTACGACGACGCCTGGGTCCGCGAGACGTACGGCGACGTCCTGGACGATGCCGGGTCCGATCTCAGCCTGACCTCGCACGAGGCACTTCGTGTCTGAGCCGAAGGAGTTTCCGCGAATGTCCAGTTTCCACCGCCGCACCGTGGCCGCCCGCACCGCCGCAACCCAGGAGCGGAACACCCTCACCTCTGCCGGATTCACGCCGGAGGCCGTCGACCGCGTCCAGGCGGAAAAGCTCATCCGGTTGTGGGACCGGCTCGATGGATCACCCCGGTACCGCGAGCTGCCGCACGTGACTGCCCGGGACTTCGCCGCAGCCCCGGTCACCCCCAAGCAGGAGGTGAAGACGGAGCCGTTCGCGTTCGTCCGGGACGACGATATTCTCGCCCGCTACTACGAGACCTCCGGCTCCACCGGCTCGCCCACGCCCACACCGCGCGCGGTCGAGGATGGGGTGTGGAACACCGAGTCGGTCGCCACTGTCTGGGGCCGTACCCTGCGACCGGGCGACCGGGTGGCGTCGCTGCTGCCGTCCGACGTCGCGCCGGTCGGAGACCTGGTGGCCTCCGTCGCGGAGAGCCTGGACTGCACGTTCCTGCGTTGCTACCCCTTCGCCCAGGGCATGTGCGACTGGGACCGGCTGGAGGAACTGTTCGCCCGCTTCCGTCCGGAGCACGTGTTCGTCGCCCCCGGAGTGCTGATCCAGTGGACCCGGATGCTCAAGCAGCGCGGACGGCTCGACGCGGTCCGGGAGAGTGTACGGACAGCCCTGCTCCTCGGCGAGGTCAGCACCGCGCCGATGCGGGTGCGGCTCGGCGACCTGTGGAACTGCCGGGTCCTCGACGCCTCATATGGCAGCACGGAGACGGGCACGATCGGCGCGAGCTGCGAGCACGACCGCATGCACCTCCTGCTGCCGGCCCACATCGCCGAGCTGCGGGACGAGGATGGCGTGGTCCACCCCGGCGTGCCCGGAAACACCGGTGAGCTGGTGACGACGACGCTGAACAACTACGCCCGACCGTTGCTGCGGTACGCCACCGGCGACATCGCGAGCGTCACGCCGGGCGACGGGTGTCCCTGCGGTCTGGGCCTGCCGGTCCTCACGATTCACGGTCGTGCCTCCGACGCGGTGAGCGTCGGTGGCCGTCCGATCTCGGCGGAGAGCGTCGAGTCGGTCGTCTACACCGTGCCCGAGGTGACCGGCTACCTGATCCAGCTCCGCAGCGGCGAACAGCCGGCCGCGCGCCTGGTGCTGGAGCGTGACGTGGATTACACCGGTCCGGCGGAGCCGGTCGCCGAACGTGTGCGCAGCCGTTTCGCCGAGGCGGGAGTGGCCTGGACCAGCGTCGTGCTCGTCAACCAGCTCCCGGCAGTGACCAAGGCCGGCGCGAGCCAGAAGAACTGGAAGCGGACGAACGTCGAATGGCTGAGCTGATGAACGACGGACCGATCATCCGGACCGGGGACGGCGGGGCCCGCCAGGGCGGCGCAGATCTCTGGTGCACCTACGCGGCGGTGCGGACGCTGACCTGGCTCGGTCGCCGCCCCCGGAACGTCGACGCCTGTGTCACCGCCCTTATGAGCTGCCAGAACAACGACGGCGGATTCGCCTGGCAACGGGGGCTTCCGTCGGACATCTGGGCGACCTACTACTGCACCCAGGCGCTGCACGACCTCGGCGCCGCGGTGCCTCGCAGGGACGAGCTGACACACTGGCTGGCAACCCTGCAGCATCACACCGGCGGCTTCGCGATGATGCCGGGACAGAACCCCGACGTCTGGGCGACCTACTACGCCCTGCGGACGACCCGCGAGATCCTCGGCGTCGAACCGGGGGACCGGGAGACCCTGCGGACCTGGCTCGCCGGGCTGCAGCACGCCGACGGCGGACTGGGCTGGTATCCCGGCGCGACGGAGCCCGACGTCCGGGCCTGCTACTACGGGGCGATGGCCTGGCGGGCAGCCTTCGGCGCGACCGCCGCGCCGTGGACGTCGGAGCTCGTCTCCTGGATCAACAAGCGTCAGGCGCCGTCGGGCGGCTTTCGGTTCTTCGCCCGAAGCGCCGCCCCGTGCCTCTGGGCGACGTTCCGGGCGGTACGCGCCTTGGACGCGCTGGGTGTGCGGCCGGACCGGACGCAGGACTGCGTCGACTGGATCGCCACTCGGGCACGTCCAGAGGGGTACACCCGATGGGACGACTACCTCACGGCTGACGTGTGGGCCGCGTTCAGCGCGGTCGGCGCGCTGCAGACGCTCCGTGCTCCCGTGCCGTCCGCGGACTCGGTCGCCGGTTTCCTCGACAGGTGCGAGCTGCCCGAGGGCGGCTTCACGTACCGGGAGGTGGCGACGGCCGGCGACAGCCTGGCCACCGCCGCGGCGCTGTTGATCGAGTCGGCTCGGAACGGGGCGGACGCGGCCGGGGACAGCTATGCCGACTGGCTCGTGGGCGCACACCTCCCCTACGAGGGCGGCGTGATGTACATGCCGGGTCGGGGCGCAGAGGTCCGGTGCACGCTGTGGGCGGTCTCGGCGCTGCGCGCGGCGGGACGGAAGCTGCCGGAGGCGGAACGGATCGTGAACTGGTGCCGGCGCATCCAGAATTCCGACGGTGGCTTCGGCTACTGGGAGGGCCGGGGCTCCGACATGGTCGCCACCGCGTCGGCGGTGGAGGCCCTCACCGAGATCGGCTCCCCCGTCGAGGTGCTCGACACCGGGCAGTTGCGGGCGTTCGTCGCGTCCTGCGCGATGTCTCAGGGCTACCGGCACACGCCGGACGGCCCCGCCACGTGCGCGGCCACCGCGCAGGCCGCCCGCATCCTCGGCCTGCTGGGCGACTACGAGGCGGCCGCCCGGGCGGCGGGGCAACTGGACGGGTTCGCGTCGCGGCTCGGCGGCTACGCCTCCGGCCCGCGTGGCCTGCCCGACCTCGTCTCCACCTACCAGGCGGTACTCGCCCAGCAGGCGCTCGGCCGGCCGGTCGACAACGAGGGCCTGAGCCGGTTCCTCGCCAAGATCCGGACAGTGCCGGAGGGGTTCGCCTGGGGGCCGCTGAGCCGTCAATCCGGCGGGGTCCTGGCCACGGCTCTCGGTACGCGCCTCGCCGGCGAGGCGCCACTGCCCCGGCTCAACCTCTAGGAGCCCCGTGCCCACCATCATCGTCGAAAGCGGCGAACTTCCCGAGGCCGTACGCCGGACCTTCACCAAGGTGGTCAGCCGATGGCTCCGCGGTGAAGGCGTCAACCTCAACCATGTCATCACCATCTTCCAGGACCTCGAACCCGGAGCGGTGTTCAGCGGGCCCTTCCCGTTGGCGTCCAGCGGACCCTATGCCCTCGTCCGATGTCGGATCGATGAGCGGCGCCCGGAGAACTTCCGGCGCGGACTCTGTGCCCAGATCGTCGAGGCGCTCGACCAGGTCGTACCGCCAGGGCGGATCTTCGTCCAGTTCGAACAGGTCAGTCCAGAGCTGCACCTCACCGGTGCCGAAGTCCTACAGGAGACTCGATTGTGAACAACCCGACAGGAGCGGAAGCGAACGACGAGGTGCGTGCGGGGATCCGAGCCGTATTGGCGGATCTGGTGCAGGTGGAGCTCGACCCCTCGGCCGACGAGATCGGCCTGAGCACGCTGTACGGGCAGTACGACAGCCTGACCGTGCTCGACGCCGTCGGCGCGGTGGAGCAGCGCTTCGGGGTCTCGATCGACCTCGTCGACGACGACCTGCGCAGCACGTTCGCCAGCGTGGCGAGCATCGATGAACTGGTCCGCCGCAAGATCGCGGACCGGGCGGTCCTGGACGTGTCGTTCTGATGTCCCATCTTCTCGACGAGTTGCCGACGGAAGTCGAGTTCGCCACCTCCGGCACCACCGGTCCGCCGGTCACCTGGCGCCGCACGAGCCGGCAGTTGGTGGCCGAGGCCGAGATCCTCGCGGCCCTGGTGCGTGGCGACGGCGTGCGGGCGGTGGTGACGTACGCTCCGGAACGGCACCTCTACGGCTACCTGTTCCATCGCCTGGTGCCCCGGATGCTCGGCGTGCCGGTCATCCGGGCGGCGGTCACCGCGCCGCTGCTGGATCCGGCCGGTGGTCTCGTCGTGGCTGCGGTGCCCTCTGCCTGGTGGCAGATCGAACGGTCGCTGCCGTACCTTCGCGGCGCCGCTCCGATCACCATCGTCCACAGCACTGCCACCCTGCCGGACCGGGCGGGCGAGGTGCTGGCCAGCCTGTCCGGTTCCCGCCTGTGCGAGCTGCACGGATCCACCGAGACGGGTCTCGTCGGCTTCCGGGGAGCGCCCGGCGAGGAATGGACCCTGGCCGACGACGTGACGCTCGCGATGGACGCCGGGCGGCCCGGCTCCCAGGCGATGCGGGTGCGCAGCCCGCGGCTGGCGCGCCCCGCAGGGGCCGCCGTGCCTACCGAGCACGTCCTGGATGACGACGTGGTGATCACCGGCCCGCGTACCTACCGGCTCACGGGCCGTAGGCACCTGGTCAAGGTCGACGGCCACCGGTTGGACGTGGCCCGGGTGGAGCGTGACCTGCAGGCCCGCATCGGCGCGCGGGTGGCGTGCCGGGTCTTCCGCGACGATCTGCGCGGCGAGTGGTACGAGGTGCTGGTCAGCGGGGGAGAAGAGCTGCGCCGGGACGCGGTGCGGGCCTTGGCGCAGTTGTTGCCGGCGGCGCACCGACCGCGTGCGGTCCGCTCCTCGGTGTCGCCGGTGTCCTCGTCGGCCCGGAAGTTGGACGCATGCTGAGCGCCCCTGCCCGGGACGAGGTGTCCCTGCCCATGGCAGACGGTCTCGGTGACCTGGTCGCCGCAGGCCTGCGGGCGGAGCGACTCACGCTCACCGGCGAAGATCGTGAACGGATGGTGGGCAGCGTGTCCGACCTGGACAACTGGGTGGCCGCAGGCCACGACGTCTACGGCGTGACCCGCGGTTTCGGCCCGCTGGTGCGCTATCCCGCCGCCACCGACCGGCACGAGCAGGGGCTCAACCTCATCCACCACCTCTGTGTGGGTCAGGGACGGCCGCTGAGCCCGGCGGCCAGCCGGCTCCTGGTGTGGCTGCGCCTGCAGAGCATGCGGCTCGGCCACTCCGCCGTGCCGCCCGAGACGTGGGAGAGCATCGCGGACCTGGCCGGAGCCGGTCTGGTGCCGGTGGTGCCGAGCGAGGGAAGCGTCAGCGCGAGCGGCGACCTGGTTCCGCTGGCGCACGCCGCGCAGGCGTTCGCCGGACTGGGAACGGCCTGGTGGTCGGGGCGGCCCGTCCCGGCGGAGCGGGTGATCCGGCGAGTGGGTGGCCGGCGCGTCCACTGGTCCGGCCGGACGGCCCTGGCCTTCGTCAACGGGTGCGGCGCCTCGCTGGCGTTGACGATGCTCAACCACGTCGAGGCGGCCGGGCAGGCCCGGGCCGCCGCGGCGCTGACGGCAAGGCTCGTGGAGCTGCTCGGGTGCAGCCGGGAGCCGTACGCCGAGCCGGTTCACCGGGTACGGCCGCATCCGGGTCAACAGCAGGCGGCGCGCTGGATCGAGGAGGACCTGGTGTGCTCGCCGCCGCCGGACGAGTCCCGGCCGCTGCAGGAGCCGTACTCCCTGCGGTGTGCGCCGCAGGTGATCGGTGCGGTTCTGGACCAGTTGGCGCTGCAGGAGCAGCCGCTGCTGCGGGAGGCGACCGGATGCACCGACAATCCGGTCGTCGCGGACGGCGCGGTGTGGCACGCGGGCAACTTCCACGCGGCGCCCGGCGGCCTGGTCTCCGACGTGCTCTCGCTCTGCGTCCACCAGCTCGCGTACCTGGCCGAGCGGCAGCTCGCGCTGGTAGTGGATCCCGCCCACAACGGCGGGCGGAACCCGTTGCTGGCGACCGACCCGGGCCGCACCAGCGGCCTTGCTGGCGTGCAGATCGCCGCGTCCTCCATGGTCGCCAAGATCCGCCAGCTGGCCTATCCCGCGACCCTGACCGCGATACCGACCAACCTCGGCAATCAGGATCACGTGCCGATGGCGCTGAACGGGTCCGTCGCGGGTGCCGAGATCGTCCGCCTCGGGTGGCTGGTGCTGGGGTCACTCGGGCTGGCCGTCGTCCAGCTCGCTCGGTTGACTGGCACCGAACCGCAACCCGGGACCGAGTGGCACCCGCTGCACGAGCGCATCGCCCCCCTGGACACGGACCGGCCCCTCGCCTCCGAGGTCCGCGTTGCGGCGCGGATCACGCGGCGGTGCTGGGGAGGGGAGGCGCTGGGACTGGTGCAGGACGAGTTCGATCCCGACCGCGCGGACGCGGCATGAGAAGGCCGTCGACCGGACGGCCACCGACAGAGAGGGAAGACGAAGTGCAAACCGACCGCACGAGGATCGACGCCGCGGCGCTGCGCCGGATGTACGAGAACGTGTCGAGCCTGCCGGCCCTGCGCGAGAAGTACGCCGGCGAGCGGAACGACGGCGGCGAGCTGTCGATCGAGACGCTGCCGGTTCTCACCAAGGACGAGCTCGCCGGTGCCCTCGACGACATTGTGGCCGCCGCACGGAGCCGGTCCATCGGGGCGTACCTGTACGGCAGCGGCGGTACGACGTCGAAGCCGAAGCTGAGCGTCGTACCCACCGGTATGTTCGTCGCCGCCATCCGCCGCGAGTGGCAACCGCTGAGCCCGAACGACATGCTTGTCAACTTCTACAGCACCGGCCAGCTGTGGTCGTCGCACAACTTCTTCAACATGCTGGCGCATGAGTCGGGCGCGGTGGTTCTGCCGCTCGGTTCCGTGGAGGGCGACGAACTCGGCGAGTGGCTCGACGTCATGGAGCGGTTCGGCGTCACCGCGCTGAACGCCACCCCGAGTCAGATTGCACATCTGCTCGAGCACTGTGAAGCCACCGGCCGCAAGCCGCCGGCCATCGAGAAGTTGTTGTGGACCGGCGAGGCCTACGGTGACCGCGCAGCGGAACTGACCCGTTCGATGCTGCCGGGCGCGAAGATCTACGGCTGCTACGGCTCCACCGAGACGTGGGTGATCGGCGCCAACGGGCCCGACTGCGCCCTGAACGTGTTCCACGTGATGCCATACCAGCACGTGGAGTTGGTCGACGGCGTGGTGCTCGTCACCACCACCGACCCCGACTGCATCAACCCAATCCTGCGGTACCAGGTCGGCGACCGCGGCGAGTTCGTGCAGTGCCCGTGCGGGCGGAGCGAACCGGGGCTGCGGGTGCTCGGCCGGGCCGACACGCAGGTGAAGTTCATCAGCGTCCTGGTCGCACCGACCGAGCTCGCCAATATCGCGCGCCGGATCACCGGGGTGCGGGACGTCCAGCTCGCCTTCCTCGACCACGCCCACCCCAACGAAACGCTGCAGGTGCGGTTGTTGCTGCAGCCGGGCGCGGACGCGGCCGCGGTGACCGGCCTGGTGCGGCACGAACTGCTCACCGAGGTGTACCGACTGCGGGCGGTCGTCGACCGCGCGCCCCGCGCGCTGGAGGTCATAGCGGTGGACCGGCTCGCCGTCAACGCGCGGACGCGAAAGACGCCGCTGTACGTCAGCGAGATGCGGGGATAGGGCGATGGACCGTGCATGCGAGAAGCAAGGGGTGGGGGCGATATGAGCAGGGTCGTCGTGGTGAGCGGGGGCGGAACGGGAATCGGGCGTGCCGTGGCGGAGCGGTTCGCGGCCGACGGCGCGCGGGTGGTGCTGATCGGACGTCGCGAGGACGTTCTCAAGGCGGCAGCGGCGGAGCTCGGTGACGCACATCCGGACGCTCCCGGTCCCCTCCCCGTCGTCGCCGACCTGGCGGAGCCGGAGCAGGCCGAGGCAGCCGGCGAGGCGATCCGGCAGCGGTACGGGCGGGTTGACGTGCTCGTCCACTGTGCGGGCGGAAACGTCGCGCTGCAGGGCCGCCCCGCGCTCGACAGCACCGTGGCGACAGCAGCCGACCACTGGAACGGCAACCTGCGGGCCAACGTCCTGACTGCCGTGCTGCTTACCGAGGCGCTCCGGGAGTTGCTGGGTGAGCGGGGAAGGATCGTCTTCATCAGCTCGATCGCGGCGTACCGGGGCTCCGGGTCTGGCTCGTACGCGGCGAGCAAGGCGGCGCTGCACCCGTACTGCTACGACCTCGCTGCGGCGCTCGGGCCGACGGGCACCACCGTCAACGTGGTCGCCCCGGGCTTCGTCGCCGGCACCGAGTTCTTTGCGGGCCGGATGACCGAACAACGGCACGCGACCATGGTCCAGCAGACCATGAACGGCCGCGCGGGCACGGTCCAGGATGTAGCCGACACGGTGCACTGGCTGTCCTCGCCGTTCGCCGGCCATGTCACCGGCCAGGTCATCCAGGTCAACGGCGGCGCGGAGCGAGGGCGCTGATGGCGCCGGTATACAGGCAGGACGAGGATCACGCCGGTGTCTTCAGGGCCGCGCGATACTCCCCGACGGGCGCTGTGCCGGAGTCGCTGTCCGGCTCGCTGGCGCAGCGGGCCGAGGACCTGCGTCAGGGACGGATCGACCATGACCGGTGGCGCGTCGAGGCAAGCAACTGGGCCGCGTACGCCGACAGCCGTTACCAGGCCTGCGTCGACCTCCGGCCGGTGCAGCGGGGCGGGCCCGGCTTCCGGGTGGGTGTCAAGGACACGCTCGACGTCGCCGGCTTCGCGACCCGGATGGGGCTGCGGCATTACCGGCACTACCCGCCCCGCACCGCGCCGGTGCTGAGCGGGCTGCCCGTGTCGTCGGTCGTGTCGAAGCTCGTCACCACCGAGATCAACATCGGAAGGGGGCACGGCTGCGTCAATCCGTACTTCCCCCACCTCGACCCGGCCGGTTCCAGCACCGGCTGTGCGGTCGCCGTCGCGGCCGGCATCACCGACGTGGCGATCGGCACGGACAGCGTCGGCTCGGTGCGCCTGCCCGCGGCCGCGTGCGGCGTGGTGGGGTTGCGGCTCACCCACGATCCGCTGCACTTCGCGACGGGCTTCCGCAGCTCGTCGCTGCTCGACGCGCCCGGCATCGTCGCCCGGACCGCCGAGGATCTGGACTGGGTCTGGCGTCAGGGCTGGTTTGGTTCGGCAGGACCGACATCCTCGGCGCGGTCGTCGATCCGGGTGGGCGTGGTAGCCGAGGTGCTCGAGAACTGGCGCTCGCCGGAGGTGGTCCGGGCCCAGGACCTCGTCATGCGAGCCCTCACCGCAGGGGGACATCAGCTGCGTACCGTCCGTCTGGACGAGATCTGGCGGTGGCGCGGCTCGGTCTTCCAGCTGTGTGCCCGGCACGCCTGGGACAGGTGCCGCACCTGGCCGAAGCGGGTGACCGGGTCCTTCGGCGAGCCCACCCGGCTCGCGCTGGAGTCTGGCGCGGCGGTCACCGACGAGCGGCTGGCCGAGATCGAGGCGGCGGTGCGGCGGACGCGCGCGGCCGTGCCGGCGATCTTCGACGATCAGGACGTCGACCTGTGGCTGCTGCCAGCCGGCCCGCGGCCGCCCAGGAACATCCACACCACATCCGCGCCGGTGTCCACGATCCCGGACCCGGACGACCTGGACGACCCGCGGCTGACGGGTTACGCCTCGGTGGCGAGCCTCGCCGGACTGCCGGCGATCACCTTCCCGGTGGTCTACGACGAGACGCTCGACGCCCCGATCGAGATGCAGGCGGTGGGCAGGCCGCACAGCGAGCCGGTGCTGATCGACTTCGCCCGCAGGATGTTCCGCCTCCTGGAGGGGCCGGTCTTCCGACTCGGCGCCGTGCCGCCCGCCCCCGTCGCCGACCCGCGAGTCGCCCGGTGACCGCCGCCAGGACGCCCCAGCCGGAATCCGTGGTGACGGGCACCGACGACGGTCGTAGTACCGCGCACTTCCTGGCCGTGTGGCTGCCCAGCCTCGGCGCGGTGGTGGCCTCCGGCGTGGCCATATTCGCCCTCAGCTGGTGGGTCACCCGGTCCCCGAGCGGCGGGGCGCACCTGGGACTGATCGTCGGCATCTCCAGCGTGTTGTCGCTCAGCACGATGATGGTGGTGTCCGGCGTCCTGGACCGCTCCGACCGCCGCCGGGCGGTGATCCTGCAACTGGCGTTGATGGCGGCGCCGATGGTGGCGCTGCTGGGAATCTTCCGCAATGACCAGAACGTCTGGGCGGTGCTCGCCGCGGGCGTGTGCTACGCCGCTGTGCTCACCCTGCAGACCATCTACCTCGGCACAATGGAGAGCGTCGGGGCCGACCTGGCCCCAGAGACGTGGCCGGGACCGAGAGTGGCGCTGCTGACGCAGCTACACCCCCAGCTCAGCCGGGTCGTGGCGCCCATCGTGGCGGGAGGGCTCGTCGCTGCCGGCGCGCTGCAGGGAGTGTCTGTGGTCGCGCTGGCCCTGGTGCTCGTCGCGTTGCTCGCGGCGATCCTCCTGGCCCGGCCGTTCGACGTGGTGACCGCACGGCACCTGTCCGGCACCGCGCCGAAAGACGGCAGCACCACGCCGGCCGCTCCACGCACCGGCTTTCTGCGCCGGACCTTCGGCGAGGCCCGCGAATCGCTGACGATCATCCGTGGCCACCGCGAGCTGGTCTTCCTCGTCTGGTTCGGCATGCTGGCCAACCTGGTGGTGGCCCCGTTCTACTCGGTGCTCCCCGCCTTCATCAAAGAATACGGCCTCACCGAGCAGGCTCAGGCGGTGTTGTACCGCAACGCCGCCAGCGCCTACGGCATCGGCCTCCTGGTCGGCTCCCTCGCGCTGATGCGCTACGGCCGCCGGAAGCTCGGCGCCGCGGCCTCCGCCTTCGCAGTGATCTGTGCGCTGTTGCTGACCGTCACGATCGCCGGCCAGGACTGGATCATCGTGCCGGCCATGACGCTCAGCGGGATGCTCTTCGCCGTCCTGGTCGCCGTCGGCGGAGCGGCGTGGCTGGCCCACACCCCGGCTGCGGTACGGATGCGGGTCTTCAGTCTCCGCCGGCTCGTGGTCTTCTCCAGCATTCCCCTGGGGAACGTCCTGATGGGCGTCGGGGGCTTCCTGATCGGCTACCGCGTCTTCATCCGACTGCTGTTGATCGTCGTTCTCGTGGCACTGGCCGCCCTCTGGTGGCGCTTCGTCCGGACCGCCAGGACCCAGGCCGCAGCGTGACCTACCCGAAGGAAAGAGAGCCCGTGAAGCGCATCCTCTTCGTGCACGGCCGAGCCGGCACCCCCCTGCAGTACGCGCTACCGCGCATCGCCGAGTGTGCCGACCTGCACGTTCTGGCGATCTCTCCGCTGCCCACCGCGGGTGCTGAGGCATGGCGGCCACGCTGCGCGTCAGTCGTCGAGGCCTGGCAGGACCGGCCGCGCGGCGAGGAACTCGTCGAGCTCGTCATGCGGCGGGCAAAGCAGATCGACGCCGACGCCGTCCTGTGCCTCTCCGAGTACCTGGTGCTCGCCGTGGCCGTGGCTGCCGAGCGGCTGGGGCTGAGGGGGCCCGGTGCCGACGCGGCCCGGCGAGCCCGCGACAAGCGGCTGATGCGGCAGCGCTGGCAGGAGACCGAGGTTCCGATCCCCCGTTTCCTACCCGTGCAGGGCAAGGCGGACGTACGACGGGCGATCGGGCAGCTCACGCCGCCCCTGCTGCTCAAGCCGGCCTGGGGCTCGGGATCCATCGGCCAGATGGTCATCCAGTCGAAGTCCGGCGCCGCGCACGCCTTCAACGCCCTCACCGACTCCCTCGGGCGCAACGACGACCTCGGACTTGTCGAGTGGTACGAGGCGGAGGCGTCCCGAAACCTGCTCGTGGAGGAGATCGTCGAGGGCACCACCGAAGGCTGGTACGAAGGCAACGCCCGCCACCGGTACGGCGACTACGTCAGCGTGGAAGGCATCGTCGCCGAGGGCGAGTACCACCCGCTCTGCATCACGGCCCGGATGCCCACCGTCCCCCCGTTCACCGAACTCAGTAGCAACGCGCCGTGCGTCCTGCAAGAGCCGTTGCAACGACGGGTGGAGGAGGTGGCCCGCGCGGCCGTCGACGCGCTCGGTCTGCGGAACTGCGGCACGCACACCGAGATCAAGCTGGGTGCCGACGGGGACGTGGCGGTGATCGAGACGGCCGCGCGGTTCGGTGGTTCGGTGATCACCCGCGTGGTCGAGCACGTGTTCGACCTCGACATGGTGAGCATGCTGACTAGGCAGCTGCTGGGGGAGGAGGTCGAGTACCCCGGTCGCATGCTGGTTCGCGGCCGTGGCGCGGCCGCGACGCTGGCCTGGCTGCCGGTCGACGCTTCCGGTCGTCCCTGGACAAGCCAACCGGTGTGGCGCCCGGAGGCCGCCCGGCTCGAGACGCTGCTGTCGTCCGGTAGCACCATCGAGTCCGTCGCCGAGCTGACCGCGCCGGCCGGCAGCACCGTGCCCCGCTACGACCCGGCAGGCGGGGCTCGGAACTGCTTCGGACGGTTCTTCGTTACGGCCGAGGACGCCGAGACGCTGATGACCGACCTCTATGCCGTGGTCAATGGTCTCGAGCGGACGCTGGCGGCGGTGCCCGATGAGCATTGAGGTGCTCGACACGCCGACAGCCGTACCGGGATGGGACACCGCGCTGGGCGACCGCGACACCTTCTACGCCAGCCGGGACTGGCTCGTGTTCTCCGACTCCGACGGCGAGGCGCGGGCGCGGTACGCCGTTGCCGGCGACGCGGGGACGCCGAGTGCCATGCTGCCGGCGCACCTTGCCCGAATCGAGTCGAACGGCCGGTACCGGCCTGGGCATGAGGTACGAGCGCTTGCCTCCTGCCCGCACCGGCTGGCCGTCCTCGGCGGCCGACGCGGGCACCGGTCCGTGCCACTGCCCACGGCGGAGGTCCTGCCGGGCCTGCGGGCGGCGGCGGTCACGGCCTTCGACGAGACCGTCGACGGCTGGTGGTGGCCCTATCTGCTCAGCGAGGAGGTGGGCGTCGCGTCGGGGGCGTCCGTGGACCACAGGCCGGCGGTGAGCCTGCTCAACGCCGACTGCGTACTGGACGTACCCGGCAGCAGCCTCGACGACTACCTCGCCGCGCTGCCGAACAAGCGGCGCAGGTACAACGTGCGGCAGGAGATGGGGACCTTCGCGGCATCCGGGCTCACCGTCCGCCGGCTCCGTCTGTCGGAGTGCTGGGAACAGGGTGGCCTGCTCGCCTCGAACGTCCAGCGTCGCTACGGGCACGACCACTCGCCGGAGCTGATGGCGGACGTGCTGCGCCGGCAGGCGAGACAGCTCGACCACCGGTCGGTCGTATTCGGCTGTTACGACGGTGCGCGGATGGTCGGCTTCTCGCTGGCGTACCGCTGGCGCTCCGAACTGGTCATCCGGCTCGTCGGCTTCGACTACGACCGCCTTCGCGCGGCGTTCGAGTACCCGCAACTGGTGTTCTACAGCCCGTTGGAGTTCTGCTATGAGCAAGGGCTGACCGGCATTCAACTGGGCACCTCCGGCTTGGGAGCCAAGGCGCTGCGTGGCGCCCGCATCCGTCCACTGTGGTCCGTTGTCCAGTGTGACTGTGTATCGGGACCGACCGACGTGGCCACCGTTCTCAACGGCCGGCTGGACACGCTCACCCGACAGTTGCCCGACAGCGAGGCGCACAGGTTCACGGCGGGGATTCGTCCGCTCGCCGAAGCGTTCGCGACCGCTGCACAGACGCCAGAACCACCGAAAGGACAGAATCCATGATCGTCGTTCTCGAAACAACCGCCACGCCCCCGGACGTCGTCGAGATTGTCGACATCATCGAGAGCGGGGGCGGAAGTGCCAGCGTGAGCAGCGGCAGTGGCCGGACCGTCGTCGTCGGGACCGGCGCCGCCGTCGATGTGACCACGGATCTGCTGGCCCTGTCCGCAGTCAGCGGCGTGGTTCCGGTGACCAGCTCCTACAAGCTGGTGAGCCGCGAGCACCAGCCGGTGCGCTCGACCGTGCGAATCGGCGGCACCGCCATCGGCCCGGACACGGTGACCCTCGTCGCCGGGCCGTGCGCTGTGGAAAGCCCGGAGCAGATGCTCGAGTGCGCGCTGATGGCCAAGACCGCAGGCGCGACGGTGCTGCGCGGTGGCGCCTTCAAGCCACGTTCTTCCCCCTACGCGTTCCAGGGGCTCGGTGAGCGAGGCCTCAAGGTCCTCGCCGCAGTTGGGCAGGAGACGGGCCTGCCCGTCGTCACGGAGATCCTCGATCCACGTGACCTGGACCTGGTCTGCGCGCACGCCGACATGCTCCAGGTTGGCACCCGGAACATGCAGAACTTCGAGCTGCTGAAGGCGATCGGTCGGACGGGGATGCCCGTACTGCTCAAGCGCGGGATGAGCGCGACGGTGGAAGAGTGGCTGCTCGCCGCGGAATACATCGCGACGAGCGGCAACCTCGACATCGTTCTGTGCGAGCGTGGGATCAGAACGTTCGAGAGGGCCACCCGCAACACCCTCGACATTTCGGCAGTCCCGGTGATCCAACAGTTGTCACACCTGCCGGTGATCGTTGACCCATCGCACTCGGGAGGTAGGCGTGATCTGGTCCTGCCGCTGACCCGGGCGGCAATCGCCGCTGGTGCTGACGGGGTCATCGTCGACGTGCACACGGACCCGGGCGCCGCCCTGTGCGATGGGGGGCAGGCACTGACGCAGCAGGACACGGTTGGTTTGCGCGAATCAATCAGAGATCTGGCGCGGGTCAGCGGTCGCTTGTCGGCTGCCTGACCGGGGCCTGTGACGGGGGCTCGCGGTCGCACCGCCACCGGCACCACGCATGCGGGTAATGCGACCACCCATTCATAGCGGTGGCCGACCCTTCCGCACCGGTACAAGGATGGGATGACGTGCGCGTACCAGTTGTGATCTCCGCATACGCCTCATCCACCTACGGCAGCTCCCTCAACATGATGGTGCTGGGGCTGTTCACCTTGGACGTCACCGGTTCCACCGTGCACACCGGGATGTTGATGGCCGTCCGCCTGGCTGCGGGGTTCCTGATGGGGCCGATCTCCGGAGTTCTCCTGGGCCGGTTTGCCTGGACCCGCCTGATGATCACGGCCGACCTCTTTTCGGCAACCGCCCTCGTGCTATTGGTAGTGGTCCCGGTTGGAGCGAAACCTGCGGTGCTCTACGGGCTCGCCGTTGTGCTCGGCGCCGGCCAGACCCAGTGGGGGGTCGCGCTGCGCACGGGGCTGCCCGAACTGGTGGGATCCCAAGGGCTCGCCCGGGCCAACGCGCATCTCGTGACCGCTCGTTCTACGGCGATGCTGCTCGGTTTCGGCACCTCGGGCATCCTGGTCACACTGCTCGGCTACCACGCCGCGTTTCTAATCGACGCAGCCTCCTACGTTCTCTCTGCGCTGCTGATGACCAGGGTGGGTAGGTTGCGTCCGGCACCGTCGCCCGCACGGCGGCAACCGGAGGGCCGTCCCCGCGGCCCGCACCTCTCGCGCGCTCTCGCAGGGATCGCCCCTGTGGTGCTGGCGATGATCACGCTACGGGCGACCGACGCCTTCGGTTCCGCGTCTCACAACGTGGGTCTGCCGGTGTACGCGAATCTGACCCGACCTGGCGCGCCCGCCTTCTTCGCCGCGATGTTCACCACGGCGTGGGCGGTTGGCAGCCTGGTTGTCGGCCGCTGGTTCGCCCGGTGGTCCGGTCAGCGGAACATCGACCTGACCTCCCCGGCAGTCTTCGGGTTCGCCACCTGCGCGATGTCAGTGCTGTTCGTCCTCGCCTTCACCGGCCCCCCGCTGTGGCTGCTGGTCGTCGTGGTGGTCATGGCCGGCATGGCGGACGGCTGCGCCGAGATCAGCTACACCACCCGCCTGCAGAACGTCGAGCCGTCTCGCCGTGCCCACCTGTTCGGACTGGCCGCAGCGTTCCAGAACGCCGGATTCGGCCTCGGCATGATCGTCGCCGCATTCGCCCTCGACCAGCTTCCCCCGTTGCCGGTGGTCGCTGCTGCGCACGGGCTGGCGCTCGTCGCTGCCGTCGTGTTCCTCGTCATCCACGCCCGTCCCCCGCAGCGCCGACCCGCCGTGCAGAAAGTCGAGGTTGCCCCGTGAACTCACCATCGCCCGCCCGACGTCCCGCCATCAGCTACGGCGGGGACGTGCCCGACGATGCCGACCACCCCCGCACCCTCGGGGCCGCGCTCGTTCGAGCGGCTCGGGACTTCCCCGGTTCTGGCATCCGGGTGGTGGACGCGGACGGGGGCGAGGAGTTCCTCGATTATCCGACGCTGCTGGCGAGGGGAGAGGCGGCACTGGCCGGCCTGCGGGCATGCGGGATGGGAACTGGTTCGTACGTCATTCTTCGCATCGCGTCCGGCGCCGAATACTGGCCCGTCTTCGCCGGCTGCATGCTGGGGGGCATGGTGCCGCTCACCGTCGGGGCCCTCAGCGGTTATGACCCGGACGCGCCGGGGGCTGGTGCCCTCTTACACGCCTGGAAGAAGTTGGGGGAACCTGTCGTCGTCAGCGGCTCCGACGACCTTGACGGGCTCGCCCGGCTGGCGGTGCGGGAGCGGGTCGTGGCGGTGCCTGAGCTGACCACCTTCGGGGCCGGAGGCGGGCGTCGGCAGGGGTGGGCTCGTGGCGATCTGGGACAGGACCCTCCGGTGGCCGACCCGGCGGCGGTGGCGCTCCTGCAACTTTCCTCCGGCAGCACCGGGACGCCCAAGATCATGCCACTGACGCACCGGGCGCTGGCCGAGAACGCCATCGGCGCGCGCACGATGCTCGACATTGGCTCGAGTGATGTCCTGCTCAACTGGCTGCCGTTAGACCACTCCGCCGGCCTGCTGCTCTACCACGTTGCCGGAGTTTTCCTAGGCGCCACCTCTGTGCACGTCCCCACCGAGCTGGTGCTCGCCGACCCGCTGCGCTGGCTGGATCTGATGGACAGGCACCGGGTGACGCACGGCTGGGCGCCGAACTTCGGATTGCGGCTGCTTGCCGACGCCGTCGCGGATGCGCCCGATCGGCAGTGGGACCTTCGCGCGGTGCGCTGCATGGTTAGCGGTGGGGAGCAGTGCCTGCCGGAGACGTTCGAGGCGTTCCTGGCCGCGACCGGGTTGCCAGCGGCGGCGATGCGCCCGGCCTGGGGCATGTCGGAAACCGCCACCGGGATCACGTACGCCTCCTACGGAGCACCCGGTGCTCGGCACCGCATCCGCACCGCCAGTGTGGGTGGTGACGTCCAATGGGCCGCCAGCGAGGATGCCTCGGAGAGCGTCACCGAGTATCTCTCCGTCGGGCGCCCGGCCCCGGGGGCCACGGTGCGGATCGTCGATCACGACGGGGCGGTACTCCCCGAGGGTCGCATCGGCTGCCTCCAGCTCGCGTCAGCCCGGGTCACCGCCGGTTACCTTGACGATCCGGAAACGGTCCGGCTCGCCTTCCCGCACGGGGACGACTGGCTGGACACGGGCGACCTCGCGTTCATGCACGACGGGGAGATCGCGATCACCGGACGGACCAAGGACCTGATCGTCCTCAACGGACAGAAGCTTCCCTGCCACGAGGTCGAGCGGGTGGTGGGCGGGGTGGACGGGGTACGCGACGGGCTGGTCGCCGCGGTCGGCGTACCGGAACCACTGACCGGCACGGAATCGCTGGTGATCTTCTACGTCCCCGCCGACGGGGGCATGCCCGTCGGGCAGGTAGCCCGAGCCGTCACCGCGGTGGTGGCCCGGCGCTGGCAGGTCATGTTGGCCCAGGTTCTCGCGGTACCGGCAGCGGAGTTTCCGCGTACGTCGGGCGGGAAGATCCAGCGTGCGGCGCTGCGCCGGCGCTTTCTGGCCGGGGAGTTTCCGACGCCGTGCCACGACGACGGCGCGCGCCCTACCCTCGACGGCGCGATCGCCCCGGCCGATGGCCGGCCCGCCGCGCGCGGTCGCGCTGAGGTACAGGCACTAGTGGCCGACATTCTCGCCGACTTGACTGGCCGTCTGGTCGACCCTGCCGTGCCGTTCTACGAGCTCGGGGTCGGATCGGTCGAGATGGTCCGGCTCCGGTCACGTCTGGAACAGGCGCTGGGCCGCCGAATCTCCGCACCCACGCTCTTCGCCCATCCGACGGTCCATGCGCTCAGCGCCCACCTCGCCGCCGCCCCCGCCCCGTCGCCACGGTCGCCGGAGCCGGTCGGGGCGCCGACGCGGGACCGGCGCATGGCGGTGGTCGGCATGGCGGCCCGGTTTCCGGGCGCCGACACCGTCGAGCGGTACTGGGCCAACCTGCTCGCCGGGGTGGAGAGCATCAGGTCCTTCACCCCGGATGAGCTGATAGCGGCGGGGATTCCGCCGGAGACTGCTATGGCACCCGACTTCGTTGCGGCGAGCGGGACTCTAGACGACATCACCGGCTTCGACGCGGGCTTCTTCGGCATCACCGCCCGGGAGGCCCAGATGCTGGACCCACAGCATCGCCTGTTCCTCGAGACGTGCCACCACGCGCTGGAGGACGCCGGGCACCCGGGCGACGGCCCCGGTCTTCGCACCGCGGTCTACGCGGGCAGCGGGATGAACCTCTACCCGCATCACAGTTACCTGCGAAACCAGCTTGGGGAGTTGGCCGGATCTGCCGATCCGGTGGCCTCGATCGGCGCGGCGCTCGGCAATCAGCCCGACTTCCTGGCCACCCGGGTCGCCTATCGCCTCGGGCTGACCGGGCCGGCGATCAACGTGCAGACCGCCTGCTCGACCTCCCTGGTCGCGGTGCACCTGGCGGTGCGGGCTCTGCTCGACGGCGAGGCGGATCTGGCGATCGCCGGGGCCGTGGCGCTGCACGTGCCACAGGTGACCGGCTACCGGTACCACCCGGGATCCATCCTGTCGGCCCGCGGGCGCTGCCGGCCGTTCGACGCCGACGCCGATGGAACGGTCGGGGGCAACGGTGTCGCCGCGGTCGTCCTCAAACCGCTCGATCGCGCCCTCGCCGACGGGGATCGCATCCACGCGGTGATCCTCGGCTCGGCGGTCAACAACGACGGTGCCGGCAAGGTCGGCTTCACCGCACCCGGCGTGTCCGGCCAGGTCGATGTCGCCCGACGGGCGCTGGGTGCCGCAGCGGTGCCGGCCGAGTCAGTCGGCTACGTCGAGGCGCACGGCACCGGCACCGCCCTCGGCGACCCGTTGGAGCACCAGGCCCTCTCCGAGGTTTACGCGGGCGCTCGACCGTTCCTCGGCTCGGTCAAGGCCAACATCGGTCACCTGGACAGCTGCGCCGGCATGGCCGGGCTGATCAAGGCGATCATGACCGTCCGCGACGCCCGGATCCCCCCGCAGATCAACTTCACCCGGCCGAACCCGGCCATTGACAGGCCCGGCGGGCCCTTCACGATCGCCACCACCGGCACGGCCTGGCCGGAGGCCTCCGACCCGCGCCGGGCGGCGGTGAGCGCGCTCGGGGTAGGCGGCACGAACGCACACCTGCTTGTCGAGCAGCCGCCGGAGGCGGCACCCACCCCGGTCGGTGAGACCCGGGTTCACCCAGCGCCGGGACTACTGCCCCTCTCCGCGGCCGATCCCGACGCGCTGCGCGAACTCGCCGCCCGATACCGCGACCGGCTGCGGTCCCAGCCGGGGCTGCCGCTGACGGACGTCATCTCGACCGCCGGGCGGGGGCGCCGTCACCTGCGACACCGCCTGGTCGCCCGCGGCAGCTCCACGGCCGCGCTGGCCGACGCCCTGAACGGGTACCTGAGTGGCGGCAGGGCCGGCAGGGTGCTGGTCGGGCAGGTCGGCGCGGACGCGCCCAGCTCGGTCG
The DNA here is from genome assembly GCF_049841595.1 of Micromonospora sp. DT228. Taxonomy (NCBI): domain Bacteria; kingdom Bacillati; phylum Actinomycetota; class Actinomycetes; order Micromonosporales; family Micromonosporaceae; genus Micromonospora; species Micromonospora sp. DT228. Next base: position 64,003 of record NZ_JBNCKO010000020.1, read on the forward strand.
CGTTCGCCTTCCCGGGCCAGGGGGACCTTCGGGAGGTCGTCCTCGACCTCGCCGAGCGCTTTCCGGTGGTCCGAGAGGTGCTCGACGAAGGCGCCGAGGCGTACCGGCGGGCGGTCGGCGGCGACCTTGTCGCTCGGCTGCGGGAGCGACCAGGCGCCAGCGCCCAGGTGACTGAGGTGGCGCAACCGGCCCTGGTCATCACCGGCGTGGCGCTGACGGAACTGTGGCGGACGTGGGGGCTGAACCCCGAGTACCTCCTCGGGCACAGCGTGGGGGAGTACGCCGCCCTGGTCGCCGCGGGCGCCCTGTCACTGGCCGACGCTGTCACGCTCACCACCCACCGCGGCCGACTCATGCAGCAGGACCTGCCGCCCGGCGCGATGCTGGCGGTGCTGGCGGGCGCGGATGTCGTCGAGGAGCTGCTCGCCGGATCCGGGGTGGAGGTCGCCGCCCGCAACGGTCCGAGCCAGTACGTCGTCTCCGGGTCACCCGAGGCGGTGGACGCGTTGACCGGCCGTGCCGAGCGGCTGGCGGCGGTGACTCGCCGGCTTCCGGTGGATCGGGCGTTCCACTCGGCGGCCGTGGAGCCGGTGCTCGACGCGTTTCGGCGGGGGATCGACGAGGTGACGGTGCGGCCGACCCGGGTATCGGTGGTCAGCACCGTGGACGGGCAGGTGCGGCCACCGGGCTGGCTGCCCGACGGCGACTACCTGTGCCGCCAGGTCCGCCAGCCCGTCGCGTACGACGCAGCGGTAAGGACCCTCGTCGACCAGGGCGTCACGACGGTCGCGGAGGCGGGGGCGGACGGTGTGCTGACCGGGATCGCCCGGGGCTCCGGATCGCCGTTGCGATGGGTGCCCTCCCAGCGCAGGGAGCTGGCGCCGGTCGACGGACTCTGGCAGGCCGTTGCCGAGCTGCACGTCGCGGGCGTCGGGGTGGACTGGGCCGCGATCACCGCCGACTGTGGCGGCCGCGGCACGTCGTTGCCGGCTTACCCGTTCCAACGGCGGCGGTTCTGGGCCGAGGTGTCCGCGCCGCTGCCGTCTCCGGGGGCTGCGGATCCGACGCCGTCCGTGGCCGTCGTCGCGGCAGCGGAGGACATCGAGTCCCCGCCGGTGACTGCCGCGCCGCCCGGGCCCGCGCTGGAGAAGCTCTCCGGCCCGGCTGTCGAGTCGGCGCTGACACGGGTGCTGGCCCTGACCGCCGAGCGGCTCGGCGTGGACGCGGCCGAGGTCGACCCGGACCAGACGTTCCTGCAGGCCGGCGCCGATTCACTGCTCCTGATGACCATGTCTCGGGAGATCAACGACGTCTTCGGCGTCCGGGTTCCGGTACGCGACCTGTTCGGTGCCGTCGGCACTCCCCGTGGGCTCGCCGAGGCGGTGGTCGCCGGTGCCTCGCCCGCGACCCCACCGGTCGCGGCAGCGCCGCCCGGCCTGTCGACGAGGCAGGCGAAGGAGCCGGGACCGGCGGCGGCAGAGCCGGCACCCGTGCGCTCGACGGTCACGCCACCACCGGTGCCGCCGGCTGCCGCAGCCCCGCCGCCCGAACCGGTGGCCGCGGGCGGCGGCGGCAGCGCCCGGGAGGTGCCGGCCGATCTCGTGGCTGTCGTACACCGCCAGCTCGATCTGATGCGGGAGCAACTCGCTCTGCTCGGGGGTGGGGTACCGGCCCCGCCTGCCCCACCGACCCGACCCGTGCCACCGGCGCAACTCGTCCCGCTCCCGCGCCCGGCGATCGACGCGCGCCGGGCGGCGGCCGGGCCGGCCGACGAGGCGGCCGACACCGTCGACTTCAGTCTCTACTTTTTCGGCGACTACGCGGAGCAGGACGGGGACGACTCGTACGAGGTCATCCTGGACGCCGCCGAGTTCGCCGACACCCACGGCTTCCACGCCGTGTGGTTGCCGGAGCGGCATTTCCACTCGTTCGGCGGGATCTTCCCCAATCCTTCCGTGCTCGCCGCGGCCCTGGCGGTGCGGACCCGCCGGTTGCGGATCAACGCTGGGTCGGTGGTGCTGCCGCTGCACCATCCCATCCGGGTCGCGGAGGAATGGTCAATGGTGGATCGGCTTTCGGGAGGCAGGATCGGACTCGGCTGCGCACCCGGCTGGCATGCCAACGATTTCGTCTTCTACCCGGACAACTTCGCGCGGCACAAGCAGGTGATGTACGAGAACCTGGACACCGTGCGGCGGCTGTGGCGCGGCGAGGCCGTCCGTGCCCGCTCCGGCACGGGTGATGACATCGACGTGCGCCTCTTTCCTCGCCCGGTGCAGGCCGAGCCGCCAACCTTCACCGCCATCGTGGGCAATCCGGACAGCTACCGCGAGGCCGCCCGCCGCGGTCTCGGTGTGGTGACCAACTTGATGACACAGGACGTGACGCGGCTGACGGAGAACATCGCACTGTATCGCCGCACCCGCGCCGAGCATGGGCTCGACCCCGATGCCGGACGGGTTGTGGTGCTGATGCACACGTACCTGGACGAGAACGCCGAGCGGGCCCGCGCCACGGCGTTCGAGCCGTTCTGCGCGTACCTGCGCTCGTCATTCAGCCTGCTCGGGCAGGTGGTCAACAGCCTTGGAATGAACGTCGACCTGGCCGACACCCCCGACGACGACGTCCGGTTCGTGCTCTCCCGGGCCTACCAGCGGTACTGCGATCAGCGGGCGCTCATCGGCTCACCGGAGAGCTGCCGGCCGGTGCTGGATCAGATCCTCGCGGCGGGTGCCGACGAGATCGCCTGCTTCATCGACTTCGGGCTGCCGGCGCAGGCTGTCCGGGACGGGCTGCCGCTCATCGACACGCTGCGCCGAGCCACCCCCCGCCGGAGCTCCCGCACCAGGACCAAGGCCGTCGACATGGCGCCGCTCACCCCGGGCCAGCGGCGGTTGTGGTTGGCCGAACAGATCCATCCGGGCACCCCGGCGTACACCGAGGGTGCGGCGGTACGGCTGCGCGGCGCGCTGGACCCGGTTGCGCTCCGCGACGCCGTGCAGGACGTCGTGGACCGGCACGCCCCGCTGCGGACCACCTACCGCGAGATTGGCGGAGAGCCTCACCAGATGATCCGTCGGGCACTGGAGGTCGACATCCCGGTGCGGGAACACCCGGGAGCCGACGAGGCGGCAGTGGTACGGGCGGCGATGGCCGCGGCGAGCGTACGGCTGTTCGATCTCACCGACGGCCCGGTGTTCGCATTCGAGCTGCTGCGCCTCTCCCCGACGCATCACGTGCTGGTGATGTCGTTCCACCACCTGGCCACCGACGGCGGCTCGTACGCCGTGCTGACCCGGGAGGTGTCGGCCTGCTACCAGGCCCGCGTCGCCGGCCGTGCGCCGCATCTCCCCCCGCTGCCCGTGACCTATCCGGAACTCGCCCGAGCGCGGGCCGCCGCCGACGAGGTCGACAAGCATCTGGACTACTGGCTCAGCCAGCTCGACCCCCTGCCGCCCACCCTGGTCCTGCCCTCCGACCTGCAGCGACCGGCCGTTCCGTCGGCTGCCGGTGACAGCCTCTTCGTGGACTTCCCCGCCGACCTGCACGAGCGGATCCGGCGATTCAGCCGGGCCGAGGGACTGACAGTCTTCAGCACGTTGCTCAGCGCGTTCGGGGTGATGCTGTTTCGGTTCAGCGGCCAGCCTGACCTGCTCGTGGGCACGGGCACGAGCGGACGGGACGAGAGTTCCGAGAACCTGATCGGGTTCTTCGTCAACACCCTGCCGCTGCGACTGGACCTCACCGGCGACCCCACGTTCCGGGAACTGGTCGCCCGCACCCAGGCCAGCGCGGTCGACGGGTACGACCACGTCGTCCCGTTCGACGTCCTGGTCCACGCGCTCGCCCCGGACCGGCAGGTCGGGCACCACCCGCTCTTCGACGTCGTCGTCGAGTACGAGAGCGGCGACGAGACCTTCGCGTTCGAACTACCCGGGGTCACGGCGGAGCCCCTCAGGATTGGTCTGGACAAGGCGCCGGTCGACCTGATCGTCTACCTGTCCCACCGGGACACCGTGCGCTGCCACGTCGAGTACCGCACCGAGGTGTTCGACCGCGCGACCGTGCAGCGGTTCCTCGACTACTTCCGCCGGGTCCTCGACCGGGCGACGCAGCAGCCGGATGACCGGCTGTCCCACCTGGCCACGCGCCTGGACACGCCCACCGGCCAGCTCCGTGGGCCGCGTCGCGAACCGCTGGCAGACCGGTTGCACGACCCGTTCGTCCGGCAGGCTTCCCGCGCGCCTGACGCCGTCGCGGTGATCGGCGGCCAGGTCCATTGGACATACCGGGAGCTGCACCGGCGAGCCGAGCTGTTGGCCCGCCGGATCGCCGCCGCGGGTGTGGGGGAGGACGACATCGTCGCGGTGCTCCTGCCACGTCGGCCCGAACTCGTCGCCGCGCAACTCGCCGTCCTGATGGCCGGCGCCGCGTTCCTGCCCCTCGATCCGGCGATGCCGATCGCCCGCGTCAATGCCCTGCTGGCCGACAGCGGCGCGCGACTGCTGCTCACCACCGCCGAGGTCGACCACCCGACCGACGTGGCGTACGTCCGGGTGGAAGAGCCGGTGGATCCGCACCTGCCGCCACCCGAGCGGATGCCCGCACCAGAGCATCTGGCCTGGTGCGTGTACACCTCGGGCTCCACCGGCCGCCCCAAGGGGGTCCTGGTGCCGCACCGGGCCGCCGTGGACACGGTGTCCTGGCACGTGCGGGCACTTGCGCTCAGCGAGGCCGACACGGTGGCGCACGGCATGGGGCTCGGTTTCGACGCGAACCTCGCCGAGATCCACCCGGCTCTCGCCGCCGGCGCCACCGTCCACCTCGTCCCGGCCGAGGTCCGGTCGGACCCGGCGGCCCTGGTCGCCGAGTGGTCCCGGCACGGCGTCACCGTCGCCCTGGTGCCGGCGCCCCTGGCTGAGCTCATCTTCGCGCTGCCGACCCCCCCGCCCAGCACCCTCCGGGCCCTTGTCGTCGGCGGCAGCCAGTTGCGGCGTCGCCCACCCGTCGGCTTCCCGGCGGCGGTGATCAACGCCTACGGCCCCACCGAGTGCAGCATCGTGAGCACGGCCGGCCCGGTGTCGCCGACGGATACCGGGCCGATCGACATCGGCACCCCGGTGGACAACCGGAGTCTGCACCTGCTGGACGCCGCCGGCCTGCCGGTGCCACCGGGGGCGGTCGGGGAACTCCGTGTCGGCGGCGCTGGAGTGGCCCGGGGCTACCGGGGACGACCGGCCGACACCGCGGCCGCGTTTGTGCCGGACCCGCTCCGGCCCGGTGACCGGATGTACCGCACCGGAGATCTTGTCCGGCTGCGCGGGAACGGCACCCTCGAGTTCGTCGGCAGGACGGACGATCAGGTCAAGATCGCCGGACATCGGGTGGAACCCGGTGAGGCGGCCGCGGAACTGGCCCTGTTGCCCGGCGTGCGCCAGGCGACGGTGATCGCCCGTCACGACCGGGGCGACGATCCCTATCTGGCCGCGTACGTGGTGGCCGAGGGCGACGAGCCGGCGGGGGCGCGGACCGCGACGCTGGCCACCCTGCTGGCCGAGCGCCTCCCGGCGTACCTGATGCCGGCGGCCTGGGTGCTGCTGGAGGCCCTGCCCACCACCGACGTCGGCAAGGTGGATGCCGCCCGACTGCCGGCGCCGCCCAGCGCACCCGTCGCCGAGCGACCCCGCACGACCCAGGAACAGCTCGTCCACGACGCCTGGTGTGCCGAGTTGGCGCTGCCCCAGCTGTCGGTGGACGTTCCCTTCGCGGCGGCGGGTGGCCACTCTCTCGCCGCCGTGCGGCTGGCCAACCACCTGACCGCGCTCGGTGGGGTCACGGTTGGCGTCCATGATGTGCTGCGCAGCCGTGGTATCCGCGACATGGCGGCAGCCCTGTCGCCGGCGGATGACGCCGCGGTCCTCGACCGGGCGCCGGCGACGTACCAGCAGGAGCTGATGTGGCGCCGCCAGCGCCAGGCGCCCAATCCCGCCGCCGTGCACATGGCGGTACGGATGAACCTCACCGGTCGGCTCGACGTGCCCGCTCTGGAACGTGCGGTCGACGGGCTCGTCGCGCGGCACGAGAGCCTGCGAACCCGTCTGGTGGATCGCGCCGGCGAGCTGACCCAGGAGGTCCTGCCGGCCGGCCACGTGGGTCTGCCCGTGGCCGACCTCCACCGTGACCAGCTCGACGAGTGGTGCCTCCGGGTCGGACGGGAGGCATTCCCCGACGATGCCGATCGCTGGCTCCAGACCCGGCTGGCCCGGGTCGACGACGGGACCTGGGTGCTGATGCTCGTCGTGCACCACCTGCACGGCGACGGGTGGTCCATGCTCCAGCTCCTCGACGAGCTGGGGCGCGGGTACGCCGCCGAGCGCAACGGCGAAGCAGTCCCCCCGCCGCCCGCCTCCAGCTACCTGGAGTACGCGCGCCGACAGCGTGCCACCCCGGTGGCGCCGGGAGCGCTCGCGTACTGGCGACGGCAGCTTGCCGGCGCTCCCCGGACGCTGTCGCTGCCTACGGATCGGCCACAGCCGGCCAGGTTGTCCGGCCAGGGCGAGGAGTTCACCTTCGAGATCCCCGCAGACCTGACGGAGCTGCTGACAAGCTTCGCCGCCGCCCGCGGCAGCACGATCTTCCCCGTCCTGGCGGCGGCGTACGCGTCCCTGATGCGCGAACTGACCGGCAGCAGCGACGTCGTGCTCGCGATCCCCTACGCCCACCGCGACGATCGGGCCTACGAGTCGGTGGTGGGTCTGTTCACCAGCACCTTGCTGCTGCGGCCACCGCTGGCGACCGCGGCGTCCTTCACCGAACTGGTGGCCGGCACCGAACAGGCGTTCCTCGACGCGATACGGCACCAGCCGGCACCCCTGCCCGCGATCTACGCCGCGGTCGATCCGGAGTGGCGCACCGGCACCCCGCCGGTGGCCACCATGCTGTTCGGAATGAATCCCGGGATGCCCCGGGTCGAGCTGCCCGGCCTCGCAGTGGAGGTGGCGGACCAGGGGCTCAGATGCGCCCGCCGGGACTTCGCGATGATCGTCACGCCATTCGCCGGCAGCCTGCGTGGCGTGGTCGAGTATTCAACCGACCTGTTCGACTGCTCGACGGTCGACGCCTGGTGTGGAAGGTTCTTGGAACTCCTTGTCAAGATTGGCGGGAAGTCCAGGCCAGGGCTCAGTCGAGCAGGTAGCTGGCAGGGACCGCGTCGGTGAGCCAGACGCCGTTGGCGCTGCGGTGGAACACGTGCCCGGCGGCGGCCATCGCCGCCGCGTCGATGGTGAGGATCACGACCCGGCCGGCCCGTCGGGCGCCGACCCGGTGGGCGGTCTCGGTGTCGGCGGAGAGATGGACGTGGTGCCGGCCGCCGCGGTGCAGCCCGGTGGCCCTGATCGACTCCAGCGCACCGGCGCCGGTGCCGTGATAGAGCCGATCCGGTGGGGTCACCGGGGGCAGCCCGAGGTCCACCGGGACCGAGTGGCCCTGGTTGGCCCGGATCCGCAACACCCCGTCGGTGCCGCGCTCGACAGCGAACCGCTGCTTGTCGTTGCCGGCGACGACCGCGTCCAGCTCGGCCCGCTCGATCCGTAGGGCGGCGAGTAGAGCGTCGACGGGAGTCCAACCTGCCGGATCGAGCACCAGGCCGGCCCGGTCGGGATCGTGCCGGAGCGCCTTCGACATCCGTTTGCTCAACTTCACCAGGCGTTCGCGTTCCACGGTGACATTGTGGTCGATAGCCGTTGCTCGAATCGAGAGGTTTTCCGACGACACCGAACCCGGGTTTCCTCTCCGGTCGGCCCGCCGGTTCCAACCTGTCTGCTGGAAAGGCGGGTCACCCGAAGACCTTCTTAGCGCTGGCGGTCCGCGCCCGGTGGCTGGTCTGGGTCGGGGTCCGACGGGCGGGGCATTTCCGGGCCGCTGGCGCCCATGCGCAGCAGGGTTTCGATGCGGGTGACCCGGAAGTGGCGCCCGAGCACGGTGACGTCGTCGACGGGTTTGGTATCGAGGGTGTCGGCGGTTTGTTGGTAGGCGGCGGTCTGGTCGTCGGTCAGCCTCAGGAGGCGCGGTTCCATGTGGCGCAGGCCGAAGGCGATCTCGTCGCGGGCCAGCTGCGGTGTGGCCACCGCACGACTGTAGGGCCGCCACGACCCACCGACGGATTCGGCGGCGGCGTGGCGGGTCGGCAGGATGACCCCGACCGGGTGGGAGGCGACGGCGGCGACGCTGTCGGCGTAGACGTTGGCGGGCACCTGGGCGCGGGGGTAGTGCGCGGTCGTCAGCTCCACCCGCAGCCTCGCCTCACTCAGGCCGGTCGCCGCGTCCGGGTCGATGACGATCTCTGGGGCGAGGAAGCTGTCGTTGTCCTCGGCGTCGCGGGGGTCGAGGTCGGTGGGTCGGGGCGGTTCCGGCCCGTCCGGGCCGAACCGCGCGAACGTGTCCACCCGCACGATGCGGTGTACGCGGCCGGTGATCACCACCTCATCTACCTTCTCCCGGTCCAGGACGCCGAGCGCGGTGGTCAGCTCCGCAGCCAGCGGGGGGTCGGTGGTCTCGTCGAGCTGCTCCATCAGGTGGTGCGCGAGGTCGTCCCGCGCGGCCTGCGGCGTGTCCGACACGACCGCGTACACCTGCCACCGCCCGCCGTCTGCCTGCACCGCGTGGCCGAACAGCGGGGCACCGACGCGGATCTTCGGGTACGCCGCCGTTCGCCGTGCCGCGTCGTCCTCGGTGACCGCGCCGACCGGGTCGGTGGGCTGCTGCACCCGCAGGATTACCGGCGGCGGCATTTCGTCGGCACTCATGCCACGGATTGTGCGACGGCTCGATGGCCTGTGTCACGACGGCACGCCATCACCGCGGTGGCGTCATCGGTGACTGCCGACACCCAAGCGGGCTCTGACCTCCGTGGCGGCTTCTCGTGCGTGGGCGGCGGTGCCGTTCGTTACGGGTATCGGGAGGTGTGGCGGAACAGGCCGAGCCGGTCCAGTCCCACCAGGGTCAGCACAATTCCGGCCAGGAGCGCCAGCCACTGCTCGACCAGCGGATACAACGGTACGGCCCACCCCTGCGTGAATGTGACGTTGTCCGTTCAGGAGACCGGGGCCGGCCCGGAGAACCACGGGTTGATCCGGCGGCCGCCGATGTGTGGGCCACGGCTGGGCCAGGACGGCACGTCGACGGGCCGTTCGTCGCCGCTCACCGGGGTGATGGTGCAGGTGCGCGTGCCGCCGCGGACGGCGCTGGTGAGGTACGCCGGACCGGCGCCGTCCCAGGTGTGGCCAGTGCCGACGGCACCGGTGCGGGCGTAACCCACGAGAGCCAGGCACAGCGCTTACCCTGACCGTCCGCTAGCGTTCGGTGTGGGCCGGCCCGTCACGGCTGCGCCGGCTCACACCGCACATCGTGGACACGGCTCCCGGAGGTCTGCGTGGCGACCCTGCTGGGCAGCATTATCGCCACCCCCATGCCTGAGCGCTGCCTGATCACCATCATCGGTGCGGACTTCGACGTGTTCGGCCACCCCGAGACCACTGCCCGCCTCCTGTGCTGGGCCGGCACCGAGCAGATTCACCTGTTCAGCGAGATCAGCAGCGGCCACCGTGCCCACGTCGAAGTCGAAGCCTGGGACGGCCCCGCACCAGCGGAGACCGATGAATGGGAGGCCCACGGCCGCGCCGAACTGCGCTCCACCAGCGGCACGCTGTGCATCAGCGCCCTGGACGAGCGGCTGCTCACCCCACCCCTGCCGATCGGCAAACCCGGGCCGTACGCCGTGGATGTCCACGCCGCCGGCCGGCGTCGGCTGCGCACCCTCTACGGGCAGGACGCCTGGTACGCCGACGAGCCCTCGATCGGCGTCGAACGATTCCGGGTCCGCGTCTGGCCACAGCCTTAACCATCTCGCGCGGGTCCTCCCCAACGACGCGGAGAGGACCACAAGCCGCCTCTGCTCACCGGGGCTGCCCCGCATCGAGATCCGGCATGGATGCGGTCGCGCGGCAACGCGGCGCCGGCCGCCCGGGTAGGTCGATCCCGACAGATCACCTCGCACAGCAGCGGCGGCCACCACGTGCTCCGCCCGGCGGCGGCGTTGCGGATGCGATGCAGTGGACCGGTGATCGCACGATCGGCGTCAGCATCAGCGCTTGGCAGGAATCTGTTGCTGGGCAATCAGCACTGTGGCTGAGCCCTCTCCATCAGCACATCGTGGGCAGGACGTCGTCCCAGGTTGCCAGCTCGGCGACGAGTTCCTGCGTGGTGGCCTTCTCGCGCAGCTGGTTAGCCGCCTGCAGCAAGGCTCGCGTCAGCTTGGACCGCTGGACATCGGCGGGCCTGAGTTCGCGCCAGTTGATGGGCAGCGACCGCGCCGCCTCGCGGGTGAGCGGCAATACGTCGAGGCAGCGGCCGATCATGGCGTCGGGTGACGGGGGGCCGGGACGCGCGGGTAGGGCGTCGAAGGTTCTGCCGCCGGCGCAGCGCGCCGACAGCAGTGCCTGCTCGACGTCAGACCAGACACTGATGGCCTCTGCCTGGCTGAGGAGCCAGTCGTGCAACGCCGTGGCCTGCGGTGCCCGCTCGGGGTGCTCTCGGACGACCGTATGGATCGCTGCATGCGCCACCCGGAACCATTGTGCGCGGGGTTCTGGCTGCTGGGCGGCCAGCCATGCCGTCCAGGACCGCTCTGGCTCGGCGATGACGGCATAGACTTCGCGATGGACCGCGTTGAATTCGTACCGTGGCGATGGCGACCACAGAGGCAGCCAGTCAGACGAGGAGATTTTCGCGATGTGGCCGCGTGGCCATCCGGTGTCTTCCCCGTTCACCACTGCCCCCGCTCCGGACTCGCAGACGAGAAAGTAGTCGTCTGTATCGGCGATGACCACGGCAATCCGAGAACTGGTGCGCATCGGAGACATCACGAGCGTTGGCATCCGATGCCACGGCCAAGACCGATACACCTCGGCCCTCGACGGTGACTGACCCCTTCAACCGATGCCTCGAACCCGATCTGGGTCGATCCGGATGCCCGGCTGCGGCACTGCCGATCGTGCGTTCACCGTCGTGGTCGGCACAGCAGTGCGGGTGCTCGTCTGCCCGGTGACGCTAGCCCGAAGGTGCCCCACCCGGTGCTGTCAGTGTGCCACGATCAACTCCACCTGAAGCTGGCGAGTTGTTGTTTGAACTGCTTCAGAGTGAGGCCGTGGCCCGCTGGCGGTTCGAGCGACAGCGAGTAGGTGACCTGCCCGACCTCCCACCAGACCGTCCAAGAGCCCGCTGCGCCGTTGCCAGTGATGATGCCTTTTCCGGAACGGACCGGGACCGTGGCGATAGTGGCCGGCCGGTGTGCGCTAGTTGTGGGCAGCGCGTTGACGACAAGCATTGTGCCGCCGGCTTTGCTGTAGCGCTGAGACCAGCGTGCGTCGCGGGACGTCAGGTGTCCTCCGGTGGGATCCCACCGCTTGTCGGCAAGGAGGTCCGGCAGATCTCGCTCGTAGTACGTCGGATGCGGCCGGGGGGTGGCGGCGTCGCGCAGAACTTTGTCACCCAGGGGTTCTTGCAGCGACACGAAAACGCGCGCGGCGTCACCGGTGGCGGCGCATGCTTCTTCTTCTGCTCGCGCAATGCTCATGGTCACCGAAATGACCACCTCGGTGTCGTCCTGGTGGGTGATCGTCGCCTCCGGGCGAAGCTCGGGCTCTCCGCAGCTCGCGCTGTCGAGGGTGGTGGCCACGGTGATCGAGGTGTCGTCGCGAGCGACGATCACTGCGACCCATTGCAGCACAACGTGTCCATCCGGTGTCGAGCCTCGATCTCCATGCTGCGGTGCCGCTGACGCGGAGGGTGTCGCCTCTTGCGGAGGTTCGGCTACGGCGTCCCGGCGACCTGTTCCGCAGGCACCACAGAGCAGCGCGACGAGCACTGCTGCGGTGGTGCGCACAACCTTGCGCGAGCTCATGATCACCGCCGTAGCCTGCCACGATGGCCAAGCTCCCGCCGTCCTCACCTCATGGGGCGTTGGTCTGAGCCAACCCCGATCGGCAGGTAGCAGGCGTTACCCGGATCAGGCGCGGTGAGCCGTAGGCTGACCCAATGCGGTCCGGACGTGCCCTCGTCGGGCTCACCACGCTCCTGACCATCGTGTTCGCCGTGCCCGAGTGGCGGATCGTCGAGGAGTACCCGCTCCGCGCCATACCCCTGCTACTCGCCAACACCCTGCCGGTGCTGGCGATCCGATGGAACCCCGTCGCGATCGTGCTCGTCTTCGGTGTCACGTACCCGCTCTGGCTCCAAACGCCCATCGACGGAGGAGCGCACGAGGGTCATTTCCTCCAGTCGCTGCCGCTGCTGGTCGCCCTCTACGCCGCCGGCGCCTGGCGCCGACCGCTCTGGCAGCGGGCCATCGCCCTCATCACCCCGTTGTGGATGATGGCCGCGGTCATCGCCGGCCAGTGGCCGGTGAGCGTGACCGATCTGCTCTACGTCGCCGTGGTCTGCGGTGTGGTCTGGGCCCTCGGAGTCGCCATCGACGACCGGCAGCGCTACGCCGAGGACCTGGAGGTCAAGGCCGAGCAGTTGCGGGCGGCGCAGCAGGCGCTGGCCGAGCGCGCCATCGCCGACGAGCGGTCCCGGATCGCCCGCGAGCTGCACGACGTCATCGCCCACGCGATGAGTGTCATCACCGTGCAGGCCGGCGTCGGCGCGCACCTGGTCGCCGCCCGCCCGGCGCAGGCCGCCGAGGCGCTCACCATCATCGAGCGGACCGGTCGGGAAGCGCTGTCGGAGTTGCGCCGCATGCTGACCGTGCTGCGCGACCCGGCCCGAAACGACCAGATCGGTCCGGCCCCAGCACCGCAGCCGGGCCTCGCCGACGTGCCATCGCTGGTGGCAGCCGCAGGCGACGCCGGGGTCGCCGTCACCGTCGCGGCCTCCGGACCGCAGGTGCCGCTCCCACCCGGCCTCGACCTGGCCGCCTACCGGGTAGTCCAGGAGTCGCTCACCAACGTCATCAAGCACGCTCCGGGCGTACGGGCCCAGCTCACTATCAGCTACCAACCAGACCGGCTCACCGTGGAGGTCCAGGACCCGGGCGCGGCCGATCCGGCGTACATTCCTGGCCAGGGCCTGCGGGGGATGGCCGAGCGGGTCGCCCTCTACGACGGCGAGCTGTCGACCGCTGGCGGACCCGACGGGTTCCGGGTAACCGCGACCTTCCCACTGGAGGCGCCGTGATCCGAGTGCTGATCGCCGACGACCAGGCGCTGCTGCGGGCCGGGTTCCGGGCGCTACTCGACTCCGATCCACAGATCGAGGTGGTGGCCGAGGCCGAGGACGGGGAGCGCGCGGTGGCCGCCGCCGCCGTACACCGGCCCGACGTGGTGCTGATGGACATTCGGATGCCGAAGCTGGACGGGATAGCGGCGACCCGCCAGGTGCTGGCCGCCGCCGACCCGCCGCACGTGCTGATCCTGACGACCTACGACACCGACGAGAACGTCTTCGACGCGCTGGAGGCGGGGGCGGTCGGCTTCCTGGTGAAGGACACCCCGCCGGCGCAGTTGCTGGAGGCGGTCAGGTCGGCGGTGCGCGGCGGCGCGGTCATCTCGCCGTCGACGACCCGCCGCCTGGTCGACCATCTGGTCGCCGCTCGGCTGCGGCGGGACCGCCCCGCGCCGCCCGCGCTGGCGGCCCTCACCGGGCGGGAGCGGGAGGTGTTGGGACTCATCGCCCGCGGCTGCTCCAACCGGGAGATAGCCGGCCGGCTCCACATCGCCGAGCTGACCGCGAAGACCCACGTCTCCCGGGTCCTGACCAAGCTCGCGGTGGAGAGCCGGGTCCAGGCGGCCGTGGTCGCCTACGAGACGGGGCTGGTCCAGGCCGTACCTCCTTCGGAGTAGCCGCGAACGCCGCCTTTGGCGGACGTGCCAGGCTCGGCCCTCTCGTAGCGTCACCTCATGGACGTCGTGAGGGTCGAGAATCTCCGCAAGAGCTACGGGTGCGTGGTCGCCGTCGAGGACGTGTCGTTCAGCGTGCGGCGGGGCGAGATCTTCGGATTGCTCGGCCCGAACGGCGCGGGCAAGACCACCACCGTGGAGTGCCTGCAGGGTCTGCGGGGACGCGACGGGGGCCGGGTCGAGGTCCTGGGCCTCGACCCGGCCCGCGAGCCGGAACCGCTGCGCCGCCGGATCGGCTCGCAACTGCAGTCCTCCGCCCTGCCCGACCGGCTGCGGGTGGCCGAGGCGATCCGGCTCTTCACCCCGCCGGGGTCCGCCGGAGACGTCGAGGCGACGCTGGCGGCCTGGGACCTGGCCGCGTTGCGTCGCCGGCCGTTCGCCGCGCTCTCCGGCGGCCAACGGCAGCGGCTCTTCCTCGCCCTGGCGATGCTCGGCCAGCCGGAGGTCGTCTTCCTGGACGAGCTGACCACCGGGCTGGACCCGCAGGCGCGCCGCGCGACCTGGGACCTGGTCCGAGGGGTACGCGAGCGGGGGGCCACCGTCGTCCTCGTCACCCACCTCATGGAAGAGGCGCAGGCACTCTGCGACCGGGTGGCCATCGTGGACGGTGGTCGGGTCGTCGCGCTGGACCGCCCGGACACCCTGACCGCCCAGCAGGGCGGCCCGATCGCCATCACCTTCACCGCCGACGGCCAGGACGTCGGCTTCCTCGCCGGAATACCGGGCGTCAGCAACGTCAGCACCACCGGCGGTGTGGTCACCATCGCCGGGCTGGCCCGGGCCACGGTGCCGGTGGCGGCTGCCCTCGCCGAACGACGGCTGTTTCCCGACGACTTTCGGACTCACCATCCCACGCTCGAGGACGTCTTCCTCGCCACCACCGGTCGCCGGCTTCGCGACTGACCACGGAGGAGACCGCCATGACGGCCCGCATCGTCTGGACCGAGATCAAACTGCTCGGCCGGGAACCGATCACCCTGCTGATGGGCCTGGCGTTCCCCGCCCTCCTGCTGGTCCTGCTGGCCGGCTCGTTCGGCAACGAGCCCGATCCGGAGATGGGCGGCATCGGCGGCGTCGACTTCTACGTACCCGTGTACGCCGCCGCGGCGATCGCCGTGATGGGCTTCCTGGGCGTTCCCACCCACCTGGCCGCGTACCGCGAACGGGGAGTGTTGCGGCGGTTCCGCGCGGCCGGGGTCTCCGCCTGGCCGCTTGCGGGTGCACAGATCATCGTCACCGCGCTGATGGCGGCGGTCGCCGCCGCTCTCATGATCGCGATCGGATTCGGAGGCTACGACCTCAACGCGCCGTCCTCGACCCTCGGGGTGCTGGCCGGGTTCCTCGTCGGCACGCTGGCCTTCGCGGCGCTCGGCGTCCTGCTCGGGACGCTGCTACCGACCGCGCGGGCCGCCCAGGGTGTGGGACTCCTGCTCTTCTTCGGGCTCTTCTTCATCGCCGGTGGCGGGCCTCCGCCGTACCTGCTGCCCGACGCCCTCAACACCGCCGTCGACTTCACCCCGATGGGGCCGCTGATGGACGCGGTCAGCGACCCGTGGCACGGCGCCGGGTTCAACCCGACCGCCGTGGCGGTGTTGCTCGGCATGGCGGTGGTGGCCACGCTTCTCGCCGTCCGTCGGCTCGCCCGAACCTGAACCGCGGATCCCATCGTTTGCCCCATGATGAGGCGGGTCCTCCTCGTTCGACATCCCCGTGTAGGAGTGGCCGGCGGGCGGAGCTACTGGTGCCAGGCGGTCAGATACAGCGACTGTTCGGCGGCGTCGTCGGTCCATGCCTTGGTTTCGACGTTGTCCTCCTCGCGGCGGTGTGATCTGTACACCCGGTCTGCGGGCAGGGTCCAGCCGAACTCCGCCGCCCGCTTGTCTCTGGTGACCGTCAGTGGTGCGGCGGGCAGCGGCTCGGACGTGCTCAGCCGGTTCTCCTCGATGAACCGGCTGACGCAGTCCGGCGGTGCGGTGATCGTCAGATACAGATCCAGACTGCCCGCCCAGTAGCGCATCCGCCCGTCGGTGCACGCCGGCAGGGTGATGTCAAAGTCGGTGAAGACCTCGTCAGGCGTTTTGCTGAAGCTGCTGCCCGAGTACGCGCGGTCGTCGAACCGGGTGGTGTCTCGTAGCAGGACGCGCGTGCCCACGAGCCCGATCAGCACCACGACCACTACGGACACACAGCCGACGATCCACTTGCGCACGCTCGTCCCCGCTTCTGGTCTGCCCACGTTGATAGGGTGCTGCTCTGGTCCCGGACCGCGAATCCGCAGCCCAGCCATACTCGTAAGCTAGCCGACGAGGGCCATGGCTTCGGCGAGGCCCGGTCCCGGCCCGCGCGGCCGGCCATCGACTCCGATGACCGGCGCACGGAGAGGACCGCGCTGCGTTTTCCTGGTGAGACCAAGCGATCGGGCTCCGCAGCGCGGTCACACTCGCGGTGGCAGGGTCACGCGGAGTTGCGCCACTTGCGGCCGTTGCGGCCGATGAGCCGGTCGGCGTCGGTCGGGCCCCAGGAGGCGGCCTCGTAGGTGGGGATCGGCGAGTTGTCCTTCGCCCAGTTGTCGATGATCGGGTCGACGATCCGCCAGCACTGTTGCACCTCGTCGCTGCGGATGAACAGCGACGCGTCACCGATCAGCGCGTCCAGGAGCAGACGCTCGTACGCCTCCGGGGATTCCTCGACGAACGTCTGGTCGTAGGAGAACTCCATCGTCGCGGTGCGGACCCGGAAGGAGTGGCCCGGCACCTTGGCGCCGAAGCGCAGCGAGATGCCTTCGTTCGGCTGGATCCGCAGGATCAGCGCGTCAGCATCGAGGCCGGTGAGCTGGTCGGTCGGGATCGGCAGGTGCGGCGGCCGCTGGAACTGCAGTGCCACCTCGGTGAGCCGGGCCGGCAGGCGCTTGCCGGTGCGTACGTAGAACGGCACCCCGGCCCAGCGCCAGTTGTCCACGTTGAGCCGCATCGCGGCGTAGGTCTCGGTCCGCGACAGGGGATCGACTCCGGCCTCCTCGCGGTAGCCGGGCATCAGCTCCTCGCGGGTGCCGCCCCGGGTGTACTGTCCCCGGACCGCGGCCTCGGCGATGTCCCGGTCGGTGGGGAGCCGGATCGCCTGTAGCAGCTTCACCTTCTCGTTGCGCAGGCCCTCAGCCTCGAATGAGGCCGGTGGTTCCATCAGTGCCAGCGCGAGAACCTGGAGCACGTGGTTCTGCACGATGTCCCGCATCGCGCCGGCGTCCTCGTAGAAGCCACCGCGGCTGCCGACGCCGAGGGTCTCGGCGACGGTGATCTGCACGTGGTCGACCCAGGAGCGATCCCAGATGGGCTGGAAGATCGAGTTCGCGAAGCGCAGCGCCAGCACGTTCTGGACGGTGTCCTTGCCCAGGTAGTGATCGATACGAAAGACCTGGTGCTCGTCGAAGGCGCTGTGCACGACGCCGTCGAGCTCGCGGGCCGTGACCAGGTCGCGCCCGTACGGCTTCTCGATGACCAGGCGGGAGAAGGAGCCTTCGGCCGGCTGGTTGAGCCCGACACCGGCCAGTCCGTTGATCACCGGTTCGAAGGCCCCGGCCGGCGTGGACAGATAGAAGAGCCGGTTGCCGGACGTGCCCCGCTGTGCGTCCAGCTCGTCGAGGGTCTCCACGAGCTTCTTGTAGGTCTCCGGGTCGTCGTAGCCGCCGGACACGTACCGCACACCGCCCTGGAGTTGGCGCTTACTGGCGAGGGTGCGTTCGCCGAGGGCGCTCTCGGCGAACTGCTCGTCGGTCATCGACGTGCGCGCGACGCCGACCAGCGCGAACTGGTCCGGGAGCCGCTCGTGCCGAGCCAGGCTCTCGATTGCGGGCAGCAGCTTACGCCGGGTCAGGTCACCGGAGGCTCCGAAGATCACCAGCGTGGCCGGCGGGGCACTCCGCTCCTGGATGAGCTGAGATGCGTGGTCCATGGTCTGCGTTCCTCCGGGCACAAGGGGTGTGGGTTGGGGGATGCTGTGCTGTCAGGCCAGGAATTGTGCGGGCTTTGGCGGAAGTGTCCGGGGCCACCGCGGTGTGGCCCGTTGGTCATGGAGCTTCAGCGTCGCATGCCCGGCTGACGGGCAGGTGCCGGCCACCTCCAGGAGAACCTCGCGCTGTCGTGTGTCAGCCGGTCGAGCGCCAGGGATCGGCCCATGGTTGCCGGGGCGAGGCCATCGGCGAATCGAGTCACCAGGCGGCGTGTCACCGACGGGTCGATGAGCGCCTCTCCGCGCGACGGTCCCGACCGCGGCCGGCGGGTGTGCAGTCGCGCGTATCGTCGTCGCATGACGACGGACGAAGATCGGGACCGTCTTGCGGAGCAGCTCGTAGGGCTACCGGTCTACGAGCTGGTCGACGTCATGCGGCGGGTCCTGCCGCACTACACCGACGAGCGGTACGGCTGCCAGGAGAGGCTGATCCTGGCCACCTCGTATCGATGCGACGAAGCGCCGGACACAGTCCTCAGCCTGGTCGCGTGGCCGGACCGCGATTACTACGACGGCGGCCTCGGACCCGACCAGGGTTTGTGGGAGGGCGGCCCGTGCTCGACCTGCGAGATCGACGTGAGCTCGAACGCAAAGCGCGGGTACTGCCCGGCCTGCGACACCAGGTTGGGCATGACCTGACCTAACCCTTGGTGTGTGACACCGCGCGGCCCTGACCACGACAGCCGCCCACTAGGTTGAAAATCGTGACAGCTCTCAGCGCTCTGTGGTCGTTCGTCATCGTCGTGGGCCTGCTCACCATGACCCCCGGGATGGACACCGCCCTCATCCTGCGCACCGCAGCCCTCGGAGAAACCCGCCGTGCCTGGGGAGTCGTTCTCGGCATCCAAACCGGCACCCTGGCCTGGGGTGCGCTCACCTCCGCCGGTGTCACCGCGTTGCTGACGGCTTCCCAGTTGGCCTACGAGGTGCTGCGATGGGCTGGCGCCTGCTACCTGATCTGGATGGGGCTGAGCATGCTGTGGGGCACCCGCCACCGTCGACCAGACACAGCGAATCCACCGGTCGACGAACCCGCGACGGCCGGCAACGACTTCTACCCGGGGTGGCGTCGCGGCGCACTGACAAACCTGCTGAACCCGAAGATGGGCGTGTTCTACGTCGCGCTCCTGCCACAGTTCATTCCCGCCGGCGCTTCCCCGTTTGCCTTCGGTGTGTTGCTGGCCTGCGTGCATATCCTTCTGGGTACTGCCTGGTCGACCGTGCTGGTCGTCCTGGCACGTCGGCTGCGCACGGTGTTGCGACGTCCCGCGGCTCGCCGGCTGTTGGACCGCGTCACCGGGACGGTGATTACCGGATTCGGGATCCGGCTCGCAACCAATAGTCACTGACCTCGCCGAACCCCTCCGGCCGCGGCGACGACTACGCTGCGAACGTGATCAAGGGACTGCTGCTGGACTTCTACGGCACGGTGGTCGAGGACGACGACGCGATCATGCAGGCGATCGCTGACCAGGTAGCCGCGGGCGCCTCCACATCCGTCTCCGGGGGCGACGTCCTGGCTGCCTGGGCCCTGCAGTACGAGGCGGTCGCCGACGGCCCGCAGTTCCGGACCCTGCGACACTGCGCGATGCGCAGCCTGGCCACGGTCATGGCCGAGGTGGGCTGCGCCGGTGACGCGGCCACACTGTGCGCGGCGCAGTTCAGGTACTGGCAGTCGCCGCCGTTGCGTCCGGGTACCCGCGAGTTTCTCTCCCGGGTCACGGTGCCCGTCTGCGTGGTGTCCGACGTCGACCGCGCCGACCTGGACGCGGCGATGGCGCACCATGGCCTGGCCTTCGCCGCCGTCGTGACCAGCGAGGACGTCCGCGCCTACAAACCGGACCGGGCCATGTTCGCCCGAGCGCTCGCCGCCCTGGACCTGGGTGCGCACGAGGTGCTGCACGTGGGCGACTCGACGAGCGCCGACGTGCGCGGGGCGCACGCGGCCGGCATCCGGGCGGCGTGGATCAACCATCGCGGGCATACCCTGCCGGACGATACGCCCGTCGAATACGAGCTCACGGACCTGACCGGCCTTACCGACATCATCCGATAGTCACGGTCGGCATGCCCCGGATCCCCCGCCGCTCACCGGCGTTCGGATCAGCAGGACGCCGTACGCCACGATCCATACCAGCCCCAGGAGCCAACCGGCGAGGCCGAGGAGGGCGAGTGGGTTGACGCTGCCGACGCCGTACGGGCTGGTCGTCGCGGTGACGAAGAGAAGTGTGGCGGCGAGGAGGCCGGTGCCGGCGTGCCATCGGGCTATGGCACCGGTGTGGATGCCGGACATGGTCAACCCGAGGAGTGCGGTGGCCAGGAAGGCGGTCGGTCAGTACGCGATGCCGATCGCCCGGTGGATCGTGGCGGGGTCGCCTGCGGCGGCGAGCATGGCGTGGGCCGCGTCGGCCCGGGAGATCGTGTAGCCGCGGGCGACGTTGCCACCGATGACGGTGCGGTACCGGCCGGTCAGCGCCTTGTCCACGAGCTTCGGCGGCCGCACCACCGTCCACTGCGCCGGGCTGTTCGCCATCGCGTGCTCCATGGCACGCAGGTCCGCGTACAGATCCCTGAGCAGGGCACTGATGACCGGCAGAACGATGCGGCGGTTGAGGAAGCTGTCCCCGTCGGGTGTCGGGCCGACCGGGGCGGCGCTGACCGTGACGAGCCGGCGGACACCTTCGGCGTGCATCGCTCCCAGGATCGCGCGCGTGGCGGTGGAGGCGACCGGCCCGTCGTGGCGTCCGCGTGGGCCCACACCGGACAGGACCGCGTCACTGCCGCGTACCGCGGACCCCAACGCGTCGGCGTCGTCGAGCGTGGACACCGTCGTGACCTCCAGCGCCGGATGGCGCACGTCGAGGCGGACCGGGTCGCGGACGACCGCGGTCACGGTCAGACCGCGGTCGAGTGCCTGGCGTACGACGTGGCTGCCGATGCCGCCGGTAGCACCGAAGACGGTCACCTTCATCAGCATCTCCCAAGTATGGATCGCCAGTTACTGTTACCGTAACGGACAATAACGAGGACGTACAATGTTGGAGTGCTCGACGACGCCGCACCAGGCACCGACCGGCCGTTGGCCGGTCGGGCCAACTTCCTGCTGTCCCAACTCGGGTTCCACGTCGCGCAGACGTTCGCCGCGCGGCTGGCGCCGCTGGGCATCGCGCCGAACCACTTCGGGCTGCTCATGCACCTGGAGCGAAATGAGGGCACCACCCAGCAACAGCTCGCCGACGCGCTGGGCATCCACCGCAAGGTCATGGTCGGCCTGCTCGACGACCTCGAACACCGCGATCTGGTCGAACGTCGGCGGCACCCCCGCGACCGTCGTGCCCACGCCATCCACCTGACCGAAACCTCGCGCAAGCTGCTGCCTCGTGCTCGCTGGGTCGCCGACCAGCACGAGGGCGAGATCCTCACCCCGCTCGACGCCGGCGAACGCGCCCGGCTTGTCACTGTCCTGCAACGGCTCGCCGAGCACACGGGGAGCCCGGCCGGCGTCCACCCGGGTCTGCACCAGGCAGCCGCGCGACTTCGCCATCCGGACGACTCGTCGGGCGCCCGGTAGGGCCTCGACCGCGGGCGGACGTGGGCCCATCTGCGGTAGGGGAGCGGACGGACCCTCAGATACGCATCGAATGGTCATGGTCGATGCGCCGGGCGGGCCATTGGCGGCGGCAGCGGAACGTGCTCAACTGTGCTGGCGACCACCGACCCGCGCCGCGCGGGGGGCGGTCCTGAGTGAATCAGCCGTACTACCAGGAGGTCAGGTGTCCCGACCCCCTTACCGTCCTGACGTCGTGCTCGTGCCCGCGTGGGTGGCGGAGCGTCCGGAGACGGTCGAGCGGCTCAACGGGCTGCTGGCCGAGGCTGGTCTCGGCCGGCCGTTGTCCCCGCCGGCCGCCCCCGCGCCGCCCGCCGTCGAGCTGGTCGAACTGCCCGTCCAGGGTGACCCGGTGGCCGTGGCCCGGGCCAGCCGCCGGCTGGCCGGCCGACCCGACACCGACGTGCCGGAGTGCCTGCCCGACTACGAGTGCGTGGCCGCCACCGTGGAGGACGACGCCCGGTCGGAGGCACGTCTCTTCCCGTACTTCCGGGCCAGCGGCCGCAAGAGCGGACACGGCACCGTTGCCTGGCTCCCGGCCCCCGACCACGTGATGCTGCCGAAGCCCCCACGGCGCCCGGCCAGCCAGTTCCCGGCCGGGCGGCCCGTGGTGGCGCTGCTCGACACCGGGGTGCGGGAGCACGACTGGCTGGTGGAGACCGACGGCGAGCCGTACTGGGAGGAGGCGCGGGGATGGACGCCGCTGCGCGCCATTCCGGAGATCGCCGGCCAGGAGAGCCACGGCCAGGACAGCCACGGCGAGGAGAGCGACGAGACGGACTTCGGCAGTCACTGGGGGCACGGCACCTTCCTCGCCGGACTCCTCCGCCGTGCGGCGCCCGACGCGCGGATCCTCTCGGTGCGGGTGATGAGCGACGCGGGCCGGGTCAGCGACCTGAACGCGGCACACGCGCTGAACTGGCTGGCGGACCGGGTTCGCGACGGCCAGCGGATCGACGTCGTGCTGACCGCGTTCGGCCGCCCGGGTGTCGGCGAGGAAGCAGAGATGAAGCCGGTCCGGGCGGCGCTCAAACGCCTGGCGGACCAGGGCGTCGCGGTGGTCGCCTCGGCCGGGAACGGCGGTACGGACAGTCCAATCTATCCGGCTGCCTTCGCGGTTGATCCGGCGCTTACGGTGATCAGCGTCGGGGCCTGCGCCTCGCCGACCACCCGGGCGCCATACAGCAACCACGGGGTGTGGGTGCGCCAGTGGCACGAGGGCACCAACGCGGTGAGCCTCATGCCACTGACCACGGCACAGATCACCGGGCAGGGCGCGTACGCCTACTGGAGCGGCACGTCGTTCGCGGCGGCCCGGTACGCGGGCCGGCTCGCCCAGGAGCTGGCGCCAGCGCCGGCGTCCTCGCGGCTGCCGGACTGACGCGATGTCGAATGTGCCGGTGGACCGCGCGAGCGCGTCGCTCGACCGTGCGGCACGCCTCGGCGAGCGCCTCGATCGGGCCAGGGCGGGCGACCGGGACGCCCTCGACGAGGTGGTTCGGGAACTCAACCCGCTGCTGTGGCGCGTCGCCCGGGCACAGGGTCTCACCGCCGAGGAGGCCGCCGATGTCGTCCAGACGACCTGGCTGGAGCTGGTACGCGGACTGCACACCATCCGGTCCTCGAGCGCCCTCACCGCGTGGCTGGTGACCACCGCCCGCCGGGAATCCTGGCGGGTCCGTGGGCTCGCGCAGCGGCAGACACCGCACGACGCGGCGACGCTGGACTCCTCGCCCGACCCGGATCCCGGCCCCGCCGACCTGCTGCTGTCCGAGGAACGTGACCGGACGCTGTGGCGGCACGTCGCGCGGCTGCCGGAGCGGTGCCGGGCGCTGCTGCGGATCGTCGCGCACGTCGACCGCCCCGACTACACGGCGGTGGCCGAGGCGCTGGACATGCCCCGTGGCAGCATCGGGCCGACCCGTGGCCGGTGTCTGGCGAAGCTGCGGGAGATGCTGGCCGCCGACTCGACGTGGAGCCCGACATGACCGCCCCGCACTCCGCCGACCAGCCGCTCGACGGCCTGGACCAGGCGATCCTGGACCAGTTGGCAGCGGTGCTCACCCAGCTCGACCCGCCACCCCCCGACCTCGACGACCGGGTACGCCTGGTGCTGGCACTCGACGACGTCGACCGGGAGGTCGCCCGGCTGCGCGAAGAGCAGCTCGTCGGCGCGGTGCGTGGCACGCAACGGACCCGCACCCTGACCTTCGACGCGGAGAGCCGGACCGTGATGATCACGATCGTGGACCGGCCCGACGGCCTGGTCCGGATCGACGGCTGGCTCG
Organism: Micromonospora sp. DT228; assembly: GCF_049841595.1. Taxonomy (NCBI): domain Bacteria; kingdom Bacillati; phylum Actinomycetota; class Actinomycetes; order Micromonosporales; family Micromonosporaceae; genus Micromonospora; species Micromonospora sp. DT228. The sequence continues at coordinate 87,858 of NZ_JBNCKO010000020.1, forward strand.
CGCCCGGCGCCGCCGTACGGGTCGAGCTGCGGCACCCCGCGCCCGACCCGTCCCAGACGGTGGAGTCCGACGCGTCCGGCCGCTTCGTGCTGGACGGTGTGCCGCACGGCCTGGCGCAGGTGGTGGTGCACCCGGCACGGGGTGAGCACGCACCGCAGGTGGTCACGCCGGCCCTCGCCCTGTGACATGGACCAGGCCGCACTCGCTCGCCGGGCCACCCGCTGGCACGCGGCGGGCCTGGCGTCCAGCGACGCCGGCCAGCCGGGGCGGGCCGCCCGGGAACTGCGGGCGGGCCTGCGGCTGGCGAAGAGCCACCCCGGCCTGCGCGACATCCACGCCCGCCTGCTGATCAGCCTCGCCTGGGCCGAGTCCGAGCGGGGCCGGGTGGAGCTGGGCTTCCGGCTGCTGGACGAGGCCGAGGCACTCGTGGCTCCACCGCAGCGGCCGATCCTGCTCGGCCAGCGGGCCCTGCTGCTCAAACGCAGCGGCCGCAACGCGGAGGCGCTGCGCCAGTACGACGAGTCCATCGGCCTGTTGGGCGACCTGACACACCCGCCTGATCTGGTCAAGGCGCTCAACAACCGCAGCCTCGTGCACCTGGAGGCGGGCAACGTCCGGCTCGCCCGGGCCGACCTGCGGCGCTGCGCCGAGGTCGCCGCCCGGCACGGGCTCGGCCTGCACGTGGCCATGGCGCGGACGAACCTGGGTTGTCTCGACGTGATCGCCGGTGACCTGCCCGCCGCGCTGCGTGCCTTCGCCCAGTCCGACGCCGACTACCGGATGCTCGCGCCGGGCCGGCTCGCCAACCTGGCAGTGGAACGGGCCCGCGCGCTGGTCGCGGCCGGGCTCTACCGCGAGGCCGAACGGCAACTCGCCAGCGCGGTGGAGCGGGCGACGCGGCAGCAGCTCGGACACACCTATGCGGATGCTCTCCAGGTGCGCGCGGAGGCGGCCCTCCTCGCCGGCGAGCCGGTCGCTGCCGCGCACTGGGCCCGACGCGCCCGCGCCGCGTTCCTCGGCCGTACCAACGTCCGCCGTGCGGCCCTCGCTGCCCTGCTCGAGCTGCGCGCCGACCAGGCGGTCGGCGAGGTCGACCAGGCGACGGTGGCCCGGCGCGCCGGGGTGCTGGCCGGCCGGTTGGCCCGGCTCGGGCTGCCCGAGGACGCCCGAGTCGCCGGTATGGTCAAGGCCCGGGCGCTGGTGGCCGCGGGACGACCCCGCCGGGCGGCGGAGCTGATCGGGCGACAGCCCGGGCCACAGCGGAGCGATCGGCTCGACACGCGCCTGCTCTGGCACATGGCCCGCGCGGAGGTGGCGGCCTCGACCGACCGGTCGGCCGAAGCCCGGCGCAGTCTGCTGGCCGGAATGACCGCTCTGCACCGGCACCGCGCCCGGTTCGGCTGCGCCGACCTGCAGACCGGGGCCGCAGTGCACGGCCGCGACCTGGCCCGGGCGGGGCTCGCCGCGGCGTTGGCAGAGGGCTCCGCCAGCGCCGTCTACCGGTGGTCCGAGCGGGCCCGGGCGCAGGCGCTGCTGCTGCCGCCGGTGCGGCCGCCCGACGACCCGGTCGCCGCCGAGGCGCTGGAGGAGCTGCGCCAGCTACAGCACCGCGTCCGGCAGGCGGAACTCGCGGGCCACCCGACCCTGGCCTTCCACGGTCGGCTGGAGGCGCTCCAGCGGGTGATCCGGGAGCGCGCCTGGGCGACGCCGGGTCCCCGGGACGCGGCACCGCCGACGCCGGCGCCGCTGACCGCCGTGACGGCGCAGCTGGCCGGCGCGGCGCTCGTGGTGTACGTGGCCACCGGGGACGTCCTGCGCGCGCTCGTGGTCACCGACCGGGGGACCTCGGTGGTGGTGCTCGGCGACCGCGGCACGACCGAGGAGGCGGTACGACGGTTGCGCGCCGACCTGGACGCGCAGGCGGGCCGGGCCATGCCCGCCCGGCTGGCGGCGGTGGTCCACGCCACGACACGCCAGGACGCCGACCGAGTGGGCTCGATGGTGCTCGATCCAGTGCTGCCGCTGGTCGGCGACCGAGACCTCGTGGTGGTCCCGACCGGGCTGTTGCTGACCACGCCCTGGCACGCCCTGCCAGCGTGCGCGTCCCGGCCGGTCACGGTGGCGCCGTCGGTCGGGGTGTGGCTGGCCGCCCGGCGCCGCCTGAACGCCGGCCGGCCCGTCGCCGGGTCGGCCGCGGTGGCGGTGGTGGCGGGACCGGGAATCCCCCGCGGGGAGGCGGAGGCCCGGGCCGTGGCGTCGCTGCACCGCGGTGCCGTGGTGCTCACCGGGCCGGAGGCGACCCCGGCGGCGGCACTCGCGGCGATGGCCGGCGCCGACCTCGCCCATATCGCCGCGCACGGCCAGCACCAGACCGAGAACCCACTGTTCTCCACGCTGGAGCTGGCCGGCGGCCCGCTGATGGGCCATGACGTGCAGGAGCTGCGGACCGCGCCGCGTACCGTGGTCCTGTCCTGCTGCGACCTGGGCCTGACCGACGTGCGGCACGGCGACGAGGCGCTCGGCATGCCGACCGCCCTGCTCGCCGCCGGCACCGCCACGGTCGTCGCGAGCGTCGGCCGGGTCGCCGACGAGGCGGCCACGGAGATCATGGTGGCCTATCACCGGGCGGTCGTCGCGGGCCGGCCGCCGGCGGCGGCACTGGCGGAGGCCGTGCGCGACAACCAGCCCCCGAGCTTCGTCTGTTTCGGCGCCGGCTGAACCGACAGCACCAGAGTCGCGCCGACAGCAGGTATCCAGGACGCCGCCCGGCCCCCCATCCAGGCATGACTGACCACAATGTGAGGAAGCTCCCAGGCCGGGCGGGTCTCGCCGCCGGCCTCACCGTGCTCGCCCTGGCGTCCGGTCTCCTGACGGGATGCCGCACGAACGGCGGCGCGGCCGGCGGCGGTGCCGAGAACCGCCCCGGCACGGCCAACGGTCTCGCGAAGGTCGCCGGAGGCGGCTGCCCGGCGGCCGGCACCCGCAGCGGCGGACTACTACCGAAGCTGGACGAGAAAAGCTACACCTCGATCGAGAACCCCTGTCTGCCGCACGTCGACCTGGTGAGCGAGGTGACCCAACGGATCGTGCCCGGGCAGCGGCCCCGGGTCGGTCAGTTCCTCGACAACGTCGGCCGCTTTGCCGACCGGCTCGGGCAGGTCGACGACGCCGTCCAATGCGCCTACGAGACGGACCGGCTGGCGGTGCGGATCTACCAGAGCCGACGCGACTCGTGGGCGGTCGGCGTCGTCGCGGTCCTCCGTGGCCGCCTCGGCGCGGTCGCCGACACGACCGCCTGCTTCCTGATCAAGCAGATTCCGCTCTTGGACCTGGCCACCCGGGGCAATGGACCGGAGCAGGACAAGCCGGCGTACTGCTTCGACACCAGCCACCAACGACGCGACGGCGAGGACTACACAATCATGTGGATCGGCTCGTCGGCGAACACCTGCCGGGGCCTCCAGGACGGCCTGGTTCCCGGCGACGGCCGGCTTGTCGCGATGAAGGCCCAACCCAACGTGTCGATGCGCGCCGGCCCCTCGACGGGCGACCGGGTGCTGCGCAAGGTGCCCGACGGCACGCTGGGCCGGGTGACCTGCCACCGCACCGGGGAAGCCGTCAAGGGCGACGACGTGTGGGCCCGGACGACAGTCCTGGGCGACACCGGCTGGATCGCGGCGGCCCACCTGGACAGCGCTCTGCCGATCCGCGGCACCCGGTTGTGCCCGGACAACTGAGCCGCACCGTCCCCGCTGGCGGCATTCGGCCGGGGAAAACCCGACGGATCGGTATCTGCCGGCGACCCTCCCGCCACGTATCCAGGAGACCGGCCGGAAGTCGTTCCGGCCGGAGAGGGGAGCAGGACAGATGTGCGGTATTCAGATCGGTGCTGAAGAGCTGGAGAACATCCTCGTCAACCGGGGGCCGGACACCTCCGTTGAAGAGGCCCTCGCCTGCGGAGTCCAGGTCGGGGCGCCGGAGGTCAGCCGGATTCTCGCCAACCGCAGCTCCGCACAGCTCACGGACGCGGCCTGCGGGATCCAGATCGGCGCACCGGAGAACGCCACGCTGCAGCAGAAAGCCGGCCCGGAAGCCTAGCCAAGGTGCGTTACCGCGGGGCCCGTTGGCGGCTGCGACCGGCCTACGGGCCCCGCTGACCCGACACGCAGCACCATCGAGGGAAGGAAAAGTCATGATCGGCACCCGCCTGGACGACACCGACGCGCCGCGCCTGATCCGCAGCGAACACGGCTGGTGGTTCATCGGGAACCAGACCTGGACCCTGCTGCGCCCCGAGTGTGTGGGCCCCGACGGCAGGGTGGACGACGCCACCACTGGCATCCTGCGCCGCACCGGGGCGTTCCAGCCGCGTGTGCCGGCCTCGTTCTCGCTGACCGTGCTCACCACGACCACCTGCAACCTTGGCTGTGGCTACTGCTTCCAGAACACCGGGCTGGACAACACCGGGGGCGCACGCCCGCCGCGGATCCGGCGGGCCTGGCTGGACACCGACACCGTCGAGCGCATCATCACATTTGCCGGCGACCGGATGCGTCGGTGCGAGCTGGATCGCCTCTACCTGCTGCTGTTCGGGGGTGAACCGCTGCTCAACCCGCGTGGCTGCCTCACCCTGCTGGACCGAGCCCGCGAAATCGGACTCGACCAGAGCGCCATGACCACGAACGGCGTCCTGCTGAGCCCGAGGCTGGCCCGCGAGCTGTACGCGGCGGGTCTCAACGGCGTGCAGGTGACGTTCGACGGCAGCCGGGCCGACCATGACCAGATCCGGGTCAAGCGGTCCGGGGCGCCCACCTTCGACACCATCCTGCGCAACGTGGCCCGCGCGACCGAGGTCACCGGGCTCAACTGGAATCTGCGGGTGAACGTGTCGCACCACAACGTCGACCGGATCGCCGACCTCGTCGGGGAACTGGCCGCCGGCCTGAGCCCTGACCGGTGCACGGTGACGTTCGCCTGGGTCGGCGACGCGGGCTTCGGGTACCGCAACACCATGCGACACCTCGACGACGTCAGCGATGCGTTCGCGAGCTGGAGCATCGCGGCACTGGAAGCTGGCTTCCGGATGGTCCGGCCCAGCATGAGAACCACCTGCCACATCTGTTCGGCGCCCGGAGGTCGGTACGGCGCCGTGGTCAACGCCGACGGTCAACTCTTCAGCTGCTGGCAGTCGGCCGGAAAGCCCGGCTTCGAGGTGGGCAGCATCGACGAGGGGTACCTGGACGTGGCAAGCGTCCCGGACCGGTGGGTGCGCTGCGGTTACGAGTACGAACAACCGTCAACCGCGCTGGCCGACACCTTCCAGGACCGGGTGGACGGCCGGTTGCTGGACTACCTCTACACCAGCGGCCGCCTGTAATCCTGCCGACAGATGACGCCGATCAGCACGTCGAGGTCACGGACGTAGCTGGCGCTGGCTGGCCACCCCCTTGTCGATATCGTCAACTCCCTCTGGAAGGAACGGCATGAAGATCCTCCGCCGGACGTCAATGGTGCTCGCGGTGTGCATCGGACTCGTAGCCGCCAGCCTGGTGGCCGCCTCGCCAGCCAGCGCCGCCACCGAGTACTCATTCAGATCCGAGAGTTCCGCCACCAGCGAGCACCCCTTCGGCAGCCTGTGCATCGACGTGTCGTATGCCAGCACCGCCAACGGCACGGCCATCAAGCAGTGGCCCTGCGACGGCGGCGCGGCCCAGAGGTGGACGATGGTCTTCGAGGGAAGGTGGGGCGGCGTCGTCTACTACCAGCTTGTCAGCTCGCTCTGGTCGCCCGACGGCCCCAAGTGCCTCGACCTGCCCTGGGGCAACCCGGCTGCCGGTCAGACGCTCCAACTGTGGGACTGCCTGGGCGCCGCCCGGCAGCTCTGGTCCGTCACGCAGGTACCCGGCGTGAATGGCTACGCGCTGCGCAACCTCCAGACCGGGCAGTGCGCCGATGTCCCCTGGGGTGACCCCGTCGCGGGCAACGCCGTGTGGCAGTGGACCTGCAACAACACGCCCGCCCAGCAGTGGAACTTGCGCTCCTGGTAGACGGACCGCCGCCTGATCAACCGCTCGGTTGATCAGGCGGTGGGCGGGTGGCCTCGAAGGCTGCCGCGCCATGGCTGCTGTCGTCGGTGCGAGCCCTGTTCCTGACCCAACCGCCTCCGACTCGGATGCGGCCAGGATGGATGCTGTGACTCACCTACGGCAGTTCACCTGGACGGATTACGACGGCGTCGCCGAGGTGTGGAAATCCGCGGGCCGGGCCGTGCTACCCCGGGCGGAGCTCGCGGCCACGCTCGTACGCGAACCGCAGTTGTTCCTGGTCGCCGAGCACGCCGGCACCCTGGCGGCGGTGGTACTTGGCACCTTCGACGGCCTGTCCATCCGGGTTCGACGCGGTCCTGCGGCGACCGGGCTGCCGGCCGGAGCGTGTGCGCCCTACCGACGGCGGCGGGCCTCGCTCTCGGCGTCGAGCAGGTCATTGAGCGTCAACGCTGAGTTGATCAATGAGAGATGGCTGAACGCCTGGGGATAGTTGCCGATCTGTTCCCCGGTCGCGGCGATCTCCTCGGCATAGAGACCCAGGTGGTTGCTGAAGGTGAACATCTTCTCGAACGTGAGTCGGGCGTCGTCGAGGCGTCCGGAACGGGCCAACGCCTCGACATACCAGAAGGTGCACATGTTGAAGGTCCCCTCGTGGCCGGGCAGACCGTCGGGGGAGTGCGCCGGGTCGTACCGGTGGACCAGGCTGTCGGAGACCAGTTCACGTTCGATCGCGCCCAGGGTGGACTGCCACAGCGGGTCACTCGGCGTCACGAAACCGACCGCGGGCATGGCGAGCAACGCCGCGTCCAGCACGTTCTCGTCGTACGCCTGCACGAAGGTTCCGCGGGCCCGGTCGTATCCGCGGGCCATGACCTGGTCGTAGATGCGGTTGCGTTGCTCGGTCCAGCAGGTCAGGTCCCCGGGACGGCCGGTGCGGGTGGCCAACCGGATGGCCCGGTCCAGCGCGACCCAGGACATCACCCGGCCGAAGGTGTAGTTACGGGGGTGGTGGCGGCTCTCCCAGATGCCGGCGTCGGGCTGGTCCCAGTTGTGGCAGAGCCAGTCGACGAGCCGGATGGTGCTCTTCCACACCTGGTGCGAGACGCGGATGCCCTGCTCGTCGGCGAGGTGCATGGCGTAGAGCGCCTCGCCGTGGATGTCGAGCTGGATCTGGTCGGCCGCGCCGTTGCCGATCCGCACCGGCCGCGAGCCGCGGTAGCCCTCCAGATGGTCCAGCACCTCCTCGTGCAGGTCGGAGGAGCCGTCCACCCGGTACATGATCTTCAGTGGGTCCTGGTGCTCGCCGGCCTCGCGGATCCGCTCGTCCAGCCAGTTCATGTACCGGCTGACCTCCTCGGTGAAGCCGAGGCCGAGCAGCGCGTGCACCGAGAACGACGTGTCGCGTACCCAGGTGTAGCGGTAGTCCCAGTTACGGGTGCCGCCCACCAGTTCGGGCAACGCGGCGGTGGGTGCGGCGATCATCGCGCCGGTCGGCGCGTACGTCATGAGTTTGAGCGTGATGGCGGAGCGCTCGACCATCTCGCGCCAGCGGCCGGTGTAGCGGGAGCGTTCCAGCCAGCGCCGCCAGTAGTCCCGAGTCCACTCGAACATGCCCTGGATCTCCTCCGGCGGGATGATCCGCGGCTCGGTGCCGGCCGTCTCCAGGACCACCCCGCCGGTGTCGCCCTCGTTGAGCGTGCCGTACGCGACCAGGTCGCCGCCCTCCAGATGGACGTCGCCCTGTTCGGAGATCAACCGCCGCACGGGGTCGACCGGGTTGAACGTCAGCGTCGCCGACCGGCTGCGGAAGACGTAGCCGTTGTGGTGGCGCTCCAGCTGATGCTCTTCGCGGGCGTAGTCGAACCGCGGCCGGCACTCCACCTTGAAGCGCATGCTGCCTCGGACCATGGTGACGATGCGGACCAGGCGATGGGCGTCGGTGGCCTTCTCGCCGGTGACCGGCATGAAGTCCATCACCTCGGCCACACCGTCGGCGCTGATGAACCGTGTGATCAAGATGGGTGTGCCGGGGAGGTAGAGCTGCTTGGTCACGTACCGCACGTCGTGCGGCGCGATCTGGAAGTAGCCGCCCTTGTCCTTGTCCAGCAGCGCGGCGAAGATACTCGGCGAGTCGAACCGCGGCGCGCAGAACCAGTCGACCGTCCCGTCACACGTCACCAGCGCGGCGGTCTGCAGGTCGCCGATGAGTCCGTGATCCTCGATCGCCGGATAGCTGTCCACGTCTCTCCCCGGTTCGGCTGCGTCCTGCGCATCGAACCTAGGGGGAGGATCGTCGAGGCAGGTGAGTTTCGCGTTCAGCCACCCTGACGCGTACCCCATGGGCCTCGACCGGCCGGGAAACCGCTGATATTTCGACCGCCGGGAGACTCACGCGTCTGCCCAGCGCCAGTGACCTGCCACCGCCGTCCGCGAGTCACATGAAGGTGGCTCGGAATATCCATTGCCATCCGAGCGGCGCAGCGCCTACCTTGAATGAGCAAGGCCGTTCCGACAAACCCAAGGAGTTCCCCGTGTTGCAGTACGCCTACGCCGAACCTACGCGGTTGATGCCGCGCGGCGGTGTCGTGCTGCCCTCGATCGGGCGAGCCCACGATCTGTGCGCGAGTGAGCAAAACTGGAAGCCGGGGTGGCGGCGCGAATAGCGTCAGCGCAAGCTGCGAAGCCGCCCACCCCGACAGGGACAGGGCGGCTTTCTCGTTACCGGAACAACCCCACAGGGGCGTAGCTCAACTGGTAGAGCACCGGTCTCCAAAACCGAAGGTTGCGGGTTCGATTCCTGCTGCCCCTGCATTTCGTCTCGGCTGCGGCCGGCGGCGTAGCAAATTCTCAACTCCACAGTGGATGGCATAAAAAAGACCCCGGCCGGCGCCTGCACGGGCCGGCCGGGGGCGCGACCTCCGGGACGAGGGAGACGGCTGACCCGCTCGCTTTGGGAGCGAGAGACACGGGGTTCGACACCCGGTCCCGGACCACGGGGTTGTAGCTCAGATGGGAGAGCGCCGGTTCGGCAGACCGGAGGTCGAGGGTTCGAATCCCTTCTTCTCCACCAGGGGCCGTTGGAGCAAGGTGGCAGCTCACCTGGTTCTCAACCAGGAGGTTACGGGTTCGAGCCCCGTACGGCCTACGTGAACGAAATGCCATGCGGTCGTAGTGAACTCGGCGGACACGTCGGTCTTCCAAACCGAAGAAGCGGGGTCGGTGCCCGCCGACCGCTCGACCGTTCCGGGATGCTCTGCTGGCAAGGGCGACGGGACTTTGGATCCCGGTACAGACGCAGGTTCGATTCCTGCTCCCGGAGCTGACACGCGACCGGCGCAGAGTCGCCAATGCGGCGCCGGTCACCGGCCGGCGAACCCGCCGTTCGTCGACCACCATTCCCGGGTCGTCTATTCGGTAAGACGCCGCACTCTGGATCCGGAGTTCTCTGGGGGTCCGGCGGCCTGGCGTGGACTCCTCGCCGGAGTTTCAGCAGCTCAGTGGCTATGTTCAAGAACCGTAGCGATCACAACACGTGTTGCGCAAGCGGGCTTGCTCAGTGCCGCCCAACCGGGTGAACGGAACGCGGGCAAGCTGCAGCGCCCCGGCGAGCCAGGCATTGAGAATTGAGTGCCTGCCGTAGGAGCGGCACCCGTACTCTCTCTGGGTGAGCGATAGCAATGACTTCGTGAGGCTGCGAGAAACTTTCAACGAGGACGCTGAACGGTATGACCGTGCGCGGCCCCGGTACCCGGCACAGATGTTCGATGATCTCGCTGCGGCCGGAGTAGCGCCCGGTGCAAGGGTGTTGGAGATCGGCTGTGGCACTGGGCAGGCGACCGTGCCGCTGGCGGAACGGGGCTACCGGATCGTGGCCGTCGAGTTAGGCGCAGACATGGCTGCTGTGGCTCGGCGAAACCTTGCCGGCTCCGACTCGGTGGAGGTCGTGGCGGCAGCGTTCGAGGAGTGGCCCTTGCCTGCGGAACCGTTCGACGTGGTCTTCTCCGCGACGGCGTTTCACTGGATCGATCCGGCCGTGCGGGTGTCGAAGTCTGCTGACGCCGTGCGTCTCGGTGGTCTGCTGGCCACCGTGGGAACCCACCACATCGCCGGTGGCACCTGGACCGAGGCGTTCTTCGTTGAGATTCAGAAGCTTTACGAGCGCTTCGATCCGTCGACCCCACCGGGCCTGCGTCTTGAAGGTGCTCAAGACATTCCGGAGGACGATCGGGAGCTGACCTCGTCGGAGCGGTTCGGGCCTGCGAGCTTCTACCGATACGAGTGGGAGTTGCCGTACTCGACAGCGGACTACCTGGATCTGCTGATGACCTACTCGGGCCACCGTGCCTTGCCGGACGCGCAGCAGAGCGCATTGCTGGACTCCATCGCGCGGCTCATCGACGTCAACTACGGGGGCCAAGTCGTCAAGCGTTACCTGACTGAGCTGAGGCTCGCCGAACGTGTCCGGTGAATCGCTTCTATCGGTAGCGGTCGTCGGGTTCAGCAGCGGATTGCGCGCGACCGGCTGATCGCCGAAGATGCAGTTCGTAACGCCGAACGGCTCAACATTCGTGCCATCGAGGTCCACGGATCCCGTGACGCTCAATCCATGGCGGATCTGATGGCCGAACACTTCCGCGACTTCTTGCGGTAGGCCTTCCAGCAGCTCTGGCCTGAATCGATCCACGGCGCGCTGGTAATCGGCATCAGCTTCGCCGGTTCAGGTTGGCGAGGAGTTGCCGGTTGGCGGCCCGGGCGGCCTCGAGTTCCTGATCGCGTTCCTCGGTCTGGTTCTTCAGCTCGACGACTTGCTGCTCCAGCTGGGTGATCCGACGCTGCAACTGATCAACGTCGACCGGAGCGCCAAGGCCCGTCTCTCGCCAGACCTGCTCCCCGAGCAGCTCGGACGGTTTCTGCTCCAGTTGTCGGACGCGGGCGGACTGTCGGGCGATCTGGCCTTGCGCGTTGGCCAGGTCCGCCAGGAGGGAGGCCCGGCTGACCATCGGTCCGTCGCCGTCTCCGTCGCCGTTGGCGGCCGTCGGGTTGACCTGGGTGGCGTGGACCTGGCCGAGCAAGTCGTCGTGTCGGTAGAGGAAGGTGCGGTCGACGCCGGCCGCGCGGGCGATGGCCGACACGCTGATCTCGTCGCCTCGGGCCGAGGCCTCGTTGATGGCCTTGATCACCCGCTGCCGCCGGCGGGCCGAGTCGGCCCGCCGGCCTTCGATCATCGGGTTGCTGCTCATGCGGTGCGCTCCGGTCGCAGGTCGGGCAGGTCAGGCAGCGGTTGATGGACGCGGGGGAGCCCAAGGTTGACGATCTTGGTCCGGCTGCGGCGTACCTGGATGACGGCGTCCTCGATCTGGGTGCGGTCTTCGTCAGTCAGTTCCTCCAGGTCGCCCTTCATGCGGTTGATCAGGCGGCGGACGCGCATGATCTCCTGGTCAGACGGCATGGCCTCGTTTCGTGCCCACTCGTCGGCGTCGAGAGTCGCGGTCAGGCGTTCCCGGTGACGCAGCAGACCGGCGAGGTAGCGCTCGAGGTCGGGCAGGTAGGAGTGCTCGCCCTCGTAGCTCAGTGGATAGAGCAGCGGTCTACGGAACCGCGTGCGCTGGTTCGATTCCAGTCGGGGGCTCTTTCGGGATATGGCGCAGTCAGGTAGCGCTCCGGTCTGGGGGACCGGAAGCCGTCGGTTCGAATCCGGCTATCCCGACTCAACGGGTACTAGCTCAGCTTGGGAGAGCGCCGCGTTCGGGACGCGGAGGCCGAGGGTTCAATTCCCTCGTACCCGACTCGTGGAGGGTTCCGGCCCGTGGGGGCCAGCCGGTCTTGAAAACCGGAGGGGGGTGCAAGCCCTGGCGTTCGACTCGTCAACCTTCCGCCATGCGCCGTTAGCTCAGTTGGTAGAGCTTCCGACTCTTAATCGGAATGTCGCAGGTTCGATCCCTGCACGGCGTACCAGTTCGCCCCGCTAGCTCAGGGGATGGAGCAGCAGTTTCCTGAACTGCGTGTCGCCGGTTCGAATCCAGCGCGGGGCACGACACGGGCCGCTAGCTCAATGGCGTAGAGCTGCGTACTTTTAATACGCAGGTTCGGGGTTCGAGTCCCCGGCGGCCACTGCGGGGTGGAGGAGTTGGGTCGTCCTCGCCGGCCTCACGTGGTATGAGACGCAGGGACGAACGACGGTTCGCAGTCCGTCCGTCCTGACGATGCGGGTGTGGTGGAGAGGATCCACGCCGGGCTCATAACCCGGAGACGCCGTTCGAATCGGACACCCGCCACCAAGCCCTGATAGCTCAGTGGGAGAGCGCCGTCCTGACGCGACGGAGGTCGGGGGTTCGACACCCTCTCGGGGCACCACGGAGCCGTAGACGAATTGGCAAAGTCACCGCCCTTTCAAGGCGGGTAATGTGCGGGTTCAAATCCCGTCGGCTCTACCATTCTGGCGTAAACCGTAAACCGTAAACCGTAAACCGTAAACCGTAAACCGTAATCCGGTAGCGGTCCGGACTGTTAATCCGGCGGGCGTAAGCCCTTTACAGGTTCGAGTCCTGTCGCCAGAGCCATGCCCGTGTAGCTCAGTGGGAGAGCGGCGCCTTCACACGGCGCAGGTCGGGGGTTCGACACCCTCCGCGGGCACTGGCCTTCGGGCCGAAGTTGTGGCTGTAGCTCAATGGAAGAGCGGCGGGTTGTGGCCCCGCAGATGCCGGGTCAGTACCGGCCAGTCACCCCACGGGAGTGCGCCACCGATGGTGAGGTGGGCCGGGTTGTAGCCCCGGTGCGTTCGCGCTCGGGGAGTTCGAATCTCTCCACTCCCACGCATGCCCGCGTAGCTCAGGGGACAGAGCACCAGCTTCCGGAGCTGGGTGTCGGGGGTTCGATTCCCTCCGCGGGCGCTTTTGTCTGGTCGTGTGCCCGAGTGGTGAGGGAGCGGTCCGCAAAACCGTCTACGCCGGTTCGATCCCGGTCACGGCCTCAACTGCCATCCACCGTGGACAGAAAAAATCGGTTACGGCAGGAGCCCGAGACGTCCCGGCCGATGCAGCCAGGGTGCGACCCTGGGCGCCGCGGTGACAAGGGCGACCGCGAGCACCGTGATGACCGCTTGCCCGATCCGGCCGAGCGTGACCCCGGGAGCGACGTCCAGTACGTAGTTGGCGTACCCGTTCGCTACCGCGTCGGTGGCGAGCACGACGCAGCCGAGCACCAGTCCCTCAAGCCGGCGCAGCGCCAGCAACAGCGCGGCAAGCGGGTCGAACACGGTCAGCGAGGTGAAGTACCACATCAGCCACCCCGGCGTGGAGGGACTTGGACCACCCGGCCGGACACCGAGCACGTCGCCCAGGTGAACGATCCCGCCGTACGCGAAGACCCAGGCGGCGGCGAATACCACAACCCGAACCCACCTGGGTGCACCGGCCCACCGTCGCCACGATGTCCGTGCCGCCGCCAATGATCCCCCTCGGTCGGGCTGTGGTCGACCGATCGATGCTAACGCGACGCCCCAAGACGGCTCGACGGATCCGCTCGGTCAGCCGCCCGGGCAGCGGTTGTCACCGCCGCTGTGCACCACGCAGTGCCCCGGCGGGCCGGGCGTCGTCGCTGCCGGTGCCGGATCGAGGCTCCCGCCGACAGCGACGGCGAGCGGCATGGCGGGTACCGCGATGACGACGGTCAGCACCAGGAAGACGACCGCGGTGCGTACCAGCCGCAGGTGGTACGCGACGAGCGCGATGAGGGCTGGCCCGGCGGTCGCCGCCATCGCGGCGACCAGCAGGGCCTGGTCTGCCCGACGTTGGATGTCCTCGAACTCACCGGGTTTGTCGTCGTAGTTGGCGCTCCACTGTTCGAGGGCGATGCCCATCCACCACAGGGCCACTGCGATCAGTCCGCAGACCCAGACCAGTGCCAGGAATCCCACGATCGGACCACCCCGTCGGCCTGTCCCGACCTCTTCAGACGTCACGCGGTCCAGGGTGCAGGGCCTGACCCGGCCGGGCATGAGGTCGTGTACTCAGGTTTGCCCAGCGGCGGAACGTGTTGGCTAATGCCCTTCGGTCACTGGAGGTGCGCCGGCCCCGAGGACGTCGAGTGCTGCGGTGTGCAGCAGGCTGCTGCGCGCGAAGAGAGCTGGCCCGGGGGTGGGCTGTGTCTGTCCGTCGAGCCCGCTGTAGCGCCCGCCCGCCTCTTCGACGATCAGCGAGGTGGCGGCGTAGTCCCACACCTGTCCCCGAGTCTGGATGGCGAGGTCCAACTGTCCGCTCGCCACGAGCAGCGCGGCGTGGGCGCTCCACGGCACTGTCGACGTCATGGCGTCCAGCGGCGCTATCATCTCGCGTTCAGCCGGGAGGAGTTCGTCGTCGGTGGGGATCACGCCGAGTCGACTTCCGCGTAGGGTCTCCCGTCTGTCGACGTCGACGGTGACCCGTCGCGTGTCGGTCGCCGTCAGCCCGGAGAAGTCCGCTCGGAATGCTCCGCTGCCCCGCTGCGCCCACCAGATGCTCCCCTGGGCGGGTACCGCTGCCACTCCGACGACGATCTCGCCGGCCTCTTCCAGGGCGACCAGCACCAGCCACCTGTCGTCACCGGCGATGAACAGAGCGGTCCCGTCGATCGGGTCGACGATCCAACGGCGCCCGCCCTGACCGCTCTGCCCTTCCTCCTCGCCGAGGATCGCGTCGCGGGGTCGTGCGTCGGCTATCACCTCTCGGATAGCCGCTTCGACAGCGCGATCAGCTTCGGTCACCACGCTGCCGTCCGCCTTCAGCTCCCGGGGTAGCCGCGCGAGTGTCGCAAAATATCGCAGACCCACTGTGGCGCCGGTCAGAGCGGCTCGGCGAGCAAGCGAAAGATCATCTTCCATGACCGCCATTATGCCCAGGTCACCCTCCGGGCGCCGGTGCCATCGGAAACAGTGGAGCGAGTCGTGGCACCGATGGGATAGCTGGTCTACTCGGAGGTCTGCCACTGCTCCAGGTACTCCTCGGCGGTGATGCCGAGCAGCACGATGTCGTGTTGGCGACCCCGCCCGAAGTGGCTGCGGCGTCGGCGTCCCTCCTCGATGAAGCCCAGGCGTTCGCAGAGCCGCAGGGACGCCCGGTTGAACGGCAGCACCTCGACGTTGCATTTCTGGTAACGCCGCTCGCTGAACATGTAGCGCAGCAGGAGGGCGGCGGCCTCGGTGGCGTGTCCCTTGCCGCGCCGCTCCGCGTCCAGCGCGATGCTCGCGCCGAAGGTGCCGTTCCAGGGTTGCGCCAGTCGGGTCGACACGGTGCCGAGGATCTCCTCGTCGTGGGTGGCGACGATGGCGAGGGTGAACTCGTCGTCCTCGCGGGCGGTGAACTCGGGGGAGGTGCGCCGCTGGAACACCGTGGCCGGCCGGGGTGGTACGACGCCGCCCTGTTCGGCGTACTCGGCGTCCTCGGCGATGCGGCGCAGGACTGGCCAGTCGCTCGGCTCCAGGGCGCGTAGCCGGACGCTCGTGCCGGTCCACGGATGCATCGTCATCACCTCTCGGTCGAGCTATCTTTGAGGAAAGCTCAATATAGGACCTTTGGGTGACGGAAAATACCACCAAATAGAGTGTTGGTGCCTAGATCGTCAGGAAGTCACTGATAGTGCCACGTGTGGTACTCCCAGGTCGTGACATAATCATTCCGATGGATGAGCATGGCCGTGAGGCCCAGTCGGTGGCCCGGTTCAACGAGTGGGCGCCGCGCTACGACGACGATGGCGTGCAAAGGATCTTCGCACCCCTGCATCGGACCACTCTCGACTGGGTGGCCGCGCTGACGACCGAACCGGCGTCGTTGCTCGACGTCGGCTGCGGCACCGGGGCTCTGCTGGAGACGGCGGCGTCCCGCCTTCCCGGCGCGCGCCTGGTCGGCGCCGATCCAGCCGAGCAGATGGCGCGCCTCGCCCGCCGACGACTGCCCGCCGGCGCGCAGGTGGTCTGCTCCGGCGCCGAACCGCTGCCCTTCGCCGACGGCGCCTTCGCCGTGGTGGTCAGCACCATGGCGTTCAACTTCTGGCCGCGTCCTGTCGAAGGGCTGCGTGAGGCGGCCCGGGTGCTCGCTCCGGATGGGCTGCTGGTGATCGCCGACCTGTTCGCGGTGGGTTGGCTGCGTACCGTCGCTCCGATGGTGGGTGCCGGCAACCGGCCGCGCAGCCGGCCCGCGATGGGCCGGCTGCTGGCCGATGCTGGCCTGCGGGTCGTCGGGTGGCGCGCGGTGAGCCGGCGCGGGCCGGTGCCGATCCTGCACGCCGTGGCGGCGACCCGCCGCTGACGCTCAGCTCGCGCTGATGGTGCTGCGCCAGCCGCCCCGGCGGAACTCGATGTCGCCGGCGTAGGTGGGCGGAAGGCCGAACTCGGCCAGCCGGGTGCCGGCGTCGATTGTCACGTCGACCGTCGCCACGCTGGAGGGGCGCAGGGCGTTCTGGTACGACATCGTCACCTCGCCACGGCGTCCGGCGGCGTAGATCGGGGCGCTCGGCGCCTCGGTGACCGGCGTGGCCGCCGGTTCGGTCACCAGGGCGGTTCGCCGGTGGTCCAGTCCGGCGCCCTGGAAGGCCATGGTGACCTGGTTGCGGCCATCGGCGTCGGCCACGACGGACTGGGTCGCGGCCACCGGCCGGACCTTCAGGCCGAGCAGTTGGGCCTGCGCCACCAGGGACAGGTTCGTCGTGCCGTACCAGAGCTGGAAGAACGCCTCCTGGGGTACGCCGTCGCGCGACCGCAGCAGCGTCAGACCCATTGTGGTGACGTGCCGTCCCGGCCACCGGTGACCGTTGACCTCCACCCGCCCGCAGTGGTGGTCGGAGACCAGGAGGTAGCCCAGGTCCGGGCTCGGCGGGAACGGCGCGATCTCGTAGCGCGCGGGTATCACCGCGCGCAGCTCGGTCATCGGCGCGAGCAGCATCTCGTTGAACTCGTAGCAGTCCAGCTCCACAGTGGACACCGACCGGACGCTGGCGGCCGCGGACGCCGACGGCGCCTGGAGGGCCACGGCGACCGCGACGACAAGCGGGCACAGCGCGATGGCGACGGCGCGCAGCGCCGCCCGTGGGTATCTGGTCATGGCTCCCGCCCTTCGGTCCGACCCGGGTCGGGTCCGTCAGCCCGAATTCTTCCCCGGCGCCGGCCGTGGGCGGCAGACCAACCGACCTGACCGATGGGCCAGCGCCGGTCGGGGTCGCCGAACGGGCAGGGGCCGTGCGGGCACCCGATGTGCGACGGTGTGGTGCGAGGAAGGGAGGGCGGCGTGGTCGAGGAGAGCGAGCTGGCGGCGACCATCCGGGAGACCACACTGCCCGGCGGGCTGCGCGTGATCACCGAGACGGTGCCCTCGATGTCGTCGGTGGCTCTGGGCGCTTTCGTCGACGCCGGCTCCTGCGACGAACCGGCAGCTCTCGGCGGCCTCTCGCACTTCCTCGAACACCTGCTCTTCAAGGGCACCCAGCGACGCGGTGCCCTCGAGGTGGCCCGCACCATCGACGCGGTGGGCGGCGACTCCAACGCGCAGGCGTCCAAGGAGCTGACCTTCTTCCACGTGCGGGTGCGCGACACCGAGCTACCCCTCGCCGTCGACCTGCTGCTCGACCTGCTCACCTGCCCGCGGCTGGACGCCGACGACGTCGAAGCCGAGCGGCGGGTCATCCTCGGTGAGCTGGCGATGCAGGAGGACGACCCGGGTAACGTGGTACGGACGCTGCTGGGCCGGACGCTCTTCGGCGACGGCTCGCTGGCCCGCCCCGCGGTCGGCACCCGTGAGTCGGTCCTGGCGATCGACGCCGACGACGTGCGCGACTTCTACCACCGGCACTACCGGCCGGACCGGGTGCTGATCGCCGCCGCCGGCAACGTGCGCCACGACGAACTGGTCGAGCTGGTCGCCGCCGCGGTGGCCCGCGCCGGATGGCAGGGCGCGGCCGGCGGCGCGGACGCCGCCGCCGTCGACGCCCGGATGCGGGACGGCGGGCCGCGGGCGCGGGTGCTGCAGCGGCCCTGGGAACAGGCGCACGTCACGCTCGGCGTACGCGGTCTGGGCCACACCGACCCCCGGCGGTACGCCATGACGGTGCTGGGCACCGCCTTCGGCGGCGGCCTGTCCTCGCGCCTCTTCCAGGAGGTACGCGAGAAGCGCGGTCTGGCCTACGCGGTCGGCTCCTACGCGATGAGTTACCGGGAGACCGGCACCTTCGTGCTGTTCGCGGGGTGTGCGCCCGCGAAGGTCGACGACCTGCTCGCCTGTCTCGGCGAACAGGTCGTCGACCTTCGGGCGCGCGGCCTGACCGATGACGAGCTCGACCGTGGAAAACGGCAACTGGCCGGCAAGTTCGTGCTCGGCCAGGAGGACACCTACTCCCGCATGACCCGGATCGCGAGCAGCCGGCTCTTCACGGGCGTCGCGGAGTCGGTGTCCGATGTTCTCGACGGTATCGCCGCCGTCCGCGCGGAGGACGTCGACGCGGTGGCGGCCGAGCTCTGGGACGTCGGTCGGTCGCGCTTCGTCGTCGCCGGGCCGATGGACCCGGACCACGACTTCGCGGCGGTACTTCCGTGACGAGCCGGCGCGGCGCAGCGCCGGGTCATCCCACCAGCCGTGGGTCGTGGGTTCCGGTCCGGGTGGCGGCCCGTTGGTCGCCACCCTTGCGGCCGGAGACGACGTACGCGAAACTGAAAGCCTTCGTCGGCGCCGGGGATGCGGTCGGTGCGGCGGGGGCGGTCGCTGTCGGCGCGGTGGAGCGCGCCGAATCCAGCTGCCACAGCTGGCCACTGTCAACACGGGCCTCTACATCCGCGGCGACGGTCTCGATGCGGTTCATCGTGATTCTCCGTGACGCGGACGGGCACGGCCTGGCAGTGGACGGTGTGGCGGGGTTCCCGTCGGCCGGGTGGAGCCGGCCGACGGGAACCCAGGAATGCCTTACCGGGGTCAGGAAAGCCCGCCGATGGCGGCCTGACGGGTCGCGACGAGCTCGTTGACCGGCATGTCGACGAAGTTGCCGCGCACCCCGGTGAACGCGCCGTAGCCGGCCTCGGGGCCGTTGAACACCGCCTGCATGAACTGGTAGCCGGCGCCGACGCCGAGGATGAAGCCGGCGACGGTCGGGCAGGTCATCGTCGGAACGGTGGCCTGCACGGACTCCAGCGGCCGCAGGTAGTCGCTGTCGACCTCGGGCAGCAGGTTCTGGGCGACGGTCTCGATGCGGTTCATCGTTCTTCCTCCCTTGGTAGGTGTACCGGTGTTCCGGTGACTTCTACGTTAGGAAGATGAGCACCGAGAATCATCCCTCATATTGTTGGTTTGGATCGGGGCCGCCGGGGGCATGATGGTCGATCGCCCCGACGGCCCCGGATGTGGTCAGCCGCGCGCCACCCGGGCGGCGCTGACCAGGCACACGGCGGCCGGCAGCAGCCCGACGACCCAGGCCCAGTCCTGGTCTCGCAGCAGGTAGTAGCCCACCAGGGCGGCCACCAGCGCGATCCCGTAGGCGTTCAGCGTCGCCGCCGCGGCGCGGGCCGGCTCGGCGCCGGAGCGCCGGCGCAGCGACGAGTTGAGCCACGCCAGCGCGCCGACGAAGAAGATGACACTGAAACCGAGGACGGCCTGCACACCTGACGGCAGGCGGCCCGCGCCGAAGAAGATGACGACTGTCAGCGCGGCAAGGGCCAGCACCCCCGCCGCGTAGCGGGCCCGGGTCGAGTCGCGAGACCCACCGTGGGCACTGGGTCGTGCCGTCATACGCGTTCTCCTTCCGCTGTCGCGGCCGCTGGGGTGGCGTCGGGGATGTCGAAGTAGGTGGACATCGCGGCCGTGCCGGAGATGACGGCGATGAACGCCTCCCGGGCCGACCCCAGTTGCTCGTTGAAGGCCATCATCGCCTCCGCCTGCTGGAAATAGTCCTCCACGTCACGGTTCGGATTGTAGAAGAACCGGACATACTCCAAGAAACCGGAAACCATCTCGTGGTAGCCGGCGTGGTACCCCTCCAGCGCCCGCTCGGCCAGGTCGGGGCGGCGCACCGCGACGTCCGCGGCCCGCGCGGCCGGGTGGGAGGCCAGGATGGACAGGCAGACCCCGCCGGAGAACAGCGGGTCGATGAACGCGCCGGCGTCGCCGACCGCGAGCCAGCCGGGTCCGGAGAACCGATCGGTGAGGTACGACCAGTCGCGCGTGGTGCGGAACTGGTCGACCTGCTCGGCGCCGGCCAGCAGGTGCTTGAGCTGACGGCTCTCCGCGATGCCGCGGGCGTACAGCTCGGCGATGTTGACGTCAGCGGCCTTGACCGTCTCGGTGGGCGTCACGTAGCCGACGCTCAGCGTCGGCGGCGTGGTGCCCACCGGGATCGCCCAGAACCAACCGTCGGAGACCTTCTCGACGAGGATGTTGCCCTCCTGCCCGGCCGGCAGGTCGCCGGTAGGGGAGAAGTACGTCCAGTAGGCGAGGCTGCGCAGGTCCTCCTGCCAGCTGATGGTGGCCAGGTGCCGGGTCAGCGCCCGGGCCTGCCCGGAGGCGTCGACGACAAGCGCCGCGCGCACCACGCGGGGCGCCTCGTCGCCGATCGTGTACGAGACGCCGACCACCCGGCCGTCCTCGATGACCGGCAACCCGACGGTGGCCTGGAACCGCACCTCCGCGCCCAGCTCGACAGCGCGGTCCAGCAGCAGCTTGTCGAATTCGGCGCGGCGCACGTGGTACGAGTACGGGTAGGGCCCGCCCAACTCGGCGAAGTTGACGTTCCACAGCTCGCGCTTGGCGCCCCAGACCAGGCTCAGCCCGTTCTTCTTGGGAAAGCCATACGCCTCCAGGCGTTCCAGCAGCCCCAGATCCTCCATCACGCTGAGCATGCCGGTGATCAGCGACTCGCCGATGTGGTAGCGGGGGAAGGTCTCGCGCTCCAGCACCAGCACGCGGTGCCCGCGCTGGGCGAGCTGGCCGGCCGTGCACGAGCCGGCGGGGCCACCGCCGACGATCACGACGTCGAAGAACTCGTCTCCGGCGGTTCCCGATCCGGTCGGATCTGCCATGGGAAGTCTCCTTCGTTATCGGTTCTCAGGCATTGGGGGTGGGCGGACGGGGGATCGCGCACGCCGCGGTGCCGCCCGGCAGCCGCATCCGGTTGTCGGCCACCAGGCGGTAGACGCCGGCGGCGAGCCAGCGCGCCGGCGGTAGCGCCAGCAGCACGCCCACCGGTCGCCAGGCGGGCCGGCCGGTCCGCAGCAACCGCGCGAACGCCTGCGCGCCGCCGCGCACCCGGCCCGTGGCGTCGATGTAGAGCACCTCGTGGTCGGCGCGCGCGGCGGTCACGCCCAGCGGGGCCAGGTCGACGCTCTGGTACGCGGCGATCGGCACGTCCGGTCGTACCCAGTCGCTGATCCGGTTGATCGACTGGGTGCAGAAGCCGCAGTCGCCGTCGTACAGCAGGATCGGCGCTTCCGGGGCGGCCGGGATCCGGCGGGCGTACGCGTGGTCAGCCAACGGGACCTCCGGTGGGTTGTGGCGCCAGCGCGCCGAGCGCGGCGTGTCCCTGGCACAGCAGGCCCTGCTGCTGGGCGAAGACCACGGCCTGGGTGCGGTTGTTGACGCCGAGCTTGCGCAGGATGCTCAGCACGTGGCTGTGCACGGTCGCCGCGGAGATGAACAGGTTCTGCGCGATCTGCTTGTTCGGATGGCCCTCGGCGAGCAGGCCCAGCACGTCCAGCTCACGGTCGGTCAGGGCGTAGTTGACCGTCGACTTCGAGTGGGCGCAGGCCAGCCGGCACAGGGCGGTGGCCAGGGTGGCCAGGATCGACGGCGGCACGAAGGGGTGACCGGCGGCGACGGCGCGCACGCCGATCATCACCTCCTCGGGCGGGCTGTCGAGCAGCAGCACACCACGGGCGCCCGCCGAGATCGCTCGTGCCATCTCACCTGCCGACTCGAAGGCGGTCACCACGATCACACCGCCGTGCCGGCCACGGTTGCCGGGAGCGGTCGCCAACCGCGAGAGGTCGGCGGGGGACACCTCGATCGGCACCAGGCCGACCGCGCCGAGCGCGCCGCGCAGCCGCACGCACATGACGTCGACCGAGTTCACGACGACGACGTCGTGGGCCAGCCGCGGCGTGCGCAGCACGTCGATGATCCGGTCGAACGTCGTTGGGTATCCGTCCAGGACGATGACGGTGGTCACCGCGGCCTCCCGCTGTGGGTCCAGGTCAGGCAATTGGGTGTCGATTGGACAGGAAGAGCATCACCGGCTCCTCGTCGACGTCCCGGCCGGACGATCGGGCGACGAGGAACTGGGTCCGCCGCGCCCCGGTGTCGTGGCGCTGGCTGTGCGTGATGTAGTTCAGCAGCGTCAGGTAGGCCACCGAGACCTGGATGTCCTCCTTCTCCAGCGTGGGCTCCTGAGTGATCTTGATGATCTCGTTCATGGTGTCGAAGACGATCTTCTCGCCGCGCCGGTTGGGGTGCCAGAACGCGTGCCGCAACGTGCGCTCGCTGGCGACCAGCACCTCCTTCCACTCCGTGACGCTGCCGTCGGCCAACTCGTCGCGGAAGAGCAGGTGGTTGTCGTACGTGCCCGGCTGCGGCGCGAAGAAGCGCCAGTCGGGCAGGAACACGCCGTGCGGGTCGAACCGCTCGGACAGCTTCGACTTGCGCGTCGGGTCCTGCTTGATGGCACTGGCCACGAACCAGGTCCCCAGCACCCCGTAGAGCGCCATCCTGCGGATCGCGCCCCTGTTGATCCGACTCATCCCGATCACCGCTCCTTTCCGGACTTGTGGTCCGCCGGGTGCAGCGCCCGCTGCTCCCGGACGGCCCGGACGACGTTCTGCACCGCGGCGACCACCCGTGCCGCCGGCTCCTCGTGGGTGATCAGCTCGATGTGCTCGACCTCGTCGACGATCTCGTGCACCGCGTCGTCGGAGAGCCGGGCCAGCTCCTCCTGCAACTGCAGGTGCACCGGGTCGCCGGTGACGGTGGCGCCGGCCGTCAGCACGTACAGCCGGCACTGCGGCGGCAGCTTCGCGTCGCGTACCTCGGCGTTGACGTCGCTCTGCCACGCCTCGAACTCGGCGTACGAGCCGTGCCACATCTGCCGCGTGCAGAAGGCCGCCTTCGCCGACAGGCGCGCCTTCTCGGGCAGGCCGTCGATGCGGAAACGCCTGTCACTGTGCGGGTTGAGCCGGATCATCCCGATGGTGCTCTGCCACATCGAGTCGCGCAGGTACTGCTCCACGAACGGCAGGCCGACGCGCTGACGCTGCGAGCGCACCAGTTCCTCCGGATGCGCGACGTCGGCGAGGACCAGGCCGGCCACCTGCTCCGGGTGCCGCTCGGCGAAGTGCCGCACCAGCAGGCCGCCGTACGAGTGGGCGACAAGCACGTACGGCGGCTGGGCGCCCACCGCATCGAGCAGGGCCTCCAGGTCGTCGGTCGTGCACTCGGCGGTACGCGGCAGCGGGCCCGGCGCGCTACGGCCGATCCCGGCGCGGTCGTAGGCGACGGTGGGCGCGAACCCGGCCACCCCCTCCTGGATCCACGCCCACAGCTCCAGTGGGGTGGCCATTCCGCTCTCGAACACGACGGTGGGCCCGGGCTGCTCGCCCAGGCCGGTGGTGTGCACCCGCAGGGTGCGGCCACCGATGTCGACGTCGCTGCCGGGGCCGGGGATCAGGCGGCGGTCACGGCGGGTCGCGGCGGCCTGGTAGGTCGCCCCGGCCGCCAGGGCCACGGCGCTGACGCCGAGCCCCGCGGCCAGGATCCGCGGCATCATGGTGGGCATGGCGGTCCTCCGGTCTCAGGAGGCGGTGGACGCCGACAGCGCCGGCACCGCGGTGAACTGCGTACGCACCAGCCGCTCGTAGAGCGCGTCGGTGGCGAGCAGGTGGGCGTGGGTGCCCTGGGCGCGTACGGCGCCGTTCTCCAGCACGACGATGTGATCGGCCCGCACCACCGTGGACAGACGGTGGGCCACGGCCACCACCGCCCGTCGCTCGGCGATCTCCGCGACCGCGGTCCGCAGCGCGAACTCGGCCTCGGCGTCGAGTTGGGAGGTCACCTCGTCGAGCAGCAGCACGTCGGGGTCGGGCACCAGCATCCGGGCGATGGCGATCCGCTGCCGTTGGCCGCCGGAGAGCGTGCGGCCCTCCTCACCCACGGGGGTGCCAAGCCCGTCCGGAAGCGCGTCGATCCATTCGGTCAGGCTGGCCTGCCCGACGGCCTCGGCGACCCGGGCCGCCGGCGCGTCCGGGTCGGCGTAGCGGATGTTCTCCTCGATGCTGCCGTCCATCACCCGCGACTCCTGCTCGACGAACCCGATGCGGCTGCGCAGCGTGTCCAGCGGGATCTCCCGCACGTCGGCGCCGTCGAGCAGCACGCTGCCGGCGGGTGGTTCCCAGAGCCGGGTCAGCAGGCCGAACAGCGTCGACTTGCCGGAGCCGGACGGCCCGACGATCGCCACCAGGCCCTGCCGGGGCACGTCGAAGGACACCCCGCGCAGCACCGGGCGATCCGGCAGGTAGGCGAAGTGCAGGTCGCGTACCCGCAGCAGCGGCGCGCTCGGCGTGGCGCGGGCGGCGGGCGTGACCGGGGCGGCCGGCGACACCGGGGCCGACGGCACCGTGGTGTCGTCCTCCTGCGGGAAGCGCAGCAGCATGTCGATCCGGCTCACCGAGGCGAGCCCCTGCTGGAGCTGACCCATCGCCGCGAAGAAGCTGACCAGCGGCGCGATCAGGTAGAACAGGTAGAGCAGGAAGGTCGCGAACTCGCCGATGGTCAGCGCGCCGGATCCCATCCGCACCGCGCCGACCGCGAAGACCACCGCGAACGAGCCCTGCACGCCGGCGTCGGCCGTCGGCGCGAGCAGGGCGTTGAGTCGTACCGTGCGCATGCCGGCGTCGTGCGCGGCGACGGCCTTCTCGTTGACCCGGTCGGCCTCGCGCTGCTCGGCGCGGCTGAGCTTGATTGTCGTCACCGCGGCGAGCGCCCGTTGCAGGTCGCTGCCCAGCTCGCCCACCCGCGACTGGGTGGCCTCGGTGGCGATCCGGATCCGGCGGGCCAGCATCACGCTGCCGCTGGCGGCGACCAGTACGCACAGCAGCGCGGTGAGGCTCAGCACCGGGTCGATGACGGCCATCAGCACCACCGTGGCGGCCACCGTGATGCCGGTCAGGAAGAGCACGGCCAGGCTCTGGGTGAGCGCGGTCCGCAGCAGCGACGTGTCGGCGACCAGCCGGGTGAACAGGTCGCCGCGTCGGTGCTGCCAGTGCGCCGGCAGGGTGGCGCGCACCAGCCGGGTCACGATGGTCCGCCGTACGGCGAGCACCACGTGGGTCCCGGAGCGTCCGATGATGTAGGACTGGAAACCGGCGAGGGCGGCCTCGGTGACGAACAGCGTGATCAGCACGAGCAGCGTGCCCACCGCGAAGCGCTGCGCCGTGAGCTGCCCGACCAGCTTGCCGATGACGATCGGCTGCACCAGCGCGGCGGCGGATCCCAGCAGGCCGAGCAGCACCGCCAGGGCCAACCCGAGGCGGTGCGGCCGCAGCAGGCGTATGGTCACCCGCAGCGGGCCGACGGCGAGCGGCGCGGCCGGCTCTGCCTTCCGGTCCGGCCGGCCCCGCTCAGCCACGGCGCAGCTTGCGGAAGAAGTCGGCGAGCAGGTTCACGTCGCTCGCCGACATGTGCTTGGCGACGTGGACGATGGCCGGGTAGGTGCCGACGAACGAGTACACGAACCGGTTGAGGCCCATGAAGACGGCGTTGCCGACGTGGAAACCCCCGCCCATGCCGAGCATGGCCCACGCGGGCAGCTTGGGGGCGGCCATCATCAGCGGCATCGCCAGCTCGCTGGCCACCACACCCCAGCCGGCGGCCTTGGCGAGCCGTGGTCGCGACTTGAGCAGCTCGTAGACGCGTTTGTCGCCGTACACGGTGGTGCGGAAGATGCCCGGCATGGCCATGCCGTTGCGCCACGGCGAACCGACCAGCTTGGACAGCCCGGCGGCGAAGTACGACAGGTTGGTCTGGCCGGCCAGGAACCAGGCGCAGGCCTCCTTCGCCTTCTCGTCGTCGGAGAAGATCCGGCTCGCGGTGAGGGCGGCGTAGGTCAGCAGCGACATGTGCTCGGTGCCGTCGGTGCCGTAGCGGATCCGGAAGTGCAGCAGGTAGTTCGTCGCGGCGATGTAGGCGACCGAGACGTCGCGTACCTTCTTGCTGCTGTACGGGTTGATCAGCGCGACCGCCGCGGCGAGGCGGAGCTGGTAGATGAGGTAGATGCCCGGCGGCTTGAACAGGTAGTCCAGCAGGTCGCCGAGCTTGCCGGCGGTCAGCTTGTGCCGGGACCGCTCGACCTGCCAGCTCAGCAGGCCGGTGTCGGTGAAGACCTGCGGCTGCGTGAGGAACTCCAGCGACGCCAGTGCCAGACCGAGCGATGAGATCTGCTCGACCTGCTTGAGCGCCTTGTCGACGGGGACAACTTCGTTACCGGCCATCGGCTTCTCCTGCAACGTCGATCGGGTGGTGGATGGGGTGCCGAGGCCGTTTCCGACGCCGACGCGCCGGGGAGTCTGCGCCGACTCCCCGGACACGTGGCGAGGTCCTTGCTTAGCGCGTGACCGCCTGGCGGCGGCTCTGCACGAGCTCGGAGACGGTCATCTGGTCGGCGGTCTCGCTGTCGAGGCGGTAGCCGGTCGGGGTCTCCTCGGCACCGCCCCACTTGTGGTACGCGTAGAGGCCGGCGCCGACGGCGACACCGACGGCGAACGGGGTGAGGACCGGCGCGGCAACGCCGACCAGCTCCAGCGGCTCGAGAACGCCCTCGCCAACGGCGGGGATGTGACGCTCGGCCGCAGCCTCCATACGGTTCATTCAGTCCTCCTGTGGATAGAACCGGCTGTTGTCGAAAACTCTATTCTTCGATCGGTTCCTTCGACTCCACCAAAGTGCTGAACAATGAACTCAGTATGGTTCGGGGCGGTAATCACGGTAAATACCCGAGTGGGCTGACGGCCTGGTCACGCCCGGATATAGCCAGGTGGCTAGGTCCCCCCTAGCCACCTTTCCCGCCCGACCGGTGCGGTCATTGGAATAGGTCCAGAAAATGGTCGTGGACCTATTATTTGGTGCCCGTTCGGGCCGGTTGTAAAACTGCCTAAAAGGAGGCGACCGTGCCGAGTTCCGTCGCGTTGACAACCCATCTGTTGGTGCAGTTGGCCGTGGTGCTCGGCGCCTGCCGGCTGGCCGGCGCCCTGCTCGGCCGGCTCGGTCAGCCGCAGGTGGTGGCCGACATGATCGCCGGGTTCGCGCTCGGCCCGCTGGCGCTCGGGCTGCTGGCCCCGTCGGTGCAGCTGGCGCTCTTCCCCCGCGAGCTGGAGCTTGCCGGCGCCACCGTCGCCCACCCGTCGTCCCAGATCCTGCACGTGCTCGGCCAGCTCGGCGCGACCCTGTTCATGTTCCTGGTCGGTCTCTCCTTCGACGGCGCGGGCGCCATCCGTCACCTGCGTACCGCCACCGCCACGGCGGTCGCCAGCCTGGCCGCGCCGCTGGTGGTGGGCGGCCTGCTCGGCCTGGCGCTGGCCGGCGGCGCCCTCGGCATCGCCGCGTCCGACGACGGCTGGTTCGGCGCCCACATCCCCGGCTGGCAGGCGGCGTGGTTCCTCGGTCTCGCCGTCGCCGTCTCCGCGTTCCCCGTGCTGGCCCGCATCCTGGAGGAGACTGGCGCCACCCGCACCACGGTGGGCACCGTGTCGCTGGCCTGCGCGGCCACCGACGACGCGGTGGCCTGGATGATGCTGGCCGGCCTGATGGCGACCGCCGGCGCCGCCGCCCACCTCGGCGTCCTCGCCGTCGCGGGCGGCCTCGCCTACGTCGCGGTGCTGGTCGCCCTGCGGCCGCTGCTGCGGCGCTACGCCAGGTGGGCGACCGAGGGCGGCGACGCGCTGCGCCCGGCCGCCGTCGGGGCGGCACTCGTGCTGCTGACCGCCTGCGCCGCCACCACCGAGGTGATCGGCCTGCACGCCGTCTTCGGCGCGTTCGTCTGCGGGATGGTCATGCCCCGCGAGCTGACCGCCCACCTCACCGGGCGCATCGCGCCGCTGACCACCACCCTGCTGTTGCCACTCTTCTTCGCCTCCGCCGGCCTGCGCATCGTCACCGACACCCTGCTCGACCCGAGCGGCTGGTTGGTGCTGGGCGCGGTGGTGCTGGTCGCCGTGCTGAGCAAGGGCGGGGTGAGCGCGCTGGTGGCCCGCTGGTCCGGGCTGAGCTGGTCGCAGTCCGCGTCCGTCGGCGCGCTGCTCAACGCCCGCGGCATGATGGAGCTGGTGCTGATCGACGTGGCGCTGCGCGCCGGGCTGATCGGCCCGAAGCTCTACACCGTGCTGGCGCTGATGACCATGGTCACCACGTTCGCGGCGGCGCCGGTCTTCGCGCTGACCCGCCGCCGCTGGCCCGCGTCGGCCGCGCCCGTGGCCGTCGAGCGGATCCCGGCGGTCCCGGCGGGCACGTCCTGACGGGCGGGAGGGCCGCGAAGCGGCGACGGAGTGCCGACGGTGCCGCGACGCCGAGGCCGACGAGCGGTATGACTCCACGTCAGGTGTGACTCGGAGTCATACCGCTCGTCGGCGTCCTGCCCCCGCCGCGCTCGCCGCCCAGGTGTCCCGACCACGCCGGCGAGCACGCCCGGCGAGCACGCCCGGCGGGGGTGTCACCTGCCGACAAGCGCCGCCAGGTCGACCTTGTCGTGGGCGGTGCGCGGCAGCGCCGCCATCCGGCGGATCCGGCTCGGCACCAGGTGGGCGGGCAGACACCCCGCCACGTGGTCCCGTACCTGCTCGGGCGCGAGGTCGGCGCCGGCGCGCGGCACGTAGTAGGCCACCAGTTGAAGCTCGCCGAGCTGGTTGGCCTCGGCGAGCACCGCGCACTGGGCCACCGCCGGATGGGCCGCGATGGCCGCCTCCGGCTCGCCCAGCTCCACCCGGAACCCGCGCAACTGCACCTGGCGATCGCGGCGACCCAGGTAGTGCAGCCGCCCCTCGGCGTCCTGCCGCGCCCAGTCGCCGCTGCGGTAGTACCGCTGCCCGTCCACCGTGACGAAACGCTGCGCGGTCAGCTCCGCACGCCCCAGATACCCGTGCGACACCGACGCGCCGGTCACCAGCATCTCGCCCGCCTCGCCGACCGGCACCGGGCGCAGGTGCTCGTCGACCAGGCGGACCCGCAGGTGCGGCAGCGGCCGACCGATCGGCGTCGTGCCAGGCAGGTCGCCCGCGTCCTCGTCCAGCGCGACGAACGTGACGTGCACCGTGGTCTCGGTGATGCCGTACATGTTGACGAGCGTTGCCGCCGGGGCGACGCCCAGCTCCCGCCAGGCCCGCACGGCGCCGGTGTGCAGGGCCTCGCCGCCGAACACGACGTAGCGCAGCTCGGGCAGCGGCACCGGCTGAACCTCCAGCTCGGCGACGAGGTGCCCGAACGCGGTGGGCACCTGGCTGAGCACGGTGACCCCCTCGTCGGCGAGCAGCTCGCCGAACGCACGCGGATCGGCCGCCACCCACGGCGGTACGACCACCACCCGGCCGCCGTGCAGCAGCGCGCCCCACAGCTCCCAGACACTGAAGTCGAAGCTGTGCGAGTGGAACATCGTCCACACGTCGGCGGCGGACAGCGTGAACCGCTCCGCGCAGGCGTCCATCAGCGCGCACACGTGCGCGTCGCCGACCACCACACCCTTGGGCGTACCGGTGGAGCCGGAGGTGTAGATGACGTACGCCGTGCCGGCCGGCACCGCCCGCGGCGGGCCCCCGCCGGTGCGGACCACCACCGGCCGTCCGGTGCCCGGCTCCACCTGCACCAGCGTGTCGATCCCGGCGTCGCCGACGATGTGCTCCTGCCGGGACGCGGGATACGCCGGGTCGATCGGCACGTACCCGCAGCCGTGCTCCAGGATGCCGAGGATCGCCACGACCACCTCGGCGCAGCGGGGCATCCGCAGCCCCACCAGGGTGCCCTCGGGCACCCCGGCCTCGGCGAGTTGGCGGCGCAGCTCCCGCGCGGCGGCGGCCAGCTCCCCGTAGCGCAGCTCCCGGTCCCCGTCGATGACCGCTACCGCGTCCGGGTCACGGGCGACCTGTTCGGCGAAGCGCCGCGCCAGCGTCAGCACGGCACGGCCCGGCGTCGCATCGGTGCCACCAGTACCGTGTCCACGAGCGGTGCGGGGGACCTGGTGAACAGCAGGTCCACGCTGCCGTCGGTGGTGTCGTCGGCCCAGCCGATGGTCACCTCGTAGCCGGCGTCCTCGCCGAGCGCGGCCAGGTCCTCCGGATCGACGGCGCCGTGGTCGCGGCCCAGCAGCCGTCGACAGGCCGCGACGGGCATGCCGGTGGCGAGGGCGTTCGCCGCGGACACCTCACCGGCGAGGCGGGCGTTGGCCAGACCGGTCACCCGGACGGCCGGCACGCCGGCGGCGAGCGCCGCCGGCAACCCGGCCAGGTCGCAGGACGCCGGGGGAGTGCCGGAACGGGCCGGCGCCGCGGTGTGCAGCACCACGTCGTACCGGTGCCGGGTCAGCTCGTTGTGGCACCGACCCCGCTTGACCCGGACATCGACGCACGCCACCCCGTCCAGGCGCGCCGGGGCCTCGGCGAAGAACTCCGGATCCACAAGCAGCTCCTTGTCCAGCGCCACCGCGCGGGTGACGTCGGCGCGGATCTGCGCCGGGTCGTCGCCGGGGGTGGCGCGCAGCAGCCGTACCGCGGCCTGCATGGTGAAGGCCAGCCGGGCGTTGCGGACGTCGCCGACGAACACCGCGCCACCGGGGCGCAGCAGCCCCACGACGCGGGCCAGGACGGCGTCGAGGTAGTCGAGGGTCGGGAAGTACTGCACCACCGAGTTGAGCACCACCAGGTCGAAGGACGCGGCGGGCAACCCGGTGACGTCGTGCGCGGCCTGGTGGCGCAGCACCACCCGTCCGGTGAGATCCGGGCGGGCGGCGGTCTGCTCGGCCAGGCGCCGCACCACCGCGCCGGACAGGTCGGTGGCCCAGTACGCTTCGCACTCCGGCGCCAGCCGACCCAGCAGCAACCCGCTGCCGGCGCCGATCTCCAGCACCCGCTGGGGGCGCAGGGCGTGGATGCGGTCCACTGTGGCCTGCTGCCACTCGCGCATCTCGGCGAGCGGGATGGGCTGGCCGGTGTAACTGCTGTTCCAGCCGGAGAAGTCGGCACCGAGCCCGGCACCGTCTCCCGCGTAGAGCTGGTCGTAGATCGACTCCCAGTCCCGAACCACGGCGGCGTCGCCGGTGTGCACCGGTGGGGCGCACCGGGCGGCCGCGCGGCCCACCAGGTCGACGCAGCCCTCCGGGCGACGCCGGCCCAGGTCCCCGGTGCGCCGTAGCCGGGTGCCGAACGGGTCCACCACCACGTCGGCCGGTTGGTCGCCGCCGGGCCGGGCGGCCGGAACGGACTCGCCGCCGACGTAGAGCTCGCCGACGTCCCCGGCGGGTGTGGGGTGCAGGTCGGGGTCGAGCAGGCGCAGGGAGGTGCCGGGCAGTGGCAGCCCCACCGGCGGCCGGTCCGGCAGCGGGGCGCCGGCCGGCAGGCGCAGCGCCGCGCAGCCGAGGCCGCCCTCGACGGGCGCGTACTCCCAGGTCAGTGCCGCGCCGGGGTGCCGCTGGCGCCACCGGGCTACCTCGTCGCGCGGCAGTCGCCCCCCGGTGAGCACCAGCTCCCCGGTGGGCGACGCCTCGTCCGGCAGCGCGGTGAGCGTCGCCAGGTCGGCCGGGGTGAGCTTGGCGAAGGTGGGCCGCCAACCGGACCAGGCGGCGTCCTCCAGCTCGCCCACCTGCACGCAGCCGCCGGCCAGCAGCGGCACCAGCAGCGCGGCCAGTTCGCCGGCGGTGCCCGGCAGCGTCGGGAGCACGGCGACGCCGCCCGCGGCGGGGTACGCGGGCAGCGCCCACCGCAGGTACGCGCTCAACGCCCGCCCGCTCAGCGCGCCGTCGTCGCCGACCAGCACGTCGTCGTCGACGGCCCCGCCGAGCACGACGCGCAGCCCGTCGACCGCGGGCGGATCGGTCGGGGCGGTGCCGAACGGCAGGACCACTGCGGTGCCCGCCGGGTGGGCGTCCGGGTCGGCGGTGAGCACGACGGCCGGCACGGCGCTGGCGCCCAGGCGGGTGTAGGCGGCGCCGACGCGCAGTGTGGCCAGCAGCGCGGCCACCGCCCCCGGGACGTCGTCGTCGGCGGCGATGCCGACCAGGGTGCCGGGGCCGACGCCCCGGGCGCGCAGCGTTTCGGTGAGCTGTCGCGTCCAGCCCTCGAGCCGGCCGTGGGTCACGGTCTCGGCGTCGGTGACGAGGGCCTGACGCTCCGGACAGGCGTGGGCGACGGTGAGGCAGCCGGAGTCGGTCATCGTGCTCACCCCCGCACCGGCTCGGCGTCCGCGGTCGCGGTCGCGGAGGGGGCGGGCACGTGGCCGATGGCGGCGAAGTAGTCCAGGCACTGCCCGATGAACGCCCGCCCGACCTCGGGGGCGGGCACGTCGTCGCCGAGGACGGCGTGCGCCCGGCTGGTGTCGTACAGCGGTTCGCGCCACCCGTCGGCGTTGGCCCGCACCCACGGGCCGAGCACCGACAGCACCAGGTCCCACCTGCCGTCCGGGTCGCGGCGGGACAGCCGGACCAGTTCGGCGTACCACTGCTCCAGCGGCACCCCGACGGCCTGGTAGCCCCGGTCGGACAGCGCGCCGGCCAGCTCGGCGAAGGTGAACGGCGCCGCCGCGGTCAGGTGGAACGCCTGACCGAGGGCGTCCCGGCGGCGGGCGAGCGCCGCCATGCCGGCCGCCACGTGCTCGACGGTGGACACCGGAAGCGCGATGTCGCTGTCCGGGACGAGGCCCAGGGCGACGCAGCCGCGCACGATGTCACTGACCACGTCGCCGACCTTCCACCGCCCGTTCACCGGGCTGCCGATCAGCCGGGCCGCCCGGGTGAGCACCACGGGTACGCCTCGTGCCGCCGCCTCCCCGACGATCCGGTCGGCCACCCACTGCGACTGGATGTATCCGTTGTAGAGGTGGGGCGGCGGAGTGTCCACGAAGACCTCCCGGCCGGCCCGCTCGGCGTCGGCGAGATCGGTGACCTCCGCCGGCGACACGTAGTGCACGGGGACGGTTCCGGCGCTGCCCGACGTGGCCAGCCGCAGCACCTCGCGGGTGCCGCCGACGTTCGTCGGCCGGACCCGCCGGTAGGGCGGGAGGATGTTGACCACCGCGCCCAGGTGGTAGATCTCGTCGAGGTCGTCGGCCAGCGCCCCGAACGTGTCCGGGGCGAGGCCCAGGCGCGGCTGCGACAGGTTTCCGGGCAGCACCTCGATCCGGGCGTCGAACGCGTCGTGCCAGCGACCGGCGGCGGCCAGCGCCTCCCGTACCCGGCGGCGGCCGTCGGCCGGGTCCAGCGAACGGACCAGGCACACCACCGTCGCGGACGTGTCGCGCAGCAGCCGTTCCAGCAGGGCGCTGCCCAGGTAGCCGGTGGCGCCGGTGAGCAGCACCCGCCGCGGCTCGGCCGCCCACCGCACCGGCTCCCGGCCGGTGATGTCCTCGTCGAGCACCGCCTCCCGGAGCACGTCGACGTGGCCACGGGGGTCGCGGGCGCGGTCGTCGGAGACGCCGCCGGCCTCGATCAGGGCCGCCAGGCGGGCCACGGTCGGCCCGGCGAACAACGCCTGCAACGGCAGCAGGGTCCGCCACTCGTCGTGGATCCGGTTGGCCGCGCGGGTGCCGAGCAGCGAGTGCAGGCCCAGTTCGACGAGGTTGTCGTCGCGGCCGACGTGCTCCAGCTGGAGCAGGTCGGCGAAGAGGGCGCTCAACGCCGCCTCGGTCTCCGTCCCGGCGGCCGGCGCGGGGGTGACCGGCGCGGGGGTCGGGTCCGCCGCCCGGTCGGTGGACGGCCGCGCCGGGGCGGCCGCCTCCGGGATGTCGCCCAGGCGCGCCGGTTCGTCCCGCACGATCGCCGCGAGCACGTCGTGCACGCCCGCGACAAGTGCCCGTGCCCAGACCGGGTCGACGCGCCGACGGTCGTGGATGAGGTGCAGCGGCAGGTCGTCGCCCGGAAGCACCATCAGCACCAGCGGCGTGTGCGGGCGGGTGTGCAGTTGGAAGCCCTCCAGGCCCAACCCCTCCTCGCCGAGCGTGAACGGCGGCAGCGGCATGTTCTGGAAGCCGACGATGCTGTCGAAGAGCTCGGTGCCGGCCGGTGCGCTGCTCCACCGCTGGATGTCGGCCAACCCGGTGGCGGCGTTGTCCCGGACCGCGATGATGTCGTCCTGGATGGCCCGCAGCCAGGGCACCACCTGGCGTTCCGGGCCCAGCGTGCTGCGTACCGGCACGGTCCCGACCAGGCAGCCGACCACCGACTCCGCGCCGGGCAGGTCAGCGGGGCGGTGGGCGAAGGTGGTGCCGACGGCCACGTCGGTGCTGCCGGTGGCCCGCCCCAGCACCAGCGTCCACGCCCCCTGCACGAGCGTGTGCAGCGAGAGCCGGTGCCGCTGCGAGTATCCGCGCAGCTCGTCGGCGAGGTCACCGAGGGACCTGTCGACCCAGTCGAAGGCGGGGCCGTCGGCCGGGGCCGCGCCCCCGTCGAGGCGCAGCGGCGCGGGCTGGTAGCCGGCCAGGTAGCGGCGCCAGAACGGCCCCACCGCCTCCAGATCCTGCCGCTTCCACCAGGCCACGTAGTCGCGGAAACGGCCCGGCGCCAGCAGCACCGGCTCCCGGCCGCGGACGTACGCCTTGTAGGCAGCGGTGAAGTCGGACATCATCAGGCCGATCGACCAGCCGTCCACCACCAGGTGCGACAGGCGCAGCGCGATCTGGAAGCGGTCGTCGGCCAGCAGGCACAGCCCGACCCGCATGATCGGTGGGGTCTCCAGGTCGAAGCCGCGCCGGCGCTCGTCGCGCAGCAGCTCCTCGAGGAGACGACGCTGCTCGGCGGCCGACAGGGTCCGCCAGTCGTGGGTTTCCCGGGGCAGCGCCGCCCGGGCGTGCACGGCCTGCACCGGCTTGGCGATGCCGTCCCAGCGGAACGCGGTCCGCAGCGCCGGGTGGCGGTCCACCACCAGCTGCCAGGCCCGCCAGAACGCCTCCTGGTCCGGGCTGCCGGTGAGGGAGAGCACGGTCTGCTCGACGTAGAAGCCCTCGTTCGGCGCGTACAGGTGGTGGTAGAGCATGCCCTGCTGCATCGGGGTCAGCTCGTAGACGTCGTCCAGATTGGTACGGCTCATGCCCGCCTCCGTAGCGGTGTCGGGCCGGCGATCGGGGCTAGCGCGCCGGCCAGGCGCGACAACAGCTCGTCCCGCGCGGTACGCAGGAAGAAGTGGTCGCCGGGGAACATCTCAAGGGCGAACGGGCCGGTGGTGCAGCCCGTCCAGGCGGTGAGCGCGTCGGGGTCGACCCCGACGTCGCCGAACCCGCCGAACGCCGTGACCGGGCAGCTCACCGGCAGTCCGTGGTACGAGTAGTCGTCCACCACCGTGAAGTCGGCCCGCAGCACCGGCAGCAGGATCTCCATCAGCGCGTCGTGTTCCAGCACCTCCGGCGGCGTACCGCCGAGGGAACGGATGTGTTCGCGGAACAGGTCGTCGGGCAGCGCCGACACGGGCGGTTCGACCCGGGGTACGCCGGGAGCCCGCATCGCCGCCACGAACAGGTGCTCGGCGACCAGCCCGTAGTAGTGCTCCAGCCGCCGGCACAGCTCGAAGGCGAGCAGCGATCCGTAGCTGTAGCCGAGCACCGCGAAGCGCTGCCCGGGCCGGGACAGCACCGCGCCCAGCAGTTCGGCGACCAGGGGCTCCAGCCGGTCCACCGGATCCTCGTGGAAACGCAGTCCGCGACCGGGCAGTTCGAGCGCGTCGAGCGTGACGCCGGGCGGCAGGCTGTCGGCCCAGTCGGCGAACACCCGGGCCGAACCCCCGGCGTACGGGAGGCAGTAGAGCGTCAGCGCGTTCACCACGGCCGCTCACCGCCCGCACCGACCAGGATCGCGCCGATGGTCCGGAACTGGATGTTCGACGTGCCCTCGTAGATCTTGCCGACCTTGGCGTCCCGGTACAGCTTCTCCACCGGGTGGGCGGTGGTGAACCCGTTGCCGCCCAACGTCTCCACCGCCTGCGAGGCGGCGCGCTCGGCCACCTCCGACGCCAGGTACTTGGCCATCGCGCTGACCCGCAACCGGTCGGTGGGCGTGCCGTGGTGCAGCACCCGCACCGCGTCGTAGAGCAGGACCCGGGCCGCCTCCAGCTCCGCGGCGAGCCGGGCGAGGGGGAACAGCACCCCCTGGTACGCCACGATCGCCTCGCCGAACTGCTCGCGCCGCTGCGCGTAGGCGAGCGCCTCGTGCAGGGCCCCCCGGGCCAGACCGACGAGCTGCGCCGCGATGCCCAGCTTGCCGACATTCAGCGTCTCCATCGCCAGCAGGTCGGCGGCGCCCACCCGGCCCAGCACGTTCTCCCGGCCCACCGGCACCCCGTCGAGTCGCACGTCGCAGGTGGAGCTGGCCCGGATGCCGAGCTTGGCCTTGGGCGGGCCGACGCTCAGCCCCGGCGAGTCGCGGTCCACCAGGAACGCGGTAAGCCCGCCGGACGCGCCGTCGACCCGCGCGAACACCAGGAACAAGCCGGCCTCGGCGGCGCTTGTCGTCCAGCACTTGCGCCCGTGCAGGAGGTACCCCTGGCCGTTGGCCTCGGCGCGAGTGGTGAGCGCGAAGGCGTCGCTGCCGGCCTGCTCCTCGGAGATCGCGTACGCGCCGGCCAGGCCGGTCGCCAGCCGGGGCAGGTACCGGCGCTTCTGGTCACCGGTGCCGTGGCGCAGCACCGCGCTGGCCACCAGCGCGTTCTGCACGTCGACGAAGACGGCGACGGCCGGGTCGACGGCGGCCAGTTCCTCGATCGCGATGAGCACCGCGAGCAGGTCCTGACCGGCGCCGCCGTACGCACGGGGGATCTCGATGCCCATCAGGCCGGCCGGCACCAGCTTCTTCAGCAGCGTCGGGTCGAGGGCCGACGCGGCGTCCATCTCACCGACCAGGGGGCGCACCTCGGTCTCGGCGAAGTCGCGTACCGCGTCCCGCCAGGCGGTGTGCCGCTCGGACAACGCGGTGACCGGGCGGGCGATCGTCTCGGTGGTCGTCACAGCTCCTCCTCCATGTCGTTGAGCACCGCGGCCAGGTCGTCGGTGCCGAGGTCGGCCAGCGGGAAGTCGCCCGCCGACACCTGGCCCGACCCGAGGTCGCGGCTGTGCGCGGCGATGTCGCGCAGGGCGGTCTCGAAGGCGTCCGCCAGGCTCGGCAGGTCGACCGCCGGGTCGGTGCTGTTCCAGTGGATGTGCAGAGCGCCCGCGTAGTCGACGACGGTGAGCCGCACGGCCGCGCCGAGGCTGTCCCGCTCCCAGCGGGGCCAGGGCGCCGGGTTGCCCGGTGGCAGCAGCCGGGCCAACCGGGACCGCTCGCCGAAACGTTCCAGCACGTGCAGGGCGACCCGGGCCGGCCCGTACGCGCCGTCGGCGGCGGAGCGATTCCACTCCTTGACCGCCGGCAGCAACGCGGCCAGGTCGTCGGTGCCCAGCGCGCCGGGGACCTCGGCGACGGACAGGATCGCGCCCACCGTGCGGGAGGCGTCCACAGTGCCGTCGTCGCGCCGGTCGCTGACCACCAGCAGCGGGCCGTCCAGGCCGGTACGCCGGGTGGCCAGGGTGAGTGCCGCCAGGGCGGTCTCGGTCAGGCTCAACCGGTAGCCGCGCCGGGTCGCGTCGGTGAGCCGCTCGGTCTCGTCGGCGGTGAGCTGGCTGACGGCCTGGTGCGGGGTCCCCTCCGGGGCCGGGGCCACGACCGCGGCGCCGGCCGCCTGCGGGGACTGCTCGGCCCACCTGGTGAACGGGTCGGTGGGCGGTGCCAGCACGACGCTGTCACCGTTGCGTAGCTGCTGGGTGATGCTCAGGAACTCGGAGACCACGACCTCCCACGAGCCCGCGTCGACGACCAGCTCCGAGGCGAGCAGGGTGAGCACCCGGCCGTCGGGGCCGAGGTCGAACAGCGCGGCGGTGAAGACCGTGCCGCGCTCGACGTCGAGCTCCTCGCGCATCTCGGTGACCATCTGGGCGACCGCCTCGGCCCGTACCTCGGCCGGCAACGTGCCGAGCTCGATGACCGGCAGGTGGGCGGATACCTCGTCGGCCGGCACGGCCGCCTGGCACCAGCCGTCGTCGCCGCTCGCCGCGAAGCGGGTACGCAGTGTCGGGTGCCGGCCGATGATCTGGCGGACCGCCTCACGGGCGGCGTCGAGGCACAGATCCGCCTCGACGTGGAGGTCGACCCGGTGGGCGCCGGCCGGCAGGCCGGGCGCGGCCACCGCGAGCAGGCGCCGCTGGAACGGCGTCACGCGTGTCGCCGCGACGTCGCCGCCCGGAGCCGCCGCCACGGCGCCGCGCGCCTCCAGCCGCTCGGACAGGTCCACGATGGACTGCGCCTCGAAGAGGTCCTGGAGCCGCAGGTCGATGCCCTGGTCGTTGACCTGCGTGATGATCCGGACGCCGATGATCGAGTCGCCGCCGAGCTGGAAGAAGTTCGCCCACGGGTCGACCTCGTCGACGCCGATGGCGTGCGCCGCGATCTGGCACAGCCGTACCGCCAGCGGTGTCAGCTCGCCCCGTTCCCGCTCGACCGCGACCACCCCGGGTTCGGGCAGGTTGTTGCGGTCGACCTTGCCGTTCGCGCTGAGCGGCAGGGCGTCCAGGACGGTGATGGTGCTGGGAATCATGTACGGCGGCAGCAGGGTCGCGGCATGCGCGCGCACCGCGTCGACGAGGTCCGGATCGCCGACGTGCTCCGGGCCGGCGACGATGTACGCGGCGAGGCGGCGGTGGTGGCGGTCGCCGGTGGCGATCGCCACGGCGGCATCCACGTCGGGGTGACCCACCAGGGCGTGTTCGATGTCGCCGAGTTCGATGCGGTAGCCGCCGATTTTGACTTGGTGGTCGTTGCGGCCGGCGAATTC